>NZ_CP180543.1:627789-1255578 GCF_047778025.1 Neptuniibacter sp. SY11_33
CTCGCCTCAGTCGAAGTGGCTTGTGCCAACTGATTAAAAGCCGTAGCTGTAGGTTGCTGCAAAGGCAAAGTATTTCGCAGTATTTCCTGTATAGCTGGTTTGTCTAACGCAGAATTTAACGTCAGAGGTGGTTCCTGAATACGCAGAACCTGAACGTTTTGATTACCGTTCGAGACCAATTGCAGTTGAGTGCCTTGCGGAATAGGTCGAGGCGATTGAACTTCAACTTTTGAACCGTCTGGTAGCGCTAAGCTTACAAGGTGATGTATTGGTGGAACTGTCCTAACAGGTGCAGGGTTTTGCTGGACCTGTTGTGCAGCTGGGTTAGTTTTATCTGCAATGTTTTGCTGTTGTGGTTGTATCGAAGGTCCAGTGGTTTGTGAGGTTGCTACTGTACTAGCCCCTTGAGCAGTGGGAGCAGTTTGATTTTGCGGCGTGCTGTTGTTGATTGGCGTTGTAAGGTTCGGCTGAGCCCCCGCAGTATTTGTTGCTTGGGCAGTGTTGTTCTGAGCGCTGGTGGGTGTAGATGTAATTACCGGTTGTGTTGGGGTTGATCCGCCTGCTGCGGGTGCTAGTTGAACTGTCAAACTGGGACTATTTTGCTGACCAGCAGGGGTTATGGCTTGTTGCGAAGTAGTTGTTGTTTGTTGGGGTGTTACTGATATTTGTTGCGGCGTTGTTGTAGTACTCACTACGTTAGCTTGTACTGGCTGGCCGCTCGGTGTCGAAGGCGGGTAGACAGGGCGACTGCTGATGACTGCAGCTGCAACACGAGTATCGGCAGGAAGTTTTAGAAGATCGCCTGATTGGGCCAGTTTTAGTTGTATTCCTTGATCAGGTCTAGTGGCCGTATTGTTAGCGCTTTGCTGTGTTTGTTGCGGTTGGTTTTGCGTATTACTGGTCTGGGTATTGGCTGTATTACCCGTCTGTGCAGGTTGCGGCGTGATTTGAATTTGGCCATCACTTTGACGATTTACATTAATTTTCTGCCCTATAGGTAGGGCTTGAAAGACACCCATCTGGATCAAACGATTGTTAACTTCCAGTTTGAGCTTAAATACTTCCGGTTGGATCTGATCCCTACTTACCGCTACAACGGTCGCACTGACGTTCTGCCCGACTGGGAACAGTCGATTTACATTCTGAGCAGAATCGCTACTACTGCTGGTTGTTTGCAGTGGAATAGCAGGTAGTTGTGGTAGCAAGTTTAGTAACCTCTAGTCCTAGGAAATGAGTAAGGAGCGTGCGGGCGTTATTCTATGAGAAATATATGCTGCTAAATGAGGATAAGAATCCAACTTTTAGAAAGCAATACAACAGTGCCGTGCAATCAGATATTCGTATATAATCCCTCGGTTAATAATCGGCAGATATTGTAAAAAGTATAGTTTATTGCCGTAAATTACATTTCTTAAGCGATTAAAAGTTTAAGAAATAGGTCGGAAGACTCGATTGGGTTTGGGGATTGATTTGGATACAGCGTTAATACAAGTTGAAAACCTGTTTTGTGAGCGTGACGAACGTATTCTGTTCGAAGATCTAAATTTTTCTGTATCACAAGGCGAAGTTATCCAGATCGAAGGACAAAACGGTAGCGGTAAAACGACGCTGCTGCGTATCCTCAGTGGCTTATCTAATCATTATGAAGGTGATATTTACTGGGAAGGGGAACCTGTCTCAGAGGTTCGCGAAGAATTCCGTCGAGAGCTCCTATATTTTGGTCATCACCCTGGGGTGAAGGCTGTGCTCACGCCTGAAGAAAACCTCCAATGGTATGCAGCTATGCATCCGGGGATAAATGTCGCTGAGATCCCTATGGCGTTAGATAAAGTGGGATTAACTGGTTTTGAAGATTCTCCCTGCCATACGCTTTCTGCAGGTCAGAATCGTCGAGTGAGCCTTGCGCGTTTGTATTTAAGTAGCGCTAAGTTGTGGATTCTCGATGAGCCGTTCACTGCCATTGATAAAAAAGGTGTCGCTGAAAAAGAGCAGCTTATTCTTGATCATGCGAAGCAAGGTGGCTGTGTGATTTTGACCACTCACCATGAGCTGGGTGTGGGCGAGCAGGTTCGTCGATTAAATCTTGATGAATTGGCGGGAACTTAATGGACCAGACAGTGACAAAAGATGAGTTAGGTCAGGGCGATACGTCTGTATCAAGTTTATTCTATGCCGTATTAAAGCGGGATTTAATGTTGGCTTATCGCAAAAAAAGCGATTTGTTTAATCCGCTCATTTTCTTTTTAATGGTCGCGACATTATTTCCACTGGGTGTGAGCCCTGAACCGACGTTCTTGGCTGAGGTGGCTCCCGGTGTTGTTTGGGTAGCAGCATTGCTCGCTACCTTATTGTCTATGGATAGCCTATTTCGATCAGATTTCGAAGATGGAACATTAGAGCAGACGCTGTTAAGTCCGCAGCCACTGTTTGTGGTTGTGCTGGCTAAAGTGATTGCTCACTGGATGATGAGCGGTCTGCCATTAACGCTATTAGCGCCCTTACTCGGGGTTATGCTGTTTTTACCAGCAGAAGGAATGAGTGGTTTGATGTTGAGTCTGTTGCTTGGGACACCAACATTAAGTTTGATCGGTGCCATTGGTGCGGCATTGACGGTGGGATTACGAAAGGGTGGTGTGCTGATATCTCTACTTGTGCTGCCACTGTATATCCCTGTGCTTATTTTTGGTACGAGCGCAGTTCAGGCGGCAGTGACAGGATTGCCTCTTGCTGGGTATTTTGCGTTGTTAGGCGCTATTTTGGCTTTGGGTGTTGTGATGGCGCCTCTTGCAATTGGTGCAGCATTAAGAATTTCCGTGAGCGGATAAGTTTAGGTTGTTATGAGCGAAAAAAAGAAGTGGATGCCTCGTTGGTTTTATCAATTGGCATCGCCACGTTGGTCTTATGAAATTATGGGTAAGCTGCTGCCCGGATTTGCAATTGCAGCGACTATTGCACTTATTGCAGGTGTTGTTTGGGCGCTAGGTTTTGCACCAGAGGATTACCAGCAAGGTAACAGCTTTAGAATTATCTATATCCATGTTCCTTCCGCTATATTAGCTCAATCCTGCTATATGATGATGGCAATCGCAGGAGCAATAGGACTTATCTGGAAAATGAAAGTGGCCGATATGGTCGCGAAGTCTTGTGCACCTATTGGTGCATCCATTGCAATCTTGGCTTTAGCGACTGGCGCTATCTGGGGTAAGCCTACTTGGGGCTCCTGGTGGGTTTGGGATGCGCGCTTAACGTCTATGCTAATTCTCCTATTCCTTTATTTGGGCGTTATTGCTTTGAACTCTGCAATCGAGAGCGAAGCGACGGCGGCTCAAGCTTCTGCAGTTTTATCTTTGGTTGGTTTGGTAAATATCCCAATCATCAAATATTCAGTTGACTGGTGGAACACTCTACATCAGCCAGCAACATTTACTTTGACTGAGAAACCGGCAATGCCCGCGGAAATGTGGGTGCCACTCCTCGTCATGGTTATAGGGTTTTATTGTTTCTTCGCGGTCTCTTTGATGATGCGTACTCGAAATGAAATTTTATATCGAGAACGTCGCTCCAGTTGGGTGCGGGAATTGATAGAAAAACAGAGAGGCTAACCCAGTGAGTTTTGATAGTTTTTCAGATTTTATCGCGATGGGCGGACATGGTTTATATGTCTGGCTAAGTTATGCCATCGCTTTATTCGTTATTGTTATTAATATTGTGAACCCGGCACTGCAAAAGAAGAAGGTTATCTCTGATCTTGTACGTCGCCTGCGCAGGGAGAAAAAATCTTCATGAACCCTAAACGCAAACAACGTTTAATTATCGTTTTATTTATTGTCTTTGGTGTCGGAGCGGCTGTTGGCTTAACTATGTTCGCTCTTAGCCAAAATATTAACCTTTTCTACTCTCCAACTGAGATTGCTAAGGGCGAAGCACCTAAGGATACGCGAATTAGAGCGGGTGGTATGGTTGTAGAGGGTAGTGTAAAGCGTGATCCGCAAAGTCTGAAAGTATCCTTCCAACTTACAGATTATGAAAGCGTAATGACGGTTCATTATGAAGGTATCTTGCCTGACCTATTCCGAGAAGGTCAGGGTATTGTTTCCCAAGGTAAATTGAATAGTTCGAATGAACTTGAGGCGACTGAAGTGTTAGCTAAGCATGACGAAAACTATATGCCACCAGAAGTTGCTGAAGCACTAGAAAAGAGTGGTCATATGCCTAAACCTGAGGGTGAGGTATATAACAAATGATCCCTGAGTTAGGTCAGTACGCACTAATTTTATCTTTATGTTTGGCTGCGTTATTAGCGGTTGTTCCGTTAGCAGGTACTTATAGTAAGAATGCTTTGTGGATGGGCTTTGCTCGTCCATTAGCAACCGGCATGTTTGCCTTCTTGATGGTCAGCCTAGTATGTCTTGGCTACGCCTTTGTTGTAGATGATTTCTCGGTTGCCTATGTCGCAACAAACTCAAATACAGCGCTACCTATCTACTACAAAATCAGTGCAATCTGGGGCGGACATGAAGGTTCGTTACTGCTTTGGGTTGTGATTTTAGGTGGCTGGACTTGGGCTGTAGCGATTAAAAGCGACAACTTACCGCAAGATATTGTGGCCCGCGTATTAGGTGTTATGGGTATTATCAGTGTTGGTTTTATCCTGTTTACGCTGATGACATCGAGTCCATTTGAGCGTCATCTGCCTCGCTTCCCGCAAGAAGGTGGTGACCTTAACCCACTGCTGCAAGATATTGGTCTGATTCTACATCCGCCAATGCTTTACATGGGTTATGTTGGTTTCTCTGTTGCGTTTGCCTTTGCTATCGCAGCTTTGCTAAGCGGCCGTTTAGATGCGGCTTGGGCGCGTTGGTCTCGTCCTTGGACAATTGTTGCTTGGGCATTCCTAACCTTAGGCATCGCATTAGGAAGCTGGTGGGCATATTACGAATTAGGCTGGGGCGGCTGGTGGTTCTGGGATCCAGTAGAAAACGCTTCATTTATGCCTTGGTTGGTAGGTACTGCGCTGGTTCACAGTTTAGCTGTCACTGAAAAGCGTGGTGTATTTAAAAGCTGGACGGTATTGTTAGCGATCTTTACTTTCTCGCTGAGCTTACTTGGTGCCTTTTTGGTTCGTTCTGGTGTACTTACATCAGTACATGCTTTTGCGACAGACCCCGAGCGTGGCTACTTCCTGCTTGCGCTATTGGCGATCACGATTGGTGGATCTTTGTTGATCTACGCATTGAAAGCTGCGCATGTAAAAAGTGAATCAAGTTTTGAATTGGTTTCGCGCGAAACATTCTTGCTAGGTAACAATGTTCTGCTAGTCGTAGTAGCGATGATGGTTCTATTAGGAACATTGTATCCGCTGCTTATTGATGCCTTAGGTATGGGTAAGATTTCAGTAGGTCCTCCGTACTTTAACGCACTCTTTATCCCTCTAATGGCTGTAATGGTTGGCTTTATGGGCTTCGGTATTCTTTCTCGTTGGAGAAGTACTAAGAGCTCATATCTTACTGCTCAATTGGTCATTCCATTTGTATTGAGCATCGTCTGTGCTGCTGTGTTCCCTCTGCTGTATGGCGATGGCTTTGATTGGTACGTATTCCTTGGAATGGCGCTTGTATTCTGGATTACGTTCGTATCGATTAAAGATATTTGGAACAAAGTTTCTCACCGTAAGGCACCTTTTAAGGCATTAACGATGTTGTCTCGTAGTTATTACGCGATGGTATTAGCCCATATCGGTGTTGCGGTAACAATTGTTGGTATGACGCTCGTTTCTATCTACAACGAAGAGCGTGATCTGAGAATGGTGCCGGGCGATAAGTTGAGCTTTAAACAGTACGAGTTTATTTTTGATGGTACTCGGGATGTTGTAGGCCCTAACTATGTTTCAGATAAAGCGCGTTTGCGTGTACTGAAGGATGGTGAAGCTTATGGCGAATTGTTCCCAGAAAAACGTATGTACAACGCCAGTGGCACAGTTATGACCGAAGCCGCAATTGACCCAGGTCTAACCCGAGATTTATATGTAGCCTTGGGTGAGCCGTTGGAAGGTGGTGCATGGGCTGTGCGTGTTCAACATAAACCGTTTGTCCGTTGGTTATGGTTGGGCGGCTTACTAATGACCGTGGGTGGTTTGTTGGCTGCGATGGATAAGCGTTATAGAAAACAAAATAAGCGTGCTGTAGCAAACGCTTAAGTATTAAGGATAAATAATCATGCGTCGCTTTGTTTTGTTTATTCCATTGGCAATTTTCTTAGGAATTGGCATTTTTCTTTGGCGTGGTTTGCAACTGGATCCTACGGAATTGCCCTCAGCTCTATTGAATAAGCCTTTCCCTCAGTTTGAGCTACCGTCTTTGTATGACGAAGGCAAAATGCTTAACGCTGAAGATCTTAAAGGTGAAGCTGCTTTAGTTAATGTATGGGCGACTTGGTGTCCATCCTGTAAAGAAGAGCACGCACAGCTGAATAGTATTAAGGCCGAAGGCTATAAAGTTATCGGTATTAACTATAAAGATGAGCGCCAGAAAGCAAAGATTTGGTTAAATAAATACTTAGATCCGTACGCAACAAATGTTTATGACGACAAAGGAAGCTTAGGTCTAGATTTGGGTGTTTATGGTGCACCTGAAACTTATGTGATCGATGCACAAGGTGTGATCCGCTATAAACATGTGGGTGTTGTTGATCAGCAAGTATGGGCCAAGCTGAAAGGGATTATTGATCAGATCAACAGTTCTGAGAAGGTTGCTGCACAATGAGAAAAGTCCTAGCGTTATTGCTGTTTTCTCTGCCTATGTCGCTATGGGCAGCCATTGATACTTACGAATTTAAGGATGAAGAAACGCGCGAACGCTTTCGTCAATTAACGTTCGAGCTACGTTGTCCAAAATGTCAAAACCAAAACTTGCAGGATTCTAATTCGCCAATCGCTTCTGATTTACGTAATGAAGTCTACAAGATGTTACAAGAAGGCAACAATAACGACGAAATTGTCGATTTCATGGTTGCAAGGTACGGTGATTTTGTTTTATATCGCCCGCCAGTTAATAAAGCGACCTATGTATTGTGGTATGGGCCATTTGTGTTGGCTGTTATCGGTATTATGGTGATGGTTTTTCTTTCTCGAAAGCGCAAGAAGAAAGTAGACGAAAAAGGGCAAGATTTAGATTCATCTCTTAGCGGTGATGAAGCCCAGCGCCTGAAAGATATTTTAGATAAGGGTAAAGATAAATGATTGAACTATGGGTAGGCATAGCGCTGTTAACGGTACTGGCTATTGCTTTTGTATTTTTACCCTTTGTACGTGCTAGGCGCCTAATTCAAAATGAGGTAGCTGAAGATCGTGAACAACAAAATATCGAGATCTTTCAGGAGCGCTTATCTGAATTAGAAGAAGAGAAAGCTGCAGGCAACCTAGATGAAACGGATTTTGCGACGCTGCGAACTGAGCTTGAACGTAACTTGCTTTCGGATGTGACTGAACAGAAGAAATCTAAGAATAAAATAGCGTTAACTTCGCAAGCACTAGTGACTGTAACACTGTTGGCGTTAATGATTCCTGTTGCAGCAATTGGTTTGTACTCCGTTTACGGACGTTCTGCTGATCTTGAGCTATCAATGCAGCAGCCAAAAGATCCATTTAACGGTAAACAGCCGACGCTGGAAGAGGCAGTGGCTCAGCTTGAAAAAGAGCTTAAGTTGAATCCAGAAAATCCTGAGGGTTGGTACTTACTATCAACGACCTATATGAACCAAGGGCATTTTAAAAAGGGAGCTGCTGGTTTTGAGAGGGTTGTGTCTTTGTTGCCTGAAGATTCCCCTCAGTATGCGGATGTCCTAGGCCAGTACGCTCAGGCTTTATTTTTTGCTAATGAAAGTAAAATGAGCCCAGAGATCAAAACGGTTATTGATAAGACGCTAGCGATTAAGCCTCTAGAAGTTACTGTGTTAGGTTTGTTAGGTATTGATCGCTATGAGCATAAAGATTATCAAGGTGCGCTAGATTATTGGTTGAAAGCGCTTCGTAATTCGGACGGTAAGACTGCAGAATCTCTTCGTTCAGGTGTGCGTAATGCCCGTGACGCCTTGATCGCTGAAGGTGTTGATGTGCCAGAGATTCCTGAATTAATGCCAGCATCAATCAGCTTGAAAGTGAATATCGATGATCAGCTGAAACAACGGGTTGCTGTTGATGCCACTGTCTTTGTATTTGCTCGCGAAGTAGGCGGTCGTATCCCGTTAGCAGCTGTTAAACTTCAAGTTTCTGACCTACCGATAGATGTCGTTCTTGATGATTCTAAAGCGATGAATCCTCAGTCAGGTTTGTCTACGGTATCAACTGTTGAAGTATCTGCTAGAGTCTCAAAAACGGGTGAACCAAAAGAACAGCCTGGCGATCTATATGGTTTGATCTCTCCTGTTCAGGTACGTGGTACAACTTTACCTATGATTCTTACGATCGATAGAGTTGTCGAATAAATCTGGCTCTTTTATAGTGGGTACTTATTACCGTTTTTTTAAGATAAGGTCGCGACTAAGCACATGGAAATCACTCTGCGTGAATGGTTAATAATCGGTGGGGTTGTTTTAATCCTACTGATTGTTTTGGATGGTTGGCGTCGTATGCAAATTGGGCGTAATCGCCTAAAGATGAACATCGACAAAAACTTTGTTGATGTTCCAGAGTGCGATGACTCATTTAATCCAGAGTTGCCGTCAGGTGGTGCCCGCAAGGTCGCGTTAGATGATGACCCACTTTTCTCTAATCACCGTCCAAATTTAGACGGTGATTCTCCCCCGCAAGAAACCCCAAACTCTTTTGATGCTAGTGCGATGGAAGCACAAGAAATTCAGCCGCTAGCAGAAGAAAATACTGTTAAAAAAGTAGAGCCTACAGCGCCGGTTTGGGATGATAATCTAGATATTGATGACGGTATTGTTGGTAGTGCGCGTAAGGTTGCCGTAGAGCCGACGCTAACTGTTGATGACATCCCGGTAATGGATGAACCACTTCCAAAAGAAGCAGAAGAAACAAAACCTGAGCTGTCCGGTTATGCTATGGATGAAGGGGTATTGGGCCCTGCTCGCGTAATAGAACAAACTATTCCAGAACCAGAACCAGAACCAGAACCAGAACCAGAGCCAGAGCCAGAACCAGAACCAGAACCAGAACTTCAGTCGTATCAGGAAGTTACAGAGGAAAAGGTTCCCGTGGTTACTGCGGATGGCGATTTTGAGCAGAATACTGCTGAAATCGAAGACCCTACTGCTCCATATTATGAAGATGAAATTCTACAAGAGCGGTCGATAGTCGAGTTAGAACCTGAAGCAGTCCAAGAAACTGTGCAGCCAGAATCGGAAGTTGAGATTGTTCAGGAAGCAGAGCAAGAGTCTCAGTACTATGCTGAGCTTTCTGATGAAGTGGAAGAAGTTCCAAGTGTTGATACTGAAGAGCAGAATGATGTTGAAGTAACGAGTACTCAAATCAATGAATACGAAACGCTTCAGAATGAGTCTGATACTGAACTTGAGTTAACAGAAATTGTTGAAGAAGAGCTTAAATCAGAACAGCCTATTGAAATTCAACAGCCTATCGAGAACTTTGTAGAGCCAGAGCCAGAGCCAGAGCCAGAGCCAGAGCCAGAGCCAGAGCCAGAGCCAGAGCCAGAGCCAGAGCCAGAGCCAGAGCCAGAGCCAGAGCCGGAGCTAGTAATTGCCGCAGCCGCTGCACCCGTTCAAGAGATTGACTTCGAAAAGCCTGTAACGCTTCTAATGGATGAGCTTGATGAAAAAGAGCATATCCATGAAAACGAACAGGAGCATGAGCCTTTCCCTCAACTAGATCTTAAAGGTGTTGAAAATAACACGCCTTCAGCTGTTGAGGATGATCCACAGACTGGCTTCGATTTTGGTCATGTGGAAGAGGACCCATATGCCAACCTGACCCTAGGTTCGGCGCTAGATAATGACTGCTCTGAGCTTTCTGTTACAGAGACTATTTCAAAAGTCCCAGCAAATGAGGCTCAAGAGGCTCAGGTTGAAACTAAAGATGCCAGTTATGAAAAAACAATGGAGCCTGAGTATCTGCGTGAAGAAGTAGAATATTCGCCAGAACCAGATGCTATGGTTGAGCAAGTTGAAGTTATTTCCGATGTTCAGCCAGAGCCAGAGCCAGAGCCAGAGCCAGAGCCAGAGCCAGAGCCAGAGCCAGAGCCAGCTATAGCGCCTGCAGGTGTACAGCGGAAGCCTCTAGAGAAAGATCCAGATCCTGAGAATGTCCTGGTGATCTCTGTAATTGCGAAAGAGCAGCCGCAGTTTAACGGTCCTGTATTGCAGAAAATAGTTGATGCTTGTGGTATGAACTTTGGCGAAATGGATATTTATCATCGTTTTGAAAAAGCTTCGGGTATTAGCCCTGTGCAGTTCAGTATGGCAAATGCGCTTCCACCGGGTACCTTCGTCCAAGGCAATCCCGAATCACTTACGACAAAAGCGGTGATGTTCTTTATGTCGATGGAAGAACCGCAAGATGTCATGGATGCCTTTGAGTGTATGTTGGCCACTGCAGAAACTGTAGCGAAGCATCTTGGCGGTGAAATGCTGGATGAAAACCGATCGGTACTTCGAAGCCAGACGATGGAACACTACCGACAACGTGTTCGCGACTTTGAAATGAAAACTCTTAAAAAGCGTGGCCGTTAAGCCACGCTTTCTTCTCTCTATACCCCTGATTGAGTCTTACCGTGTCTATACAAGAACAGATCGAATCTCTGCGTGAGCAGCTAAACCAACATAACTATCTTTACTATGTTTTGGATGATCCTGAGGTTCCAGACGCTGAGTATGACCGACTTTTCCATGAGTTGAAAAAGTTAGAGAGAGACAATCCTGAGCTAATAACATCTGATTCACCGACCCAAAGGGTGGGTGGGCAGCCTCTATCGGCCTTTAGCCAAATTGAACATGAACTGCCGATGCTCTCTTTGGATAACGCCTTCAATGAAGAGGATATGCAAGAGTTCAATCGTAGAGTGGTAGAGCGTTTAGATCAGCAAGGCGGTGGATCTATACAATATGCTTGTGAGCCAAAATTAGACGGTATTGCCGTAAGTTTACTCTATGAAAATGGTTTGCTTGTACGTGGCGCTACGCGTGGTGATGGTACGACGGGAGAAGATATCACCCTGAATGTACGTACTATTCCTACGATTCCTTTAAAGCTAACAGGCAACGGTTACCCAGAGCGGATAGAAGTCCGTGGTGAAATCTACATGCCGAAAGCAGGTTTCGAACTGTTAAATCAACGAGCAGCTTCATCGGGACAGAAGCCATTTGTGAATCCACGTAATGCTGCAGCTGGGAGTCTACGTCAGTTAGACCCCAAAATTACCGCATCTCGACCTCTAGAGATGTGTAGTTACAGTGTTGGTATTGTTTCTGGCGGTGAGTTGGCTTCTGAGCATGCGGCCATACTGACCCAGCTAAAAGAGTGGGGCTTTAAACTCAATCCATTGTTAGAAGTTGTCGATGGTGTTGATGGTTGCATGGCGTATTATCAAAGAGTCTCTGAACTGCGTGATTCACTTCCTTACGAGATCGATGGTGTCGTTTTTAAAGTTAATAACCTTGAGCAGCAAAAGCAGTTAGGCTTCGTATCACGCGCGCCGCGTTGGGCAATAGCACATAAATTCCCTGCTCAAGAAGAGATGACAACAATTCGTGCAATTGAATTCCAGGTTGGTCGTACAGGTGCGGTTACTCCTGTGGCTCGCCTAGAGCCAGTATTCGTGGGTGGTGTGACGGTTTCTAATGCCACGTTACACAATATGGATGAGATTGAACGCCTTGATGTACGGATTGGTGATACGGTGATTATTCGTCGTGCTGGCGATGTGATTCCTCAAGTAGTTCGAGTGTTACATGATAGAAGGTTACCCGAAGCGGAAGCAGTAGAGTTTCCTAAATCTTGTCCCGTATGCGATTCGGCTGTAGAGCGGCAAGAGGGGGAGGCGGTTGTTCGTTGTACGGGTGGTTTGTATTGTGCGGCACAACGAAAAGAGGCGCTAAAGCACTTTGTATCCCGCAAGGCGATGGATATCGATGGCCTAGGTGATAAGTTAATCGAAATGCTAGTCGATCTGGATATGTTACATAATCCGGCGGGCTTATTTACATTGGATCAAGCGAAGATCGCTAAGCTTGAGCGGATGGGGCCTAAGTCTGCCGAGAATCTGATTAATGCGATTAACAACAGCCGTAATACACAATTGCCGCGTTTCCTATACGCTTTGGGTATTCGTGAAGTAGGTGAGGCAACTGCTCGGGCGTTAGCGCATCACTTTGGCAAGCTGGATACTTTGATGTCAGCATCTGAAGAAGAGCTTATCGATGTGCCTGACGTAGGGCCGATCGTTGCAAAGCATATTACGCAGTTTTTTGCGCAGGAGCATAACCGCGAAGTTGTCGATGCCTTGATTAATGAGGCTGGTATTTCTTGGGACGCGATAGAAAAACCGTCTGAAGATGAGTTAGTCTTGCAGGGTAAAACATGGGTTCTGACGGGTAAGTTGGAGCGTATGGGGCGGAGTGATGCCAAAAATTACTTGTTGGCTTTAGGCGCCAAAGTGGCAGGCAGTGTCTCTGCAAAAACTGATTGTGTAGTGGCTGGGCCGGGTGCTGGTTCAAAACTTAAAAAGGCAAACGAGTTAAACATCGTCACGATGGATGAAGATGAGTTTGTTAACTTTCTAGCTGAGCATGGAGTGAATCTGTAATGCTAATTCGGTTCAATCATAAAGCTTATGGTGTATTTATCATTTCATTGCTTCTTTCTGGTTGCTTTGGTGGGACTGCCACTAAGCCTGTTCTGATGATCTGTGATGAGTTAGATGACACTGATGATTGGATTGAGCCGGCTGTTAATGTTCAGCAAAAATACGGTACCCCTATAGCTTTAACGTTGGCTATGCTTGAGCTGCCTTTAACTGAGCTAGATAAAAAACACGTACGGCCTCGTGCTGCCGATTGGGATGAATTCCGTATTCGAAGTGAGCGTTGGGATGCAGAGCCTACAGAGGTTGAAGATGCCGTTCATTTTGTTGGTTGGTTTACACAGCAGAGCGTGAGCCGTAATGGCCTTGCTTGGGATAATGCAGCAGGTCACTACTTGGCACTTCGGTTAGGTCACGGTGGTTATCACCGTTTTGATTCAACTAAATATCCAGAACTTACTCAGCAAGCGCGTGGTCTTCAGCAAAGATATGATCGGTGGCAGCGTGAATTGCACGGATGTAAAGATCGTTGGCAGGGTGCAAGCTGGTTTAGTAAGTTAAAGATCTGGTAGCCCCGCCTTTATGATCATCCCCTATCAAGAGCTTGAGCCAGTTACACTCACGGCATTGATCGAAGAGTTTGTCAGCCGTGATGGTACTGACTATGGTGAATATGAATGCTCTCTCTCCGATAAAGTTGCGCAAGTGAAGTCTCTCTTGCAATCAGAGCAGGTCGTTATCTTGTTCAGCGAGAGTACAGGGCTTTGTAATATAGTATCTAAAGACACATTGTAGCGCTGGGCCTTCTATTCGATCTGTAAGGCCTTGGATAATCAGCGAGGTACTTATATGGATCAGTTAGAACAAATTGTCAGTTTGGTAGCACTGACGATGGGAGTTGGTTGGGCAAGTGGTATTAACTTATACGCCACTGTCCTAATGTTAGGCATGCTCAATAATATGGGACATATCGCCTTACCAGAAGAGTTACAGATTGTTAGTGATCCACTCGTTTTAATGGCTGCTGGTGCTATGTATTTTGTCGAGTTTTTTGCCGATAAAGTACCTGGGGTCGACACAGGCTGGGATACATTACACACCTTTGTTCGCATTCCTGCGGGCGCTGCTTTGGCTGCCAGTGCAGTAGGTGACGTAACGCCTGCAGTAGAGTTAGCCGCAGCTTTGGCTGGTGGCACATTAGCTGCCGGAAGTCATGCGGCAAAAGCTGGTGGGCGCGTATTAATTAATACCTCGCCTGAGCCAGTGACCAATTGGACGGCTTCAATTAGTGAAGACCTTTTGGTCTTAGGTGGCCTTTGGGCAGCGCTTAACCACCCAATCTGGTTCTTAGCTGGCTTAGTGATCTTTATATTGCTACTGGTGTGGTTGCTTCCAAAGATTTGGCGCGGTGTGAAAAAAGTATTTAGGTTTATTGCTGGGTTGTTTGGTGGCAATAAAGAGGAGCCTAAGGAGCTATCATCGCATCCACCGCAGCGCCCTAAACCCATCTCTCCAAATGAGGGCCACTGACCAGTAAGCGCAAAAGGTCTGTTCTACAGACGATGCCAACGACTTGGTCTTGTTCATCAACAACGGGAACGGCGTTGATATCATTCTCAATAAAGTTCATCGCGACATCTTGAACCATAGTTTCAGGTGTCGCTGCCGTTAGCTTTTTGGTACATAGAGATCGGACAGGAGAGATAGAATCTGTCCCTGCTGCAATAAGATCTGTTTTGTGAATAAGCCCTAATGGACGTTGATCCTCTTCCATTACCACCAGGTGATTGATTTCCAGAGAATCCATCCGTTTCCAAGTGCTGCTGATAGGAGTGCTCGGTGTAACACTATGTACCGGTGAAACCATAATTCTGGAGACCGTTAACTGCGGGCTGTCGGGTTCAGTATGGCTATCGGCAGTATTAGAGGCGTAGGCACGGCTAGCGTTGTCATTGTTTTCTGGGCCTTTGTGAGGCCCAGGAATGACAAATTTCTCACCGTCGGCATGGAGGCGATCTTCCATATCTGCGCTACGGTGGCTATGGCGGCTGTGCTTCAGAGAATCAACACCTTTCTCCCTAAAGAGAGACTCTTTAGGTGTTTGTATTCGATAGCCTTGATCGTATACGTAAAGTGCCATAGCTACTCCAGCCAAACAGTAATAAATTAAATATAAAGCCGAAGTTGCTAATTATGCAACTCCGGCTATATCTATCTATATCGTCTGTTTTATCAACTTCTTAATGATAAAACGGGCAGGGTTGATGGCATCTATGACATCTTTTGGTAGGGGAAGTGGCTCATCACAAATCATCGAGGCTAATAGTTCTGCTGAAATTGGGCAGGTAATTAACCCTTTTGAGCCATGGCCTGTATTGACGTAGAGATTAGGGTGATGCTCTGCTTCTGCATTTTCGAAGCGCCATTTTCGATCTTTTCTTAGTTGTGCGAAGGTTTCAATAAACTCATCTTGCACCGGAGCAGGACCCACAATGGGCATGTAATCTGGTGTGCTGCAGCGGAAGGCTGTGCGTCCCTGCAGATCATTAGATTCTGAAGCTAAATCTGCATGTATGTCGGGTAGAACCTTACCTAACTTTTCTAGATTGGATTCATGGTCTTCTTGCGTGATATTGCGCTCTTTACCTTGAAGATCATAAGTCGCGCCAAAGCAATACTGTTGGTTCTGAGCCGGAGAGATATAGCCATCGCCACAAACCACGCTGTTTAACTTATTGTTTGTTGGTTTGGCTTGAGTAATGGATACCTGGCCTCGGATGGTTTTAAGAGGGAGATGATCTGTTTGACTAAACTGGTTAGCCATCTCAGCGTTACAGATAATAAGATGGCTAGCCGATAAGAACTCTCCGCTTTGTGTCGCTAGCCGCCAATGACCTTCTGCAAAAGATAATTCTTCTACTTGCTGTTGTACTACCGAGATATTTGGGTGATCGACAAAATGATCGCACAACGCTCGTGGCGAAACCCAACCAGCAGAAGGGAAAAATAAGCCATCAAAATTAACGGCTGTGTTAGCGATCTCAGATAATTCCTCAGCGCTTTTAAGAGAAACAAGCTCTTGTGGGTAAGTTTCTTGTTCTATTAGGTTGTTTTGACGAGCGAGTTCTTTATCGCTCGTTGCAAGCTGCATTACCCCGCATTGAGACCAAAAGGATTCTTCCGGGTCTATACGCTTGAGCATATTAACGCTGTATAGAAAACCGCTTAGATGTAGCTCGCCCTGAGTTGTTTGTTTGACTGGAAGCTTGGCGTATAAAGCACCTTGCGGATTACCAGACCCTCCAGTCGCTAACTGATTTTCTTGTTCGATCAGCGTAACTTTAACGCCTCGCTCGGCTAAGGCTCGCGCAGTAGAGCAACCTGAAAGGCCGCCACCAACAATCATGACCTCTTCTGGCTTTTTAGATGCTGGTAGTTCAAACCACGGCTTATCAATCGCTTTAGGAGCTTTGTTCTCAACAAAAGTACCGACTAGCATTTCGCGCTTGCGCCCAAACCCTTTCTGTTTACGCACATCAAAACCTACATCCCTTAAGCCACGTTTAACAATGCCTGCCGCAGTAAAGGTAGAAAAGGTTGTATCTGGCTTGCTTAAACGGGCCATCTCTCGGAACAAAGCAGGTGACCACATATCTGGGTTTTTAGAGGGGGCAAAACCGTCTAGGTACCATGCATCTACTTTGGCGTTTAAACGTGAGTAAGATTCAGCAGCGTCGCCGAACATGAGTAATAGCTCAATATTGCTATGATTAATTTTAAATGTGTGAAATCCCGCTTGCGGGAGGGGATATTGTTTTAATATGGCTTGGGATAACTCTTTAAACTCAGGCCATTGCTCTAATGCTTTCTGTAGATCGGAACTTGATAGAGGGAACTTTTCTACAGATATGTATTTTAATTTCGATTTTTGTGGTGAGTTTTGTAACCACAGAGAGGCAGTAAGTAGAAAGTTAAGTCCTGTTCCAAAACCTGTTTCGGCAATTATGATATTTTGCTGACGAATTTTAGAGAATAAACCACCAATCATGTTTGTCTCTAGAAATGTATAAAGGCTTTCTTCTATTCCTTCTTCGGGGTTGAAGTAGATATCTTCATACTGATTCGAGTGAGGTGATTTGGCTTTCCAATCAATTATGGCATTCGAAATTTTCAAAGCTGATCCTGATATCTCATGAATTTCATGTTAGTTACGGCGATATATTGTCTACTTCTTGGTTCGTAGAGCAAGTTAACTTGGTTGTGATCTTCGACAATATTAAGTCCTAATTACCCATAGATATTAGGCTAAGCCCTCGGTAAAATTACGGTTTTCTAAAGCATGATGAATGGAAGCTATTAAGAATAATGCGGCTGTTTGTTGGTTGCTGTAAGTTACTGAATTATAGTTGCTTTATTCTGGGTTGAACAAACTGTGACTATTTGGTCTCTGAAATAAGTAAGCGAAAGGAAGATAAATGAATCTGAGCGAAGCAAAAATCGCTATTATAGGTCTTGGCTATGTTGGGCTTCCTCTGGCGGTTGAGTTTGGAAAAACGAGATCTGTGCTAGGGTTTGATATCAATCGAGGGCGTATTGATGAACTGTTGGAAGGCCATGATTCCACCTTAGAGGTTTCGGATCTAGAACTGAAAGAGGCTGTTCATTTATCTTATTCAGACAGTTTGGACGATCTAAAGGGATCCAATATTTACATCGTAACTGTTCCTACACCTATTGATGATAATAACGCTCCAGACTTAAGCCCTTTGCGAAAATCATCGGAAATGTTGTCCCAGATTATTTCTGTTGGCGATATCATTATTTTTGAATCTACAGTCTATCCAGGGGCTACTGAAGAAGTTTGCATTCCAATTATCGAGCGCGGTAGTGGGTTAACTTTTAATAAAGATTTCTACGCGGGATATAGCCCTGAAAGAATCAATCCTGGTGATAAGGTTAATACGCTTACGAAAATTAAAAAAATTACATCGGGTTCTACTGATGAAGTAGCTGAATTGGTCGACCAGCTTTATGCATCGATAATTACAGCGGGGACGCATAAAGCAAGTTCCATTAAAGTAGCTGAAGCTGCAAAAGTAATCGAGAATACCCAACGTGATTTGAATATTGCAATCATTAACGAGTTTGCAAAAATATTTAATCGCTTAGATATAGATACTCAAGAAGTGTTAGACGCCGCTGGTACAAAGTGGAATTTCTTACCATTTAAACCGGGCCTAGTTGGTGGGCACTGTATTAGCGTTGACCCGTATTATTTAACTCATAAGGCTAAAGAAGTTGGCTATCAGCCAGAAGTTATTCTTGCTGGACGAAGAATTAATGATGGTATGGGGACTTACGTAGCTACAGAATTAGTAAAGGCGGTTAGCCGTAAGAAAATCCACATCGATGAGGCTCGTGTTTTGGTATTAGGCTTTACTTTCAAAGGGGATTGTCCTGATGTTCGAAATACTAAAATTATCGATATCATAACTGAGCTTGAGAGCTTCAATATGCAAGTGGATGTTTGTGATAACTGGGCTGATGCAGATGAGGTCAAAGCTGAATATGGGATCAACTTAATTACTCAGCCTGAATGTGCTACTTATGATGCTATCGTTTTAGCCGTAGATCATTCTGAATATAAAGAGTGGGGCGAGGCTAAGGTTAGGGCTTATGGCAAAGAAAAACATGTCCTTTATGACGTGAAGTATGTTCTTGATAAAGAAGCATCAGATATTCGACTTTAATAGGTTAAGGTGTAGTTGATGAAAAGATTTGGTTTGATTGGTGCGGCTGGTTATATCGCTCCTCGCCACCTTAGGGCAATAAAAGAAACAGGTCATGATTTAGTAGTTGCGATGGATATCAATGATTCGGTTGGAATCATGGATAGCCATTTCCCTGAAGCAGAATTCTTTACTGAATTTGAACAATTTTCTGCTTATATCGAAGATTTAAAAATTCAAGGGAAAAATCTCGATTATATTGCGATTTGCTCGCCAAATTATCTGCATTTGCCGCATATGAAGTTTGCGTTGCAAAATGGTATTGATGTTATTTGTGAAAAACCATTAGTGCTGAATGCTACTGATCTTGAAGTTCTGACTCGTTACGAACAAGAATATGGGGCCAAAGTTAACTCCATACTGCAATTACGCCTCCATCCATCTATCTTAAAACTACGAGAGAAAGTAAGGTCTGCTCCCAAAGGTAAGAAATTTGATGTTGATCTGACATATCTTACTTCGCGTGGTAAGTGGTACCTCAAATCTTGGAAAGGCTTTGATGAAAAGTCGGGCGGTGTTGCTACCAATATTGGCGTTCATTTCTACGATATGTTGCACTTTATTTTCGGTGATTTACTTAATAATGAGGTTCACTATCGTGATGAGAAAACTTGCTCAGGTTATTTAGAATATGAAAAAGCCCGAGTTCGTTGGTTTTTATCGATCGATGCCTCACACCTTCCGGATAACGCCATACAGGGAGAAAAACTCACCTATCGTAGTATTGCTATAGAAGGTGAAGAGTTGGAATTCTCTGGCGGTTTTACAGATCTTCATACTCAAAGCTATCAGAGAGTACTGGAAGGTCAGGGATATGGTGTCGAAGAAAATCGTGCTGCAATTGAGACAGTTGAAAATATCCGAATCAGTAACTTGACCCTACAGCCTGAAAATCCGCACCCTCTGTTGCAAAGAGTGCTTTGATCATGACTGATTACTTTCAGCATGATAGTGCTATTGTCGATAAGGGAGCTAAAATAGGTGCTGGCTCACGAGTTTGGCACTTTGTTCATGTATGTGCAGGTGCTGAAATTGGTAAAGGGGTCTCTTTAGGTCAAAACGTATTTGTTGGTAATAAAGTAGTAATTGGTGATCACTGTAAGATTCAGAATAATGTTTCTGTTTACGACAATGTTCATCTTGAAGAAGGGGTCTTTTGTGGGCCTAGTATGGTTTTTACAAATGTATACAACCCTCGCTCCTTGATAGAAAGAAAAGATCAGTATCTAAATACTATTGTACGTAAAGGAGCTACTTTAGGTGCGAACTGTACAGTTGTTTGTGGGGTGACTATTGGTGAGTATGCTTTTATCGGTGCGGGTGCCGTTGTGAACCAGGATGTTCCTTCGTATGCTTTGATGGTCGGTGTACCAGCTAAGCAGATTGGTTGGATGAGTGAATTTGGTGAACAACTAGAACTGCCTGTAACTGGTACTGGCGAATGTGTTTGTGCTAATACAGGAAGTGTTTATAAGTTAATCAATAGTCAACTAGTTAAAGTGGTATAATGCAATTTATAGATCTAGCAGCACAGCAAGCTCGTATTAAGGAAGAAATTGATACAGGAATTAAAACTGTATTATCGCATGGTCAGTATATTTTAGGCCCTGAAGTTTATGAACTTGAAGAGCAATTGGCTGCTTTTACTGGGAGCAAATACTGTATTTCTTGTGCAAATGGTACAGATGCTCTTCAGATAGCTCAAATGGCACTAGGCGTGGGCCCTGGCGATGAAGTTATTACTCCAGGTTTTACTTATATAGCTACAGCAGAAACAGTGGCTTTGTTAGGTGCCAAGCCTGTATATGTTGATGTTGATCCAATAACTTGTAATCTAGATCCTTCTGTTTTGGAACAAGCAATTACGCCTAAAACAAAAGCAATTATTCCTGTTTCCCTCTATGGGCAATGCGCTGATATGGATGCAATCAATCAGATTGCTAAAAAGCACAATGTTCCGGTAATTGAGGATGCAGCGCAAAGCTTTGGCGCGTCTTATAAAGATAAGATGTCTTGTAATTTAACTACCATTGCTACGACTAGTTTCTTTCCGAGTAAGCCTTTAGGTTGTTATGGTGATGGTGGAGCGATCTTTACCAATGACGAAGCATTGGCAACAATAATCAAGCAAATAGCTCGGCATGGGCAGGATAGGCGTTACCATCATATCAGAGTGGGTGTTAATAGCCGGTTAGATACTTTGCAGGCGGCAATATTAAAACCCAAACTAGCAATTCTATCTGACGAGATTCAGCTGCGAAATAATGTTGCTGCCAAATATAGATCCTTTTTGCAGGGGGCTGGCATAGAGCTTCCGCGAATTGAAGGTTTATCAGTCAGTGCATGGGCTCAGTTTACTATTCAGGTTTCTAATCGTGATAAAATCCAAACTGAACTTAAGCAGCGAGATATACCAACCGCAGTTCATTACCCTATCCCTATTAGTCGTCAACCAGCTGTAAGTGATGATAGTAAGCAGCTGCCTAACTCTGATTACCTTGCCCATCATGTTCTGAGTTTACCTATGTATCCGTATCTTTCTGAGGAGCAAGTAGAGTTCGTTGCTCATAGTTTGTTGGATGTGCTCGAGAAAATGTAGGTTTTAAAACTGTTATTTAAAGTAAAATACTGTAGCCATTTATATAGAGTTACGAAGGATAGTTTATAGGCTCTAGTATTAACGCTCGGTAAGATCGACAGGTTTTCTCTATCACTCCAAGTTTTAAAATATAATGGTTAAATAAGATGCGTGGTATTACTAAGGAAAAGATTATTAAGCAGCTGAAAGAATTAGGGGTGAAAGAAGGAGATACTCTATTTGTAGCTGCGGATCTGATGCGAGTTGGATATTTTAATAGTAATGCTGACCAAACATTAAAAGATTGGGTAGAAATCTTTGATGTTCTTCTTGGGGAGAAAGGCACTATTGTTGTGCCAACATATAGTCCTTCATATCTAAGGTTTGTTCAGAAGTATGATTTTGTTTTTACCGCCGATACTCCGAGTAATTCAGGTAGTTTAGCTAAAGCCTATCTCAATTTTTGTCCGGGAGCGATCAGAGGTAAGCACCCGACAAATAGTTGTACTTCGAATGGCTTTCATAGTCAGGTGATTTCTGCTTTTGACGGTCCAGAATACCCTAAATATATGCCGTATGAAAAGGTAGTGGAATTGGGGGGGAAGAACTTAATGCTTGGGATAGTAGATGAAAGAAATTCTCCTTTTACTTACCATCACGTGCAAGAAAAACTGGGGCACACTACAAGCCATCCTTTTAGTGGTCTCCTAGAAACAACTTATATAGATGAAAATGGCAAGAAGAAAAAATACATTCAGCGTCAGCTTGGTGGCTGTACAGGTGGGGTGCATAAAGCTTGGGGTTACCATTTAGCTAAAAATGCAGTTAAGTTTGGCCAAGTTGGTCGCAGTGTTAGTGCTTTAGTGAATGCACAGAAGTCTACAGAAATATTGACTAAGCTGATGAAAGAAACTCCCCACTTGATGAAATGTGATAATCGCTCTTGCATTAGTTGTTATGGAAGATATAGATATAATGGTATTGGGGCTGTGTGGTTTTACTTTAGGGAAGTGCCTAATCTAATTAAAAAACTTATAAGAAAGCTTCTTTAGTGAAAAATAAGGCCTGATGTGTTTATTTTAAGTTATATGAAAGGGAACTTTGTTAACTTATCTAGATTAGATAAGGGCTTGGGTAATATTGGTTTTTTTTTACTGTACCCTGCTTTCTTTTTCTACCATGTTTTCTTAGCTCTAGATTTTTTACCTGATTTTCTTGTTGTGGTTTTGAAAGGGTTTTATGGTCCCGTTTCAGTTTTATTGTTGGTTTTGTATTTTTTTAGATTTACTTTAGGGAATAAAGGAAATAGTTTTTCTTATAACTTGGTTGATAAATTGTTTTTTCTGTATGTTGCTTGGGCTGGGGTTTGGGTGCTTTGGAATCTTTATTCACTGACTGAATGGTATGTTTTTGATGCATCAGTTCAAATTTTAAAGTCGATTGTTTTACAAACAGTGAATTTTTTTATTGGGCTTCTTTTGTTTGTTAAGTTTAAAGATAGAAGCTTTTATATGTTGTATTTCTTCTGGTTTTTCATGGTTTTGTTTACCTTGTCAAATGTACACCCCGAAACTTTGACTTTGCATAACACTCTGTCAGCAAAATTTATAGAAGGTGTCGCCTCTTATCAGGGTTTGTCAAGATCATTAATGTTGGTTTCTCTGCTGTTGATATCTCTTATTCATTGTAATTATACGCGTCTAATTATTACCTTTTTGTCGGCAACGGCACTGTTTTTTATTGGAGCTCGGTCAGAGTTAGTCGGGTTTCTTCTAGGTGTAGGGGCTTTTGAGCTTGTGGTCGCTTCTATAGACAGAAGATATGCTTTTTTCTTGTTAGGTTTATCCTTTTTATTGATCCTGGGTGGAGGATACTACCTACAAGATATTCTCGTTTCCTTGGATGGATCTAGAATGCTGAATATGCTGTCACTATCTAGTGATGCATCGTGGAATTCAAGAAGCGCTTATACCCTTTATGCTATTGAGACTATTTTGAATGAGCCGCTATGGGGAGGGTATGGAAGCCATTTTCTTGTAGGGGCGTTAGATGGTGGCGCTTATTCACATTCGCTTTTGTCTGCTTGGGTAGCATTAGGTTTACCTGGAATGCTTCTTATAACTGTTTTGGTTGTGTTTTGTGCTCTTCAGGCGTTTAAAAACGTATTGAAATCAAAGAGAAAAGAGCCAATATGGTGTTTTGCATTACTTCTAGGTGCAGCGATAGTGCCGCAGATATTATTTGTTAAATCAGCATTTACTATATGGTTTCCTTTGTTTTTTGGTGTGGTAGCTCAAGCTATTAGATACGAGTATTTAAATAGGCAGTCAGAGGTATAGCGTAAGTTTTTATAGATAACTAGCTTAGATTTAGCTGTATTGCCGAAAGTAATACGACTGACCTTAGGGCTGAAAATGCCTAATGATATTTATGGAATAAATATGAATAATTTAGAAGTCGATCAGAACGTAGATATATGCCACTTAGCTTCAGCCCATAAGAGGAATGATACTCGTATAGGGGTTAAAATGGCTCGCTCTGCTATTGAGGCAGGATATTCAGTGGGCTATGTCGTAGCTGATGGTGACGGAGAGGAAAATTTAAACGGTCTAAATATCTATGGAACTAAGCGGTTTCGGCATCGTTTACTTCGGATGATTTTTGGCCCTATTGGTGTATATAAGAGAGCGATGAAACTGAAAGCTAAAATTTATCATCTTCATGATCCTGAGCTGCTTTTGCTAGTCCCATTCCTCAAGTTATTTAGTAAATCAAAGTTTGTTTTTGATTCGCATGAAGATGTGCCAGTTCAGTTTTTAGGAAAACCATATTTAACAGAAAAAACTCGAAAGAAAATCTCATGGGTACTAGAGTTCGTTATTAATTTTTTATGTGCAAGAGTGCATGGAATTGTTGGCGCAACCCCATTTATAAGAGATAAATTGTCGAAAGTTAATCCAAATGCTGTCGATATTTGTAATTTCCCTAAGTTATCTGAATTTGAGGGGAGGCAGAATCCCGATGTAATGAGATCTGGTATCGCTTATGTAGGAAATATAGGAGATAGCCGCGGGATTATAGAGCTTCTGGATGCGTTACAAATCTGTCAAACGGGAGCAGAACTTGATTTGGTTGGAATGTTTCCTCAAGCAGAGATGGAGAATAGGGCTAGAAGTCATTTTAGTTGGGGTAAAGTGAAGTTTCATGGTTGGGTTGGTCGGCAAGAAGTCAGTGAAGTGCTCAGAGGTACCTTGGCCGGAATAGTAACTTTAAAACCCTTGCCAAATTATATTGATGCTCTGCCGGTCAAAATGTTTGAGTATATGGGAGCCGGAGTACCTGTTATCGCATCAGATTTCCCTGTACTGCGAGAAATTATTGAGGAATACGACTGCGGTATCGTAGTAGATCCTTTAGATCCTCAAGCAATAGCTGATGCAATAGATTTCTTTGTGAATAACCCTAGCAGAGCATTAGAAATGGGGCTAAATGGTAGAAAAGCAGCAGAAAAAATTTATAACTGGGGCGAAGAGGAAAGAAAGCTATTAAGGTTTTATGAAAAGCTTCTTTGATTGAATTATATAGGCTTATATTTCCAATGAACAAAACTTCCCCGATTTTATCAGCTGCAGAAGTAGACTATTTGAAGTGCGTGTTTAATAGACATATTAAATTGCACTATACAAATCGAGCGGTTGAAGCGTTTTGTAAAGCCAATATTGTATGGGCTAAATGGTCGGAAATAGCTAATGGTGCTAGCTTCGAGCCAGGTACCATTGTTATTCCATTGTTAGATATTGACGATGTAATACCTACATTTGAAACGAATGAAGTGACGTTTTACGGTACCACTTTGACTATTTGGGGGCGTCTACCTACTCCGAAGTCTTGGGCAAATCATGGAGATCCAAACGCTCTATGGTATTCCAATGGTCATGGAGCGTATCTTGCCTCTTGGGATTTAGCTGGGATTATCTTTAACTTATTGACCCTCGAAGAAGAGCGTGATGATAACTGTAGGGATAAGCATGGGCGTTTTATTGCTGAAATGTCTCCCCGATTACCTTATGAGCTCTTGTCTATCCCCATTTTTAATAACGCAGTAGCTGCAATCGTTGATCTTTGTTTGCAAATACAAGGTATAAATCTCAGTAGGGAGGAGATTGTTAAGCCTGTAAAGTTATGCATTTCTCATGACCTTGATCAGTTGAGAGGCGATGATTTTTGGACCCAATTGTCTCGCGTAGGGCGAATGCTGAAGCCACTGGCAAAATTTAAAGCACCAGATTTCTTTCAGTTAAAATATATCGTTAAAAATATACGATCTCCGCGAAAGTCTTTCATGGATGATTTGCTAGGAATGCTTGAAGTGGAACGAGAACTTGGATTCCGTTCTTCGCAGTATGTATTGTGTGGAAAAAAAGGTCGCTTTGGAGCACGTACTTCTGATGCGCATATAGCTAAATACCTTGCCGAAATACCACAGGGTTGGGATGTTGGTATTCATTATAATTACGATACTCATTTGGATTCAGGTGCGTTTCAATCTCAAATGAGTACTATTGAAAGTATGATTGGAAAAAAGGTGACCTGTGGTCGGGCTCACTATTTGAGAATGGATCCAAATTCATCATTCCAGTTTTGGGATGACATGGGAGTCAGGTACGATGAAAGTCTTGGGTATCCAGACCATGTAGGTTACAGAGCTGGAATTGCTGGGCCATACAAAATCTTTAATAGAGAATCACAGCAACAACTCAGTTTAACGAGCGTTCCGTTGATAGCAATGGATTCGTGCATCGGTGATAAGTACGGTAAGTTTGCGGTAAATGAGTTAGAGGAAATGATCTCGCATTTGAGTGTTGTTGGCGGAACTTTTACATTGTTATTTCACCCAGGCAGATTTGATAACGATGAATTCCCGAACACACAAAATCTCTACGAAGAGATTCTTTTGATGTGCAAAAAATACAATGTACAATCAATCTTGCCTACAGAAATTGAATCATGACTATTTTATTATTTCGGCTGAATCGCAAGAGCGAAGCTAGGATTAGGGGTTACAAGTGTTTTCGCTCGATAAAGATTATCTGAAAAATATTAAATGGCAAAGCTCTGGCAATATTATTGCTCAAGCGGTGAATATAATGTCATTACCAATTGTCACTCGGTTATTTACGCCCAGTGAAGTTGGTGTATTGAATATTTTTGTACAGGCATTAGCTTTTGCAACAATCATAATCTCTTTCCGCGTTGAACATGTTGTCATGTTACCAAAAAGAGATCGTCATGCCCGTGAGTTAGCGTCATTCATTTTTGGGTTTGGAGTGATTTCATGCCTTACTCTCCTAATAATGGTATATGCCTTACTTCAGTTTGATTTGATACCAGATGAATACCGAATGTGGGCTCCTCTTCTACCAATCGTTGCATTTCTAACTGTTCTTTCTCAAGGCGTGCAACAGTTAAGTCAGCGATCAGCTAATTTTAAACTCTCAGGGCTTTCGGAAGTTGTGAATAGAGTGACTAATAGTTTGTTTGCTATTGTTGGAGGCTTTTTGAGTGGGCCAGGTGTTGTGCTTGGTATTGCTGTTGGAGTTGGTTTCTTTTTTAAAACATTAACCTTTTGGTCTTCGATCCAATCAATTAACAAGACTATTTGGTCGGGTGCGATTTTAGGGGTTAGAAGAATTAAAAGGTTGAGCCTTCAGAGGCTTCTAGGATCCTTAATTGTTTCTCATGGTCTTTTAGCGATTACCTCCATGGCCCCATTATGGTATATGGCAAATGAGTGGGGCAATGATTACGTGGGTTACTTTTCATTGGTGTTAGCTACACTTGCTTTGCCTACTAGGTTACTGGGTAATGCTGTGGGCCAGGTTTTCTATCAGCGAGCAGCAAGTAGCTTTGCTCAGAATAATAGTTTCAACCAATTAATGATAAAGAATTTTAAGCTACTGTTTCTTATAGCTTTACCAGGCTTTTCTGTTGTTTTCTTTTTTGGCGGTTATCTTTACCCTCTTATCTTTGGGGAATCTTGGAGTGCTGCAGGAATTGTCGCACAATACTATGTATTTGCTGCAGCTCTATCCTTTTTATCCGTTCCTTTCGATCGTTCAGGTTTGATTGTTAACGCGTGGTGGTATGGTCCAAGCTGGCACGTCCTTAGAGTGATTACAACGCTCCTAGTCATTTATATTTCAGATCTATTTGCCCTATCATTTTATGACTTTTTATTATTGTTAACGATTCAAGCTGCGGTAATGTATGTGATTGATTTAGCAGCTAGTTTTATATTTTCGCGTCGTTCGAATCCATTCTCCTCTAAAATGTTTGCCTGCTAACAGAAGATATGATTATGGATCATAAGATGAATTTCTTTGAGGTTGAGTTACCGCTACCGAATAATGAAGTAGATTTGGCTGGTTTTTACCCTCCGAGGAAATGGAATGGTAAAGGGGGGGGGTTGCTTGCTTCTTTTCTAAGTATCAATTTAGAGAATGATGAGACCCTTCTGTTAGGAGCATTTGATGTCCTTTTTATTGATTCTGGTTTTAAGCAAAAATTGCAGGATAAATTAGGGGATTCCATTTCTATAGTTTTGGTTGCTTCTCATACTCATAGTGCACCAGCGCTAGCTAATTCAGTAAGCAGCTTAGGCGTAGTTGATGAAGATTGGCAGCAGAGGGTTATTGATGTTGTTGTAAAGGCAATAAAGAGTCAATGCAATTACAGTGGCATAGTTCGTTTTAACTATGCCTCAAAACAAACCTCTTTAAATGTTAATCGAAGAAAAAAAACGTTGATGCTTGATTATTCAGCTCTAAAAAGAGGAAAGTTTAGGCTGTCTCGACAGATTGCTATGGCTTCAAATTTCACAGGCGTGGTCGATAATGAAATTAAAGCGTTGAGCTTCCTTAATTCAGATGGAGAAGTAAAAGCATGTATATGGTGTTTTGGTGCTCATCCAGTCTTTCATCATGATCGCAATGCTATTTCACCTGACTTTCCAGGTGTGGTAAGGCAGAAAATAAAGGCTAGATACGGTGATGATTGTATCTCTATCTTTTTGCCGGGACTCGCAGGCTCCGCTATTCCAAATTGTAAACCTAAACGATTCTTGGATATGACATCTAAGGAGAGACTCATCCGTATGCTTCCTTTTCATTCCGCACTGCGTCCAGTAGATGAGAAAGGGTATGCCGAATGGGGTGAAGATTTAGCAAACCAAGTCGTTGAGTGCACTGTAATTTCGAACCAATATCCAGTAAGTGATTTTACTGTTTCCTACAAGGCGGTTACTACGCCCCCCATTTTTAATGAAAGAACGAAGGGGGGGCTCGGAATGGATATCCATGTGCTGCAGTTTGATAAATCTGTATCTTTAGAAATTACTAATGGTGAATTACTGTCTGAATGGGTAACTGTTATTGAACAATTGCCATCTAAGCACTGTATGCGGATAACCTCCGGATATGGAGCGGGTGCTTGTCTATATATTCCTCCTAATAGTGAAGTGCCTCGGGGCGGTTATGAAGTTGAGAGGTTTAAAGGTCCTTTTGGTTTAGATGGTGATTTTATTATTGATATAGATGAGGCCTTTATTTCGGGCCTAAAGCGAGCTTATAAAGAAGACTGAAGTGTTTCTCTGCATGCTGATGCATAGTTTGGATAGAGAGTGTAGTGAAATTCCTTGTTTGGTTTGGATGAGTACGAATAAATATGTGCGGCATTGCAGGCATTGTTAGACTAAAAAAAGATTACAACCACGATAATGTGATTCGACAGATGTTAGATGCTGTAAAGCATCGTGGTCCAGACGGTGAAGGAATTTTACTGGAAGGAGATGTTGCATTAGGACACAGAAGACTTGCAATAATAGATTTGACTGATCATGGCGCCCAGCCGATGACTGATATAAGCAAAAGGTTGACGATTGTATATAACGGCGAGATATACAATTACATTGAACTTCGAAGGGAATTAGAAAAAAAAGGAAGATGCTTTAAAACTGAATCTGATACAGAGGTTTTGCTGCAAGCATATGATGAGTGGGGTGAAAATTGCGTATCAAAATTGAATGGAATGTGGGCCTTTTCAATTTTTGATCGAGAAAAAAATATCTTATTTTGTTCTCGGGATCGCTTTGGTGAAAAGCCATTTTATTACGCAAATACTTCTTATGGTTTTGTTTTTGGGTCGGAAATAAGGCAGCTCTTACCTGAAATGGATAGAGTTAAAGGTAACTCCGATTTGATAAGCCGTTTTTTGCTTGGTGTAACGGGGGATGATCCTAGAAATAGTTTTTTTAGTGGAGTGCATAAATTACCTGCGGGTCATAATCTAATATATGATTTAAGCTCGCACAAGTTTTCTATAGCGCGTTACTATGAAATTGCCTATCACAAAGAAATATTGTCCTCTTCTTTTACTGAGTCAAAAGAGTATTTCTATGAAATCTTGAAGGATTCAGTGAAAATGCGGATGCGATCGGATGTTTCGGTTGGAACTTGCCTTAGTGGTGGATTAGATAGTTCCTCCATTGCTGCTTTAGCATCTGAATTTCATTCTCCCAATTCTACACAGCCTTTCAAAGCGATTACCGCGTGTTCAACTGAAGCTAAAAACGATGAAACGCCATATGCTGCTTCGGTAGTGAATTTTAAAGGGTTAGAGTGGATAAAAACTACGCCTGATTACGAGGGTTTTTCTGAGTATATTGATGATGTGTTTGTAGCTCAAGAGGAGCCTTTTGGGTCAGCTTCAATTGTTATGCAGTATTGTGTGATGCAAGAAGCAGCTAAAAATGGAGTGCGGGTGCTCTTAGATGGTCAGGGCGGAGATGAGGTGTTAATGGGTTATGAAAGATACTATATACCTTACTTTCGCCAGCTATTACGGACATGTGAATTTGGTAAGGTTCTTCATGAATTAAACCATATGACAAAAAATAATTCAGTTATGTCTTTGATGCCTTTTCTTAAATATGCAATCTATTTTAGTAACTACTTTATTAGGGAGCAGAGAATTAAAAGGAGGAGCGATTTTCTGCGAAATGTACCTGATAGTATTGCTGAAGTTCGGAATTATGCAAAGGCTGCTAAGTCGGTATTTGATCTTCAGAAATATGAGGTAGAGACCAGCAATCTACCGCCCTTATTAAGGTTTGAAGACAAAAATGCTATGCGTTTTTCAGTTGAGACTCGATTACCAATTCTTGATCATAGGATTGTGGAATTAGGTTGCAATCTGCCAGTTAGTCATAAAATTAGAGATGGTTGGACAAAATATATATTACGTGAAGCAATTAAAGATCATTTACCCGAAGATATCGTTTGGAGAAAGAATAAGATTGGATTTGCAGCGCCACAAAGAACTTGGATGTCAAATCACCGAAATAACATGATAAAAACGATCGAGGGCTCAGAAATACTTCAAGAGCTTGTTAAGCTTGAAAGTCTGAAGAAACATGATTATCAAATTGATGATGCAAGTTTTTGGCGTTTGTTTGCAGTTGCTCGATGGGAGAGCAATTTCTCCCTATCGGGGCTTTAGAATTATTGTTGTTAAGTAGCAAGTTAACAGTTCGTTTTTATCCTAGTTCAATGCTTAGTTTTGGAGAGTAAAACTTGTGGGCAGAATAAATAAAGCCACAATTAAAGAGCAGATAAAGAACCTTGGTTTGGGCTGTGGTGATGTGGTGTTTGTGTCATCTGACCTTATGCGAGTTGGCTACTATAATGAGTCTCCTCAGCAAACTATGCAAGATTGGATGGATATCTTTCAGGATATCCTTGGGCCTGATGGGACGATAGTGATTCCGACATATAGCCCTTCTGTTTTAAGGTTTATTAAGAAAAATGAATTTATCTATACGCAGGATTCAATTAGTAGTTCAGGGAGCTTAGCAAATGCATATATTAGCAAATCAGATGGTGCAATTCGGAGCCTGCATCCTGCAACCTCTTGTATAGCTTTAGGTAAATATGCTCAAGAAGTAGTAGCCAAGCATGGGCCTGGAGCATCCGCTTATTACCCCTATTCAAAGGTTATAGAATTGGGGGGGAAAAATCTGATGTTAGGAACAGTTGATGAAAAAAACTGCCCAATGCCATTTCACTATGCCCAAGAAATTTTGGGGCACACACTGACGCATCCTTTATCTGGTTTCTTAGAAACGGCTTACTTAAATGATGATGGTGAAAAAACTTCATATATTGTAAGAGAAATTGGTGGATGCACTCGAGGAGTCCATAAAACTTGGGGTTATCATTTGGCTAATAATGCTGTGTCTGTTGGTCAAGTTGGACGGAGCTTAAGTGCACTGGTCGATGCAAGGAAATCTTATGACATCATGCTGAGAGTGCTTAAAAATAATCCTGGTCTTATTAAATGTGACGATAAGTATTGTATAAGTTGCTATGGCCGTTATCGCTATAACGGGGTGGGGGTCTTTCCTTATTATCTGCGTAAACTAACAAAAATAATTGGCAGATTTAAAACTAAGTCTTAAATTTTCGGAACCTTGATAAATGTTTTTTTTGAAGATAAATGATGCGATTTTGAGATTACTGAGTCCTTTGGTTCCTATGTACGCACACTGTTTGCTCTTTGTTGCGATTTTGTTTTTGTTCGTAAGGGTTTTTTTCTCTCTGGATTTTACTGATGAAATGCAGCATATAGGTGAAATGATATCACTTGCAGAGAATGAGGCTTTTTTTAAATCGGATTACTTTCTACAGCAGCTAGGCTACTTCTTTATTTACCCATTGTTGAAAATGTATCATTACATTTTTCCTGATTGGACTTACTTTGTTTTATTTAACCGGTTTCTTCTGGCGTCTTTGATTTTGATGGCAGCATTGGCTGTCTATCGTAGTGTTTGTCGTGTAGGTGAAAATAAAGTTGCGGCACTTCTGTCTGCAGCTATGGTTATTTGTATCCCTCATTCAAGTATAATGTCTCTGCATTATAATTCTGTAAGTATTATTCTGTGTATTTTTTTAGTTATTTCATGGTATGAGCTAGAAAAAAGTAATTCAAATTCAATCATTCAAGCTGTATTGCTTACAGCATTATTTTTTGTGTACCCAGTGTTAGCTGTTGCTGGTGCAATATTGATTTCAGTTGATTTATTGATCAGAAAAGAAATTAAACAGCTTGTCTTTACGGGAGGAACTTCGCTCCTGCTTACTGTTTTTGTTATTTGGTTAATGTTCGGTCTTGGGTTTATAGATAGTTATAAACATCTTTTGGAATCTGTTGAATTTACAAGATCGTTTGAGGTAGGTACGAAAATACTCAGGTGGGATAATTTATTACAATTGTTTTTTGTGATTTTTGTTACGGTTTTTTCCTTTGCTCTAATTTATTGGTCGTGGTTGAGAGGTTTTGTGGTAAATATAATTTTCTCTATTAAAGATAATTATATTTTTTGGTTTTTAGGTTTGTCTGCTTTTTCTGTGTTGTTGTTTAAATCATCTATTTATTTGCATACGGCCGTTTTTATTAAGTACCTATTTCTTTTTGCGATGATATCTTCCGCCATTCTTCTTACTGATGAGAAATTGCGTATATATATCGTTAGGCTTATCAGTGCAGGTTTGTTGTTTAGCTTGTCTTATTCTATTACTAGCGGTAATGGGATGTTTAATTTTGGTCTTGGTGCTGGTGCTGTATTACCAACGTTAATTGGTATAGGTTGTTTGGCGCATAATAATATTCTCAGGGAAAAAGGTAAGTTTCATCTTCTTGATTTTATTTTGTTGTGCTTGCCTATTTTTATTATTGTTAGCGCTCTACTACATCCTTATAGAGAAAGCCCCGTATGGAAACTTACAAGTCAGATAGAGAATGCGCCTGTTTTTCAAGGGATATTGACAACACCGGAAAAGAATGAGCTGGCTTCAAAAGTAATAGAACAGTTGGGTTCAGTCAAACAGGACAAAACAATTATTGTATTGGGGCCGCAACCTTGGATGTATTTTACAACTCCTGCTCAAATACACACACCTATGTTGTTTATGCACTTTCCGGATTCAGAAGAGACGCTAGAGTTCGTAGCTAGAAAAATCGCATCAGCAGCGAAGCCTGATGTCATAGTTATAGTTGAGCAGTTACCTAAATCTATTGCTCGAGAAATTCAACAGATCTTAAATGCAGGTTATTCTTGTTCTACTGCTCTGCTCGATGAGGATTTGATAGTAAGGTATCGTTATGCTTCTACAAGACAGTTTCCTGCCGATTTTTTAGTTTGTAAAAAAGGTTGAGGGCTGTGTTCTGTTTTGGATAACTTCTATGTTACCCAGCTATCAATCGACTATGGGTCAGGATTCAAGAACGTGTTTGTGAAAAATATTGGAAAAACAGAATTGCTTCAATCGGTTTTTTCCTCATAGGGTATCGTAGTAATGAAAGACGAGCGTTATTTAGTTACAGGTGCAACTGGGTTTATTGGGCGGGCCTTGTGTAAGGAATTAATTCAATCAGGCAAGGAAGTTATAGCTTTAACTCGAAAACATGACAATGAGTTGGAGGCTATTGGAGTAGAAATTGTCGTTGGTGAGTTCGATGGCGACGAAGTTCTTGAGGCTGTTAGCCGTTGTTCTTATGTGGTGCATTGTGCTGGGAATGCTAAGTTTGGTAATGGCGATGTTTATTACAAAGAAAATGTAGAGTTAACAAAAAAACTTATTGATGCTTGCTTGTTTAAAAAGGATGAAGTGAAACGCTTTGTTTTTCTCTCAACAATAGGCGCGGTTGACCGGGCGAAAACCGACTTATGTGATTTTCCTTTAGTAGAGGATTCTAAGCTGTTTCCTAGTTCTGATTACGGTAAATCTAAACAAGATGCAGAGGAGATTGTTAAAAAATCGGGCTTACCGTATACGATCATTAGACCTGCTATGGTAGTAGGTAAAAAAATGCGATTTAACAGCCATTTTGCATTCTTTGCCAGGGCTGCACTTACTAAAAGTTTTTTTTCAAAATTTGCTTGGGAAGGCGAGTTTTCGATTGTTCATGTGTCTGATTTAGTATCTTCGATCATTCTGACATCAACTAATGATAGGGCTATAGATCAAACTTTTTTCTGTGCTGGTGATAAGCTTAAACTCAGTAAGTTCTTCGTTTCCTGTGCGCCTAATGTTTATAGGCTTCCTGTCAAATGGCTTCTGCCATTGTTATCTTTGTTTTGGAAGTTTATCCCGTTTTCTTTGAAAGGATTATTGGCGCCGGCTTTAACTGCAGATGATACTAAGCTTCGAGAGCTTGGCTGGATGCCAAAATATTCACCGGAAGTAGCGTTGGAAGAAGTCGTTAAGCGAGAGAAAGTAAGACTCGATTGGATGACGGATCCTGACGGCGTGACCGTTATAACTGGCGCTGCTTCCGGGCTCGGTTTAGCTCTATTTGAAAAGCTTAAAAAGCATAGAAAAAGAATACTACTCATCGATATAGATGAGGAGGGTTTGAAAGAAGCAGTAGCCGATAATTTAGATTGTGAATATGTGGTAGCTGATCTTTCTTGTGAAGATAAAATTAAAAGTTTACTTAAGAGTCGTGAATGGTCCTCAATTAATATATCCGAATTATATGCTTGTGCTGGGGTTGGATTTAAGGGAACGATTCAAGAGCTGGATTCTAGTAAACACGCATTAACATATTCCTTAAATGTCCTTTCTCGCTTAATGATCGGCCAGGACGTAATTAATAATATGCAGAAAAAAGGTTTTGGTAGGGTTGTCATGATTAGTTCTTCATCTGCATTTCAACCTTTACCATATATGGCGAGTTATGCGTCTTCTAATAGTGCTCTTCTTTCTCTAGTTGAAGCTTGGGGGCAAGAAATATCAGGAAGTGGGGTGCAACTTATGTGTGTTTGCCCTGGTGGTATGAAGACAAATTTCCAAAAAAATGCAGGGGTTAAAGAGCTTGAAAATGAGAAGTTGATGACCCCCTTAGAAGTCGCAGATCAAATATTGTGCGCTGTTAATGATGGCAAAACGACGGTGTTTGTATCGCCCCGCACCTACGCGATGTCATATTTAGCTCGCTTTCTACCTCGGAAATGGTCTGTATTGCTCTGGTCTAAGCTCATGGAGAAAATGAGATGATTGATCAGCCTTGTGCGATTTGTGGAAATGGGGTTAAAAAGGATACAGATAATGGCTATTTGCGTTGTACTAGGTGTGGTCATGAATCTTTAGAAACTTCAGATGAACAAGGTTTCATTATTAATGATTCATTAACTATGAGGGACGTCAAAAAAATCACTTCCCTTGATAAGTACAAAAGTAATGTTCTCAAGAGCTGTTGTCCTCGGGATATAAACAGTGGAGGAGTGCTTCTCGATATTGGCTCGGCATCAGGTAAATTTCTGTATCACAATTCGCACGATTTTTCTGATGCTTATGGTTTGGAAATTACTCCAGAATGTGTTGAGTTTTCCAAAACGGTATTGGAAATAAAGGTGATCGAAGATGTCTCTGAAGTTCCTTCAACAATTCAGGCTGTAACGGCGTGGCACTCTTTGGAGCATATTCCTGCGACTGCTTTGCGTTCAATTTTAGAAGTAGTTACTAAAAGCATGGATAAGGATGGGGTGTTTATAGTATCTGTGCCTAATGCCGATTCTAAACAGTACAGATGGTTTACAAAATCCTTTGCATACTATGATAACCCTCATCACCTGCATCAATTCTCAAATCGGTCGTTAGACTGTTTATTCGAACAGTTTGGTTTAGAAAGATCCATTACATTTGATACGGGCCCATATAACCGTTTTGGTTATATACAAGCAATTTTGAACAAGCTTGTTGGGGGGCATAATTATCTGTACTACCGTTTGAAACGTAAGAGTGGAATTTCAAACTATAAAAGTGATCTTCTAAATTTTACATTGTTGCCTTTTGCTTTATTGATAGGTGGTTTGTTATCGCTTTTCGATATGAATGATAAGAAAAATCAAGGAGTTATCACTGCGTGTTACAAGAAAAAAAGTTATTAAGTATTGTGATTCCTGTATTTAATGAAGAGGAAGTTCTTCCTGAGGCTCTTAGTCGTTTTGTTAAATTAAAAGATAAAATGTCAGACGTGGTTTCCGTTGAGTTGATATTTGTAGATGATGGCTCGCGCGATAGTTCACTCAATATTTTAAAGGCAGCTGCAAAAACGGATGAAACTATAAAGGTTCTCTCTTTTAGCCGTAATTTCGGTCATCAGATCGCTATAACAGCGGGAATGGATCAAGCGCATGGTGATTTTGTTGCTGTGATTGATGCTGATTTACAGGATCCACCAGAATTAATTGAGGACATGTATGCTGTCGCGACAAGTGGTTATGATGTCGTCTACGGTAAGCGGAAGTCTAGAGCTGGTGAAACTTTGTTCAAAAAAGCTACAGCATCGGCTTTTTATCGTATGATGAGTTATCTATGTGATGTGGATATTCCTCGCGATACTGGCGATTTTCGTGTTGTTTCAAGAAGGGTTGTAGAAGCTTTCAGAGGGTTAAGGGAAAGGCATCGTTTTGTTAGGGGGATGATTCCTTGGATTGGTTTTAGTGCTGTTCCTTTTGAGTATGAAAGACAAGAACGCTTTGCAGGGGAAACGAAATATCCTTTGAAGAAAATGCTCTCATTTGCTGCCAATGCAATATTTTCATTTTCGAAAAAGCCCCTTACTCTAGCTATTAGGCTTGGTGTTGCGACTATTGCGCTTGGGTTGCTGATGGCAGTGTATTTTCTATACATGAAACTCTTCACAGATACTCCAGTGCCAGGATTAACAGCAATTCTTGTCTCCATTGTTTTCTTTAGTGGGGTGCAAATTGCATTTATGGGGGGTCTTGGAGAATACATCGCGCGTATATTTGAAGAGGCGAAAGGGAGACCGCTGTACTTTGTTGCTGAAACAATTAATATCAAGCAGGCCGATTAAATATGCTCTAGTGGCCTTGTTTGGCTATTTTGTCGATTTTTTATGCTTTTACCTATTTATTCAGTTTGGACTTGGTGTTTTTGTCGCGAACTTAAATGCCTTCTTGGTCGGTGCTTTTATAAATTTGTTGTTGATTAGACGGTATGTTTTTCTGTCAAGCCGATTTAGCTTATGTCATGACTATGTTGCGACGATTGCGGTAAATGGTGGTTTTATTGTGATCGGAAGCTTTGCTCTGGTGTGGATAGTTGAGGCTTTTCCGGTAGATGTATATCTTGCAAAGTTTTTTATCAGTGGTGTTACGTTTGCGTGTAATTATCTAGTTAGAAAGGTTTTCTTTAACACATCGGCGTAATGCTGATGGTAATATACTGTCAGTCATTAAGCATGGCTAGTTAATCCCTATTAATAATTTAAGAGTTATCATGTTCTCTAGTTTATCTAAAACAACCTTAGCCAAAGCTGCTCTTTTTCAGAATGCTCCTGTGTATGTGCAGTTTTATGTAACGGCTAGATGTAACCTTACTTGTGAACAATGCAATATAATTTATGCAAACTCTGATGTGGCAGAGTGTTCAATAGATCAAATAAAAGGTATTGCTGATAATTTTGCTGAAATGGGGGTGGCAATTGTACTCCTGACAGGTGGAGAGCCTTTTGCCAGAAAAGATCTGCCGGAAATTATCAATGCATTCGAGTCTAGAGGAGTGCATGTGCGGATGCAGACCAATGGTTATGCGTCTGAAGAGCAGATTATTGCAGCTATAGAAGCTGGCGGTACAGATATCTCTATTTCACTGGATTCACTAAATCCTGCTCGGCAAGATAAAATTAATGGTGCTTTTAATAAGTCATGGCATCAAGCGCTAAAAGCTATTGCAACGTTCACTAAATATCTTCCTAAAGAAGGTAGTTTTGGTTCTCTTGGTTGTGTCCTTCAACCGGACAATATTTCTGATATAGAGGATGTTGTAAGGTTTGGTACTGAAATTTCGTGGTTTACATCGTTAGTACCTGTACATGTAACTGACTATGGGCAGCCAAGAGGCTTTAGAACATTCGATCAAAGCCTAGCTTTTCGCAAAGATGAACTTCAAGAGGTTGATAAAGTTCTTGATAGAGTCAGAGCAATGCGGGAAGAAGGCTTTCTCTTGTATGACAGTGATCAGTACCTTGACGATATAAAAAGGTTTGTAAGGGGGGAAGATATTGAGTGGAGAAATAAGAATAAGGGTGTATGTGATTCACCTAATCTTTACTTCGCTTTGCTTCCAAATGGTGAGTTTTCTCCATGTTGTGATTATCGCTTACCTCAAGGAGTGTCAGCCTTTGATCCATCGTTTCCTGAAGTTTATAAAGACGCTCAGTTCCGTAAAAATGTTTATGATGTAACGTCTTCGTGTGAAGGATGTATGTACGGTAGTTACCCCGAAATGACTATCGCTATGAGGTACATGAGGGCGAAAATTCAAAGGGTTCAGACTTTCTTTTCGTCGCCCCCTAAGAAAGATCAATGGCCATTGAACTATGACGATTTGTTAGGGATTGCGGAAAGGATTGCAAATGAAGAAAGGGAAAGACCTAAGTCTAGAAATGAATTGCTTAACTTGATTGATGTGACTCATGCCTAAGAAAATTAAATTTGAAAGTTTTATTTATCGTTTTCTCATGTCGGCAAACGAAAAAGAGTATCAGCCTAAAATTGAGTCGGAGTTAGCTAGTTGGGATGAGTTTGTTAGGAAAATTCATTTTGATTATTCACGTCCGAAAATAATCCTCTCCTGGGGAGCGGGGAATACCTGTCAAGTTGAATTTGATATGTCAGAACCGAAGTTATATGCCAGGGGTGATAGAGATAATATTACATTTCCAGAGTTGTTGTCTGGGGATCACATAAAGAAATTAAATAAACACTTTTTCGATAAAGCTGTAGAAAGTGTTGCTGACGCTGCAGGTTATGAATCAATGCAAAATACACCCTCTGAAACAGAAGAGCGTTTTGACAAAGAACGAGAATTTCATGATGCTTGGGCTAATAGTACTCAGGCGGATGAAATTGATGTTATCCAGTCAAATGAGGTCTGTACCGCGCCGGAGATGAGGGCCATTGTGCGTGGCCTAGGTGACTTACAAGGAAGGACGTTGTTAGACGTGGGCTGTGGTCTAGGTGAGGCAAGTGTGTATTTTGCTCTTAAAGGAGCTGATGTTACTTCTATGGATATCTCTCAAGGTATGTTGGAAGCAACTAGTAATCTTGCGAGCGTAAATGGCGTTTCTGTCTCTACTCATTTATCAGCTGCTGAGCAATTGAATCTTGGTAATAAACAATTCGATATTATTTATGCTGGTAATCTGCTGCATCATGTGGAAATTGCAGATACGCTTGAACTTCTCGAGCCTCACTTAAAAGAAGATGGCGTTATGGTTACTTGGGACCCACTAGATTATAACCCAGTTATTAATGTATACCGTAGAATGGCGATGGATGTTCGAACGCCTGATGAGCATCCTTTGAAAAAGGCTGATATTCAGGAATTTGAAAAGCGTTTCAAAACAGTTAAGACTGAGTACTTTTGGCTTACTACCTTAATTATTTTTCTGATCATGGCGATAATCCAACGAAGAAATCCTAATAAAGAGCGTTTCTGGAAAGTTGTTGTTGAGGAAGGTGATAAATGGGCTTGGCTATATCGTCCATTAGCTAGGTTTGATCAGCTCCTGTTGAAACTTTTACCCCCTCTAAAATGGTTGTGTTGGAACGTGGTCGTGTTTGCTAGAAAAAGATAGCTATTCATATACCCCTTAAAGTAACTGTTATCTAAGTGGCATCAAGTCGCTCAGTTATTTATAAATAAGCCCTCCTAATTTGGCATGCTTTTATGAAACTTATATATGTCTCAAAGTATTTCGATGTGCCATCCTATGGCGAAACTGGTTCCCGAGGATTTCATTTATGTAGGGAGTTATCTCGAAAAGGGCATGATGTAACAATCTTAGCGAGCAAACCTCCTCATTTATATGCTAAAGAAAAATTGAAACGTATATATACAAAGGAGGTGTTTGAAGCGTTAGACGTGATTTTTATTAAAACAATTGGTTTTGAAAAGAAGCGTTCGATAAAGAGAATTGTGACTTGGGTAGAGTTTGAAATTAAGGTTTTATATTACCTGCTTGTAAAACATCGTGATGCTGATGTTATTGTTGCTTCCAGTTTGTCGCTTTTTTCAATAGTAACTGCTCTATTAATGAAGTTGTTTTGTGGTACTCGAGTGGTATTTGAAGTAAGAGATATTTGGCCTCTGAGTATTATTGAACAAGGTGGGTTTAGTGCTAAAAACCCGTTTATGTGGTTGCTTTCAAAGATCGAACGGTTGGGATATAGGTTTTCTGATCATATCGTAGGAACAATGCCCAATTTAATAGAACATGTTAAGGGTATAGGTATAAATCATGCGCCAGTTAGTTGTATTCCTATGGGCGTTAGTGATGAGCATATTGCATCTCTGGAAATGGCTGAAAGCTGTGTTGATTCAATTGAAAACCTCAATTTTGTCCCCGAAGGTAAATTTTTAATTGGTTATGCTGGCGGTTTTGGAACCGCTAATGCCCTAGATTATATCTTTGAATCGGCTAAGTGCGTGACTGACCCACGAGTGCACTTTGTTTTGGTCGGTGATGGGAATTTGAAGAGTCATTATGAGTCTATTTACGGTGGATTGGAGAATGTGACAATTGGCCCAAGGTTAAGAAAACAAGATGTGGGGAAGTTCGCATCTAAATGTGATCTGATGGTTGTTTCAACAAACCCAGCGAAAATATGGAAGTATGGTCACTCGCTCAATAAAATTGTTGACTATATGCTGGCTGCGCGACCAAGTTTGTTTATTTATGACGGATATGACGATATGGTTTCTGCAGCAAAGTGCGGATTTTTTATCAACACATTTAAGCCATCAAAGATAGCATTGGAAATTGATCGAATAGCAAAAACGCCTAAAGGTACTCTTGCTGAAATGGGTGAGGCTGGCAGGAGATGGTTGTTATCGCGGCGCAAGTATTCCGTGTTAGCTGGCAATTATGAGTCTCTACTTGAGACTATTTTGACGGCTGATAAAAAGTAACATATTGTATTTTCAGAGGTTTATTGGACTCTGCTGGTGACTGGTAATATCAAAGTATTCAGTGATATTTGGTTTTGTTGAGAATGATTCCCGTCTTTTCTCTTCTTTGCTGCTGGGGCTGTGCCCTTTCTGTGTCTGAGTGATTCGCCTAGTTTGTTCCTTAGGATAGATTGATCTAGATAATTTTTTGGTTATTTATACGTTTGATTGATTGGATAGGTCTAGGTGAGAGAGTGCATTTCTATTAGAATTCACCTATATGAAATTATCGGGTGTTTTGCTCGTTTAATGTAAATTTTTTATTGAGAAATTATCTATGTGTAGTCGAACACTTAAGGAGTCTTCTGATTTAGTCAGAAGAAAGATTATAGAAATCGCATATTCGTGCGGTGAATCTTGCCATCTTGGTGGGTCTTTGAGCATGGTAGATGTTCTGACGGTTTTATATGGTCAGGTCATGAATTATAAAGCATCAGATCTGACTAGCCCTGATAGGGATATTTTTATCCTAAGTAAAGGGCACTGTGTTCTCGGCTACTACTCAACTATGAATGTATTTGGGCTAATGACTGATGAAGTACTTGATACTTTCCAAAAGGACGGTAGTCATTTGATAGCCCACCCAGTGAAGAATCTCGAACTTGGTATCGAAAGCTCGAATGGTAGTTTAGGGCAAGGCCTTTCATTTGGTCTAGGGGTTGCTCTTGGAATGCGTCTAGATAAGCAAGAGAGTCGATCTGTATATGTAATGATGGGTGACGGTGAATGTAATGAAGGCTCCGTTTGGGAATCTGCAGCCTCTGCCGCAGAATTTGAAGCAGGCAATTTAATTGCAATTGTAGATGTGAATGGTCTTAGGAATGACGGAGAAAACTTTACATATAATGGTTCGGTCGATCTGAAAAGTGTCTGGGAGTCATTTGGATGGCATGTCCAAGAAGTTGACGGTCATGACCATGAAGAGCTTTCTACAGCTTTTGATGAAGCTAAATCAAAAGCGGATAAACCATCTGTTATTTTAGCGCGCACAGTAAAAGGGCGCGGGGTTTCATTTATGGAACATAATAATGACTGGCACCATAACCGCATTACAGCAAAAACGTACGGTCAGATTGTCGAGGAGTGGGAGCGCTCATGATTGCTATTGATAAACGTAAGGCGCGAGCTTGGTCTAGAATGGGTCCGCGTGCAGTTTACGGACAGTTTTTATTAGAAATGGCACGTGAAGATGGAAAAGTTTTGGCGCTGTCTGCTGATTTAGGAAGGTCATCAGGGCTTTCTGCTTTTTCAAAAGAATTACCTCAACAGTTCTTTAATACCGGAATTGCTGAACAGAATTTGGTTGGGATTTCTTCTGGTTTAGCCCGGATGGAATACAAAGTTTTTTCTTCGACTTTTGCACCATTTGCTTCATTACGCGCTGGCGAGCAGGTAAGAATGAACCTCGGGTACATGCAGGAGCCGGTTAACCTAGTAGCATTGGCAAGTGGATTTGCTTTGGGTTTTCTAGGTAATTCTCATTTTGGGATCGAAGATGTTGCTGTTATGAGGGCTATTCCAGGTATTACAATAGTTTCCCCAGCTGATTGTTTTGAAATGTATAAATGCCTAAATGCGGCCAAAGAGCTAAATTCACCAGTTTATATTAGATTGACAGGTGGGGTAGGTATGCCAGTGGTATATGAGGAAGATTATGATTATGCCATCGGCAAAGCAGAAGTACTTCGCCCTGTAGAGCGAGTTACTGTAATTGCTCACGGCACTACTGTCGGTCATGCACTAAAGGCAGTTAAGGCAATGGAAGAAGACGGGCTTAATGTTGGTCTTGTAAATATGCACACGATAAAACCATTAGATGAAGGTGTTCTTAATCAAGTGTTTGATAAGAGCGATCATGTGATGGTATTTGAAGAGCATACTGTTGTCGGTGGGCTGGGGTCAGCAATACTCGAATTTATGAATGATAACCAGCGAATAGGCCCTGTTGTTCATAGATATGGTGTTAGGGATAACTTCCCTAAAACTGGGAATTATGACTATATGCTTCAGACTTTAGGTCTAGATGCAGCAGGTATTGAAGCTTCTATTCGTAAGGTTTTAGTTGATGCTTAATAAGAGCAAAGCTCCTATTTGGTATATATATGGGGCTGGTGGTTTAGGTCTAGAAACTGCGGATATATTATTAGAGTCGATAGCTAATGGTGTTAATTCAGAGCATCAAATAGTTTTTCTTGTAGATAGCCCGGCTAATGAATTTGAGAATGGTATTCCTATTGTTGGCTTCGAGAGTTGTATTGAGGGCTCAAAAGTTACAATAGCCGTCGGTGAGCCTGATATTCGTAAAAAGCTAGCAGCAAAAGCAATTGATAAAGGTTTAGAATTAGCCTCTATTATCTCTTGCCGAGCATATGTTTCTAATTCCGCAGTTATTGGTGCTGGTTCAATTATAGCGCCGTTTTCATCTGTGCAATCTTTGGCCTGTATTGGCAAGAATGTTTCGGTAAATACTCAGGCTATTATCGGACATCATGTAGTGGTGGATGATAATGCTGTTATTTCCTCACAAGTCAATCTTGGTGGTTCATCTAGAGTTGGTTCAAGCTCATATGTTGGGATGGGCGCACTCATTTTAGAAAAAATAAATATAGGGCAGTGGTCCGTTATTGGTATGGGATCGGTGGTCTATAAGGATGTGCCAGACGAAGTGGTTGCTCTTGGGAATCCAGCTCGTGTAGCTAGAAAGAATGAAGATAAAAAGGTTTTTAAATAGGAGGATACATGTCAAACCGTAATAAATATGATGAGATCTTTATTGAGGTTTTTGAAATTGAAGCGGATCAGCTAAATGAGAAGCTTGAATATCAAAGCATCGAGGCTTGGGATAGTGTAGGGCATATGTCTCTAATGGCAGCCTTGGAAGATGAGTTCGATATTATGCTAGAAATGGATGATATCGTAGACTTTGGCTCATATATGACTGGCGTTGAGACAATGAAAAAGTACGGAGTTGATATCTAGTGTTTTGGACTGACAGGGGTACTGCTGAGGATTCACGTCCTTTTATAGTAGATAGTGAAACCACTTATACATTTGCCGAAGTATTTACGATGGGGGATGAGTTCTTTTCAGGCATTGAGCGAGGAATTGCTCTTATTGCATGTAAAAAGAATTTAGAGACTATTGCTTTATACTGCGGGGCCTTAAGAGCTAATGTTGTGCCTCTGTTGATCGATGCTGATATGGTCGAAGCGTCCGTAATAGAATTGGCGGAATTGTATGAAGTTGAATATATTTTAACGGATCAAGATTTAGCTTTAGAAGGCTATAATTGCGTAGATAGTTTTCGTTCTATGAAAATGTTCAAAAGGAATTTGGTTGTTTCAGAATCTCTTTTTGATGATCTATGTTTGTTGCTTCCTACTTCTGGCTCAACTGGAGATCCGAAGTGTGTGAGAATGAGTGCTCTTAATATTACCAGCGCTACTGAGTCAATTGTGCGCTATATGGGGCTTTCATCAGATAGGGTTTCTATTTCATCTTTACCGCTACATTACACTTTTGGGTTGTCTGTGCTCAATTGTGCGCTTGAATCACGCTCATCCTTTGTCATAACTGATTTGTCCTGGTTAGATCGAGCTTTTTGGCAGTTAGCTGAAAAAGAGAAAGTGACTGATCTCTCAGGAGTACCGTTTATGTTTGAGGTGCTCCGCCGAGTAAGGTTAACGGATTCGCTCTATGAGTCCTTGAAATGTGTGAATCAAGCAGGGGGTAGGTTAGAGCCCAAATTGACAGAATACTTTTTAGAGCAGTTTGAGAAAAGAGATGTAGAGTATCTCACAATGTACGGTCAAACCGAGGCCTCCCCTCGTATATCTTATGTGCCAGCGAATCAAGGTAAGTTAAAGGTGGGGACAATTGGAGTTCCTCTTGATATTGGCTCCTTACAAACAGATGCCGATGATGGAATGGATGAAGGTGAATTGATTTATCGTGGTCCTAACGTTTGTTTAGGATATGCGAGAAAGCGCTCAGATCTATCACTAGGCGATGATAATAATGGGGTTCTTTATACTGGGGATGTTGGAGTCATTGATTCGGATGGCTTTGCTACAATTGTAGGTCGAAAAAAACGATTCGCTAAAATTTTCGGCATGTCAGTGAATCTTGATGCCCTAGAATCTATGGCAAAAGGCTGTGTTGAAAAGTCAGCAGTTATTGCGCGAGATGACTTAATTATTGTTGTGGAAGCTGAAGATAGAGCAAAAGAGCTACGTGAGTACATTCTATCTAAGGTTAATTTCCCCCCAAGAGGATTGAAGTGCCTTACTATAGAGGAGTTGCCTTTCAAAAGTAGCGGTAAGCTTGATTACCAAAAATTGATGGGCGATTTTTTATAATGCATAGCGATTTACTTTCAGATCTTAAAAGCTTAACGGAACATCATTCACAGAAATGTGAAACTTATAAGGCTTACATTAATGCCTTATTTCCTGATTATGCTCAGGCAGTTGCATTTGATGAGTTGCCTTGGTTGCCTGTTAGGGCATTCAAGCAATTTGATTTGCTGAGTATACCTAACGAATCAATTTTTAAAACCATGCATTCATCGGGTACTGGTGGAGTTCAGTCTAGGATTTATTTGGATCAGGAAACTGCAAAGTTGCAGCAAGCGAAGCTAATAGAAGTGTTCCAGACATTCTTTGGAAAAGCTCGATTTCCAATGCTTGTGATTGATGCTGAATCTACTGTTAAAAATAGGAAAAAATTTTCTGCTCGAACCGCGGCGATTAATGGCTTTAGCATATTCTCTCGCGGGCGTGAGTTTGCTTTAAATGAAGATTTGGATATCGATATTCAACGAGTACAGCAGTTTCTTGAGAAGTATTCGGGCAAACAAATTTTTATCTTTGGATTCACCTTTATTGTATGGGAAAAGTTTATTGAAAGAATTGAGGAGCTTGAATTAGATTTTGATTTCTCAAATGCTTTTCTTGTCCATGGTGGAGGTTGGAAAAAGCTTGAGAATAAAAAAGTTTCTTCCGAGGTATTTAGAGATCGTATTTCAAAGGCGATTAACTGTAGCAAAGTTCATAATTACTATGGAATGATTGAGCAAACGGGTTCTATCTATATGGAATGCCCTAATGGGCATTTGCATGCTCCCAGCGGAGCGGATGTTCTTATTCGAGGGCGAGAGGATTTTCTTCGGAAAGATCATTCTGAAGAAGGGCTTATTCACTTGTTCTCAAATATACAAAGGAGCTATCCAGGCCATTCTTTATTAACTGAGGATATTGGGTATACATTACCTGCTTCAACGTGTGATTGCGGACATGAAGGGACAATTTTGAAAGTTAAAGGACGTCTTGAAAAAGCTGAGGTTAGGGGGTGTAGTGATGCTGTTAATCGATGAAGCTACTATCAAACCTACGCAGTCTCTATTGAGTCATGTCGAGCGTAAAAGGGTAAATGTAGCAGACGAGCTTCGCTTAGAGTTTTTGTTTGAGTTATCTCGTTTAATACTAAAATCGAATAAAGCGAAGAGCTATCCTGATCTTTGCACCTTTGCTTATTATTGCAGAGAAAAATCTATACTTTCTAAGTTAGAAACTTATTCCAGCATAAGAAATAAGAAAGGTTGGGGAACTATTATTCATATTGCACCGGCCAATGTCCCTATTAATTTTGCTTTTTCATTTATATTTGGCTTTTTATCTGGGAACTCTAATGTTGTAAGACTTCCTTCAAAGTCGTGGCCTCAAGTAGAAATGCTTATTGATTTTATTGGTCAGGTTCTTGAAAAGGACGCCTATAAAACCATTAAGGATACACTTGTATTTATTAAAACTGAGCATGATAGTGGGTGGCTTAAAGAAGGAATTAAGAATTGCGACGGACTACTTGTTTGGGGGGGGGACGATACCGTATCGCAATTTAGAAGTTTCCCCAAATTACCCCGATGTGTTGAAATGTATTTCCCTAATAGGGTGTCAAGTCTTGTAATTGACGCAAAAAGTTTTGCTTTAAACGATGCAAAACAACGACAGCGAGTTTTACAATCTTTTTATAATGACACTTATGTTGTAGATCATAATGCTTGTTCGTCCCCTTCAAAGGTTCTATGGGTTGGTTCAGATGCAGAAGTGAAAGAAGCTCAGGCGCTCTTTTGGAAAGAGGCTAAAGAGGTTCTAAATATTAAACAATATAGTTTGGATCCTGTTGCGCGAATCGATCGTTATTTGGATTTGATGGAAAGTATTTCAATTCAGAATGGTCCAGCTGTTTTGTCGCAATGGGCGCCGGACTTATGGACTCAGAATGATAGTTCGAATAATGGACTGTATAGATATGGGAACTTCCTTCAATTGTCTCACCCTAATTTGTTAGCTGCTCTGTCTAATTTGGAGCAAGATGAACAAACATTAACTTACTTTGGTTTTGATCCTCAGTTAATTGCTAAGAATTTGGAAGAAAATGGTAGTTTAGTTGATCGGATTGTACCTATCGGAAGAGCCCTAGAAATGAATTTCTTATGGGACGGAGTAAATCTTCTAGATCGATTTTCTCGATATACTGAGACGGACTAATTCTGATGTACCAATACTTTTTTAAGAGATTATTTGATTTTATTGTTGCGTTCTTACTACTACTGCTCTTATTTCCTTTAATGTTACTAGTGGGGTTGCTAGTCGCAATTAAGATGGGGCGTCCTGTTATTTTTAGTCATACTCGAAGCGGTAGGAATCAAAAGCCTTTCAAAGTTTATAAATTCCGTTCAATGATTGATGCACCGGACCTTTCAGATAGCGAAAGAATCACACAGTTTGGTTTACTCTTAAGAAAACTCAGCTTGGATGAACTACCTCAGCTTTTTAACGTATTAAAAGGTGATATGAGTCTGATCGGTCCAAGACCTTTACTACCTGAATATGATAGCCATTACAGCACAGAACAGTTGAAACGTTTTATGGTTAGGCCCGGGGTTAGTGGCTTAGCACAGGTTAATGGCAGAAACGGGTTAACATGGGAGCAGAAGTTTGCTTATGATGTTGAGTATGTTGATCGGTTGTCTTTCTTACTTGATTTTAAAATATTGTTAAAGACAGTTGTTGTGGTTTTTCGTTCTGCTGGTTTCAGTCCAGCAGGCGAAGAAAAAAAATTTTCTGATAAATAACCTTTGAGGTGATACATGGCGTTCTCACTTAATTGTGAAGAGTTAAAGCGTTTTCAGCCAAATCGGTACCCATTTTTGATGATCGATTATGTGACTGAAGTCGAACCAGGGAAATATGCCAAAGGCTATAAAAATTTAACTAATAATGAATGGTACTTTCCAGTTCATTTTCCTGATGGGCCTAACATGCCAGGGGCTCTACAACTAGAAGCGATGGCTCAAATGCTTACAGTAGCCATTACTACTCAAGAGGGTTTGGAAGGGAAGGTTACCCATGCCTTAGAGCATCGAGTTAAATTTAAGAAAGAGGTTCTTCCTGGACAGCAATTGGTTATTGAAGCTGAAGTTATTAGCTGGAGACGTGGCGTTTGTAAGGGTAAAGCGGTAGGTAGGACCGACGGTGAAGTAGCCTGTGAAGCAGAAATGTTAATTACAATTCCAGATATACTAGATCAGTATTTGCCTAAGAAGTAGCCCTTAAATGTATGACTATATTGTTGTAGGTGCTGGTGCAGCAGGGGCTGCAGCGGCATGGAGATTTGCTCAACATGGAGCAAAGGTATTGTGTGTAGATCGCGGTTCAGAGTTAGATAGAAGCAAATATCCAACTACACAATCAAATTGGGAATTGTTAAAACAAACTGAATTTAGCCCTGTTGCCTCAACTAGAGGGAATGAAGCGGACTACCCTGTTGATGACTCTGAGTCGCCGATTGCCATCTGTAACTATAACGCTGTGGGTGGTTCAACGATACTATACTCAGGTCATTACCCTCGCTTTCTAAGATCTGACTTTAAACTAGCATCAGATGAGCAGGTTGGAGTGGATTGGCCTCTAGAATATGATGAACTATTGCCGTATTTCGAACTTAACGAATCTGAAATGGCAATGTCTGGCCTTCCTGGAGATCCTTATTTTCCGGAAATAGAGCAGGCTTTACCTCCAGTGCCCCTAGGTAAAATTGGAGAAAGGCTCGCTGAAGGCTTTAACCAACTTTCATGGCATTGGTGGCCTAGCTTTGCTGCAATCTCGACTCGCAGCAGAGGTGAGCGCTCTCACTGTATCAATTTAGGGCCATGTAATGTTGGATGTCCTCAAGAAGCTAAATCCAGCGTGGATATTACATACCTGCATAAAGCTAGATCCTATGATTTCCAATTAGAGTCTAACTTTGCGGTAGCGCGCGTACTAACTGAAGATAACAAAGCAGTCGGGGTTGAAGGTTATAATTCTGAAGGGGAAATAGAACGCTTTTTGGGGAAGAACGTTGTTCTTGCATCAAGTGCTGTTGGTACGCCTAGAATACTTCTAAACAGTAAAAACGATGATTACCCAAATGGATTAGCTAATAGTTCAGGTTTGGTTGGCAAAAACCTAATGATCCATCCGCTGGGATATGTAGAGGGGGTTTTTGATGAGTATCTTGAGACAGATATAGGTCCTCAGGGATGCATGTTGTATAGCTTAGAATTTTATCGTAATGAAGAGTCTCAACATCAATTAGGTTACATGATGCATGCATTGAGAGGTGCCGGAGCTGTTGAGGTCGCAAAATCAGCACTGTCTAGACGAAAGTTGAGATTTGGTGAAGATCTTTATAATGATTTTTCAAGCTTCTATGGACGCCAGGCTGTTATTGCTATTATTTGTGAAGATTTACCCGAAACCAAAAACTTAGTTGAATTAGACCCTGATAATTGTGATCGTTTTGGTGTTCCTGGTGTCAAGGTGTCTTATGAATTAAGTGATAATACCAAAAAAATGATGGTACATGGTATGGGTAGGGCGCGTGAGGTCATGGCTGCTGCTGGTGCTAAAAAGAGCTATGCCCATGGTCCAGTTAGAAATACTGGATGGCATATTATGGGAACATGCAAAATGGGTAGTGCACCTAATAATTCTGTCGTGGACGCTAAAGGTAAATGCCATGATGTTGATGGCCTGTATGTGGTTGATTCGAGTGTTTTTCCTACAAGCTCTTGTGTCAATCCCGCTAATACTATTCAGACAGTAGCTCTATATTTGGCTGACAGAATTCATGAATCAAATTAATAATGAAGCTTTAGAACTATTGGATTCGCTATTTCCAGGAAACGATAGAGTACCTGGTTTTAATCAATTAGAAGAACGTTCAAAGTTAGCCTCATCAATAAAATACTTGGATCAAGTTGTTCCTCTCTATTTGAATGTGCGAGGCCAATTGCCTGATGGCGGTATTAATGAGTACCTAAAGCTCATGAAGAAAGATAAGTCCATAAAAACTCAGGACTTTTTAGAATCTGCGTTAGAAGTTTATTTTTCTGTTCCTGAGGTCGTTAGAGCTGCAACAGGGGCTCCAGTGCCTTTGTTTCCCAATCAGCGGGTATTACCCGATGTCGACTTTGATTTGTTAGAACCTGTGTATATAAGAATGATCGCGGAGTAAATGGAATGAGTAATACTACGGCGGTAGTGACCGGAGGCTCTAAAGGGATCGGTCTGGAGATTGTTTCGCAGTTCGCAGAACAGGGGATTCATGTAATTGTCTGTAGTCGAAATTGCTCGCAAGATTTATACGACCTGATTGAGCAAAATGCCCCCGAGCAGATTAGGTGGGTTGAGATGGATTTGCTTAATGAAGCTTCGGTTAAGAAATCAGCGAAAGATGTAGTTAAAAGTTGTGAACAAATTGATGTCCTTGTGAACTGTGCCGGTGTGGCTCAGGGTTCTGCTTTTTTGATGACCAGGCTAGAAGAATTTAAATCGGTCTTTGATGCGAATTATTTTAATACCCTGTTATTTACTCAAATTATTGCTAAAAAAATGATTAGGAAAAAGAAGGGCTCGATCATCAATATAGCGTCAACAGCAGGCTTACTTTCGGATCCTGGGACTTTAGTTTATGGGGGAAGTAAAGCGGCTTTGATCCATAGCACTAAAGTACTTGCAACTGAATTAGGTGCATTTGGAATCAGAGTTAATGCGATCGCACCAGCAATAGTTAATACCGAAATGGGTAAGAAAAATGACGAAAAAGCAATGGAATTGTCAGATAAGCGATCAGCACTAGCAGGAATAATAGAGCCCGAGGAAGTGGCAGCAACAGTCTGCTTTTTAGCTTCAGATAACAGTTCATCCAAAATTACGGGACAGGTCATCAGAATTGATAGAGGTATTCACTAATGTCAATTTCCTCTTTTTCTCCTTGGCCCTCATTTACAAAGGAAGAGGCTGATGCGGTTAGCGAAGTCTTATTGTCTAATAAAGTAAATTATTGGACTGGAAATCAGGGGCGTCAATTTGAGAAAGAGTTTGCAGATTTTGTTGGCGTAAATCATGCCATTGCTGTGAGTAACGGTACGGTAGCATTGGATCTTGCGTTGAAAGGCATAGGTGTATCTGTTGGTGATGAAGTTATTGTTACTTCAAGAACATTTTTGGCTTCCGTTTCGAGTATTGTAACTGCAGGTGCTGTACCTGTATTTGCAGACGTTGATTTGGATAGCCAAAATATAACCGCCGAAACTATACGCCCTGTCATAACATCGAAAACAAAAGCCATAATATGTGTCCATTTGGCTGGGTGGCCATGTGATATGGATCCTATTATGGACCTGGCTGCTGAGAACAATATTAAGGTCATAGAAGATTGTGCGCAAGCACATGGGGCTAAGTACAAAGGTCGTTCCGTTGGCTCCATAGGTCATGTAGGTTGTTGGTCTTTCTGTCAGGATAAAATTATGACGACTGGCGGAGAAGGAGGGATGGTGACGACCAATGATCGTGTTTTATGGTCCCTAATGTGGTCATATAAAGATCATGGAAAGAGTTGGAAGGCGATCTATGAGCAGCAACACCCGCCAGGCTTTCGATGGTTGCATGAGTCCTTTGGTACTAATTGGAGGCTTACAGAAATGCAGTCTGCAATAGGTCGAATACAACTTAGTAAGTTATCAGAGTGGCAAAAATCGCGATTTAACAATGCTAAGAAAATCTGGAATTGTGCTCAGAAAAACAAACATCTTAGAGTGCCTGTCTTTAATTTAAAAATTGATTCTGAGTCTACTCAGCCAACTTTACATGCGGCTTATAAGTGTTATGTATTTGTGAATGGTAGTGAATCCGATAGGGATTCGATAATGCAGAACATTGTGTCCATGGGTATCCCCTGTTTCAGTGGGTCTTGCTCAGAGGTTTACCTTGAAAAGGCTTTTGACGGTACGGGGTTTAGACCTGAAAAAAGGCTGGGTAATGCCAGAAAGCTGGGTGAAACAAGTCTAATGTTTCTATGTCATCCAACTGTTGCTCCTGATGAGATTGAAAAAACCTGCAAGGCTCTGGATGAGGCTGTCAATGCTCACTTCTCTTGTTAGTCTTTGTATTTGAATTGTTCGATTGGTAAACATTTTCTAAGGTTAAGAAACTTTAGGTGCGTTTATTGTTAACAAGGAATTTGGCTATAAAGCTCAGTTGAATTTTTTTGCTCTCTGGTTGTTTTAATAAGCCAGTGATTTTAAAAAGTTGCTCGCTAGTAGCATTATTAAATACACAAAAGTTATTAAAAGTTTATGGATAAGTATTACGGCGCACCAACAACATCCTTCCATTATAGAATTATGTCCCTAGGGCGTAGTAGCAAGAAAATGATTATGTTACTTGCTGATTTAATTGCCCTACCTCTTGCTTTGTGGTCAGGTTATGCTTTGCGTTTAGCGGAATGGTGGCCAATTGAGTATTTACAAGAAGCTTGGGCGCTGTTTCTGTTTACCCCAGTAATTGGAACACTAATTTTCATGAAATTAGGATTGTATCGGGCTGTGGTACGTTTCATGGGTGCCCAAGCAATCTTATCTGTTTGTAAAGGTGTTTTGGCTTTAGCGGTTTTGTTATGGGCCGGGGCGATTCTTTTGGAAGTAAAGCCTTTTCCTCGGTCAGTTCCAATTAATTTTGCTTTAGCTGCTTTAGTGTATGTAGGTGGAAGTCGCTTTCTTGTAAGAAGTTATTATCACTGGCTGCTCAAGTTTTATGTTGAAAAAGAGCCCGTAGTTATTTATGGGGCTGGTGGCTCAGGTGTGCAACTTGCTTCGGCACTAGGAGGAGGAGCTGAATACTTGCCGATAGCTTTTGTTGATGACGATAAAGGGCTATGGAAAAGCACTGTTAATGGTTTACCGGTTTATTCACCTAATGATTTACATTGCCTCATCGATACGCATTCTGTTCGGCAGGTTTTACTTGCATTACCTTCGATAGGAAGGTCTCAGCGTAGATCGGTTTTAGAAAAACTGGCTGAGTATAAAGTTCATGTTAAGACTGTTCCAAATCTACCTGATATTATCTCTGGTGAGTCGGTAGAAAATCTGAGAGATGTTGAGCCTGAGGATCTTCTGGGTCGTGATACAGTTCCTCCAAATGAGGATTTGCTCAAGCGAAGTATCGAAGGTAAGGCTGTTTTAGTTAGCGGTGCTGGAGGGTCAATAGGCTCAGAGATTTGTCGACAGGTGCTTAACAAGAATCCATTGCTACTTGTTCTTTATGAAATGAGTGAGTTTGCTCTTTATACCATAGAGAAAGAGCTGCAAGAACGTCTCGATTCAATTGGAAATAAGACTGCAATTTATCCAGTTTTGGGCAGTGTGCTGGATGCGCAACGAGTAACTACGGTAATTAATAAATTTGATATCGATACGATTTACCATGCTGCTGCATATAAGCATGTGCCAATGGTCGAGCACAATGTATTTGAGGGAATTAAAAACAATGTGTTTGGTACCAAGGTCATGGCGGATGCGGCTCTCGAGTCTGGTGTAGAGCGCTTTGTTCTTATTTCAACTGACAAGGCAGTTCGCCCGACTAATGTAATGGGAGCAACTAAGCGCCTTGCTGAAATCGTTCTGCAGGATTTGGCTTCGTCTTCACCAAGTACTGTTTTTTCAATGGTGCGTTTTGGTAATGTCTTAGGATCCTCTGGATCTGTGGTACCACTGTTTCGCCACCAGATAAGCACAGGAGGGCCAATTACAGTAACGCATCCTGAAATTACGCGCTTTTTTATGACGATACCTGAAGCGGCATCTTTAGTTATTCAGGCTGGCTCTATGGCATCTGGGGGAGATGTGTTTGTTCTAGATATGGGACAGCCAGTAAAAATTGAAGAGCTGGCTAAGCGAATGATAAGTCTTATGGGGCAAGAATTTAAAACTGAATCATCCGCCAAAGGAATAGGAATTGAGTACAGTGGTTTAAGGCCTGGTGAAAAGCTATATGAGGAATTGCTTATTGGTGAAGATGTTGTTGGAACCGAGCATTCAAAGATTATGCGAGCGTTGGAAGAAAAGTTGGAAGCTGCAGAGTTAAGTGAGCTGTTGGAAAAATTGCTTAGATCTATAGCTATTGGTGATAGTTTCTCAGCTAGATCGCTGTTAGAAGGTTCTATACCTGGGTACGAGCCCTCATCCCCAGTTGTTGATTGGCTTGCAACTAAAAAGTATGTAGTCAGTGAAAAGCCTTTCCACTGAAAATGAATGCAGAATTAGATGTTTTTAAGGTGGTGGGCCTAGCAGGACTCGAACCTGCGACCGATCGATTATGAGTCGAGCGCTCTAACCAACTGAGCTATAGGCCCTAAGAAGGGTGCCCATAATACCGATATGGTTTCACGGGCACAAGAGTTTGATTTAAAAGAATTTACTATTCGTCAAGGAAGCCGCGCAGGTGTTCAGAGCGGCTTGGATGACGTAGTTTGCGTAGTGCTTTGGCTTCGATCTGACGGATACGTTCACGTGTTACGTCGAACTGCTTTCCAACTTCTTCAAGTGTGTGGTCCGTATTCATCTCGATACCGAAGCGCATGCGAAGTACTTTGGATTCACGCACCGTTAGGCCTGCTAGAACTTCACGAGTTGCCTCACGAAGACCTTCGCCTGTTGCTGAATCAACAGGAGAGGAGATAGTTATGTCTTCAATGAAATCGCCTAGACTTGAATCTTCATCATCACCAATCGGTGTCTCCATGGAGATCGGCTCTTTGGCAATCTTAAGTACTTTACGAACTTTGTCTTCAGGCATTTCCATGCGTTCAGCAAGTTCTTCAGGTGTAGCTTCGCGGCCCATTTCCTGAAGCATCTGGCGAGAGATACGGTTCAGTTTGTTGATAGTTTCGATCATGTGTACTGGGATACGAATTGTGCGTGCTTGGTCAGCAATCGATCGTGTGATTGCCTGACGAATCCACCATGTCGCATATGTAGAGAATTTATAGCCGCGGCGGTATTCGAACTTATCAACAGCTTTCATCAAGCCGATGTTACCTTCCTGGATTAGATCTAGGAACTGTAGACCACGGTTGGTGTATTTCTTAGCGATAGAGATTACAAGACGTAGGTTGGCTTCAACCATTTCTTTCTTAGCGCGACGTGCTCGAGCTTCACCAATCGACATGCGACGGTTAACCTCTTTGATCTCGGCTAGGCTGATACCAGTGGTAAGTTCTGCTTGGATAAGTTTCTTTTGAGCACGTTTAAGCTCAATTAGATTGGTTTTGATTGCACGAGAGTAATCAGAACCGGAATCGATAACTTCTTTAAACCAGTCAGGGTTTGTTTCGTTACCTGGGAATTCTTTAATAAACGTCTTACGTGGCATTTTTGCACGTTGTGTGCAGATGCGCATGATGGTGCGTTCTTGCTTGCGAATTCCGTCAATAGTATTGCGAACTTGACCAACGATTGCTTCGTAGTAACGAGGAGAAAGTTTGATCGGAGCAAATGCTTCGCTTAGAAGCACTTGGGAATTGCCGAATTCTTTGCTGTCGCGGCCCTGTTTTTCCAGAGCTAGGTGTAGTGCGTCAAAGTGTTCTTTGATAAGACCGAAACGGCGCGCAGCTTCTTCTGGGTCTGGGCCTTTTTCCTTTTCTTCGTCTTCGTCATCTTCTTCTACCTCGGCATTTGGATCCGTGATAGTAGCAGCAGGGATTTCTTCATCGTCGTCTGCATCAATGTAACCACTGAAAATATCGCTTAGGCGACCTTCCTCTTCAACGGTCAATTTGTACGCTTCAAGGATGGCGTCAACGGTGCCAGGGAAGCAGGCTACGGCAGACATTACTTCACGTAGACCTTCTTCAATGCGCTTAGCAATGCTGATCTCGCCTTCACGAGTTAGCAGCTCAACAGTACCCATCTCACGCATATACATGCGTACTGGATCGGTTGTACGGCCAGCATCCGATTCTACTGCGGCTAGTGCGGCAACGGCTTCTTCGTCGGCATCATTAGCTGAATCACCTTCGGTCATCAGTAGTGTTTCAGCATCGGGTGCTTCTTCAGACACGGAAATACCCATGTCATTGATCATGCGGATGATATCTTCAACCTGATCTGGATCGGCAATATCCTGCGGAAGGTGGTCATTTACCTCAGAGTAGGTTAGGTAACCCTGCTCTTTACCGCGGGCGATCAATTCCTTAAGGCGAGACTGCTGTTGCTGAGAAGTATCGGACATAGGACCCTGACTAGAAAAAGTGGATGAAAAATCGAGCAGGCCATTATAGCGATGTAGTTAACAACATGCTAGGGAAAAGGCTGTGCAAGCTAGTGACTGTCATCTGTTAAAAATAGACTGTTTTTCAGCGACTTGCCGAAAATTCAGTGGTTTATGCAGCAATATATGGTGTCTGATGGTTTGTTTTTCAAGGGGGGGATGTGTTGAAACTCTTTTGAGGCTAGATAAGAGCAATATTCGGATGTTTAACTCTTGGTGGTTGTCTTGAGTTTATTAAGTTGTTGCATGGATTTAACCAGTTTTATTTTCTCTTCTTTGGAGAGGCTGTGCTTCTTCTGCAAAAGAGATATCTCTTGTTCCAGAGCCTTAAGTGATAGCCCGTGTTGGGCATCTTCAAGGTAGGCTCGGGCGACCTCTTCAGACGTGATTTCTAAAGAAGTGGATATTTCATAAAGCTCAACAATAGTTTGCGATAGGGTTTCATCTTCTCGCCAATCGACAACCAATTGCCCAAGTGATGCGGTTGGGTTTTGTTTGTAATAGGCCACTAATTGAGCTAGAAGTTGATAATTCACTTCCGTGTTACTCTTAAGGGTTTCTGGAAATTGGTACTCTGACGCCAGTTGCGGATAGTGAAGTAAGAGAGCGATGAGTTTCTGTTCGAAAGACAGTTCACTGCTGTTACTGCGAGGGCTGCGAAACTGTTTCTTTCCGGGTTTAAATTGGGTGTTTTCATGGGCGTGGCGTTCGAAGCTATGACCTTCGCTGCTATAGTCGGCATAGTCGTATGGCTGTGAGTCTTCATAGCTTGGCGCTTCGGAGTAATCGTACTCTGAAGCTGCGGCGGGGGCTGGTGTATGTGTTTGCACAGACTCATGAAAGTTAACCGTAGTTTGTATTTGCTCTAACGATAGATTGGTTAGTTCACAAATTCGGTCGAGCATCATCTGCTGTAATAAACTTGGTTTCATTGAGTTTATTGCTGGTAATACCTCGGTGCTGAATCTAGCACGGCCATCCATGCTGTTTAGATCAGCTTGTTCGGAGTGACTATTAAAGAAAAGCTCGGAAAGCGGTAAAGCGCTATCTAGTCGCTCAGTGAAGGCGAGTGTTCCTTCTTGACGTACTAGGCTGTCTGGATCTTCGCCGTCAGGTAAAAACAGAAATCGGGCTTCTTTTCCATCTTCGATAACCGGAAGTGTTGTTTTTAGTGCGCGCATCGCGGCTTCTCGTCCGGCATTATCACCATCGAAGCAGAATATAACTTCAGGTACGAGCTTAAATAGTCTTTCTAAGTGCTGTGCAGTGGTTGCTGTACCTAAGGTTGCAACAGCATAGTGAATGCCAAACTGTGCGAGGCCAACAACATCCATATAGCCTTCAACAATGATTAGGCGTTCAAGCTTGTTACTGTGCTTACGTGCTTCATAAAGCCCGTAGAGCTCTCTACTTTTATGGAAAGTCGGGGTTTCGGGGGAGTTTAAATATTTTGGTTTATCATCACCCAGTACGCGCCCACCAAAACCTATTGTGCGTCCTCTTTGATCTCGAATCGGGAACATGATTCGATTACGAAAGCGATCATAGTGACTATCACGATCTTCGTTATGTATAAGTAGTCCGGCTTCTTCTAATAGCTTTTGATCTGCATTGCTTTTGCCTAGGTGCTTAAGAACGTTATCCCAGCCAGAAGGGGCAAATCCGATGGAGAATGCTTTGGCTGCTTGGCCTGTCAGTCCTCTGGTTTGCAGGTAATTGACGGCATCTTGTCGCGTGTTGTGGCTTTTGAGCTGATCTTCATAGAATTGAGCGGCTTCTGCTAATAAGTCGTATAGCTTTTTAAGTTGCTGCTCTTTTTCACGCTGTTGGGGATTATCGTCTTTAGGAACTTCCATTCCCGCGGCCTTGGCGAGTTCTTCAACAGCTTCAGGAAAGTTAAGGTTTTCGTATTCCATTAAAAAACTAATGGCATTTCCGCCTGCGCCGCAGCCGAAGCAGTAATAAAACTGTTTTTCTTGGTTGGCACTAAAAGAAGGTGTCTTTTCTTTATGGAATGGGCAGAGGCCTGAATAGTTTTTCCCAGCGCGCTTTAGCTTTTGGACACGGCCATCTAACACATCAATGATATTGATGCGGGCAAGCAGGTCGTCAATAAAGCTTTGGGGTATGCGTCCGGCCATTATCGTTGCAGCTGAAAAGGTATCAGCGGCAGTTTAACTGGATAATTGTGACTTGACGAGTTTGGATACTGTTCCCATATCGGCGCGACCTTGGATTTGAGGTTTAAGAATCCCCATTACTTTGCCCATGTCTTGCATGGATTGTGCGCCGGATTGTTCTGCAGCTTGTTTTACGAGGTCTGCGATTTCCTCATCAGTTAGCGGTTGCGGCAGGAAAGTTTTAATCACCTCCAGCTCCTGTCGCTCAGCATCTGCAAGATCCATGCGTGCCGCTTCTTCAAATTGCGAAATCGAGTCACGGCGTTGCTTAGACATTTTATCTAGCACCGCCAGTACTCTAGTGTCATCCAGTTCAATGCGTTCATCTACTTCGATGCGCTTTAGTTCGGCTAGCATCATGCGAATAGTCTTTAGGCGCTCTTTGTCTTTAGCGCGCATTGCAGCTTTCATCTCATTAGTGATTTGCTGCTTCAACTCTGACATGACGAACCTTCCTCTGGATGGGATCTAAATCGCGTGGATTAGTATAGGCGTACGCGACGAGCGTTTTCGCGAGATACTTTTTTAGCGTGACGTTTTACAGCTGCTGCTGCTTTACGCTTACGAACAGAAGTTGGTTTCTCGTAAAATTCGCGACGACGAACTTCAGCTAGAATACCTGCTTTTTCGCAAGAACGTTTGAAACGACGCAGAGCTACATCAAATGGCTCGTTTTCTTTAACTTTTACAGCTGGCATGTTTGAACAAACCTTAAATTGTTTAGTTAATCCACAAAAATATCTTGCCAAAAAACAAGCGGTTTTATGGCAAGGCGCAAAATTCTATTCGTTTCACATAGTGAAGTAAAGCAGATAATCGGTTTGTTGGGTATTTTCGGTGCAGGTTTTGAGGGGGGCAGGTATAATAGGCGTCATCATGTTAGTGAAGTGAGTAAACGATGCGCGTACTGGGGATTGAAACCTCTTGTGATGAAACGGGAGTGGCAATTTATGACAGTGAAAAGGGGCTACTTGGTGATGCTTTATATAGTCAGGTGAAAATGCACGCTGAGTACGGTGGTGTAGTACCGGAATTGGCTTCCCGTGACCATGTGCGTAAGTTATTGCCTTTATTGGACGAAACTTTTGCTAAAGCAGGTCTTCAAAAAGGAGATGTAGATGCTGTTGCTTATACATCCGGTCCAGGCCTTATTGGAGCATTAATGGTTGGCGCTTCGACAGGCCGAGCCATTGCATTGGCATGGGGTAAACCCGCTATAGGTGTGCATCATATGGAAGGTCATTTACTCGCGCCTATGCTGGAAGAGAATCCTCCCGAATTTCCTTTTGTAGCTTTGCTCGTTTCTGGTGGGCATACTCAGCTTGTTCGTGTTGATGGTATTGGGCAGTACGAGCTATTAGGTGAGTCTTTAGATGATGCTGCGGGCGAGGCTTTTGATAAAGCAGCTAAAATGCTGGGTTTGGATTACCCGGGTGGCCCGTTAATTGCCAAGCACGCACAGCAGGGTGATCGTCAACGTTTTCGTTTTCCTCGTCCAATGACAGATCGACCGGGCATGGATTTTAGTTTCTCGGGTTTAAAAACCTTTACATTAAATACGGCTAATGATCACCGAGACGCGGACGGCAATATCGATCCTCAGACGGTATGTGATATTGCTGCTGCGTTTGAAGAAGCTGTGGTTGATACCTTAGCAATTAAATGCCGCCGGGCTTTGCAGGCTACTGGTTTTAAACAACTGGTGATTGCGGGTGGTGTAAGTGCTAACCAGCGCTTGCGCGAACGCTTAGAAGTAATGGTTGAGAAAGAGCGGTCAGAACTCTTTTATGCCCGTCCAGAGTTTTGTACCGATAATGGTGCCATGATTGCGTTTGCGGGTTGTCAGCGATTACTGGCTGGTCAGCAAAGTGATTTGGTTATTACTACTAAGCCTCGTTGGCCTTTAGACACGCTTGATTCTATTTAAAGTCTAGGTTCTTCGCCGTTTAGCAGTTTTTTAATGTTTTTGCGGTGGCTATAAAGTAGCAACGTGCAGAGGAATGCTAGAGGTAGAGCGTCATTTGGAGCTATCAACCAAGTGAATACTGGTGTTATAAGTGCTGCGGCTATTGAGGCGAGTGAGGATATTTTGCTAACAAGGGCTGTGATAGCCCAGATGGTTAACTGGATCAGTGCGATGGGCCAATAGAAAGCCAGGCTCGCGCCAAATGCCGTCGCCACGCCTTTACCGCCTTTTAATGGCGAAAAAATAGGGAAGATATGTCCAGTTACTGCGGCTAACAAACAGTAGGAAAGCTCTGTTTGTGAGATCTGTAGGAGTTTTCCAAAGGCTAGCGCTGCTAGGCCTTTGCTAATATCGCCAAGTAAAGTGAATAAAGCAGCTTTTCTTGATCCAATCCTGAGTACGTTAGTTGCACCGGGATTGCCAGAGCCCTTTTGGCGGGGATCGGGAAGATTGAGCGCACGACAAACTAGCACTGCGGTGGGAATAGAGCCCAGCAGGTATGCTAGAAGTATTAGCCCGAAGGCCATTGTTGCCGATTCGGTCATTCGATATCCAAAGGTTGAGTATGGATTTAGTTTACATTCGAGAGCTAGAAGTTGAAACGGTTATAGGTATCTATGATTGGGAAAGAGAAATTCGTCAACGAGTAAATCTAGATTTGGATATGGGGACTGATATCCGTCAGGCAGCAAATACAGAAGATGTTGATAATACGCTTAACTATAAAGCCGTTTCTGATCGATTGATTGAATTTATAGAGCAGAGTGAATTTCAGTTGGTCGAAACCATGGCTGAGCAGATTGCTGAGATCGTGATGACTGAATTCGGTGTGAAATGGCTGCGTTTGCGTCTAGGTAAGCCGGGGGCTGTGCCGCAGGCAAAAGATGTTGGTGTTATCATCGAGCGCGGAGTTCGTGGTTAAGATGGCTCAAGTTTATGTCAGTATCGGCAGTAATATCGATAGAGAACATTATATCTCGCAAGCGCTAGATGCTTTACATAAGCATTTTGGTGAGTTGAGTATATCCAGCGTGTATGAAAGTGAAGCGGTAGGGTTTGTTGGTAATAACTTCTACAATCTTGTGGCTGGTTTCGTTACTGACTTGCCATTAGCTGAATTATCCCCGTTACTGAAAAAGATAGAAGATGAAAATGGTCGTTGCCGCAAGGGGCCGAAATTTAGCGGTCGTACCCTCGATATCGATATTCTTACTTATGATGATTTAGTCGGTATACATCATGGGGTGCAATTACCCCGGGATGAAATTACCAAGAATGCTTTTGTCTTGTGGCCCTTAGCTGAGATAGCAGCAGAGATGCTTCACCCTGAGCTGGATGTGACGTATTTAGAAATGTGGTCTGGTTATGAAAAGGCTAAGCAGAAGTTGTGGCCAATCGACTTTCTATGGCAAGGTCGATCATTACCTTGCGAGCTTTAGGCTTTAAATAACGCTAGTGGCTGAATAGGGATTTTCCGCCATCTACTGCAAGCACTTGTCCGGTTATATATTCTGCTGAAGCAAGAAATACAATTGCTTGTGCTAAATCTTCCGTTGAGCCTATGCGCTTCAGCAGCGTTTTATCCAAAATGCTTTGTTTCTGATCTTCTTCTAATTTTTGTTCTGGCCATAAGATTGCGCCAGGTGACACTCCGTTAACTCTTACCTCGGGTGCTAATTCTTTAGCCAAAGACTTAGTCATCATTTCTAAGCCTGCTTTTGCAATTGAGTAAATTGGATAGCCAGGGAGTCCGCGTTGTGAGTGAATATCGATCATATTGATAATGCAGCCATGGTTTTGGCGAAGTAATTTGCTTAGCGAGGCTGCTAGAAAGTAGGGGGCACGAAGATTGGAGTTGATTAAGTCATCCCACTGCTCCTGAGTGCTTTGTTCGATTGGCGTTGAATAGAAGGATGAAGCGTTATTAACGAGTAAATCGAGTTTACCGAACTTTGATTTTACATCTTCAGCTAATTGTCCAACTTGCTCCATGCAGTTTAGATCTGCAGAAAAGATAAAGGCACTATTGGGCCGTACTTGGTTAAGCTTTTCTTGTAGTGTTTTGGCTGCGTTAACTGAACCTCGGTAGTGAATTGCTACTGTATATCCAGCTGCATGCAGTGTTGTGGCTGTTGTTGCGCCAACCCTACGTGCACCGCCAGTTATCAGCGCTACTTTTGTTGCAGTATTGTTGGTGAGCATTTGATGTCCTTTAGTGATCTTGGTTACATATATCGAGACGAAGGCGCTGTATCTCTTTGCCCAGTTCAGGTCCTTTAAAACCTTGTTTGATCAGGTTGGCAGGCTGAATTTGGTTAATAGAATCTAATATTGCAACGAGTGATCGGTAGGTAGGTTCTGGGTGTAGAGCATCTACGCAGATCAAGAGTTTGTTCAGGCGCTGTGGGCGGCGAATCAGATCAAGGGCTTGGATAGTCTGCAGTTTATCTTCTGCAGATAACTTATCGAATTGACTAAGGCTCTTGTGCTGTTGTTGGCACTGTGAGGAAAGTTCTTTTACTGATCTTTGTGTTCTTAAACGATCACAAAAAGCATCCAGCACAATCTCTTTATCCAGGGCTGTTAGACAGGCAAAGCGACAATCCGCATCCGTGGCAGTTTGCGTTGAGCGAATAAAGCCATTAGCCCAGCCTGGTTGCGCCATTACATTTTTTAGCTCAGGAAGAACCTTTTCGATCGCTTCGGCTTTTTGCAGTAGTTCTAAGAATACCCATGGGGAAGGTTCGGTCAATGCGCGTTCAAACTCTTTCCATACTCTTTCAGGGGTCAGATGTTCTAACTCATCGCCTTTAGCTAACTCTCTCATTAATTCTAAGGTTTCATCAGCTACTCGAAATCCTAGGTGATGGTAGCGCGCTGCAAAACGTGCCACGCGCAAAACACGCAGAGGGTCCTCTGAAAATGCGGGGGATACATGACGTAAGATCTTTTGGTTTAAATCTTCCTGTCCCCTGTATGGATCATGGATTATGCCTTGATCGTCCATTGCCATGGCATTAATGGTTAGATCGCGGCGAAGGAGGTCTTCTTCCAAAGTGATCGCTTTATTGGCGTTATATTCAAAGCCTGTGTAGCCCTTGCCAGATTTTCTTTCTGTTCGTGCTAGTGCGTATTCTTCTCCAGATTCGGGATGAATAAACACAGGAAAATCTTGTCCTACAGGTTGAAAGCCTTGTTGGATCATCTCTTCAGGGCTGGAGCCCACAACTACCCAGTCCTTATCGTAAACAGGGAAATCTAATAGCTGATCCCTGACTGCTCCGCCAACTAAATAGATCTTCATTAAACGGTTTCACACAGATCTGGTTGTTCGACGCGCCATGCTTCAAAACCACCATTGATGCTATAGACTTCATCAAACCCTTGTTCTATTAAGAACTGAGCGGCTTGTTGACTGCTTATACCGTGATAGCAGCATACGAGTAGAGGCTTATCCATGTCAGCTGCAGCTATATAGTCATGTAAATTTTCATTACTGAGATTATAAGACCCACTAATGTGGCCTTGCGCAAAGCTGTTGGGATCTCGAATGTCGGCAACCTGAGCTCCATCTTTGATTAATCCTGCTGCTTTTGGAGAATCGATACACTCAAAATGACTCATAAAAAGTTACCTGTTGCTTAAATAAGTTGATGTCGCAGGTGGCTTTGGCTTTTTGCCCTGCGCAGGAACGCTAAAAAGTTGATAATCTTCTAAGCGTAGAGCGGTTAATTTATTACCCCAAACGCAACCTGTATCAAGTGCAAAGACGTGTTCAGCATCAGCGTTGCCTTCTAAAGCTGCCCAATGGCCGAATAAAATACGGATCTCGCTTTCTGCTGAATCTTTACGTGGAGCTTTAAACCAAGGCTGGTAACCTTCGGGTTGTGAGGCAAGTGAGCCTTTGGCTGAAAAATCTAATTGGCCTTCAGGGCTGCAAAATCGCATACGCGTTAGGTAATTCGTAATCAGGCGTAAGCGTTCCCAGCCACTTAGATCGGAGCTCCAAAGATCGGGTTTGTTACCGTACATGTGGTTGAAAAAGCTTTTGGCTTGATCGCTTTGCAGAACTTTTTCTACTTCTTTTGCGCGTTTGCGGGCTTTACGTATAGTCCAGCAAGGCGGAATACCTGCGTGAACCATCACCACGTTAAGTGATTTGTCATACGCGATTAGCTTTTGCTGGCTTAGCCAATGCATTAGCTCAGTACGGTCTGGGGCTTCTAATATTTCATCCAGCGTATCACTGCGTTTACAGGTTGTTGTCCCATGATATACGGCGAGAAGGTGTAAATCATGATTGCCCAAAACGCAGGTTGCTTGGTCGCCTAAATCGCGAAGGAATCTTAAGGTCTCTAGTGATTTGGGGCCACGATTAACGAGGTCGCCAGCGACCCATATGTGGTCGCTGGCAGTAAAGTTAATGTATTTAAGTAGGGCTTGAAGTTCGTCGTAGCACCCTTGGATATCGCCAATCGCATAGGTCGCCATGCTGGTTGCCTGTAATTAGTGCAGTGCGTTAGGTCTAGCAAGTGTGAATGCTGCAATAGGTGCATTGAATTGAGTGCCTTCATCGGTGCTCATTTCATAGTGACCTTGCATGCTGCCGACGCTGGTGGCTAATACTGCGCCACTTGTATAGGTGTAGCTAGATTCTGGGTCTATGACAGGCTGTTCACCAACCACGCCTTCACCCTGAACTTCTTGAATATGCTGGTTGCCATCTGTAATTAGCCAGTGGCGGTTAAGAAGCTGGACCGGTATATCATTATGATTGGTGATCGTGATTTTGTAAGAAAAAACAAAACGTTTGCTATCAGGGTCAGATTGTTGGGCCAGATAGTTGGTTTCTACGTCGATATTGACGTTGTTACCTAGGTCGATAGTTTCCATAAATGCTTTGATTAACCTTTCTGATCTGTAAGGTAATTACTAATGCGTACGAAATCTGAGACAGGCAGTCTTTCAGGTCGTAAGCCCGGATCTATGCCGATCTCTTCTAGAGCATCTGCAGTCAGTAAAGGTTTTAGATTATTGCGTAATGTTTTACGGCGCATATTAAACGCAGTGCGCACTACGGTTTCAAATTGTGAAACGTCTTTGGCTACGTGAGGTAGTTCACGATAGGGAGTGAGTCTAATAATAGCTGAGTCTACTTTAGGTGCGGGATTAAATGCGCCTGGAGGTACAACAAACAGCGATTCAACTTTGCAGTAGTACTGCGCCATGATGCCAAGTCGGCCGTAATTATTTTCGCCTGGTCCAGCCGCCATGCGATCGACAACTTCTTTTTGCAACATGAAGTGCATGTCTTCCACTTGCTCAGCGTGACTGAGTAGATGAAAAATTAGCTGTGTGGAGATGTTATATGGAAGGTTTCCTACAATTCGTAATCTCTTTTCTCCTTTTTGTAGCTGGGAGAAATCAAACTTCATAGCGTCCGCTTCATGAATGCGGAATTTGTCGCCGTAGTTGAAGAACTTTGTGCGTAAGATCGGAGGAAGGTCTCTATCTAGTTCAATTGCATCAAGTTCACCCGCTTCGCTAAGAAGCTCTTCTGTCAGTGCGCCTAAACCAGGACCAATCTCTACTAGTTGATCTGATTCATGAGGTGCTATAGAGCGAATGATGCGACGAATCACGCCGTGATCGTGCAAAAAGTTTTGCCCAAAACGCTTGCGGGCTTTATGTGCTACTGGTTTTTTAGTCATGAATTAATTCGTAGTTTGATTGCGGTGGGTAGCCATGATGCCGGCGTATTCAATCGCGGTCATCAGGCTGCCTGAGTCGGCAGTCCCAGTTCCGGCAAGATCTAATGCAGTACCGTGATCTACAGAGGTGCGAATAATAGGCATGCCGAGTGTAATATTCACAGCTTTACCGAATCCTTTGTATTTTAGCACTGGAAGGCCTTGGTCGTGGTACATGGCTAGCACGGCATCTGCTGTAGCAAGGTACTTGTCTGTGAATAGTGTATCAGCTGGCCAAGGGCCGCTGAGGGTTATGCCTTTGCCTCTGAGTTTATCTAGCGTGGGTTCGATGACCTCAATCTCTTCGCGACCTAAGTGGCCGCCTTCCCCAGCATGAGGGTTAAGCCCCGTGACTAAGATATTAGGCGCTTTGATGCCAAAGCTGTTTACGAGGTCGTGATGTAATACCTCAATCACTTCAGTGAGTAATTTTGGCGTAATCGCATCTGCTATGTCTCGGAGGGGAAGGTGGGTTGTTGCTAGCGCAACTTTTAATCCTTCGGTTGCTAGCATCATAACGACTTTATTGGTTTCCGTCAGAGCTTCAAGAAACTCTGTGTGGCCGCTAAAAGGGATGCCGGCATCATTGATAATGCCTTTATGTACTGGGGCTGTTATCAAAGCGTCGCAGGTTTCGTTCAGGCAAGCCTGTGTCGCTTGCGTCAGAGTCTCCAGAACGTAAGGCGCGTTATTACTATTAAGTTCTCCAGGTATAGCTTCAGCTTTCAGTGAAACCGGAACTACCTTGAGAGTTCTTGCGGGCGTTGGTGACGGCGGAAGCTCAGGGTCGAACTGTTCAATTGAAATAGGCAGTTGCAGTAGTCCCGCGCGTTTGCGTAATAAGTCAGGATCTGCAAATGCAATCAGTTCGTGATTATGGCCCAGCTGCGCGATTTGAATGCACAGGTCAGGGCCGATACCAGAGGGTTCACCAGGGGTGATTGCTAATCTATTGATGCCCAAGCAATCACTCCTTAATGTCGACGTAGGCCTGAGAGCGAATTTCACGCAACCAGTTGGTTAACTCTTCGTTGTACTTGCGCTTGCGAATAGCTGCGCGAGCTTGATTCTCTTGCATCTGAGCGCCTAGGTCTTGCGTGCGAGTATCTAGGACTGTCAAAATGTGCCAGCCAAAGCGTGATTCAAAAGGAACGGATACTTGTCCAACCACAGTATTGTTCATCACTTGTTCAAATTCTGGCACCATTTGGCCGTCTTGCGTCCAGCCTAGAGAGCCGCCTTCAGAGCCACTTGCAGGGTCGTCACTATACTCTTTTGCTAAAGTTGCAAATTTTTCGCCAGATTGTATGCGTTGATACAGCTGGGTGATTTGGTGTTTTGCCTGATTAGATGTGCGAATCTCACTTGGCTTAAGTAATATATGACTAACTAAGCGCTGAGGTACTAGTTGTACCGCACCGCCGCGCTTGTCCTTCGCCAAAAGGATATGGAAGCCGCTTGGTGAGCGGACTGGCTTGCTGAATTCGCCAGGAGATAGTTTACGAATCGCATTTCCTAATACTTCAGGGAGCTCGTTTACTTTTCTCCAGCCTAAATCGCCGCCTTTAAGAGCGTTAGGTGCATTGGAAAATTCTACTGCCATTTCAGCAAAATCAGCGCCTGATTTTAACTTCTTGAACACTTCGTTAGCTTCGCGCTCCGCTTTCTGGATCGCTTCTGGAGAGGCTTGAGATGGCGTTGCCAGAAGAATGTGTCCGAGCAGATACTCTGCTGAAGTCTGTTCTTGGCCGCTAGCTGAGTTTAGGAAATTTTCTAATTCCTGCTCGGACACGCGGATTCTGCGGTTAACAAGGTTTTGCTGTACATTGGAGATCAGCATCTCGTTACGGATCTGTTCTCGAGCCTGATTGTAATCTCGACCTTCAGCTATTAGAGCGTCACGGAATTGATCTAAAGAAAGGCTATTCTGAGCAGCTATTCTTGCAATGGCGGCATCAAGTTGTCCTTCAGTTACGCGGATACCTTGCTTGGCTGCAAGTTGCTTTTGAATACTGTCGATAATCAGACGATTCAAAACTTGTTTGTGCAAGATGTGTTCAGGTGGCAGTTTTGTGTTACGTGCGCTTAGTTGTTCTTTAACTATGGCGGTACGCTGTGCCAATTCACTTTGCATAATTATGCCGTCATTGACAACAGCGGCAACGCGATCCAGTGGGATTTCCGCGGCAAGTGTTGCTTGCGAAGTTGGGATCAGTAGTCCGAAAACAGCTGCAGAAAATAGTATATTGCGAAGCTTATTTGTCATTGTGCTCTTCACGCTCTTCATAACCAATAATGTCATTTAGGAAGCCATTGCTGCCACTGCCAAATGATCCAAGCCCTTTTAGGGTGAAATTCAGGAACATGCCTGTATCGTAATTGTCTTTATCGTCTAGCCAGCGGCGTCCTGCAAAGCTGACTTTCCAGCAGCAGCTCTCGTACTCGAGGCCTAGTGCTGATTCTAGATTGTCGTTTTCTTCAATATCATGTAGCCAGCGCCCCATAGCAGTCCAGCTGCCATTTAAAGGCCAGATGAATGATAGATCCGTCTGTTTGCGTGTGTCTTCTTCATAACGGTAACTGAAGTCAAACCGATGATCTAGATCGCTGTTATAGCGTAAACGCAGGTTTGATTCAGTATTGCTGAAATCGTTGTTATCTAAGATCGCATCGAAGCTAGCACGGAAGTTTTGGTTTAGATACCAAACTGCTTCTGTCGCAATGTCGCTCTGACCTTCGGTAGAGTCAGGCGATGCGGGATCTAGCTGTACTTTGCGGTCGGCAAAATAGTAGGCCTGACCAATGCTTAGACTACCTTTCTCGTTTCCATCTTGCCCGTAAAATCGGCTAGCAAGTCCAAGCGAGATCTGTTTAGCGTCTCCGATTCTATCCTTGCCACTAAAACGGTTGTGGCGGAATAGAGAGTTATAACTGAAGTCAGGTTCAGAAGTATCGAAGTCAGGGATTTCATCCTGATCTTCTTCTGGAACGTATAAACCGTATATTCGTGGTTCTAAGGTTTGCGTGCCGCCGTTGCTAAGGGCTCTTTCGAAAATTACAGTGCTATCTAAGCTAAGGATAGGTACGTTAACGCTAGGGCTTTCACTTAAGCTTGATAGTTGATTGTCTAGGCTGTAACTACTGCTCCAAAGAGATAGCTCTGGTTTGATGTAACCCCATGGTGCTTGCCATAGATAATTGACGGTTGGCATGATGAATCGACGGTCGCCAATAATTCGATCGCGACCTGTTAGCCCCGATAAGTCCCTATCGAATTGAGTGTATTCAGCGATATACTTGAATTCGCCGGCATCCCCCAACTCGTTTTCACCTTTTAGGGTAAGTTGAGGAAGGCGTTTGTAAGGTGATTTACTATCGTTATCAATGGTTTGATAGTCGTGAACTCGTGCTCTGAAACTCCAGTTTTTCTGGCTATAAGTGATATCTGCGCGTTGGTCTAAGTGATCTTGGCGACTTACTTCTAGGTTCGTATCCAAATCTTCGAAATAATCATCGTCACTTACTGCGCTGAAATCAATACTTGTGCCCCACCTTTCGGCAGGCTTGCCCGAGTGGTTTATGCCGAGTAACCATCTGTCATCATTAAAAGACTTGTCGCTAGATAAATAGGCTGTATTCAAGGTATTTCTAGACCACTTATTCATGTAACGGAATTCGTTTTCTAGTAATAGGCCCCTATCAGCCATATAGCGGGCAGTTAGCGTGTCATCCATATTAGACGCGATATTGAAGTAATATGGCACTGCTAGATCTAGACCGCCGTCAGTACTGTAGCCAACGCTAGGGTAAAGAAAGCCAGATTTACGGCGATTATCGATTGGGAAGGTAAAGTAAGGTGCATAGAAGATAGGCACGCCACCTACACGAATGACAGTGTCTTCTGCCTTACCAACTCCTTCGTTTTGGTCGAGCACAATGCTGTCGGCCTCTAACTTCCATGCATCACTGAATGGAGGGCAATAGGTGTAATCACCGTTTTCTATACGTAATCTTTCATCTTCTAATCGGATAATACGATCAGCTGAACCTCTAAAGCCGTCCTCATGGATAACATATTGAGCATTATTGAAAATAGCTTCTGAATTACTTGTGTCGATCTGTGCGCTATCGCTGAGCATTAATAGCCCTGTTTCTCGGAACTTAACGTTACCTTCTAGACGGGCTTTGTTTGTGACTTGGTCTAATTCTGCTGAGCTAGCGCTGAGTCGGCGACCGCCTTGGCGCATAGTAACGCCGCCCTGTAAACGGCTTAGTCCACCTATTATTGTAGATGACTGGTCGGCTTCCAAGTAGAGAGGAGGGTTGTCTAAGTGTTCATCACCAGTTATTGGATAGCTAGGTTCTAAATAGCGTCCGGCACATTGTTGGCCTTGAGGATTTCTGTAATAAGCCCAATCCAGGTGAGAGTATGGGTTTTCGGTATTATATAGTGGTTCCGACGAGCCGCTACGTTGCTGTGATTGAGGCAGGCTAATGGCATGGATGTTAACTTTATGGCAATCCCAATCGCCACTTGGACTCGTACCACATTGCCATTCGCTTCCAATCACTTCGGCTGTTTGTATAGGTTGGTGAGTAACAACAGCTGGAACGGTGGTTTGTACGTTCGTTTGCGTAGGTGTTTCAATAGCCAGCTGAGGTTGCTGTTGCGCTTGTTCAATCTCATCGTTACAGAGCCATTCACCATTTGCCCCTGCAACACAGTCCCAAACACCGTTGTTTGTAGCTTTGGCTTTTACGCTTGGGCGGCTTTGGGTTGTAATAGGTACCGAAACAACGTTTTCTTGTCTAACCCGAGGGATCGGCGCTGCTTGAGCGGGTGATACCGTTTTAATTTCAACTGGCGCAGCTTCAGAACTAGGCGTTGTTGATGAAACAGGCTTGTGGGCGACTGATTCCTGAGGTGCTTGTTTGGCCGCTTCGGTTTGCTCGACTAATTCTTCATTAACGGAGCAATCCCATTCGCCATCTTTGGTCATGCTGCAGCTCCAAGCCATCTCTTGTTCAGATGGTTTGTTTTCTGCAGTCGCATAGCTAGATACTAATGCTGCACTAATGGCTAGCGTTAGCGTATATGTCGATCGTTTAGCGAAGGGCATCAAATACTAAATCCGTTTCAGCGGTTCCGATGAATTCGGTTGTGGCCGAACTTCAGTGAAATTAAGCATAAGGGGCAGAATGATAAATCATTCTAGGCAGTGAGTGTAGAGTTCTGCAGGGTTTTTGTTGAGAGTTAAGAATTAATGATTAGCGAATGAATTGCTGATCTCTTCTACCTTTTTGGGTTATCTGAGTGTCATAATAGCTTGTTAAAGCATTTAGATGGTTTGTGGGGCGTATTTAGATGGATCTGCGGTATACAGATTTAAAAGAGTGGTTGTTGGACGTTTTACCGGAATTTTCGGGGTTTAATAGTGAAGATTGGCAGCTCGAAACCGTATCAGGTGATGCCAGCTTTCGTCGTTATTTTCGCGCTATATCCGGTAAAAATACTTGGATAGCTGTAGATGCGCCACCGGAGAAAGAAGATAGCCGCCCTTTTATGGAAGTAGCGACAGCGTTGGAGCACACCGGGGTTTCAGTTCCGCATATTCATAATCATGATCTGTCTAAAGGTTTTATGCTTCTTAGCGATTTTGGCAATGATCTTTATTTAGATCAGCTTTCAGAAGAAAGCGTTGATGGGTTGTATGGCGAAGCATTGAAAACCTTGTTGCTGATGCAGAGCTGTCAGCCGGCTCGGGGTAAAGAGTTGCCTTTGTATGACGATGCCTTGCTGCGTCGAGAAGTCGAGCTGTTCCGAGAATGGTTTGTGGAAAAATTACTGGACGTAAAATTAAATGTAGAGGCGCAGCGTTTGGTCTCTTTTCTATTTGATTATCTGATTGATTCCGCTTTAGAACAGCCGAAAGTCTTTGTGCATCGAGATTACCACTCTCGAAATATTATGTATCGCAAGGATCAGGCTCCAGGAATTATCGATTTTCAGGATGCTGTTGAAGGGCCTGTGACATACGATTTAGCGTCTTTGCTACGAGATTGCTATATCGATTGGTCGGATGAAAAGGTCTATGGTTGGGTTGAGGAATATAGGCAGGCCTTGATTGCTAACGGTCAGAATATGCCTGATCGAGTTTATTTTAAGCGTTGGTTTGATCTCATGGGCGCGCAGCGTCATCTTAAAGCTATAGGGATTTTTGCGCGTTTACATATACGTGATGGAAAGTCTGGTTATTTGGCAGATATCCCAAGAACCCTGAATTATCTTATTACAGTGGCGGCTAAAGTTGAGGAGTTAAAGCCGGTTGCGGGATGGATGGTGTCTGAGTTGTTGCCAGCGATGCGTAAGAGTGAGTATTTCGCTGATACTGTTTTGGATAATTGGGTTATGTCATGAAGGCCATGATTTTAGCAGCGGGTTTAGGGACTAGAATGCGCCCTTTAACGTTGAAGACGCCTAAGCCCCTTTTAAAAATCGCTGATCGAGCTTTGATCGAATATCACATTGAGCGTTTGGCTCATGCTGGTATTAAGGAGATAGTGATTAATCACGCCTGGCTTGGTTCTCAAATAGAAAGTTATCTCGGGGATGGGTCTAAATACAGCGTTTCAATTTATTACTCTGCTGAATCTGAGCCTCTAGAAACGGCGGGCGGCATTCGTAAGGCTTTGTCATTGTTGGCGGCTGATGGCGAAAAACAGTTCTTGCTGGTTAATGGTGATGTCTTTACAAACTATCCATTTGAGACATTGCTGGGAGAATCAGATGATTCACATTTAGTCTTGGTGCCTAATCCTGAGCATAACCCTGATGGAGATTTTGGGTTGCGAAGGGGGCGAGTGAATAGTGAAGATGAAATAGGTTATACCTTTAGCGGAATTAGTCGTTTATCTATTGAGATGTTTGAGAGTATCGCGTTAGATGAGAAAGCCCCATTGGCTCCGTTACTTAGAGAACAGATGGCTGAAGGGAAGGTTTCAGGTGAGTTGTTCGAAGGTTTTTGGGCAGATATCGGAACACCTGAAAGATTGGATGAGATAAATAGTTTAGTTTTAGGGAATCAAATTAATGGCCTTTGATGCACAAGAGGCGGGCGCGCAGTTGGGATCAGGAATTAAACGGTACTCCACTTCTATATTGCTGGGTGCAGCGGTAGGTTTGTTCTCTGGTGGTTTTTGGGGGCTGATATTTGGTGGGTTTGTCGGTTACTTGATTAGTCGTGCATTGACTAAAGCGGTGGCTGCCGTAAATCCGCAAGAAGCCTTTTTTAAAGCAACTTTTTCCGTGATGGGGCGTATTGCGAAAGCGGATGGGCGCGTCACAGAAGATGAGATTCAATTTGCTCGAAATGTAATGACGCAAATGCGCTTAACCGATGAGCGTAAGCGTGAGGCGATTGATCTTTTTACTCAGGGGAAAGGTGAAGACTTTGAATTTAGTAAAACGGTAAAGCCGCTTGCAATCCTTTTACGTCATCGACCTACGGTCAAATTGATGTTTATTGAAATTCAATTGCAGGCTGCTATGGCGGATGGCGAGGTAAGTGCGCCAGAACTAAAAATCATTGAAGAGCTTTGTCATCTACTAGAGTTTGGTGCGGATAGCGTTGAAGAGGTAATCGCTCGCGTCAAAGCGCAACGAGATTTTTATCAGCACGGTCAGGCTGGTGTTGATGCGGCTGTGCTGTTGAAAGATGCTTATGCGGTTTTAGGTGTGGATGAAAGCGCATCTGATGCAGAAGTGAAAAAAGCTTATCGTCGCCAGATGAGCCAACATCATCCAGATAAATTGGTTTCTAAAGGGTTGCCAGAGGAAATGATCGAGTTGGCCAAAGAGAAATCCCAGGAAATTCAGGCTGCCTACGAACGAATAAAGACAGCGCGAAAATAAGCGCGTTTTTTAGCCTGGTGCTTGTTCTTTGTTACCTTGCTCTTCCGAAGGGATATCTATACTTCGGCTTTGCTGTTCGGCTTTGATAATGTAGGTGTTGATCATTCCTCGAACATGTTTGAACAACCAAGAGTTATCTTTTTTCCAATTGTCATTGGCTTGCGGTAAACGGCTTTGGTGAAAATTGTTCATACGCTTATGTCGCGCTAATCGTAATCTTCGTTCAGGCGAGTTTTCTCTGTAATTTGGATTTGTCGATCTGCGTGCAGAATGGTGTAGATCGATAATGGTGGTTTTTATCTCTGGTAGAATTTCTAACAGCCGCGGAGCGTTTTCTGTTTTAGAGTCTCGAGCGTCTAATAGGACTAAGCGAAGGTTTTGCTGTTCTTGGTGCTTTTGAACGTATTGTGCAGCCCATGTGGCACCTGTGCCGGCACCTAAAACAAGAACTCTATCGACGCCTTTCTCTTTTTTGAGGTGCTCAAATGCAGTGTTGCCAAGGCGGGTTACGATTTCTTGGTAATTCTCTTTCTTTTCTTCCGGTTCTTGCTCTGTCTCTGCTGGTGCGTTAGCGGCATTTTCCTGCTGATTCGTTGTTGCGTCAGAAGGTGTTTCGGTGTTTTCTGTTGTGTCTTCTTCTTGGGCTTCTGCAGGTTCTGTTGAGTTGTCTTGGGGATTGTCTGAACTCTGAGTGGGTTTTATGGCCGATAAAACCGGTAGCGTACGTTTCGGTAAAGGTGCTTGAGTTGGTTGGGGTAAAAAGACTGCTAATGTATACCAGCCATGATTAGCTAGGCCTGAGCGGATTTGGTTTAGATTTTCGGGCCAGTCCATATGGGTGAGTTCATCCGGGAATATAATGGCGCCACCTTGTGGTATCCCGCTGCCTTCAGTTAAATAGTAACCAAGTAATTGTTCCCCATCTTTTCCGGTATCGAGCTGCAGTACCTGTGTGCTAGGGTCGGGGTGTGATGAGAGCGCTTGGCGAAGATTCTTTTCTCTACTGGGTTCAGTTCTTTCGATAGTAGGTGCTGATGGTTGAGCTGCGCTGGCTGCTTTTTCAGTACCTGCGTTAGCTTCCTCTTCGGCGGAAAAGGCGGCAGAGGAAATCAAACTAAGACTAAGGAGAAGAGAATATAATTTCATTTGAACGATTATGAGTAAGAAGCAGGCTGACAGCAAGATGTCTGCTCCGCTAAAATATGCCTAAATTATTTGTAACTGGAAAATCTCCATGTCTGATTTCAAAATTGCACCATCGATTCTATCTGCCGACTTTGCGCGTTTGGGCGAAGAAGTTGAAAATGTTTTGGCGGCGGGCGCAGATTATGTGCACTTTGATGTGATGGATAATCACTATGTGCCAAATTTAACGATTGGTCCAATGGTGTGTAGTGCACTGCGAAAGCATGGCATTGAAGCGCCAATTGATGTGCACCTGATGGTTAAACCTGTTGATCGTATTATCGGAGATTTTATTGAAGCCGGTGCCAGCTACATCACTTTCCATCCAGAAGGTTCTGAGCATATTGATCGTTCTTTGCAGATGATTAAAGACGGCGGTTGTAAATCCGGTTTGGTTTTCAATCCAGCAACGCCATTGAGCCACTTGGAATACGTCATGGATAAAGTGGATATGGTGCTATTGATGTCTGTGAATCCAGGTTTTGGCGGTCAGAAATTCATTCCAGGTACTTTGGATAAGCTGCGCCAGGCTCGCGAGATGATCAATCAAAGCGGGTGTGATATCCGCTTGGAGATCGATGGTGGTGTAGGTATTGGTAATATTCGTGAAATTGCAGAAGCGGGTGCTGATACGTTTGTGGCTGGTTCTGCCATCTTCAATACAGATAATTACGCTGAGACTATTGCGCAGATGAGAGCAGAATTGGCTAAAGCGAAGATTGCTTAATGCAAGAGCTGTTTGAGGGGCAAAACCCAAAGCTCGTCCTGTTTGATCTAGATGGTACGCTGGTTCATAGCGTGCCTGATTTGGCTCAAGCAATCGATCGAATGCTTGTCGCCATAGAGAGAGTGCCTGCGGGTATCGAAAACGTGGGGCAATGGGTAGGTAATGGTGCCGCAGTTTTGGTACGTCGATCCTTAGCTGGTGATATGGCAGGCGAAGACGTGGACGAATCCCTATTTGATAAGGCTTATGCGCTTTTTCTTGCGTTTTATGCTGAATCCACTTCTGATCGTAGCGAATTGTATCCTGGTGTCCTTGAGTGTCTAGAGTGGATGCGTGAGCACGGGGTTAAGCTCGGCGTAGTCACTAACAAGCCAATCTCGTTTACTCATAGTATGTTGGACGGCTTTGGGATTAGCGATTTCTTTGAGGTGGTTTTGGGTGGAGATAGTCTATCTGAACGAAAGCCTCACCCAATGCCTTTACAAGAAGCAATGAAACGTTGTGGTGCTAAACCCCAAAATACCTTAATGGTAGGGGATTCAGTGAATGATGTGGCTGCTGCGCGAGCAGCGGGTTGTCCAGTGGTGTGCGTGCCATATGGATACAATCATGGTAAAGATATTGCGCTATCAAATCCCGATAAAATTGTCGGGCGTTTAGATCATCTATTTTAAGAATCTTGAGCTTGCGAAATTCAATCTTCGTAAAAAACGATCTTTTATTTAAATAAAATCGATTTTTTATATTTTAGGGCTGGGTTTACTCTTGTAGAAGCTCACAGGTCATTCCCCATTTATCAATGGCTTGTACCGCCAAGTCGCTTTTCTGGCTTGGCTGATTCTTATCACAGCACTTGTATACCCCGCTTGTCGGGGTTTTTTTTGGCCTATTACTTTTGGTGGCGAAGGCTTTTGTATTTTACCGTTACTAAATTTGATTGCATTTTGCGTTGTTCTTTGGGATTAAAAACAGCAAAAGTCCCTAATTAATGTATGAATAGTAGGCGGTGGTAGTTGATTCAAATAGGGTGCTACTATATCTTTTGCTTATTCATAAATTTAATTAAACCTGCCGTGATGCTATTTGCTACAGCGACCGTGAAAAATAATGCTGAAAAAGATCGTCTCCCGTATGTGGGTGAACGATGGCGATGGCGTGCCTGATTTTTAATCAGCAGGCACTGTTAGGGTTGGTTTTTGACGCATAGATAGATATCGCTGCTTTTCCTTCTAGCGCGTTAGTTCATAAAGTTTGTCCCTTCATTTATTTAGTGTCTGCTCAGATCGCCCTTAATATCGTTTTTGGCATTATGAGAAAAAGACATGACTCCTGAATTATTTGCGGAATTAGCCGCGCAGAATTACAACCGAATTCCCGTTACTCGTGAAGTTTTAGCTGATCTGGATACGCCCTTATCTACCTATAAAAAGCTAGCTAATACGGCGTATAGCTATCTTTTAGAATCTGTTGAAGGTGGTGAAAAATGGGGACGTTACTCCATTATTGGCTTGCCTTGCCGGACGATTTTGAAAGTACATGGCGAAAAAATCTCAATTACAGAAGATGGTCAGGTTATAGAAGAGCTAGAGATGTCTGATCCTTTGGGTTTTGTCGAGACATTTCAAGAGCGCTACCGTGTGCCGCAGTTAGAGGGAATGCCGCGTTTTAATGGCGGTCTTGTCGGGTACTTTGGCTATGATTGCGTACGGTATGTTGAGAAACGTTTAAAAAATAGCTGTCCAGAAGATCTGCTGGGCACGCCTGATATTTTGTTGATGGTGTCTGATGAGGTTGTTGTGTTTGATAACCTTGCGGGTAAGTTGATCTTGATCTCACATGCTGATCCAGCTGAAGATCAGGCTTATGAGAAAGCGCAGGCGCGTCTTGATCAGTTGGTAGAGAAGCTTCATACAGCTACGCCTTACGAAGCAACACCGGAAGAACAACAACGCGAAGTATCGGAAACAGAATTTAAGTCCAGCTATGGTGAGCAGGCTTTTAAAGATTCTGTGGATAAAATCAAAGAATACGTTCTTGATGGCGATATCATGCAATGTGTTATCTCTCAGCGCATGTCGATTCCTTTCAAAAGCAAGCCGTTAGATCTTTATCGAGCGCTACGCTGCCTTAATCCTTCCCCTTACATGTATGTGTTAAATCTTGAAGATTTTCATGTGGTTGGCTCTTCTCCTGAAATATTGGCGCGTGTTGAAGATAATCAGGTGAGTGTCCGTCCAATAGCTGGCACCCGTAAACGTGGTTTGACGGCAGAAGAAGACCTAGCGATGGAAAAAGAATTGCTGGCAGATCCGAAAGAGATAGCCGAGCACTTGATGTTGATAGACCTGGGCCGTAACGATGTTGGCCGTGTGGCTGAAATTGGTGGGGTTGAGTTAACTGATAAGATGGTTATTGAACGCTATTCCCATGTTATGCACATCGTTTCGAATGTGAACGGCAAGCTTAAGCCCGATGTTTCTGCGATGGATGTGCTGCGTGCAACTCTGCCAGCAGGTACCTTAAGTGGAGCACCTAAAGTGCGGGCGATGGAAATTATCGATGAAATGGAGCCAGTGAAACGTGGCGTCTATGGTGGTGCGGTAGGTTATCTTTCTTGGAATGGTAATATGGACACAGCGATAGCAATTCGCACAGCTGTTATTAAAGATGAAGTGCTGCATATTCAAGCGGGTGCAGGTGTTGTAGCTGATTCTGTACCACGTTTGGAGTGGAAAGAAACCATGAATAAGGGCCGTGCAGTCTTCAGTGCGGTTGCTATGGTTGAGCGAGGCTTGGATAATCTATGATATTGCAAAATCAATCAGCTAATTTCATCTTATTAGGGGCTGAATAATGTTATTAATGATCGATAACTACGATTCGTTCACATACAACGTAGTTCAGTATCTGGGTGAGCTTGGTGCTGATGTGCGTGTTTATCGTAATGATGAAATTACGATTGAAGAGATTGAGGCGCTGAATCCGGATCATCTTGTGATCTCTCCAGGCCCATGTACCCCAAATGAGGCGGGGGTTTCCGTGGCTGCGATTGAACGCTTTGCAGGTAAGTTACCAATTTTGGGTATCTGCTTAGGTCATCAGAGTATTGGTCAGGCTTTTGGTGGCGATATAGTGCGAGCAAAGCAGGTTATGCACGGTAAAACTTCTCCTGTTCATCATGAAAACACAGGTGTATTTGAAGGGTTGGCACAGCCAGTAGAAGTGACTCGTTACCACTCTCTTGTTATTGATCAAAATACGCTTCCGGATTGCTTGGAAGTTACCTCTTGGACTCAAGATAAAGAGGGCAATATTGATGAGATTATGGGTGTTAGGCATAAGACTCTAGATATTGAGGGAGTGCAGTTCCATCCTGAATCTATTTTGACAGAGCAAGGCCATGATTTATTGGCTAACTTCTTGAAACGCGGCAAGCCTGCAGCCTGAAATTACTAAGGATAATCAATGGATATTAAACAAGCATTAGCTTTGGTTGTGGATCGTCAGGACCTTTGCCAAGAAGATATGCGTGCTGTGATGAATCAAATCATGACAGGGCAAGCGACCGATGCACAGATTGGTGGTTTGCTAATCGCTTTGCGTATGAAAGGCGAGACAGTAAATGAAATAACTGGTGCTGCTGATGCAATGCGATCTCTAGCAACGCCTGTTGATATAAGTGTGCCGAACGCTGTTGATATCGTAGGCACCGGTGGAGATGGCGCGAATCTATTTAACGTTTCTAGTGCTTGTTCTTTTGTTGTTGCTGCCGCTGGTGGCTATGTTGCTAAACACGGTAATCGCTCTGTCTCTTCCAGCTCGGGTTCTGCTGACTTGTTAGAAACCGCCGGCATCAATTTAGAGCTTAAGCCTGAAGAAATTTCGCAATGCATTGAGAAGGTTGGTTTGGGCTTTATGTTTGCGCCTCAGCACCATAGTGCAATGAAACATGCTATCGGTCCTCGTAAAGAGATGTCCCTAAGAACCTTATTTAATATCTTGGGGCCTCTGACTAACCCGGCAGGTGTTAAGCATTACCTGTTGGGTGTGTTTGACAAAACGCTTTGTCGTCCTCTTGCTGAAACTTTGCAGGCATTAGGTGCAGTTCATGCGATGGTTGTGCACGCGGCAGAAGGCTTGGATGAAATTAGTTTAGCTGGTGATACCTATGTTGCTGAACTAAAAGCTGGTGAAGTGAGTGAGTATACCTTGACTGCTGAGGATGCGGGTCTTAGCAAGCAAACGCTAGATGGTTTGCAGGTAAATAGCTCTGCTGAAAGTCTGGGAATGATTCAGGCGGCTTTTGCCGGTGAGCATACCAAGGCGGTTGATATGATTGCTATCAATGCTGGCGCAGCTCTCTATGTTTCGGATCAGGCTGCGAGCCTTAAAGAGGGCGTGGCGTTGGCTAAAGAGACGATTTTAAGTGGTGCGGCTGCATCTAAAGTTAAAGAATTGGCTGACTTTAGTCAGGCGTTTAAGGGTTAAAAGATGTCAGATACACCAACGATTTTAAAGAAAATTCTTGCCCGTAAAGCGCAAGAAGTTGCGGAGCGACAGCCAAAAATTTCCATAGCCGATCTTAAAGCGCGTATAGCGGACCAGAAGGGGAGTGATTTTGATCCTCGTGGTTTTGTTGCGAATATGGAGAAGGCGATTGCTGAGGGGCGTTCTGCGGTTATTGCTGAAGCTAAAAAGCATAGTCCATCTAAAGGGTTGTTAAGAGATCCGTTTGTGCCAGCGGATATTGCTAAATCTTATGAGTTAGGTGGCGCAAGTTGTTTGTCGGTTTTGACGGATAAAGATTATTTTCACGGTAGCGAAGAATATCTGATGCAGGCGCGTGCAGCCTGTTCTTTGCCGATTATCCGTAAAGACTTTATTGTTGATCCATACCAGGTGTATGAAGCGCGTGCTATCGGTGCTGACTGCATTCTGCTGATTGTATCTGCCTTAGAAGATCAGCAAATGGCAGATCTCAATGGTTTGGCGCTTGAATTGGGAATGGATGTGTTAATTGAAGTCCATGGTGCTGATGAGTTAGAGCGTTCCCTTCCGCTAAATAATAAGCTGGTTGGTATTAATAACCGAAATCTGCATACCTTTGAGGTGACGTTAGATAATACCTATGATTTGCTGAGCTCTATTTCAGAAGATCGAATTGTGGTTACTGAAAGCGGTATCCATAGTCGCGAAGATGTTCAGGCAATGCGCGAGCATAATGTTCATAGCTTCTTAGTAGGTGAAGCTTTTATGCGTGCTGAAAATCCAGGCCAAAAATTAAAAGAATTGTTTGAGTAAGGTTGTAACTTTATGAGTATGAGTGCCAAGGTTAAATGGGATGGTGATGTGCGTTTTCAAGGCACAACTGGTTCTGGCTTTGATCTAATGATCGATGGTGAGCTGAAACAGGGGCCTCGTCCTATGGAGCTTATGCTTCTGGGGCTAGGTGGCTGTACTAGCTATGATGTTGTGGGGATTTTGAAAAAAACGCGTCAAGATGTGGTTGATTGCGTCGCAGAAATTGAGTCTGAGCGTGCTGACGAAGTACCAGCAGTCTTTACTAAGATTCACGTAAAATTTGTTGTTAGTGGTCGTGGCTTAAATGAGAAAAAGGTTGAGCGAGCTGTGAAATTGTCAGCTGAACAATACTGCTCTGCATCACTAATGCTTGAGCGAGGTGGTGTTGAAATTACCCATAGCTATGAGATTGTTGAAGTGGAATAGTCTCATTTTTTGGTGCTTTTCCTGATAAAGGGCTGCTTTTTAGTGGCCCTTTTTTATTTTTTACTGGAGTCTCACTGTTTATCCGCTATATTAGTTGCAATGTTATTTAGTTAGTTGCTTGTTTTTTAAGGTTATTGTTGCCCCTTTTTGATGGATGTAGGGTTTGGTTTTTATCTCCTAAAAGGGCTTGTATGGGTAAGATTTAGGGGATTTGGTGGGGCGATGCGCTTATCGATATCTAAAACGTTGGCTATAGGCATAGTTACGCTGCAGATTGTAACAGTCTGTGTGATCTTGGCCTCATCCTACATCACCACTGAGCAGGTCCTAATAGGCCATGCTCAAAAATTAATGCGCAATTTATCGCGCGAAGTTATTCAGCACTCTGAAGAGTTTCTTTCTCCTGCACGTTCTGCTGTTAGTTTGACCCAGAGCTTGGCTAGGAATGAGGTTGTAAGCGAAGAGCGTCCAGATGAGATGGAGCAGTATTTCTTCGAACAACTTATGTTGTTTCCCCATATTGCTGGCATCTATTACGGTAACCTCGATGGGGATTTCTATTTTGTGCGTAGAAGTTCTGAAATAAGCTCATACCAAATTAAGCGTATCAATGAAGAGCCCGGGCAGAGAACTGTCGTTAACCGTTGGTTCGGACCAGATCAGGAGTTGGTTAAAACAGCTGAAGACCCGTTCGACTCTTATGATCCAAGAACGCGGCCGTGGTTTACGAAAGCCTTAGGAGAAAGGCGGCAGACCTGGACAGATCCTTATCTGTTTTTTACCTCCCAAACTCCTGGGATTACCGTGGCGAGTCCCGTGTTTACTAAAAATGGCGAACTTATCGGGGTTGTTGGAGTGGATATCGACCTATCAGCTCTATCAGATTTCTTGGGGTATCTGGAATTAAGTGAACATGCCTCTGCGTTAATTATGAATAATAACGGTGATGTGATCGCGCACCGTAACCTTCAGGGTACCTATGCTCAGAATGAAGAGGTGAAGCGTCTGTTGAAGGTGGGGGAGCTTAGTAATAAGGCAACTCGGGCGGCCGTTGATTCGCTTGAGCGTTCACCGGGTTGGTATGTATTGAACACAGCAGTTAATACTAGCTATATGCACGAAGGGAAAAAGTACCATGCTGTATTCACACCGTTTTCAGATAATTGGCCTTGGCTCTTGGGTCTATATGTGCCTGAGGACGACTTCCTTACAGAAATTAAAGCAAATCAAAAATTTAACTTTATCGTTGCTGGAGTAATAACCTTAGTTAGTTTGATTGTTGGTATCTGGTTTGCGCGCTCGTTATCTCGTCCAATTATTAGATTGCAGAAGAGTGTTGAATCTGTGAAAAAGGGGCAGCTAGAAGTCAATATCGATGCTGGTGCAAGTATTTTTCATGATATTTCTGATACGACGCATGCATTCAAGGGTTTGGTGAGTTTCCTGAAAGACAATCAGCAAAAAAGTGACGCCTTGAGAAAACGTTTGACTCAGCAGGCTCACTTTATGGAAGCGGTTTTGGCCAATATTGATAGCGGTGTTGTTGTTTGTGATGTAGAGGGGCGTTTTGTTTATTCGAATCGTGTAGTCAATCAGCTTAGGGGCTTGGCTGAAGGTGCTCACCTTGAGCGCTTTGAAGATGCGCCCTTTAAACTGTTTGCGGCAGATGGTGTAACTCAGTTGGATAAATCCCAATGGCCAATATTTAGAGCGTTGAATGGTGAGCACATATCAAATCTAGAGATCGTTATTGTTTCGAATACGAGTGAGCCTAAACGTGTTTATATTAGTGGTCAGCCGCTATTTGATACCTCCGGTGAGAAGCTGGGCGCTTATGTGTCGATGCACCAAGTGAGTTGAAAGTTCTAAATGCCTTCCTCGCTAGTCTTTTTCTTGCATAGCTCTTGTTAGACGCGTAGAATTACGCGTCCTTTGGAGAACTATTTCCAATCTCCTTGCTGCCTACCACATGGTGTGGTCAGGGGGCTATTAACCCGAAAGGAGCTAAAATGCGTCATTATGAAATCGTATTTCTGGTTCACCCGAACCGGAGTGAGCAGGTTTCTGCGATGGTTGAGCGTTACACCTCTCTTATTGAAGGTGCAGAAGGCACAATTCATCGTCTAGAAGACTGGGGTCGCCGTCAGTTGGCTTACCCAATCAACAATGCTCATAAAGCACACTATGTCCTGATGAACATCGAATGTGGTCAGGAAACTCTAGACGAACTGGAAAACCTATTCCGTTACAACGATGCTGTTCTGCGTAACATGGTTATCCGTCGTAAAGAAGCGATCGCTGAGATCTCTCCAATCAAAGCTGCTGAATCTCGCGAAGAGCGTAAGCCTCGCCGTGAAGAAAAGCCAGCTGAAAAGCCAGCTGAAGAAGCAGCACCTGCTGCGGAAGCTTCTGAAGAAGCTGCTGAGTAATTTAATTTCTGAGGAGAGATACAATGGCTCGTTTTTTCCGCCGTCGTAAGTTCTGCCGTTTTACGGCTGAAGGTGTTCAAGAGATCGATTACAAAGATCTGGACACGCTAAAAGGTTACATCACCGAAACTGGCAAAATCGTACCTAGCCGTATTACAGGTACTAAAGCGCGTTACCAGCGTCAGCTGGCAACTGCTATCAAGCGTGCTCGTTTCGTAGCGCTACTACCTTACACTGATAGCCATCAGTAATTAGGTAGGAGAGTCGCTATGCGCGCCTTGGCCGAATTGGTCATGAAAGGCCGTAAACAAGCGGCTTTTGTGGCGGTTATCGCCGCCTTGCTGCCATTACTTTATTGGGTAAGTGCAGCTGCCGTAGCTTTGGTTACTTTACGTAAAGGCCGAAGTGAAGGTACTGGATTGCTGGTTTGGGCATTATTGCCTGCTGGGGTCTGGGCATACAGTGTGTCTGATCCGACACCACTGGCTGTAATTGTAGGAACTTATATCCTTGCAATTATTTTAAGAGAGTCGGCTTCTTGGGCAAAGGTGCTAATGATTGCGCTGCCTGTGGGAGCTTTAGCTAGCGTAGGCATGGATATTATGCTTAGCAGTTATCTTGATGAAGTAATTAAGCAGTTGGAAAAGTTTCTAATGCAGTCGGCAACTCAAGCTAATCAAGAGGTTAAGCTTGATTCTGAGCAGCTAAGGCAGCTCATGTTGGGCGGATTAACGTCAGTGCATACGGTAATGATGCTTGTCAGTGTAATGCTGGCGCGCTCTTGGCAAGCCGGGTTGTATAACCCGAGCGGTTTTCAGCGAGAGTTTCATGTATTGAGACTGCCTCAGCTGTATACAGGAGTGTTAATTGCGGTATCGTTAGTTTGCTACCAGTTAGATCTGGAGTCGTTACGCTGGTTACCACTGTTGCTGCTACCTTGGATCATTGCGGGTATCGCATTGGTGCATGGCAGTTTGGCTAAACGTGATTTAGGAAGGTCCTGGTTGGTTGCTTTTTATGTTGCAGCCTTCTTTATGGGACCGTATGTGATTACGCTGCTGGTTTTTGCTGCTGCTATTGATAGTTTTGTCGATATCAGAGCTCGAATTCCAGTGAAGAATTAGGACTGCAATTCTTTGCAGAACAAAAGAGGTTTACGAGATGGAAGTTATTCTGCTCGAGAAAATTGGTAAGCTAGGTAACCTCGGTGACAAAGTTTCCGTAAAAAGCGGTTTCGGTCGTAACTACCTAGTACCGCAGGGCAAAGCTGTTCCTGCAACTGAAGGCAATGTTGCTAAGTTTGAAGAACGTCGTGCTGAACTAGAAGCTGCTGCTGCTGAGAAGCTAGCTGCTGCTGCTGCACGTGGCGAAGCACTGAACGATAAAGAAGTTACTATCACTGCTAAGTGTGGTGATGAAGGTAAATTGTTCGGTTCTATCGGTACGCGTGACATCGCTGACGCTGTAACTGCTGCTGGTGCAGACGTTGATAAGAGTGAAGTTCGTCTACCTGAAGGTGCTCTACGCGCAATCGGTGAATACGACATCGCTATTCAACTACACCCAGAAGTTACTGCTACAGTTAAGCTGGCTGTTGTAGGCGAGTAATCGTCTTTAGCTAAGCCGTACTGTACTGTACTATAAAGCACTGCGTGGATTTTCCATGCGGTGCTTTTTTGTTTTTGGGCTGTTGTGAATGATGGAAAAAAGTGAACTAACGGATGAAGATCTAGCAAGGATTAAAGTGCCTCCCCATTCGATGGAAGCTGAGCAATCAGTTTTGGGTGGTTTGATGCTGGATAACAATGCTTGGGATACCGTATCTGAGGTGGTCCTAGATGATAACTTCTATCGTCAGGAGCATCGCAAAATCTATCGTACGATGCGTAAGCTTGTTAATGATGGCAATCCGATTGATGTTGTTACTTTATCTGAAGAGTTGGATCGTACCGGTGATTTAGAAGGTGCGGGCGGGCTAGATTATTTGATCGAGCTTGCTAAGAACACACCAAGTGCGTCTAACATCCGTGCTTATTCTGAAATTGTTCGCGATCGTTCCCTTTTGCGGCAAATGATTTCGGCAGCCAATGAAATCGCTGATGATGCCTTTAACCCGGATGGCAAATCTTCCGAAGAGATTTTGAACTCTGCGGAGCAAAAGATCTTCCAAATTGCGGAAGACCGCCCTAATCAAGGCGGCCCTGAAGGCGTAAATGAGCTGCTGAAAAAAGCAGTAGATCGAATTGATACCCTATTTAACAGTGATGGGGATATGACCGGCGTAACTACCGGGTTTGATGATCTTGATGCCAAAACGGCGGGCCTTCAGCCTTCCGACCTAATTATTGTTGCTGCGCGTCCATCGATGGGTAAAACGACTTTCGCCATGAACTTGGTGGAAAATGCGTTAATGTCCAATAATAAGCCGGTTTTGGTATTTAGTCTGGAGATGCCTGCGGAACAGTTGATGACGCGTATGTTGTCTTCGTTGGGTCGTATCGATCAGACGCGAGTGCGTACCGGTTCGTTGGAAGAAGAGGATTGGCCAAAACTAACAACGGCCGTCAATATGATGCGTGATAAACCGCTGTTTATCGATGATCAGGCAGGTATCAGTCCTAACGAATTGCGTACCCGAGCACGTCGAATCGTGCGTGAGCATGGTCCATTGTCACTGATCATGATTGACTATCTGCAGCTAATGCAGATGAAAACCCCAGGTATTGAAAGTCGTACTCAAGAAATTTCTGAAATATCTCGTTCTTTGAAGGCGATTGCGAAAGAGCTGGAATGCCCTGTTGTTGCCTTGTCTCAGCTTAACCGTACGCTTGAACAGCGTCCTAATAAGCGTCCTGTAAACTCAGACTTGCGTGAATCGGGTGCGATTGAGCAGGATGCTGACGTGATTATGTTTATCTATCGTGATGAAGTTTATAACGAAGATTCAGAACATAAAGGTGTGGCTGAAATCATCATAGGTAAGCAGCGTAACGGTCCTATAGGTACGAGTCGTTTGGCCTTTATTGGTAAATACACCAAATTTGAAAACTTAGCTCCTGATGTATACGCGCAATATGCAGGTATGGACGATTAAAAGTATTTGGGGTTGATATAGTGTCTGAAATTGATACTCTGAATTGGACTTTTAATTGATTATCATAGAGTTATTCTGATAACTGCTAAGCTAATAATGTTTGTTTTTTGTTAGTGTTTTACAACGTCGCTGCGATATGGCTGACTGGATAAGGGTGGATTTTGCACTAGATTAGTGCTGATGCTTGCCCGAATATAGTGCTTTTTTGTATGCGAAATGGCTCGGAAATATTAATAAATTCATATGTAAATAAATACCCACTTTAATTAGTGAATATGGTGGGTTAGGAAGGCGAGTTTCCATGGACAGTGTGAATAAAAACATAGAAAATTGGGATGTTTTCATGCCCTTAGGTTAGGGCGGTTATAAAGTAGTGAAAACACATTTCTATCCATTCTTGGTAATGGGATTAACCGGAAAAAGACACGTATGAAATTGTTTGCGGTATTGTTATTACCCTTATTGGGCAGCCTTGTGCCATTGTATGCTGCTCGTTTTAGTCGAACCGTCTGTACTATTTTAACTGCGATTGCTCCTGCAGTTGCTTTAGGAATAGTTCTCTCTATCAGTCCCCAGTTACTCCAAGGCGAGGTATTTGCTTACGCTGTTGATTGGGTGCCTGCGGCTGGTTTGGAGCTATCCGTCAGACTCGATGGTTTAAGCTTCCTCTTCTTATTATTGATATTGGGCATTGGTCTGTTGATCATTTTATATGCTCGGTATTACTTATCCCAGAAAGATTCTATAGGTAAGTTCTTTGCCTATTTAATGTTGTTCATGACGGCCATGGTGGGGATCGTTGCTTCGGGTAACTTGATCCAAATGTGGTTTTTCTGGGAATTGACCAGTATTAGTTCCTTCCTGCTTATTAGTTTCTGGTCTGATAAAACAGAAGCACGAAAAGGCGCACGTATGGCGCTGACTGTGACAGGTGCCGGTGGTTTAGCGCTGTTAGCAGGCGTGATTCTAATTGGCCAAGTGGTTGGTAGTTATGATCTTCAAGCAGTTCTCGATAGTGGTAACTTAATTAGAGAATCTGCTCAGTATCCATTTATTTTGGTATTGGTTCTTTTGGGGGCTTTTACAAAGTCCGCCCAGTTCCCATTCCATTTCTGGCTGCCAAATGCTATGGCAGCACCGACACCTGTAAGTGCATACCTTCACTCGGCGACGATGGTAAAAGCGGGTATCTTCCTGATGGCACGTTTCTACCCAGTGCTGTCTGGAACAGATATGTGGTTCCTGATTGTGAGTATCACAGGTCTATGTACGCTATTAGTCGGTGCCTACATGGCGCTCTTTAAGCATGATTTGAAAGGTCTTCTTGCTTACTCGACTATCAGTCACCTTGGCTTGATTACGCTGTTATTAGGTATGGATACACGGATGGCTGCAGTCGCTGCAATCTTCCATATCATTAACCATGCTACCTTTAAAGCATCGCTCTTTATGGCGGCGGGTATTATTGATCACGAGGCTGGCTCGCGTGATATGCGTCAGCTCAATGGTCTGTGGAAATATATGCCGTATACCGCCACCTTGGCAATTATCGCTGCTGCGTCTATGGCGGGTGTGCCTTTACTAAATGGCTTCCTATCTAAAGAGATGTTTTTCACGGAAGCATTGGATCAAGCAACCTTGGGTTCCCTCTCTTGGGTTATACCTGTATTGGCGACAGTGGGTGCGGCTTTCTCGGTGGCGTATTCATTACGTTTTATCCACGATGTTTTCTTTAATGGTGAGCCGGTTAATTTGCCGAAAACTCCGCATGAGCCGCCTCGCTACATGAAAGTGCCAGTAGAAATATTGGTTGCTATTTGTATTGTTGTGGGCTTGGTTCCAGGTATCGTTGTCATTGATCTGCTGAGCGCAGCTTCAATCGCTACCTTACAAGGTCCAATGCCGGAATTTAGCTTAGCGATTTGGCACGGCTTTAACGTACCTTTGTTGATGAGTGTGCTGGCCATGCTGGGTGGCTTTATCATCTACTACAACCGCAAAAAGCTCTTTCAATTCCAAGGGCAATTCCCGGAACCAGATTCTAAGTTGGTTTTTGAGGGGTGGGTGCAAAGACTTGTTAACTCAACTCGCGTAGTTATTGAGTGGATTGAAAACGGTTCGTTGCAACGTTATTTGTCCATCTTCTTGTTTATGATCTTTGCCGTTTCAGTCATGCCTCTGGTTAATCTACAGGAGACCGCTGGGCTTAGGTCACAAATACCGCTTGATTATGCATCGGGTATGTCCGCTTTGTTGCTGATCCTTGCTGCGATTGCGACCATGGTTTGGCACAGAAAACGTTTGACCTCTCTGCTCATGCTTTCTGTCGTTGGTTTGATCGTATCAGTAGCCTTTACTCGCTTCTCTGCGCCGGATCTTGCACTGACGCAGTTAGCCGTAGAGGTGGTAACCGTTATTCTACTGATGCTTGCATTGTTCTTCTTACCGAAGACTACGCCGAAAGAGTCGTCTCCTCGACGTCTAGTTCGGGATCTAAGTATCTCAGCTTTGATCGGTGGCATCATTGGTACGGTTAACTATGCAATGATGACGCGTCCGCTTGAATCTATCTCTGATTTCTTCGTTGCTAACAGTAAAACGGGTGGTGGCGGAACCAACGTGGTAAACGTGATTCTGGTGGACTTCCGTGGTTTTGATACCTTTGGTGAAATAACGGTACTGGGTATCGCAGCTTTGGGTATCTATAAGCTGATAGTTCGTATGCGTCTTTATATGCCATCTGGCGATGAGCATGGACGTCAGTGGAACACTGATTCTCATCCAATGGTTCTGTCGACGATTTCTCAGATGCTACTGCCTTTGGCGTTACTCGTATCCGTTTACATCTTCTTGCGTGGCCATAATGAGCCGGGCGGTGGTTTCATTGCGGGCCTTATTACGGCCGTAGCAATTATCCAGCAGTACATTGCGAATGGTGTTGAATGGATGAAAGAGAATATTCGTCTGAAATATCAGGCGCTGATAGGTTCTGGCCTGTTGATCGCATTTATGACAGGGGTCGGTAGTTTTATATTCGACCGTCCATTCCTCACGTCATGGTTTGATTACTTCAAATGGCCTTGGGTCGGTAAATTTGAGCTGGCGAGTGCCATGCTGTTTGACCTTGGCGTGTATCTCACCGTTGTTGGTGCAACCATGATGATTTTGGCGAACCTAGGTAAATTGACAACTTCAGAACGAGTGGACTCTCGTGAGTTGGAGAATCTGTAATGGAATTAATGTATGCGCTTTGCGTGGGTGTGTTAACGACCTGTGGTATTTTTCTGACTCTTCGAGGTCGAACGTTCCCTGTAGTTATGGGACTAACAATGCTGTCCTATGCCGTAAACCTTTTCCTATTCTCCAGTGGTCGACTGGTCGTTAATGGGGCTGCTATTTTAGGTTCATCTGAGCAATATGCTGACCCTTTGCCGCAAGCGTTGGTTTTGACTGCCATCGTGATTGGCTTCGCTATGACAGCGTATGCGGTCATCTTGGCAATGAGGGCTCGTGCTGATCTGGGTAATGACCATGTTGATGGACGTGAAAAAGCTTTGGATATTGAGAAGAAGGATAAGTTGAAATGATGCAGCATCTTCCAATATTACCTGTTTTACTGCCAATGTTAACGGCAGTGCTTATGATGTTGCCGCCTTTCTCTACGACGTTAAGTCGTCAGCGGTTTATTACTTTTGTTGGTGCGGCAGTTACTTTAATTGTCGCAATTCAGTTACTGATCACGGCGGGTAGCGGTGAAATTACCATTTATCAGTTAGGTAACTGGCAAGCGCCATTCGGTATTGTTCTTGTCGCTGATCGCTTATCTAGTTTAATGATCTTGCTTACTATGGTTCTAGCCTTTGGAGCTTTGCTCTATGGTGCAGCAGGGGATGATCGAACGGGTATGTTCTTCTATCCGCTGTTTATGTTCCAGTTGATGGGTATTAACGGCGCATTCCTAACAGGGGATATCTTTAACCTGTTTGTATTCTTCGAGGTGTTATTGCTTGCTTCTTATGCGTTGGTTGTTCACGGCGGTGGTAAGCAGAAAACTTTGGCGAGCGTACATTATGTAACGTTAAACTTAGTAGGATCAGCACTCTTCTTGTTTGCTCTAGGGATTATGTATGGGGTGCTGGGAACCCTGAATATTGCAGATATGGCAGTGAAAATCCGTACCCTGTCTGGCGAGGATAAATTGCTCGCTCAAATCGGCGGTATGATGCTGTTACTTGTCTTTGGTTTGAAATCTGCGATGTTCCCGTTGCACTTTTGGCTATCGAGAACCTATTCGAGTGTTAGTGCTCCTGTAGCCGCGTTATTCGCGATTATGACTAAGGTGGGGATATACAGTATTTTGCGTATCTTTACGGTTGTTTTTGGTGACCATGCTGGCGAGTTGGCTAACCTTGCAGGTGCTTGGTTATGGCCTATCGCTGTTTTAACGCTCGTTATGGGGGCTATTGGCGCTCTGGCAAGCCAGACATTGCGTATGTTGGTTTCTAATTTAGTAATTGTTTCTGTCGGTACGCTACTGTGTGCTTTGGCGATCAATACTCCTGAATCTGCATCTGCTGCGCTTTATTATCTGATCCATTCAACGCTTATTACTGGCGCTATGTTCCTCCTTGCTGATGCAATTGCCGAACAGCGAGGTAAAGTTTCAGATCGTTTTGCTCGCTCTCGTCGAATGTGTCAGTCGCTCCCGCTTGGGATTGCGTTTGCGCTAGCCGCTATCTCAATGATCGGTTTACCTCCTTTCTCAGGCTTCTTGGGTAAAGTGATGATACTACAAACGGCAGTTGAGCCTGCTGAGATTGTCTGGGCGTGGTCTGCAATATTGCTTGCTAGCTTAATGGGCGTTGTGGCGATGTCACGAGGTGGGTCTACTTTGTTTTGGCGAGTCAGTGGTGATGCAAACTATTGTGAAAAATTACCCAAAGTAAAGTTTGTTGCTGTCTTCTTCCTGTTAGTGATGTCGCCACTATTAGTGATATTTGGTGGTCCCGTGACTGAATATACTCAGGAAACCGCGAACCAAATTTATCAGCAAGCAGAAAATCCTTATATGCTACTACCAGCGTCAAATGAGAATGGAGGTTAAGGTATGCGTTTAATATTTCCTATGCCTTGGCAAAGCTTAATTTTATTTGTCGTTTGGCTATTGCTTAATGAATCCATTGCACCGGGTCATCTGGTATTAGCTTCGATCTTAGCGATTGGAATTCCTTTGTTGTTAAGAGGAACTCAACTTCACCGGTTAAATATCAACAAGCCAGTTCAAGTGGTCTTATATGCTCTGAAAGTGTTAGGGGATATTGTATCTGCAAACTTTGAAGTAGCTGTTCAGGTACTTGGGCCTGCCAAGCGTTTGAAACCAGGTTTTTTAGCGATTCCATTGGATATAGAAGGCGACTTTCCTATCACTGTATTGGCCAGTACGATCTCTTTAACGCCAGGAACTGTGAGTGCTGAAGTCTCTATAGACCAAAAATGGTTATATGTTCATGCGCTTAATCTTGTGGATGAGGCTGGAACTATAAAAGAGATTAAAGAGCGCTATGAACAGCCTCTGAAGGAGATTTTCGGATGTTAATGTTCTGTCTTATTGCTGCTACAGCCATGGTTGTGATTGCGATGACGCTTAACCTTGTAACCTTATTTAATGGCCCGGATCAGCCTGATCGCATTTTGGCGTTAGATACTATGTATATTAATAGTATTGCTTTGATCCTTTTGTTTGGCTTGATTATGGGCACCTCGCTCTATTTTGAAGCTGCTCTTTTGATTGCAATGTTAGGCTTCGTAAGTACAGCGGCATTGTGTAAATATCTGTTACGTGGCGACATCATTGAGTAGGAATTAAGCATGGGTTTTTATATTGAGCTAATTGGCTCGGCATTGCTGCTAATGGGTGGAGCTTTTGTTCTTTTAGGCTCGATCGGTTTAATGAAAATGCCTGATTTTTATATGCGTTTGCATACACCGACCAAAGCTACAACCTTAGGCATGGGGGCTATTCTAATTGCTTCGATGTTGATTACTTCGTACCGTAATGGAGGCGTGAGTGCTCACGAGCTTTTAATTACGATCTTCCTTTTTATTACAGCGCCTGTAAGTGCAATGATGTTGGCTAAAACAGCATTACACCTACAAGTAAAAATTAACAAAGGCAGTGTAAATGAAGAGTTAGCAGAACCGGCGAAATATCGAGAACCGCCAGGGCAGAGCGATAAGTCTGAAGGTTAAATTGAATATGAAAAAGGGGCATTAAGTGCCCCTTTTTTTGTGTAAGAATATTTGCTTAAGCGTCTTTAATAACCTTGTTAAGAAAAGCTTCGGGCATATGTGTGACTTGGCGTTCGTTGTAATCGAAAAAAACGACGCCAGTCTTTGCATGAGCTACTTCAACAGCGGTTTTTTTGTTGGTTATTAAATAGAAAATATCACAGCCATATTTATTAAAGTCCCCTAAAGCTATATCAATCTGAAGTTGGTCGCCATGGAACCCTTCTGCTTTGTACACGATAGCTGAATCGGTCATGATAAGGCCGAGCCCTTCTATATCTAATTCCCCATAATGATAATGGCTGAGGAAGCGAATACGCGCTTCATGCACTATAGAGAGCATGGCATCGTTACTTAGATGGCCACCGTAATTAATATCACTGATTCGCACAGGTAATTCTGTGGAAAAAATATAGTTGTCAGGCATGTCGAGCTTAATGCGGGCCATAACTAATCCTTAAGTTTTGTAAACTGAGACAGCATCTACCATTCCAGAGGTGAGCTTTTCTAATTCATCGTTTGTCATGATGTAGGGTGGCATAATGTACACCAGCTTGCCGAAAGGTCTTATCCACAAGCCTCGTTCTATAAAGAGTTTTTGTATCTCGGCAGTATTAACAGCTTCTTTCATCTCGATAACACCAATAGCACCTAAGCTGCGTACCTCATGCACATTATCTAACTCAGCTGCTGGTTCTAAGCCTGCTTTTAATCTGGTTTCAATTCGAGTGACGTTCGTCTGCCAATCATTTTTAATTAATAACTCTAAGCTCTTATTCGCAATAGCACAGGCAAGAGGATTTCCCATAAACGTAGGACCGTGCATAAAACAGCCTGCACCACCTGCGGAGATGGTTTCGCCGATATGCGTTGTCGTAAGTGTGGCTGCTAATGACATGTAACCGCCGGTAATCGCCTTACCCAGACAAAGAATATCAGGTTCGATGCCTGCATGTTCACAGGCAAATAGCTTACCGCTTCGGCCAAAACCGGTCGCAATCTCGTCGGCAATGAGCAATACATCAAATTCAGTGCACAGTGCGCGAGCTTCTTTCAAATACTGCGGTGAGTAAAAGCGCATGCCGCCTGCGCCCTGAACAACGGGCTCTAAGATTAGTGCTGCTATTTCTGAATGATGTTGTTCAAGTAATTGGCGTAAAGGAGCTATATCGCTTTCATCCCAGCTCTGTTCAAATTTTGTTTGAGGAGCTGGCGCAAAGAAATGCTGTGGTAGTACACCAGTAAAAATTTCATGCATACCCGTAACTGGATCACATACGGCCATCGCACCAAAGGTATCACCGTGATAGCCATTTTTAATGGTAAGTAGCTTATGTTTTTCTGGCTTACCGCGGGCGTGTTGATATTGAATGGCCATTTTAAGGGCGACTTCAACGGCAACAGAGCCTGAATCTGCGATAAACACTTTATCGAGATTGGCAGGAGTCATCTCAACCAGCTTTTGGCAGAGTTTGATTGCAGGCTCGTGCGTAAGTCCGCCAAACATGACGTGTGCCATCTTATCTATCTGTTCATGTGCTGCTTGGTTTAATTCTGGATTGCTATAGCCGTGTATAACTGACCACCACGATGCCATACCATCGATAAGTTCTTTGCCGTTACTTAGCTTTAATTTAACGCCGCTAGCCGATTCGACAGGGTAAACCGCGGGAGGGTTGATCATGGATGAGTAGGGATGCCAAATATGTTGATGGTCAAAAGAAACCTGCTCAGAAGTGATCATGCTTAGGAGTGCCCTTAATCGAAATTTTTAATTAGGAGTATTAGAGCCTGCTTAAAATTATTGATCAAGACTAGTTCTTATTTTATCTCTGAACGATTGCTATGTAAGGAAGCGCTAAAATATAAAAAGTTTGTAACATGTTAATAAATAAGCGGAAAAACTAATAAAAAATGAGTGATTATGAAAAAAAAATCACTTAATTTAGAACTTGGTGAAACTTTATTCACAAGCTGTAGTCACAAACGCAAGAGCTCGTGACAGGCTCTGAGTTTTACAACTAACGCAAGATAATAAATATTTTCAATTTTGGGGTGAATTTAGAATGGCTAATAACAATACATCTGTAAAACCTATGGTTGCCGCTGTTGGTGCAGCATTTATGACTGGTATGGTAGCGGCGCCTGTTGCGACAGCTGCAGAAAACCCATTTGCTACAACTGACCTATCTTCTGGTTATAGCCAGCAAGTTGCTATGAACGAAGGCAAATGTGGCGAAGGCAAGTGTGGTGGTGATAAAGCATCTAAGTCTGAAGGCAAGTGCGGAGAAGGCAAATGCGGCGGTAAAAAAGCTGAGAAGTCTGAAGGCAAATGTGGCGAAGGTAAGTGCGGTGGTGATAAAGCTGCTAAGTCTGAAGGCAAGTGCGGTGAAGGTAAATGCGGCGGTGACAAAGCTGCAAAATCTGAAGGCAAATGTGGTGAAGGCAAGTGCGGTGGTGACAAAGCTGCTAAGTCTGAAGGCAAGTGTGGCGAAGGTAAATGTGGCGGTTCTAAATAAGCCCAATTACGCTTTGTAATACTTACATAGAGACCCTGAACCCTCAGGGTCTTTTGACTTAAAGGCTAGGTGTTTTATGAATAAAGACCGCTATCCCGTTACAGGGGCAGGCTTTGGCTTTCGCCGTTGTATGTCCGAGACATTAAAAGAGATTGATCCTAATGGATTTGATTTCCTAGAGATCGCGCCGGAAAACTGGATGGGGCTTGGTGGGCGTTTTGGTAAAGCGTTTAAACAATATACCGAAAAACACCCCTTTATGGCTCATGGTCTATCTCTATCTATCGGTAGCCCTTCTCCTTTAGATATGGACTTCCTAACTCGCCTTAAAGCCTTTTTAAAAGAACACAATGTTCGCGGTTACTCTGAACATCTTAGCTACTGTTCTGATGATGGTCATCTTTATGATTTGATGCCGATCCCTTTTACTGCCGAAGCTGTGAAGTACGTAGCAGAGAGGATTCGTCAAGTTCAAGATGTGCTTGAGCAAAGAATTGCGATGGAAAACGTCTCGTACTATGCAGCGCCTGGTGCTGAGATGACCGAGCAAGAGTTTTTGTTAGCTGTTTTGGAAGAAGCGGACTGTGATCTGTTGCTCGATGTTAATAACATCTATGTGAACAGTATCAACCATGGCTATGATGCTGAGGCGTTCTTAAGGGCAATGCCTGCAGAACGAATTATGTATCTTCATATCGCTGGTCATTACAACGAGGCTGAAGACCTTATTGTTGATACGCATGGAGCGCCAGTGGTTGATCCAGTTTGGTCTTTGTTGGAATCTACATATGACCAATTTGGTTTAGTGCCGACGTTATTAGAGCGTGACTTTAATATTCCGCCGCTGTCTGAGCTGTTAGCAGAGGTAGATCAGGTTCGTTCCTATCAAAATCAATGGAAGATGCGTCATGCACAAACCGTTGCCTGAAATGCCTAAGTTCCAGCAACTGCAATACGAGTTTGCTGCACATATTCGTAATCCCGATGAAAATGATGGCCCTGATGGTATCGAAGACCGCCGCATGGGTATTTATCGAGACCTCTTCTTTAATAATGTTGAAGGCTTTTTGTCTGGAAATTTCCCAGTTTTAAAACAGATTAGTTCGGAAGAGTATTGGAGTAAGTTGGCCAGAGGTTTCTTTGATAAGCATCGTTGCCATACACCTTACTTTCTCGAAATCGGTCAGGAATTTATTGCTTACGTTCAAAATGAACGAGAGCCTCAAAAAGATGATCCTGCATTTCTATTAGAGCTGATTCATTATGAATGGGTTGAACTCGCATTAGATGCGTCAGAGATAGAGTTACCTTTGCAAAATGTCGATGTGAATGGAGATCTGTTAACGCAGCATCCTGTGCAATCGCCTTTGGCTTGGCTTCTTTCTTATCAGTATCCGGTGCATTGTGTGCGTCCGGATTATCAGCCGACTGAACCATCAGACACTCCGACTTTCTTGATTGCTTACCGTAATCGAGAAGATGAAGTGCAGTTTATGGAAGTTAATTCTGTCACTGGACGGTTGTTGTACCTGTTATCTGAAGATGAATCGCTAACGGGTGAGCAGGCGTTACAGCAAATCGCGAATGAGATGCAGCATCCTGATCCACCCCAAGTGGTTTCAGGTGGTTTAAGCACACTGGAGCATCTGCGCTCTAAGGGCATAGTGTTAGGTACAAGAGTTTAGTTGCCACTCATTGGATAACGGGTGAAGTTATGTCGAATCCTATGGTTAGTTTTGTTAGTCGTTTACAAGATGTCTTAGATAATACGAAGTTTGCAGATGGCCTAGCGCCTTTGCTGTTGAGATTGTATCTCGCACCTGTGTTTTTGCAGGCGGGCTGGAATAAATACACTGGTTTTGAAAACACAGTAGAGTGGTTTGGAAACAAAGAGTGGGGGTTAGGTTTGCCTTTCCCCGAATTGTTGGCAGCGATGGCGACAGGTACTGAAATAATTGGCGGTGTGTTGCTGTTGATAGGTTTTGCTGTGCGCTGGATTAGTATTCCATTGATGGCCACTATGCTAGTGGCGGCCTTTGCGGTGCATTGGGAAAACGGTTGGTTGGCTATCTCTGATGGGGGTAGTTGGCTGGCTAATGACCGAGTCATGGAGGCTCAAGAACGTCTGGCTGTGGCTAAAAGTCTGTTGCAGGAGCATGGGCATTATGACTGGCTAACTGGGCGTGGGTCTGTTGTTATTTTAAATAACGGGATTGAGTTTGCTATTACCTATTTCGTAATGTTGTTTAGCTTGTTTTTTACTGGTGCTGGGCGGTTCGTGAGTGTGGATTATTGGATCCGACGCTGCTGTAAGCAAGATTAGAATTTAGATACAAAAAAGGCCTCTATTTAGAGGCCTTTTTTATTGGGAGATAAAGATTGATTAACGCGGTTGTGTCGGATTAACGATTAGGGATAAAAAAGCATCGTTATACCAATGAGATGCACTAATGAGATCGGTAAAAGATTCAGATTCAAAAACACGCTCTAAATAACATTCAAACAGTGCGCTGGATTCTTCGATCATTTGTTCAGTTTGTGCAAAAGTAAAGTTCATATACACCTCAATCGTTAACCTGACTCCTTCAGACTTCTATCCCAAATAAAAACCCGAGCATTTTAATCGGGTTTTATACTTTAGTCAAAGTTTTGTTTAAATGTTGATCAGGTGTTTAGTTATAAGCTTTTGTTAGTTTGGTTGTCGGATGAAGGCGTTTGTGACCCTACGGAATCTTTTATCTCATCTAGCATGTCGTTTAGCAAAGGCGCGCATTCATTGCCTGCGTCTAAAGCATTGTCGATAACCTGCCCGACTGTAGGGGATTCTTTCTGATTTAGCGCTTGTTGATCATCCATACATTGCATGTAGTTCTTCAGATAGATCGAACTCGTCTTTCCCGTGCTTTCAAGTTGCTCGATACTCTCGGGTAATGTGAGTAACCAATCAGGAATCTGTTCTAAATGTTCATTTGCTTGTACAGGTGCCGATAAAGTTACTAGGGCAGTGCTGATCAATGCTCGTAAATACAGCATATAAGCCTCCAAAAGCTATAGGCGTATATTAATTAGTTTAGCCTGAAGAGGAGCTGAATCAGGCTCGCTATCGTTGAGGCAGATGCTATTCGACCGTGATTGAATCAACCGTTATTTCTTTATCTGAGATTCTAAAGCGAACGTTAAGATCGTGTAACTTTATTCCGTAGCTTTTTTCGGCATCGTTCTTTTTATAGGCCGGGCGTGGATCACATTTCAGGAGTTCGCTAAGTTGCTGCTTTAACGGTTGTTTTAACCGGATTTCGCTGGCTGAAATTTCTTTTTGGGCCTGTTCCGAGAATACAATTGGTTGAGCTAGAAGGGTGATTTCATCTGCCATTGGATATTCAGCTTCAGAGATAATGTCTGAGTATGGAAGGTATGGCTTTATATCAATGACGGGGGTACCGTCTAATAGGTCTGCACCACTAATCACTAACTCAATCCCGTTGGATGTTTTATCTATGCTATCTAAACGCACGGGAGACAACCCGATAGGATTGGGGCGAAAAGGAGAGCGTGTAGCGAAGACCCCAAGTCTTTTGTTGCCGCCTAAGCGAGGAGGGCGGACTGTAGGTTTCCAGCCTTTATCAATGCACTCACTAAATAGGAAAACGAGCCAGATATGGCTGCATGTTTCCAAGCCCCTAACAATCTCGTTACTGGAAAACTCTTCTAAGATCTCAACACGAGCCGTTACGCTTCTCGCTAAATTTGGCTGCCTCGGTATGCCAAATTTCTCTTTATAAGGACTTCGGATGACGGCGATTGGAGCTATAGAGTAGGTGCTTGGCATAAGTGTTGTCGCAAATTAGTTGTCACTAGTCTTAAACTCAGGTTTTTACTCTTTATTTTCCTTTAATGCCACTACTCTTCTTTTTTAATTCTTTAACACACTATTTATCCGTTCGAGCTAAGGCCAGTCCATAGACCTGTTCGGCGCCGGCATTGAGTAACGCAAGGCTCGCTGCTTCGAAAGTCGCCCCTGTAGTCATTACATCATCAATTAACAATATTCGTTTATGTGGGATCGGTTTGCATTTAAAAGCGCCTTTTTGATTCTTTAGGCGTTCTTTTCGGGATAGGGAGCGCTGTTGTGGCGTGCTTTTTATTTTGATGAGAGAGTCATGATCTGAGGGTATGCCACTGTATTGGCTGATTCGGTCGCAGAGGAGTATAGCTTGATTAAAACCTCGTTTTATAAGGCTATATCTATGCATGGGGATAGGCATCAAGCAATCGATGGGTTGGTGAGTTGTTAAATGGTCAGCCATCAGGCGGGCGATATGGCTTATAAACTGAGTATTACGATTGAATTTAATGCCGCTAATGAGTTGGTTAATAGGAAATTGATAGTGGAAAAGCGCTTGGGCTTGTGTAAAGGCTGGTGGCTTCTTTTGGCACTGACCACAAATTAAGTTGTCTTGATTGCTTGGTAGGGGAAGGGCGCAGATTTTACAGCAGTGCTCTAACCAAGGCAGGTCTTGTAAACAGCTAGAGCAGATATTGCTTTTAGAGGGCTTATCAAGCTTAAGTTGACATAAAACGCACAGGTCAAAAAATAGACTGTGGTTTACTGTTGGTTTTTTCATTGGTTGACAGTTCCTTCTGTCAGGATAAAATTGTCACTTTATTTTGGTACGTTTTATCGTGGTGCTAGGCTTCCTGCCTGTATCGCTATTTTCTCGGGAGAAGAAGCAAGATGCAACAACTAGGTGCAATTCGTCATGACTGGACAGAAGCAGAGGTAAAAGCTCTGTTTGAACTGCCGTTTAATGATCTGATGTTTAAAGCGCAAACAGTGCATCGTGACAACTTCGACCCGAATGAAGTTCAGGTTAGTACGCTACTTTCTATTAAAACAGGTGCGTGCCCAGAAGATTGTAAATACTGCCCACAGAGTGGTCATTACAATACTGGTCTGGAAAAAGAGCGCTTGATGCAAGTTGAAAAAGTATTGGAGAAAGCACGTAAAGCTAAAGAAACGGGTTCAACCCGTTTCTGCATGGGAGCGGCCTGGAAGCACCCAGCAGATAAAGACATGCCTTATGTAATCGAGATGGTTCAAAAGGTCAAAGAGATGGGTTTAGAAACCTGCATGACTTTGGGCATGTTGGATGAAGGCAAAGCTCAACAGCTTGCGGATGCGGGTTTAGATTATTACAACCATAACTTGGATACCTCTCCTGAGTTTTACGACAAAATTATCACTACCCGTACTTATCAGGATCGTTTAGATACGCTACAGAATGTTCGTGATTCCGGTATGAAAATTTGTAGTGGCGGTATTTTGGGTATGGGCGAAACGGCAAAGGATCGCTACGGTTTATTGATGCAACTAGCAAATATGCCAGTACAGCCTGAAAGTGTACCAATCAACATGCTGGTTAAAGTATCGGGTACACCGCTAGAAAATGTTGAAGATTTAGACCATATCGATTTTATTCGTATGATTGCAGTAGCGCGTATCATGATGCCTAAATCCCATGTTCGTTTGTCCGCTGGTCGAGAAAAAATGAGCGATGAAATGCAGGCGATGACATTCTTTGCTGGTGCTAACTCTGTTTTCTACGGAGAGTGTCTGTTAACCACACCAAATCCAGAAACACATCGCGATGTTCAATTGTTTAAGAAATTGGGTATCAACATGGAGCAACGTATCTCTGATACGGATGAAACCCAAGAAGCAGCATTAATGAGCAACCTGCAGAAGCAGCAGGACAGTTCTCACTTCTACGAAGCTTAATCGCTTATAGGGGGTAGCGAAAGCTACCTCCTACTCTAAACCTCTTAGAGATTTACTATGTCTTTTGACTCCTTATCTGAAGAGCTGCAACAGCGAAAGCAGCAGTCTCTTTATCGTCAACGCCGTACGTTAGAAACACCACAGCAACCTATGGTGAGCGTGGATGGGCGCGAGTATCTTGCCTTCTGCTCAAATGACTATTTGGGATTGGCTAATCATCCTGAGGTTATTCAAAGCTTTAAAAAAGCGGCAGATAAGTATGGTGTTGGTGGTGGTGCTTCTCATTTAGTGAATGGACATAGCCAAGCTCATCATGAGCTTGAAGAGGCGCTTTCTGAATTCACAGGCAGACCAAGAGCGTTACTTTTCTCAACGGGGTATATGGCGAATATTGGTGCCGTAAATGCTTTATTAGATAAGCAAGATGCAGTATTTCAGGATCGCTTAAATCATGCCTCTTTATTAGATGCTGGTTTGCTTTGTGGCGCGCGTTTTCAGCGTTACTTACATAATGACCCAGAGAGTCTAAATACACGCCTGAGTAAATCAGAGGCTCGACGTAAGTTAGTGGTTACTGATGGCGTATTTAGTATGGACGGTGATGTAGCTGATCTGCCTTCTCTTGCTTCAGTGTGTCGTGATCATCATGCTTGGTTAATGGTTGATGATGCGCATGGCTTTGGTTGTTTAGGTAAACAAGGTGGTGGCTGTGCGGAATATTTTGCTATGGGGCCAAATTCACCGGAAGTGCTGGTGGGCACTTTAGGTAAAGGCTTTGGTACAGCGGGTGCGTTTGTAGCGGGGTCTGAAGAGCTAATTGAGACGTTAATTCAACATGCTCGAACCTACATCTATACCACCAGTATGCCGCCAGCAGTGGCTGCCGCTACCTTAACGAGTTTGCGTTTATTGCGTGAAGAAAATTGGCGCAGAGAAAAACTTGAAGCTTTGATCCAGCAATTCCGAAAGGGTTGTGATGATTTAGGTTTGGATCTAATGGACTCCCCAACGCCGATTCAGCCAATTGTGATTGGCGAGTCAGATAAAGCAATCCAGATCAGTCAGGGGCTTGAGCGAGAAGGTATATTCATCAGTGCAATTCGTCCGCCAACTGTTCCGCAAGGTAGTGCACGACTCAGAGTGACCTTAAGTGCTGCGCATACTGAAGCGCAAGTTGAGCGTTTAATAGGCACTTTAGAAAAAGTTATTAAAGAGCAGGCGTAAATGAGCCAAGTGAAGCTTTATAAAGAGTACCGCGAGAACCCAGGCAAGCCTGAACTAGTTTTATTACATGGCTGGGGTATGACCGGGCAGGTATGGGGCCCATTTGCTGATCAATTGGCAGAGTATTTTAGCCTGACGATTATCGATCTACCGGGTTTGGGGCGATCTCAGGAGTTTCCTACCCCTTATACGCTTGAAGCGGTATTGGAGGTGTTGGCGGAGCAGGTGCCTGAATTGGCAATCTGGTTAGGTTGGTCGATGGGTGGACAGATTGCTGTTGCTTTTGCGGATCGTTTCCCGTCGCGTGTGGATAAGTTGATTACAATTGCTTCTAATCCTTGTTTTGTTCAGCGCGATGATTGGCCATCTGCTATGGGTGAAGCAACGCACCAAGCTTTCGAAACATCGCTTGCTCAGAATCAGAAAAAGACCTTAACCCGTTTTATTATGCTGCAAACACAAGGGGCTGAAGCAGGTCGAGATATTCTGAAGACGCTTAAAGTGATCCTATCGGATGTGGAGCACTCGGCAGCAGAAGAAAGCTTGACTTTATTGCGCTTAGATCAGCGCCCTGAGTTAAAAAATCTAGCTGTGCCAGTGTTACACCTATTTGGCGAGGTTGATCACCTTGTTCCAAATTCAGCAGCAGATGCTTGTCAGAGTCTAAGTGGTGGCCAAGTGGTGACTTATATCGGAGCGGGCCACTTGCCTTTCCTTTCTCATCAAGCTGACGTTGTCGCTGATATTCTTGGTTTTGTTCAAGGGGATCAATCATAGTGGATCTGTTGATTGATAAGCGCCGCGTAGCGGATTCATTTAGCAAAGCTGCTCAGACGTACGACAGTGTTGCTGACTTGCAAAGAGAGGTTGGACAGGAGCTATTGGCTTATCTCCCTAAGCAAGCTGTATCTACCATGATGGATTTAGGCTGTGGTACAGGCTACTTTACCCCTAAGCTCAAGCATGCCTACTCAGATGCAACGTTACTCAATCTAGACCTGGCGTTGGGAATGTTACAGTTCTCCCGTGCACAGCGCTGTGAAGATCACACCCATTGGATTTGTGCGGATGCTGAGGCGTTACCGATTGCTGATCAGCAGCTAGATCTGATCTTTTCCAGTTTGGCTATTCAGTGGTGTGAAGACGTAGAGGGTTTGTTCTCAGAGATAAGCCGTGTACTAAGGCCAGGAGGTAGCTTTGTCGTTGCGACGCTGGGGCCTGAGACCCTTAAAGAGCTTCGCCAAGCTTGGTCTCATGCGGATAGTTTTACTCATGTGAATCAGTTTTTGCCGGTGGAGCAGTTAAAGGCAGCTCTGCCGGAAACGCTTTGCTGTCAAACGTTAGAGCAGCAGAATAAGGTTCTACGTTATCCACAGTTAAAGCAGCTAACTGATGAGCTAAAAAGGTTAGGGGCGCACAATATGAATGCTGGTCAGCAGCAAGGTCTAACTGGACGTGAGCGGGTGCGTCGTTTTAAAGACGGTTATGAACAGCAACGTTTAGATGATGGGGCTTTGCCGGCGACCTATCAAGTTATATACGCTGTATTTGAAAAAGAAGTCTAGGAGTTAGGTTGTGGGTAAACGAAGTTTCTTTATTGCAGGTACAGATACCGATGCTGGAAAGACAGTTGTTTCTACGGGGTTGCTTGAGGCCGCCAACCAGCGAGATCTAAAAACGATTGGTTTGAAGCCTATTGCCGCTGGTTGTGAAGAAACAAATGACGGCTTACGAAACTCTGATGCGCTTGCTCTGCAAGAGGCAGCGTCAGTTGCTATGTCATATGAACAAGTAAACCCTTTTGCATTTAAGCCTCCTATTGCACCGCATATTGCTGCAATGAAAGAAAACCGTGTATTAAGCGCTGATCGCATTGCTGCGATGTGTAAAGGCGCTTTAATGCAGCCTGCTGACTTTGTTGTTATTGAAGGCGCGGGTGGTTGGCGTGTGCCGTTAAGTTTTCGTGAAACTATGGCTAATATCCCTAAGCTTTTGAATGTGCCAGTGATCATGGTAGTTGGTATGAAGCTTGGTTGTATTAATCATGCTTTGTTGACTGCTGAAAGCATCTCCCGCGATGGTCTGCAGCTAGCAGGGTGGATTGCTAACCGTGTTGATTCAGAGATGGATTGTTACGGTGAGAATGTTGAAACCATCGCAAACATGCTGCGTGCACCTCTACTTGGCGAAGTGCCATATCTAGATGAACCTTCTGCTAAAAATGTTGCCCAATACATTGATATCGATTTATTGTTGAATAATTAACATGATCAAAAAATGAACATCTTCTCTCGATGTTCTATAATTACTGTTGCCATAGCTGTGTTTAAAAAATATAGAGGTGGTGACTATGAATGTAACCAATGCTTTGCAAACAGGTTTTATTGGCATAAACCGTGGTTTAGATAACGCACCACGTGCTGCCAGTGATGTAACTGGCTCGGGTAAACCTGATCAGCCTGAAGAAGCAACAGGCCGTGATCAAAACCAAGCGGTGCTTGAATCAGCAGCAGGTACTGATGTAGAAGCTGCTGCGACTAAAGTTGTCAGTCAATTGGAAGAACCAGGCGAGCCTGGTGCGATTATTAATGTACGTGTGTAAGTACATTAATCAATAAATGGATGTGGTGAACAAGGTGAAAGCAGAGACTGCTTTACACATAATCAACAGAGGGGTGTAGCTGATGCAGATATTCAATGCAGCTAATTCCCAGGCACTGAATGCCAGTGCAATACCGCAAGAACTTCGCTCGAGTGAAGCGAGGAAGGTACTTGCGACTGTTGAAAATGTGGCACCTGAACAAGAACTCCAGTCCAGTCGCGGTTTGGTTAATCGAGATCGCGTTACCCTTTCGGCCGAAGCCGCGGAACTATCCCGCCTTGCAAGTACAACATCCACAAAACTCGAACGGGAAGATGGCGAACTTGTTGGCTTGGAATCTGATGATGCTGAGCTAATAGGGTTGGAGTCTTCATCATCTACTTCTGCTCCTGCATCGTTAGGTGTTTCTAAATCTGAACAGGCACAAGAACAGCAGGAGCTCGAAATAACCCGAGATCTTGCTAAGCGTGATCGTGAAGTTAGGGCTCATGAGCAGGCGCACGCTTCTATCGGTGGGCAATATACCTCTGCGCCGAGTTATACCTATGAACGTGGTCCGGATGGTCGCCTTTATGCGGTAGCCGGTGAAGTTAAAATAGATACTTCACCTGTGCCGAATGATCCGCAGGCAACTTTGGAAAAAGCCGAAATTATCCAGCGAGCGGCACTCGGTGTTGCCGAACCATCTGCTGCTGATCGCGCTGCAGCAGCGGACGCTAGGGCAATGGCGGCTGAAGCGCGTGCCGAGATGCTTCAGCAAGAAGAAGAGGTTAGAGCTGATGAAACTCGTTCCGCAGAGGAGTCAGAATCTGAAGATGATGATTCTCCAACTGCAGGCGAGCGTTTACAAGAATTTAGGGATGAGCGGCAAGCACGATCAGCTGGTGCGGCAGAGGCTTTAAATGACTTCAATGAGCGAATGAAAGATATCAATAAAGAGCTGGCGGAGATCAACAAAAAGTTAGTTGATGCCGGTGTCTTCCAAAAGCTTTTCCCTGAAGGTTCTCTTCTTGATCAGCAAGTTTAAGCTGCTCAATCCTTTCCTACTGTAAATAATCCAATATTAGCTGCGTAAATTCAGCCGGTTTTTCTGCGTGTGGCCAATGGCCAGCATCTTGGATGATTTTATAATCTGCCTTAGGGAATAGTCCTAAAACCGCAGTGCGATATTTGGGCAGTAAATAATTAGATTTTGCGCCTTTAATAAATAGGACAGGGTTTGTATAGGGATTACCTTGAGGAGCCGCGCTGATATTTGAGTATTGATTATGCAGTGCGTCAAGGTTCATTCGCCATGCAAATTTCTTATCTTCAGTGCGGTAAAGGTTCTTGAGTAAGAACGCTCTAACACCCAATTCATCCACATAGACTGAAAGTTGCTTATCAGCATCACCACGAGATTTAAGGGATGCTAGATCTACTGAAAAAAGTCCTTTGAATACATCGTCATGATGAGGTGTGTATTCCACTGGGGCTATATCAACAATAACAAGATTTGATATCAATTCTGGATGAGTAATTGCAAATTGCATTGCTGCTTTACCGCCCATTGAATGGCCGATAATGTGGGCTTTGTTTAGTTTTAGATCCTGCATCAATTCAGCGATATCACCGGCCATTAGTTCGTAGTCAATCTCCGCTGAGTGTGGAGAGCGTCCGTGATTTCTCATGTCGGCAGCGATCACTTGAAAGTGCTTTGATAGAACTTTGATCTGAGCGCCCCAATTTTCAAGGGTGCCAAACAGGCCGTGTAAAATAATTAAAGGTTCACCTTCACCGTGAATCTGATAGTTCAGTTTCATTGTCTATTACTCAAAATAAAGGCGGCGCTGATAAGTCAGGGCCGCCTTGGGTATTAACTTACTTAGATATTACAGAATATCTAGTAGCTCTACGTCAAATACAAGCGCAGAGTAAGGAGGGATGCCACCAGGAGAACCTTGCTCACCGTAAGCTAGGTTGTAAGGAATGAATAGCTTCCATTTAGCGCCTTTGTTCATCAACTGAAGAGCTTCAGTCCAGCCAGCGATTACGCCGCCAACAGGGAACTCTGCTGGTTGGCCACGATCGTAAGAGCTGTCGAATACTTTACCGTCAGTGAATGTGCCGTGGTAGTGAGTACGAACAGTAGATTCACGAGAAGGTTTGTCGCCTTCTTCGCCTGCTTCGATGATTTCGTATTGTAGGCCTGACTCTAGAACAACAACGCCTTCGCGTTTAGCATTTTCAGCTAGGAATTCTTCACCGGCAGCTGCAGCTTCTTTAGCTTGTGCTTCTTGAGCTTCACGAAGACGTTCGTTGATTACGTTGAACGCTTCTTGGATCTCTTGAACTTCTACGCGCATCGCTTCGCCGTTGAAAGAATCAGCGATACCTGCAGAGATAGCATTTAGGTCCATGCCTTCGAATGGCTGTTGAGCTAGCTGGTCGCCCATTTGACGGCCGATACCGTAGCTTGCTTTCTGTTCTAGTGTTTCAAATTGAAGATCAGACATTTATTGATTCTCGTTGAGTCAAAAAAAGCGAGCAATCGCGTTGCTCGCCATAGAAAATTATTTGCTTAAAAACAATATGGGGTCGACACGTGTATTATTCAAGCTTACGCCCCAATGAAGATGTGGCCCCGTGGAACGGCCCGTCGATCCTATCTCTCCAAGCTTATCACCCGTTTGAAGTATGCCACCGATTTCTACATCAATTTTGCTCATATGGCAGTACATTGTTGTCATGCCATAACCATGATCCACAATGACTGTTTTGCCATTGAAAAAATAGTGTCCAGTATCGACAACGGTGCCTGCAGATGGTGCGGTGATTGGCGTACCTTTAGGCGCTGCGATATCTAAGCCGCTGTGAGGGTTGCGGGGCTGTTTGTTATAAAAACGCTTTAAGCCAAATGGGCTGCTATAAGGGCCTTTAGCAGGGATAGCAAACCGAGTTGGTAATTGTTCAGGTTCACTCCAGTGTTTGTAAGCTGCGACCATTTTTGCTTTCTCGCGTCGCCAGCGTTTTACATCTTCCGGATCAGGCTCTACGTGGCGTTTGTTTTTGATGGTTAGGTACTGTGCTTTGTACTCTTTGCCCTCAACCTGAAAGTAATACGAGGTCCCATCTGCTTTTAAGTGCTGTTTCTTGGCAGGTTTGGCGCTTAATGGGATGCCTGCAACAGCAATCCATTTGCTAGTGTCTGCGTATGCTGTATCAGTTGAAGGTAGCACCATGACGCGATTCCCTTTATACCAAGCGGATGGTGCGATAGCTGATGTAAGGCCTTCAAGCGGCAAAATGGCAACGCCGCCAGGTACACGGCTTTCAGTGGGAAGTTCTAGGGCTTGCGCATTGATGCTGAAAGCGCATAAGCCTGTAAAGAGTAGCAGTGATTTGGTGAATGCTTTTCTGATCATATTAATGTTCCGTGATGACTTCATCTACGCTGCAGTGAAGTTGTCCTTTGTGTAATTGAACTTCTATTTTTTGTCCGCTGACAACATCAGAGGCTGACTGAATAACTTTTTTGTCGCTATCTTTGGTAATGGAGTAGCCTCGCTCTAGCGTAGCAAGTGGGCTAACAGTTTGTAACTGGTTAGCCAGCGAAGAAAGCTTGAATTGCTGACTTTTTAAACTTGATTGGCATGCTTGCTTAAGGCGTTGATGCAATGAGTGGAGCTGTTCTTCCCTGCGCAGTAACAACTGTGCAGGTGATTGGGCCTTTAAACGGCCCTCCAATTGCTGATATTTGATCTGCTTTTGCGCGAGGATGCGTCTGATCTGATTGTTTAGCTTTAGCTCTACATGATCTAAGCGCTGAGCTTGCTCTTTTAAGGTCTGGCCCGGGTGGCGTAATCGACTCTGTAAATTTACAAGTTGCTGCTTGGCGGTAAAAAGTTGTTGCTTTTGTTGGCGCTTAAGTCGAAGGCTGAGCTGATTTAATCGTAGTTGTAGCTCTTGTTGGTCTGGGCTGACTAATTCTGCGGCCGCGGAGGGGGTTGCTGCTCGGATATCGGCTATAAAGTCTGTAATGACCACATCAACTTCGTGCCCTACCGCACTAATAGTGGGTATTTCACAGTCAAATAAGGTGCGTGCAACTTGTTCGTTGTTGAAAGCTTGTAGATCTTCAAGTGAGCCTCCGCCGCGTCCCACGACGAGAACGTCACAAACGTGATGTGCTTCAGCCAGAATTATTGCTTTGCAGATTTGTTGCGGGGCATCTTCGCCTTGCACTGCTGTGGGATAGACAGTAACGGGCAAACCCGGAAAGCGCCTTTTTAGTACTGTTAAAATATCGTGTACTGCTGCACCTGTAGGAGAGGTGATGATGCCAATGTGTTTGGGGTGTTCCGGAAGTGCTAGCTTCTGTTTGCTGTCAAACATTCCCTCTTTCAAGAGTTTGTTCTTTAGTTCTTCAAAAGCAACTTGTAGTTGGCCGCTGCCAGCGGGTTCTAAAAAGTCGCAAATTAATTGATAGTCACCTCGCCCTTCATACAAGCTTACTTTAGCGCGGACAATAACCTTGTCCCCTTGTTTGGGTTGCTTGCTTAATACTTGGTTGCGGTTCTTAAACATGGCGCAGCGTACTTGGGCTTTGTCATCTTTAAGGGTGAAATACCAATGACCAGAACTAGGGCGAACAAAGTTAGAGATCTCGCCTTCTACTTGAATGGTAAGAAATGATCGCTCAAGCAAAGTGCGTGCTTGTCTGTTTAGTTCGGAGACACTGATCGCATGGGATTGAGTGCCCGATTGAAAGCTATTTGAGTTCTGCATGGCCCTCATATTAAACGATCTATTCGCGTTACTGCATCCGAAAGCAAAAAAAATGAAAGCTAGCCCGTAATTACCCTGTAATTTACAAGTTTTAGATTGAGACAAAAGGCTAATTTCTGTATAATTTCCCGTTTAAATTTTACTTACTACACAGGCTGGCAAAGAATGTTGCGAATTGCTGAGGAAGCACTCACTTTTGACGATGTGTTGCTGGTTCCGGGCTACTCTGAAGTACTGCCGAAGGACGTTTCACTGAAAACTCAACTGACTAAAGGTATTCAACTGAATATTCCTTTGGTCTCTGCTGCTATGGATACCGTGACTGAATCCGGTTTGGCTATAGCTATGGCGCAGGAAGGCGGTATCGGGATCATCCATAAGAACCTGACAATTGAGCAGCAAGCTGCTGAAGTTCGTCGCGTTAAAAAATATGAAGCAGGTGTTGTAAGTGACCCTGTAACTTGCAGTTCTACTATGACTGTAGGTGAACTACGTCAGCTGTCTGCTGAAGTTGGTTTCTCCGGCTTCCCTGTAGTTGATGGCGACGATCTGGTTGGCATTGTAACTGACCGTGATTTCCGTTTTGAACGTAAGCTAGATGCGACTGTTGCTTCTATCATGACGCCCAAAGAGCGTTTGGTAACAGTAAAAGAGGGTGTAGATCCTGATGAAGTTCGCAATCTACTTCGTAAACACCGTATTGAAAAAATCCTAGTTGTTGATGATGCCTTCAAGTTACAAGGCATGATGACAGTTAAGGATATGAATAAGGCTCAGTCTCACCCTAATGCTGCTAAAGATGCTAAAGGTCGTTTGATCGTTGGTGCTGCAGTAGGTACTGGTCCTGAAACACCAGATCGCGTAACTGCACTTGTTAACGCTGGTGTTGATGTAGTTATTGTTGATACCGCTCACGGTCACTCTAAAGGTGTTATCGATCGCGTTGCTTGGGTTAAAGAAACTTACCCACAGGTGCAAGTGATTGGCGGTAATATTGCTACTGCTGAAGCAGCAATTGCGCTAGCTGATGCTGGTGCTGATGGCGTTAAAGTCGGTATCGGCCCTGGTTCTATCTGTACTACACGTATCGTTGCGGGTGTTGGTGTTCCTCAGATCAGTGCTGTAGCTAATGTTGCTACTGCTATGGCTGAGCGTGGTGTTCCCGTTATCGCTGACGGCGGTGTGCGTTTCTCTGGTGATTTAGCTAAAGCGATTGTTGCAGGTGCATCTGCGATCATGGTTGGCTCTATGCTAGCGGGTACTGATGAAGCGCCAGGCGAAGTTGAACTATTCCAAGGTCGAGCATTTAAGTCTTACCGTGGCATGGGTTCTCTAGGTGCTATGGGTCAATCTTCGGGCTCTTCTGACCGTTACTTCCAAGATGCGTCTAAAGGTGTTGAGAAGCTGGTACCAGAAGGTATTGAAGGTCGTGTGCCTTGTAAAGGTCCAATGGGCGGCGTAGTTCACCAGCTAGTAGGTGGTTTACGTGCAGCGATGGGCTACACCGGTAGTGGCGATATTAAAACTATGCGTACAGTCCCACAATTTGTACGTATTACTAACGCGGGTATGAGCGAAAGTCATGTTCACGATGTGAGCATCACTAAAGAAGCGCCAAACTACCGCGTAAGCTAAGTAAATAAACTCTGAAAAGAGGGGTGGATAGAATCCGCCCCCTTTTTTTTTTGCGGCGACGCTAATGTCGCAAAGTGAAGAGATTGAAGGTTATGACCAAAGATATTCACGCTCAACGAATTCTGATTCTAGATTTTGGTTCTCAGTACACACAGTTAATTGCACGTCGTGTACGTGAAATCGGTGTTTACTGTGAAATTCATGCTTGGGATATGTCTGAAGACGATATCCGTGAGTTTGCGCCTAAAGGTATCATCCTTGCTGGTGGCCCAGAGTCTGTTACTGAAGGTGATTCTCCTCGTGCACCAGAGGTTGTATTTAATCTGGATGTACCTGTGTTGGGTATCTGCTACGGCATGCAGACAATGGCTGCTCAGATGGGCGGCGAAGTTTCTACATCCGATAAGCGTGAATTTGGTTATGCTCAAGTTCGTTTAGAAAGCAGCCCAAGCCGTCTTCTCGAAGGGATTGAAGATCATGTTGCAAACAACGGTGCGCTATCGCTAGATGTATGGATGAGCCATGGCGATAAAGTTACTACGCTGCCTGATGGCTTTGCAGTGATTGCATCGACTGAATCTGCACCAGTTGCAGCAATGTGCAATCCTGAGAAGCAGTTCTTCGGTGTTCAGTTCCACCCTGAAGTTACACACACCAAACAGGGCGGTCGTATCCTTGAGCGTTTTGTTGTTGAAATTTGTGGTACGGAAGCGCTATGGAACTCTGCAAACATCATTGCAGACCAGATTGAAAAAGTACGCGCTCAGGTGGGTGATCAGAAGGTTCTTCTAGGTTTATCTGGCGGCGTTGATTCTTCTGTTGTAGCGGCATTGCTTCATAAGGCAATTGGCGATCAGCTGACCTGTGTGTTTGTTGATAACGGTCTTCTGCGTAAGCAGGAAGGCGATCAAGTAATGGACATGTTCGCTAAGAACATGGGCGTGAAAGTAATTCGTTCTGATGCTGAAGATCTATTCCTAGGTCGTTTGGAAGGTGAAAACGACCCTGAGAAGAAGCGTAAGATTATCGGTAATACTTTTATCGAGGTATTTGATGACGAAGCGACTAAGCTAACTGACGTTAACTTCCTAGCGCAGGGTACGATCTACCCAGACGTAATTGAGTCTGCTGCTGCGAAGACGGGTAAGGCGCATGTGATTAAGTCTCACCACAATGTGGGTGGTCTGCCTGAAGATATGCAGTTTGAGCTAGTTGAGCCGCTACGTGAGTTGTTTAAGGATGAAGTGCGTAAACTAGGTCTGGAGCTGGGTCTTCCATACGATATGGTTTACCGTCACCCGTTCCCTGGACCGGGTTTGGGTGTGCGTATCCTAGGTGAAGTTAAAAAAGAATATGCTGATATCTTGCGTGAAGCGGATGCGATCTTCATTGAAGAGCTGCATAAAGCTGATTGGTACCACAAGACAAGTCAGGCATTTGCGGTATTCCTACCAGTTAAATCTGTAGGTGTTGTAGGCGACGGCCGTCGTTACGAATACGTTATTGCTATTCGTGCGGTAGAGACGATCGACTTTATGACAGCGCGTTGGGCTCATCTTCCATACGAGCTTTTAGAAACTGTATCTAGCCGTATCATTAATGAGATTCCTAAAGTTTCTCGTGTGACTTACGATGTTAGCTCTAAGCCACCTGCGACAATTGAGTGGGAATAAGTATTCTTTAAGCTTAATTGTTATGATAAAAAGCCTGCTCTTGTGCAGGCTTTTTAGTGTTTGGGGAAAGGTGAATGGATCAGCGAGAGATAGATGAGCGCTGGATGAAAGAAGCTTTATTGCTGGCGGATCGAGCTGAAGAAATTAACGAAGTGCCGGTTGGTGCTATCGTAGTTCTAGATGGTGAGATTATTGGTAGAGGTTGGAATCAACCGATCAGTGGTCACGATCCAACTGCACACGCTGAAATACTTGCGCTGAGGGATGCAGCGGAAAATGTCGGTAACTACAGACTGGTTGGTGCGGATCTCTATGTAACGATCGAGCCTTGCACTATGTGTACGGGGGCGATCGTTCATTCTCGCATTCGGCGTGTTATTTTTGGAGCAGTTGAAGCTAAAGCTGGAGCTGTTCAGAGTAATGGCCAATTACTCGATCAGGCTTGGATGAATTATCGTGTTGAGGTTGAGGCAGGGATATTAGCGGAGCGCTGCAGTGAAAAAATAAGCGCGTTCTTCAAACGTCGACGTGCTGAAATAAAGGCTGAGAAATTAGCTAAAAAACAGAGTTAGTTATATAGAGTTACCTATAGGGCAGGTAGGAGATCTTCGACTACTTGTCCTTTATCCCAGCTTTCGTGGTCCGGGTTTAGGTCCGCTTCTTCGTCTTGTCGCTTGGTTTGGAGAACCTGCACCTCCCAGCTCAGTAGCTTCATGTATTTTCTAATATTGCTTACATAGTGCACTGGTTCGTACCCGCGTGCGTATCCGTAACGGACAGTGCTGTAATGTCTTTCTTGGGTTAATAGGGGAAGGTGTTTTTTAACATCATCCCACTTGTCTGGATTCAGGCCGGCTCTTGAGGTTAGTACCCGTGCATCCTCTAAATGGCCGTACCCTACGTTGTAACCTGCGAGAGCGAACCACAAGTGGTCAGGATCGGGAATGCGATCTGGAATCTTTTTCTTAACGATTACAAGGTAATGAGCGCCGCCGATAATGCTTTGCATGGGGTCTGTCCGGTCGGTGACACTAACCTCTTTAGCGGCAGCATTGGTTAGCATCATGATTCCTTTAACGCCTGTAGGGGAGACTGCTTTTGGATCCCAGTGAGATTCTTGGTAGGCAATGGATGCTAATAGTTGCCAGTCTATCCCGGTTTCCTGTTCGGCCATAAGGAAATACTGTTCGATCTTCGGAAAGCGTGTTTGCATGTCTTTCTTGAAGGTCGTCGTGTCGTAGAAATTAAGTGGATTGCTGCGATTAAAATATTTTTCTTTCAGTGACTCGATCAGTGTCTGTGTGCTTTCGAGAGCTAGGAAACGGTTAATTGAATCACGTAAAGTTTGGTCGTGATGAGGTGAAAGCAACCAAGCTAATGGCTGCGGTTCGTCTAGATCAAAGCCTTTTTTAAGACCCGGGAAAAAAGTTTTTTGGCTGTCGAAAGTAACAGCATCAACGACTGTGTAGTCGATCTCTTTGTTTTGTACTTGTTCCATCAGCTCTGTGGACGAATAGGAGCTGGTTTCGTCCCAAGTTAGTTCTGGATATTGAGCTTTAAGGCTTTGTAAAAGCTCTGCATGGCTGCTGTTGGCAAGTACGACTAATTTTTTACCGGGTTTAAGTAGATCGGAAATATCTTTGGGTGCTTTTTTGCCTTTGGTTTGACGGTATATCAGCGTTGTCGTGGTTTTGAGATAGGGTTGAGTAAACTCAAACTTTTCCTGACGTTCTTCTGTGATCGTAAGCATGGAGCCCGCGATATGGCCATCACGGGCGCTCATCGTGCTGAAAATAGAACTGAAATCATCAGGAAGCACTAATTCAAGTTCCACGCCTAAATGGTCGGCATAAGCTTTAGCTAAATCGTATTCAAAGCCTGCTGGTTTGCCTTTTTCGATAAAATAAGTGTTAGGTGAGTTTCGTGTAACGAGTTTTATTGCGCCAGATTCTATGATCGCACCTAGCTGGGTTTTGCTATTCCAGCTCAATAAGCCCGGAATACAGAGCAAAAGAAAAATGACCAGAGCATATGCTGCATCTTTTTTGCGACTAATATCAAACATCGTACTGCTTTTCTGGTATCCAACTGGCTGTTTCGGTAAAATTCACTACTTATATTTCTCCTGTAACTACTGCTTTATATTTGCAGCTATCAAGAGGCTCTATTAGAGATGCTGGCACTGCGCGGAGCACCTGCTCTTTCTGCTTTTCGTCATGAAAAGTTACTTACCGTTATTCAGTCTTCAGTTCCTGCTGTAACAGGTCTATATGCTGAATTTATGCATTTTTCCGATTTGTCACAAGCTTTATCGGACGATGAGCAAAAAGTTTTGGAACGTATTTTACGTTACGGGCCAAAAGCTGAGGCTCAGGAGCCAGCGGGTCAGCTGTTCTTAGTTGTTCCTCGTCCGGGCACTATATCGCCTTGGTCGTCGAAGGCAACTGATATAGCCCACAACTGTGGCTTATCAGCGATCAAACGTCTAGAGCGCGGTATTGCATACTACGTTCAAGCATCTAAAGATCTTACGGATGCTGAAGTTGAGGCTGTACAGGCTGCATTGTTCGATCGCATGGTTGAAGCTGTATTGCCAAGTATAGATGACGCGTCTTCGCTTTTCTTAGAAGAGGAGCCTAAGCCACTGACGACTGTAGATATTTTGGGTGGCGGTCGCGAAGCCTTGGTTGCAGCGAATACAGATCTTGGGCTAGCTTTGGCTGAAGATGAGATTGATTACCTAGTTGAAAGCTTTATTGAGCTAGATCGTAATCCGACAGATGTTGAATTGATGATGTTTGCTCAGGCGAACTCTGAGCATTGCCGTCACAAGATCTTTAATGCTTCATGGGATATTGATGGCGAAGCGCAGGAGAAATCGCTGTTTGCCATGATTCGTAACACCAATGAAATGGGCGGCGAGAACGTACTGTCGGCGTATAAAGATAACGCTGCGGTAATGGTTGGTTCTAAAGCGGGTCGATTCTTCCCTAAACCAGATAGCAAAGAATATAGCTACAATCAGGAAGATATTCAGATCCTGATGAAGGTTGAAACTCATAACCACCCAACTGCCATTGCACCACATTCGGGTGCGGCAACGGGTTCAGGTGGTGAAATTCGTGATGAGGGAGCGACAGGCAAAGGTTCTAAGCCAAAAGCTGGTCTTACTGGATTCACAGTATCAGATCTTAATATTCCTGGCTTTGAGCAGCCTTGGGAATCTAAATACGGTAAGCCAGAGCGTATTGTGACACCTCTGGATATCATGATCGAAGGCCCAATTGGTGGTGCTGCATTCAACAACGAATTTGGTCGTCCGGCACTGACTGGTTACTTCCGTACTTTCGAACAGAAGGTAAACGGTGCTGCGGGTGAAGAGGTTCGTGGTTATCACAAGCCAATCATGATTGCGGGTGGTTTAGGTAATATTCGAGATGAGCACGTTGAAAAGGGTGAAATTCCTGTAGGCGCTAAGCTGATCTGTCTTGGTGGTCCTGCAATGCAGATTGGTCTAGGTGGTGGCGCTGCTTCCTCCATGACATCTGGTTCTTCTACTGCAGATCTAGATTTCGCGTCTGTGCAGCGTGACAACCCAGAACTTGAGCGTCGTTGCCAAGAAGTTATCGACCAATGCTGGCAGTTGGGTGATGAGAACCCGATCGCATTTATCCATGACGTAGGCGCTGGTGGTCTTTCTAACGCTTTTCCTGAGTTGGTAGGTGATGGTAATCGCGGTGCTAACTTTGAACTACGAAATGTAAACAACGATGAACCAGGCATGTCGCCATTGGCTATCTGGTGTAACGAAGCGCAAGAGCGTTATGTTATGGCGGTGGCTCCAGCTGATATGGCTCGCTTCGAAGCGATCTGTGAACGTGAGCGTTGCCCATACGCTGTTGTAGGTGAAGCGATAGAAGAGATGCACCTAACATTAGGTGACACTCACTTCGAGAATAAGCCGGTTGATCTACCTATGAGCGTGTTGTTTGGCAAGCCGCCAAAAATGCACCGTTCTGTAGAACGTAAATCTTATGAAGTAACTGCTTTCGATACGAGCTCTATCGATCTTAAAGATGCGGCTGAGCGCGTAATGAAGCTGCCTGCGGTAGCTTCTAAATCTTTCTTGATCACTATTGGTGACCGTTCGATTACTGGTCAAGTAGCGCGTGATCAAATGGTTGGTCCATGGCAGGTTCCTGTGGCTAACTGTGCGGTTACGACTGCTGCTTACGATACATATACTGGTGAAGCGATGGCCATGGGTGAGCGTACACCGCTTGCATTGGTTGACTCTCCTGCGTCTGGTCGAATGGCGATTGGAGAGACTGTTACTAACATTGCGTCCGCTCGTATTGGTGACATTAAAGACATTAAATTGTCTGCAAACTGGATGTGTGCTGCTGGCCACCCAGGTGAAGATGAAAAATTGTATGACACTGTTAAAGCTGTAGGTATGGAATTGTGCCCGCAGCTGGGTATCACTATTCCTGTAGGCAAAGACTCAATGTCTATGCGTACCGTGTGGGAAGATGAAGGTGAACAAAAATCTGTAACTGCGCCGATGTCTTTGATTATCACTGGCTTTGCCCCTGTAACAGATGCACGTAAAACATTGACGCCTCAGCTGCGTACTGATCAAGGTGAAACTGACCTGATTCTTTTGGATCTAGGTAATGGTAAAAACCGTATTGGTCTTTCTGCACTAGCTCAGGTTTATAACGAAGTCGGCCAAGATGTTCCTGATGTTGATCAGCCAGAGCAGCTTGTAGCGTTCTTTGCAGCGATTCAAGAACTAAACGAGCAAGGTCAAATCCTTGCATACCATGACCGTGCTGATGGCGGTTTATTTGCAACGATTGCTGAAATGGCATTTGCTGGTAAAACAGGTGTTGATCTAAATCTAGATATGCTTGCTGGCGAAGAAAGTGAGTTGGCCGCAGCATTGTTTGCTGAAGAGCTTGGTGCCGTTATTCAAGTTAAGCGTGATAGCTTAGAAACAGTTCTGACTGAGCTAAATGCCGCAGGTCTTGGCGATATTGCTCAGGTTCTAGGTTCTACTAACTTAGATGATGAGATTCGCTTCCACTTCAATGAGGAAGAAATCTATTCTGAGTCACGCGTACAGCTACAGCGCTGGTGGGCCGAGACTTCTTACCAGGTTCAGTCTTTGCGTGATAACTCTGAATGTGCACAACAAGAGTTTGACCGTATTCTTGATAAACAAGATCCGGGTCTGAATGCTGAGCTTACTTTTGATCAGAATGAAGATGTTGCAGCACCATTTATTCAGACGGGTACACGCCCTCAGATGGCTATCGTTCGAGAGCAGGGTGTAAACGGTCAGATTGAAATGGGCGCGGCGTTTGATCGTGCTGGTTTCGCAGCTGTTGATGTCCACATGAGTGATATCCTTTCTGGTCGCGTTGAGCTTGATCAATTTAAAGGCCTAGTAGCATGTGGTGGCTTCTCGTACGGTGACGTGTTGGGTGCAGGTGAAGGTTGGGCTAAATCGATCCTATTTAACGCCCGTGCACGTGATCAATTCCAGCAGTTCTTTAACCGCGAAGATACGTTTGCGTTAGGTATCTGTAACGGTTGCCAGATGTTATCTAACTTGCATGAATTGATTCCTGGTTCTGATTTATGGCCGCACTTCGTACGTAACGTTTCAGAGCAGTTTGAAGCACGTGTTGCGATGGTGGAAGTTCAAGATTCTAAGTCTGTGTTCTTGCAGGGTATGGCGGGTTCTCGTATGCCAATCGCTGTGGCGCACGGCGAAGGTCGCGCAGAATTCAAAGATGAGGTGCACCTAGCGGGGCTTAAGTCATCTGATGCAGTGGCTCTACGTTATGTGGATAACTATGGTCAGCCTACAGAGGTTTACCCTGCTAACCCGAATGGTTCACCAGAAGGTATTACCGGTGTTACAACTACTGACGGTCGTGTGACTATTATGATGCCACACCCTGAGCGAGTTTTCCGTACAGTAACTAACAGTTGGGCGCCAGATGAGTGGTCTGAGGATGGTGCGTGGATGCGTATGTTCCGCAACGCACGAGTTTGGGTAGGTTAAATTCCTGCATTTGATAAAAAAGGCAGCTACGGCTGCCTTTTTTATTTTTGCTTTTCAGGAAAGCCGCAAAACTGGCCAAAAAAAAGGCGCTCAATGAGCGCCTTTTTTATAAGGTAGTAAGAAATTACTTAGTACCAGAAATCTCAACTTCTACACGACGGTTAGCACGTAGGCAGTCGATTAGGTTAGCGCCGCGCTGGCCATCGCAAGATTTTGCAGGAGCGTTTTCACCCATGTAACCAGTGCTGATTACAGAGCCGTTTACGCCGCCAGCTTGTAGGGCTTCAGAAACTGCGTTTACACGCTTCATAGATAGAGCGTCGTTGTATGCGCTCGCACCGATGCGGTCAGCGTGACCAACTAGGTTTACGCTAGTTACAGACTTAAGAGAGTTGATGTAGCTAGAAATATCGCTTACATCGCCAGCGTTAGAGCTGTCGAAGTCGAAGTATACGATGTGCTTCTCAACAGTAGCCATCGCAGCTGGTGCTGGAGCTGGTGCTGGAGCAGGAGCAGCTGGAGCTTGGTAGCCTTCACAACCTTCGATAGCATTAGCTTCTTCCCAGAAGCCGTGACGCCAGCAGCCACCTGAACCAGTTTTCCAAACTGTAGCGTTTGGAGTTTCGTCCCAGTAACCTGCGTTGTCTGGGTGTGCTTGTGCGCCAGTAGCTAGGCCCATAGCCATAACTAGGCCTGAAGCGATTGCGAATTTTTTCATTTTGCTGTCCTTAAATACGATTGGGGTTCTGTATCTTAGAATTGTAAGAAATAATCTGCTTATTACAACTCTTCTAAGCTGAACATAGTATAAACATTCCAATATTTTGTACTATCTTTTGACTATTGTCGGATAAAAGCCGCTATTCTTGCCTGGCTGATATAGATAGTTATCTATTTTTGAATGCAAACTGTGCACTTTAGTTGCAGATTTTCTCTATATTCTGTTGTTATGGTAATACTTTTTTATAGGGTTTTACTACCACTTTGGCATATACGCCTGCTTCTATATAAGGGTCTTTGTCTGCCCAGGCTTGCGCTTCTTCCAATGAATTGAATTCTGCAACAACTAAACTGCCGCTAAAACCGGCTTCGCCTGGGTCTTCGCTATCAATTGCAGGATGTGGGCCAGCTATAAGTAAACGGCCTTCTTCGTTAAGTTGAGTCAGTCTCGCTAGATGGTCTGGGCGGGCTGCCAGTCTTTTTTCTAGGCTGTTCTCAACATCTTCGGAAATAATAGCGTAAAACATAAGGTCTCCTGCTACTGATCGTTATTTTCGGTATTTTCAATATGGCGTGATAGGTAGAAGCCTTGAGCAATAATGAAGACAAGGGTGAGACCAAGCATGCCGAATAATTTAAAGTTAACCCAGATTTCTTCGCTAAAACTGTAGGCGACAAATAGATTAATGATGCCCATCAGCACGAAAAATATAACCCAAGCAATATTTAGGTTTTTCCACGCGAATGCTGGGAGGGATATGTTGCTACCCATAAGACGTTCAACAATTGTTTTTTGACCGATGAATTGGCTACCTAAAAAGGCTAAGCCAAATAACCAGTTAACAACAGTTGGTTTCCATTGGATAAAGGTTTTATCTTGAAAGGCAACTGTTGCCCCACCTAAAAGAACAACTAAAACTAGAGTAACTAGTTGCATCTTTTCGATTGTGTGCGTTTTGATCCATGTGTACAGCATTTGTAGCAGCGTGGCGGGTATTAGGATTGCAGTGGCTAAAATGATGTCGTTTGTTGCCTTATAGACGATGAAAAAGATAATAATGGGTAAAAAATCGAGTAACAGCTTCATAGTCGTTGAAATCAGTCCGTTTAAGGTAAAATACAAAGAACGTTATAGCTCTTTATAGATAGAGTGAAAAATATGGAATTACCACACTACGATTTACATTGCCATTCTACTGCGTCAGACGGTGCCTTGTCCCCTATAGAATTACTAGAGTTGGCAAAAAACAATAATATTGATGTCTTAGCTTTAACGGACCATGACACAGTGGCTGGAGTTAAAGTTTTACAGGCTGAAAACCCTGCCGAAATTAGGATTATTACAGGAACTGAACTGACCTGTCTTTGGAATGGTCGCGTGATTCATATTGTAGGCTTAGGGGTTGATTTAGAATCTGACGATTTAAAATCGTATCTTGCTAATTTATCTAATCTTCGAATAGAGCGGTCAAAAAAAATAGCTAAGCAATTGGTTTCTATGGGCTTGCCTGATGTTTTTGAGCACGCAAGAAAATTGGCTGGGAAGGGAAGTATTGGTAGGCCACATTTTGCACGAGCTTTACGTGAGCAAGGAGCGGTTGCAAATGAACAGCAAGCTTTTAAGAAATATTTAGGCATTGGTAAGAAAGGTGATGTCAAAATGGCATGGCCAGAACTGTCTGAAACTGTAGCTGTGATCAAAGCTGCCGGTGGTATTGCTGTAATAGCACATCCAACTAAGTATAAGATGACTTTTACGAAGCTACGTTTAGTTATTGCTGACTTTGTTGAATGCGGTGGTGAGGCAATAGAAGTTTCTTACCCAGGGGTAACGCCAGATCATCATTATCATCTGCTCAGAATTGCAAAAGAAAATAATTTATTACTCTCAGCAGGTAGCGATTTTCATGCGCCTTCTCAAGGGTGGACTAACTTAGGTAAATACCCTCCTATAAAGGTTGAGGGGCAGCACGTTCTCGAAAGATTATTGAACTAAACATTTGTTGCTTTTGATTATTTAATAAATAATAGATTGTATAAGAATAATTTTATATAAGGCGTGTGATAGTGAGCCAGTTTTTTCAAATACATCCTGATAATCCGCAAGCGCGCTTGATCTCTCAGGCGGTTGAAATAATTAATAAGGGTGGTGTGGTTATCTACCCTACGGATTGTGCCTATGCATTGGGTTGTCACCTTGGTGATAAAACAGCATTGGAGCGCATTAAGCGAATTAGACAATTAAGTGATAAGCATAATTTTACATTGGTGTGTCGAGATTTAAGTGAAATAAGTACCTATGCTAAAGTGGATAATACCTGTTATAGATTATTAAAATCACACACCCCGGGCGCTTTTACCTTTATTTTAAAGGCGACATCGGAAGTGCCTAGACGATTATTGCATCCGAAAAGAAGAACGATAGGGATTAGAGTCCCAGATAATGCAATTGCTTTAGCGCTTACGGAAGCGCTTGGTGAGCCGATAATGAGTACTTCATTAATTATGCCGGGCGAAGATATGCCACTGATGGATCCCTATGAGATGCGTGAATTATTGCAGCATCAAGTGGATCTTGTAATTGATGGCGGCTACTGTGGCATGGAGGCGACCAGCGTAATTAACTTAGTTGAAGATGCACCTGAAATAATTAGGCAAGGTGCAGGGGATATAAGTGATTTTAGTTAATTTATTTTTTAATTAATTTTTAAAAATATTTTTCCTTGATTATTTATCGACTATAAAGATAATTGCTTACTTACTTTTATTCTGGTGGTTTTGAAATGTCTGATTTTCTTAAAGTTCTACTGCGTAAAAATTCTTTGCGCAAACAATGCCAGGAATTATCTGTTTCTGAACTAGAAAAAGTGATTTCTGATTTAACTGTGATTGCTGAAGATAAGCGCGCGGAAGAAGAAGCGTTAGAGGCAGCTGAGCAGGCAAAAGCAGCAAAAATTGAAGCTATTCGCCAAAGTATGCAGGACGCAGGTTTAGATCTTAATGATCTAATGGGATTGGTTGGTGAAGCTGCAAGCACGCCTAAGAAAAAGGTGCAGCCTAAATACCGTATTGAAGATGATAACGGTGAAGTTCACGAGTGGTCTGGTCGCGGCCGTACCCCGTTAGCTTTTCAGGCTTATTTCGATAAAGGATTTACTAAAGAAGACTGTCTCATTTAAAATAAGAGTACGGTTTTATAGAAGCCCTTTCTTTTATGAAAGGGCTTTTTTGTTTGAAGGTATTAAATTAGGTTAATGCCTGTTGTCTTAATTAGCATATTTGTAGGTGCGTCGAATGACTGACGAAAAGTTACATAAAGTATTGGCGCGCTCCGGAATAGGCTCACGTCGTGAGATGGAGCGTTGGATTAAAGAAGGTCGAGTTTCAGTAAATGGCTCAATTGCTACCTTAGGAGATCGTATCTCCGAAGGTGATACAGCTGAAGTTGATGGCCAACCTGTGCAGTTGATATTTGATAAACAAGCTGAGCGTAGAGTGCTTATTTATAATAAGCCTGTGGGAGAAATCTGTACGCGTCATGACCCTGAAGGTAGGCCTACAGTATTTAGACACTTGCCGCCTTTAAAAGAGGGGCGTTGGATAGCGATTGGTCGACTCGACATTAATACATCCGGTTTGTTGTTGTTCACTACCGATGGTGAGCTAGCAAATGCATTGATGCACCCGTCTGCTCAAATTGATCGTGAATATGCAGTTCGTGTCTTAGGTAATGTTGATGATGGTATTTTATCCCGTCTCAAAGAAGGTGTTCTTTTAGAAGATGGTATGGCTCGTTTTACTGATGTCCAGTTCTTTGACGGTGAAGGTGCCAATAAATGGTTCCACTGTGTGGTAATGGAAGGGCGTAATCGAGAAGTTCGTCGCTTGTGGGAATCGCAAGAGGTTCAGGTTAACCGCCTAAAACGTGTTCGTTTTGGGCCTATTTTCCTGCCTAGTGATGTTAAGTCGGGCACATGGAAAGAGATGACCGGTAAAGAAGTTAATTCTCTATCTAAAATGCTTGAGCTTAAGCCTAAGCGTGGTGCAAGAATGACGGCTGATGAAAAGCAGAAATACGAACGTCGTTACAAGAAGCAGAAGGCGCGTCGTCAAGAAGGTAACTAGTTACGATGTGAGTTTAGGTAATAAAAAAGCAGCTTAGAGCTGCTTTTTTTTTATTGTCTTTTATTTCTGCTTAATTATTGGGCGTCTAGCGATTGGCCGTTGACGGTTGCGCTGTCTTTGCCCATTAGATATAGATAGACCGGCATAATATCTTCCGGTGCAGTCACTGATTGTGGGTTTTCAGCTGGGTAAGCATCGGAGCGCATTTGTGTTCTGGTTGCACCTGGGTTGATGCAGTTAGCGCGAATATTACAAATGCCGCTGGTCTCATCTGCTAGCGTCTGCATCAAGCCTTCAGTCGCAAACTTAGATGCTGCATAAGCACCCCAGTATGCTTTGCTTTGACGTCCTACGCTTGATGATGTGAAAACAACCGATGCATCATCTGACTGTTGTAAAAGTGGCATGAGGGTCTGGGTTAACATGAATGGTGCATTTACATTTACTTGCATCACTTGTTGCCAGATTACTGGGTCGTAGCTTTCAATTGGCGTCCGCACGCCTAGAATGCTGGCATTGTGAAGAATGCCATCTATTCGGCCAAATTCTTGATCGAGTGTGTTAGTCAGTTCAATGTAATCATGTTCTTGTGCGCTTTCTAGATTGATTGGAACTAGCGCCGGTTGTGGGTAACCTGCGGCTTCAATCTCGTCATAAACATTTTCAAGTTTTTCTAGTGTACGGCCAAGAAGGATGACGGTCGCTCCATGAGCGGCAAAGGTCATTGCTGCCGTACGGCCTATGCCTGAGCCAGCGCCAGTCACCAGAATAACTTTATCCTTTAATAAGTCTGCAGGGGCTTGGTATTCAAACATAGTGATCTGTTCCTAATCATTAACGTAAAGCGGTGTATAGAGATTGTAGCAGTGGCTTGAGTTCAGTTGCACTGGATATCTGGTGATCGGCTTGCCAATTTTTAGGGTCGTCGTCTTCATCGATGTAACCGTACTCGGCTGCGATGGTTAGCATGCCGGCGCGATTGCCTGCTTCGATATCCCTAATATGATCACCAATGTAAACACTGTTGCTAGGAGCGCAATCGATTTCTTTGCAGGCTAAGAAAAGTGCTTCTGGGTTGGGTTTCTTCTCTTTAACGTGGTCTGGACAAATGACGCTTTTGGCGGAATCGCTCAGTTGTAACCCTTGCATCACAGGTGTGGTATAGAGTTCTGGTTTGTTGGTGACAACGCCCCAAGGTATGTTGTGTTCTTCAAGCCAGCTTAGGAATTCGTCCATACCAAAAAAGAGTTGGCTATCTACATCAAGATGTTCCAAATAGATGCTTAACATTCGCTGGTGTAAACGGTCAAAGTCGGCTTCGCCTTCTTTTAGATTAAATGCAGCCCCGACCATAGCTCTGGCCCCATGAGATACGTAACCGCGAAGATATTCATAGCTTATTTTATCACGCCCTTCTTCTTTTAGCAGGGTGTTTATGACCCAGTGGAAGTCCGGTGCGGTATCTATTAACGTGCCATCTAAATCGAATAAAACTGAAGCAGGTTTATCGGCCATGATTACTCTGGTTTGGTGGTAGCGATAATGTAATTTACATCGACATCTGTTGGATGAAGGCTGTACGTTTTCGTCAGTGGGTTATAAGTCATACCGCACATGTCGATATTCTTTAGGCCGCTTTGACGGATCCAGTTGCCAAGTTCTGAAGGGCGAATAAATTTTTTGAAATCATGTGTGCCTTCAGGAACTAGTTTCAGTACTTTTTCAGCGCCAAGTATCGCAAAAAGGTAGCTCTTTGGATTACGGTTCAGTGTCGAGAAAAAGACCTTGCCGCCCGGTTTGCAGAGTTTGGCGCAGGCTTGGACGATTGAGGAGGGATCGGGAACATGTTCCAGCATCTCCATGCAGGTGACAACATCAAAAGATTCGGGTTGCTCAGCCGCTAACTCTTCAACGGGGATCTGTTTGTAGCTGACATTAACACCACTTTCTAGACCGTGCAGTTTGGCAACCTTCAGAGGGGCTGCTCCCATATCAATGCCTGTTACGGTTGCGCCGCGTTGAGCCATGGACTCGGACAAGATGCCGCCGCCACAACCTACATCCAATACTTTCTTTTCGGCCAGATGCGCAATGCGATCTATATAACCTACGCGTAACGGGTTGATATCGTGGAGTGGTTTGAATTCGCTGTTTTTATCCCACCATTTGCTGGCAAGTTCTTCAAACTTTGCGATTTCTGCTGGATCAACGTTTGCTTGAGTGCTGTTTTCTGGCTGAGTCATGATGTTTTTGCTTTAAAGTATTTGTTGGCATTCTAGCATTGCTGAGGTGTTGAAAAACAGTTCATCGCACATCTCCAACTTTAATTGTATAACCTCTTATTTTTTCAGGATTCCCTTGTAGGAAATGTGATATACTCCCGCGGTTAAAAATATCCGCGGAAACCTTCCGTTGTGAGAGTGATTCAAGGATAGGGAATGGGTGATTTAGCCAGAGAAATCCTGCCAGTTAACATCGAAGATGAACTGAAGCAGTCTTACCTTGATTACGCGATGAGCGTAATCGTCGGCCGTGCGCTGCCAGATGCGCGCGATGGCCTTAAACCAGTTCACCGTCGTGTGTTGTTTGCGATGAATGAATTGGGCAATGACTGGAATAAAGCATATAAAAAATCTGCCCGTGTGGTGGGTGATGTAATCGGTAAATACCACCCGCACGGTGATAGTGCGGTATACGACACTATTGTTCGAATGGCTCAGGATTTCTCCATGCGTTATACGCTGGTAGATGGTCAGGGTAACTTTGGTTCGATCGACGGCGACTCCGCCGCTGCGATGCGTTATACCGAAATTCGCATGGATAAGATCTCCCATGAGTTATTGGCAGATCTCGAGAAAGAAACCGTCGATTTTGTAGATAACTACGACGGTACGGAAAAGATTCCTGTTGTCGTTCCTACACGCATACCTAACCTTCTTGTTAACGGTTCTTCAGGTATTGCCGTGGGTATGGCGACCAATATTCCTCCTCATAACTTGTCTGAAGTTGTGCGTGGTTGTATTGCTCTGATTGAAAATGAAGAGTTAACCACTGATGAGTTGATGGAATATATTCCTGGTCCAGATTTTCCAACAGGCGGCATTATCAATGGTCGTGCCGGTATCCTGCAGGCATATCGTACAGGTCGTGGCCGCATCTATGTGCGTGCTAAGCATCATGTAGAAGAAGATGAAAAGAGCGGCAAGCCATCTCTTATCATCACTGAGATCCCTTATCAGCTTAACAAAGCTCGCTTGATCGAAAAGATTGCTGAGCTAGTTAAAGATAAGAAGATTGAAGGTATTACAGAGCTACGTGATGAGTCCGATAAAGACGGTATGCGTATTGTTATTGAACTTCGTCGTGGTGAAATGCCAGATGTGGTGATTAATAATCTGTTTGCTCAGACTCAGATGGAGTCTGTTTTTGGTATCAATATGGTTGCTTTGGTTGATGGTCAACCAAAGATTCTTGATCTGAAAACAGCGCTGGAATGTTTCATTCGCCACCGTCGAGAAGTAGTGACCCGTCGTACTGTTTATCTTCTACGTAAAGCGCGTGAGCGTGGTCATATTCTAGAAGGTCTAGCGATTGCACTTGCCAATATAGACCCTGTCATTGAAATGATAAAAACATCACCAACACCCGCTGAAGCAAAAGAGCGTTTGATTGCTGAAGCATGGACACCAGGTGATGTGATTCAGATGTTGGAGCGAGCAGGTGAAGATGCTTGCCGCCCTGAAGATCTGGAAGAACAGTATGGCTTACGTGAAGGGAAGTACAATCTTTCTCCTGCTCAGGCTCAGGCAATTCTAGAATTGCGCTTGCACCGTCTGACCGGTCTTGAGCATGACAAGCTGATTGCTGAGTACAAAGAATTATTAGAGCGCATTGCTGAACTTCTGAAAATTTTAGGTTCTCACGAACGCTTAATGGAAGTGATTCGTGAAGAGCTTGAAGCAGTTTTGGAAGAGTACGGTGATGAGCGTCGTACAGAGATCACTGCGTCACGTAAAGATCTGACAGTTGCAGATCTGATCACTGAAGAAGATATGGTAGTGACTATATCTCACGGTGGCTACGCGAAAACGCAGCCGTTGACTGATTACCAATCACAGCGTCGTGGTGGCAAAGGTAAGTCAGCTGCAGCAATTAAAGATGAAGATTTTATTGAGCATCTGTTAATTGCGAATACCCACGATACGATCTTGTGCTTCACTGACCGTGGTAAAGTTTACTGGTTACGTGTCTTTGAAATTCCTGTTGCAAGTCGTACAGCACGTGGCCGTCCGATTGTGAATATTTTGCCTTTGGATGAAGGTGAGCGCATCAGTACTATCTTGCCTGTAGGTAGCTACGAAGAAGATAAGTTTATCTTTATGGCGACAGCTTCCGGTACTGTTAAGAAAACTGCACTGACTAACTTCTCCCGCCCGCGTACTAGCGGTCTGATTGCTCTGGATCTTTTAGATGATGATCATCTAATTGGTGCTGCAATTACCAATGGTGAAGACGATGTCATGTTGATGACAAGTGCTGGTAAATCTATGCGCTTCCGTGAGGAAGATGTACGCCCAATGGGTCGTACAGCACGTGGTGTTCGTGGCGTTAAGATGGATGATGGCGTTAATGTTATCTCGCTAATCATTCCTCAAGAGGGCGGTAAGATTTTGACCGCTTCTGAGAATGGTTTTGGTAAGAAAACAGCCGTTGATGATTTCCCAGTGAAAGGCCGTGGCGGTCAGGGTGTCATTGCTCAGCAATGTTCTGATCGAAATGGAGCGTTGGCAGGTGCGGTTCAGGTCTTCGATGGTGATGATGTCATGCTGATCAGTGATCAGGGTACCTTGGTACGTACGCGTGGGGATGAAATCTCTGAGCTAGGCCGAAATACACAAGGTGTGACATTGATTCGTGTAGGCGATGATGAACGCTTAGTAAGTGTTGCCCGGATCGAAGAACCGGACGAAGAAGAGCAGGTAGAGACGGATACAGAGGCGGAAACCCCGACCACTGTTGAAGAATAATTTCTACCTCAAGTGCGGCGCTAATGTGCCGCATTTTTTATATATGACTTTAAGTAGAGTGAAGATAAGTCTATGACACGTAAGTACAATTTCAGTGCAGGTCCTGCTGGTTTACCGAGTGAAGTATTGCTGCAGGCTCAAGAGGAACTTCTAGACTGGCACGGTAAAGGCCTTTCCATTATGGAAATGAGCCACCGCAGTAAAGAGTTTGTCTCGGTTGCTGAAGCGGCAGAGCAGGATTTACGTGACCTGATGGGAATTGGTAGTAACTATAAGGTTCTATTCCTTCAAGGTGGGGCTACATCGCAGTTCTCTATGATTCCACTGAACTTACTGCGCGGCAAAACTACAGCTGACTATATCAATACTGGTATTTGGTCGAAAAAAGCGATCCAAGAAGCGTCTCGCTATTGTGATGTGCGTATTGCCGCATCTAGCGAAGGAAATGGTTTTACTGCTGTACCAAACCAAAGTGAATTGGATCTAAATGCAGAGGCTGCTTATCTGCATTACACACCAAATGAAACGATTGGCGGCTTGGAGTTTGATTATGTGCCTCAGTCGGGTGATGTTCCTCTAGTGGCGGATCTGTCTTCTACAATCTTGTCTCGTGAGATTGATGTAAACCAGTTCGGTTTGATCTATGCGGGCGCACAAAAGAATATTGGTCCAGCAGGTTTGACGGTTGTGGTCGTTAGAGAAGACTTGTTAGGTGATGTTGTTGCCGGCACACCAACAATGTTCGATTACAAAGTACATGCAGATGCTGAGTCTATGTGTAACACACCACCAACCTATGGCTGGTATCTAGCTGGTTTAGTCTTTAAATGGCTAAAAGCTCAAGGTGGTGTGGCTGCGATACAAGCGGCTAACCAGCGTAAACAAGAAAAACTGTATGCAGCGATTGATGCCAGTGATTTCTATGCAAACCCAATGGCGTCAGCTAACCGTTCTTGGATGAACGTGCCATTTACTTTGGCTGATGATGCTTTGGATAAACTGTTCTTAGAACAAGCAGAAGAGTCAGGCCTGTTGAACTTGAAAGGTCATCGCTCTGTAGGCGGTATGCGAGCGAGCATCTACAATGCTGTTCCGGAGGAAGCGGTGGATGCGTTGATCGCGTTTATGCAGCAGTTTGAAAAGCAACACGCTTAAAATCATTTGCGGAAAATGAGAAGAGTATGAGTGAACAAGAAAAAGAGTTACGTGTTTTACGTGATCAGATCGATTCTATAGATGGTCAGCTTCATGAGCTTCTGAATCAGCGTGCTAAATGTGCTCAACGTGTAGCTGACGTTAAGCAAAAACATCAGGGTGAAACTGCGGCTGTATTTTATCGCCCAGAGCGCGAAGCTCAGGTGTTACGTGCGGTAATGGAGCGAAACGAAGGCCCGCTTCCTGATAAAGAAGTTGCACGTCTTTTCCGTGAAGTAATGTCTGTTTGCTTGGCATTAGAAGAACCAATGCGAGTGGCTTTCCTTGGCCCTGAAGGTACTTTTACCCAACAGGCTTCAATGAAGCATTTTGGTCACTCTGCTCATAATCTGCCGATGCAATCGTCTAAAGATGTCTTCCGTGAAGTGCAGTCGGGTGGAGCTCATTATGGTGTTGTCCCAATCGAGAACTCTTCGGAAGGTGTTGTAAGTAGCACGCTTGATCTGTTCAAACAGTTCGATCTTAAAATTTGTGGGGAAGTTGAAGTCCCAGTTCACCTTCACTTATTGGTGAATAAAGGTGATAGCTTGGATGAGATCTTCAAGATCTATTCCCATGAGCAGTCCTTAGCGCAAAGCCGTAGTTGGTTAGATGCGCGTTACCCGCATATCGAGAAGGTTGCAGTTAGTTCTAACGCAGAAGCCGCTCGTTTAGCGAAGCAAGAAGGTCAAGGTTATGCCGCTATTGCAGGAGATATGGCTGCAGAGCTTTATGAGCTTGAAGCTGCTGTTTGCAATATCGAAGATCAGGCGGATAACTCAACTCGATTCTTGATTATCGGTGACCAGGATGTTGGTCCTAGTGGCGATGATAAAACATCTATTTTAGTCTCTGTACCAAATGCACCAGGTGCGCTGTATCAGTTGTTGGAGCCTTTCCATCGCTCACAAATTAGTCTGACACGTGTAGAAACCAGATCTTCTGCAAAACAGTCTATGTTCTATATCGATTTCGAGGGGCATAGCGAAGATCAGCTGGTTGCTAAGGCGCTAGCTGAATTAGCAAAAGAAAGTGTTGAACTAAAGGTCTTAGGTTCATACCCTCGCGCGGTGCTTTAAGAGGCATATTGATGAGTTGTGATTTCTTTTCACTGGCTTCGCCTGGGGTGCAAAATTTGCACCCCTATTTGCCAGGTAAACCACCAGAGGAGTTAGAGCGAGAGCTTGGCTTAACTGATGTGGTGAAGCTGGCAAGTAATGAAAGTCCTATAGGGGCCTCGCCTAAAGTCGTCACAGCTCTCCAAGAAAAACTGTCAGGCATTAACCTTTATCCTGATAGTGGTGGTTATAGATTGAAGTTGGCGCTGGCTGATTCTCTGAGCTGCCAGCCGGAACAGATTACTTTAGGTAATGGCTCCAATGATGTGTTGGAACTCATTGCCCGGGCTTTTCTAACCTCAGGCGATGAGGTTATCTATTCGGAATATGCTTTTGTCGTTTATTCGTTGGTGACTCAAGCAATTGGTGCTAAAGCTGTAGTTACGCCTGCAAAAGATTGGGGGCACGATCTTGATGTTATGTTGAAGCGATTAACTCCAAATACTCGGATGATCTTTATCGCCAATCCTAACAATCCGACGGGTACCTATTTAACCCAAGGGCAGTTGGAAACGTTTTTAGCTCAAGTGCCGGAAACCGTTTTAGTAGTTGTGGATGAAGCTTATACGGAATATGTGGAAGCTGAAGACTTTCCGGATAGTTTGAGTTTGCAGAAGCAGTTTTCGAATTTAATCGTCACGCGAACCTTTTCTAAGGCCTATGGTTTGGCAGGCTTGCGCGTTGGTTACTCGGTTTCAAACAGTGATATCGCAAATCTATTAAGCCGAGTAAGGCAGCCGTTTAATGTGAATAATCTCGCGCTTGCTGCTGCTGAGATCGCTTTATCTGATCAAGAGCATTTAGATAAAGCAGTACAAGTTAATGCTGCGGGCATGGCTTTTTATCAGTCAGGTTTAGCTAAGTTAGGATTGAAATATATCCCATCGGTAGGGAATTTTATTGCGGTAGATCTAGCTAAGGATGCCTCGCCTATCTACCAAACAATGCTAGAGCAGGGCGTTATTGTTAGGCCTGTGGCGAATTATGGAATGCCAAATCACCTACGTATTAGCATTGGTTTGCAGCATGAAAATGAACGTTGTCTAAAAGCATTACAACAAGTGGTAGAGAAACGTTGAGTCAAGGTATCAAAAATACACTTATTATCGGATTAGGTTTAATCGGCGGTTCTTTAGCAAAAGTGCTTCGTCAGAACCGTTGCTGCGGGCAGGTTATTGGTTTTGATCGTGACCCTGAAGAGACAAAGTTAGGTTTAAGTAGCGGAGTTATCGATGTTGCTGCTGAGAGTCTAGCGGACGCTGTAAGTCAGGCTGATTTAATTGTTCTGGCTGTGCCTGTCAAAGCGATGGAAAAGGTGCTAGTCGATATTGCGCCATTTATCGCCGAAGAAACACTTATAACAGATGTTGGTAGTACTAAGGCCAATGTGGTCGAAGCGGCTAGGCGTGTCTTTGATCAGGTGCCTTCTGGTTTTGTGCCAGGTCACCCGATTGCAGGCTCCGAGAAAAGCGGTGTAGCAGCAGCGGATGAACATCTGTTTGAACAACATAAAATTATTTTAACGCCTTTAGCAGAATCTTCATCTTACGCTGTTAAAGTGTTTACTGAAATGTGGGCGTCCACCGGTGCAGAAGTACTGATTATGGACGTAGAAAAGCATGACGAAGTGTTGGCAGCAACCAGTCATCTCCCACACATGTTGGCGTTTTCCTTAGTTGATACTTTAGCTCAGGAACAAGGCAATAATACTGATATTTTCCGCTATGCAGCTGGAGGCTTCCGGGATTTTACTCGGATAGCCGGTAGTGACCCGACAATGTGGCACGACATCTGTTTAGCAAATAGAGACGCTTTGCTAGCGCAGTTAGATCGATATACATCGGGATTAGCAAAGCTAAGAGCAGCCATTGAATGCGGTGATAGTGAGACGATGTTAGGCACTTTCACCCGTGCTCGAGCTGCGCGAGAACATTTTTCAAGAATCCTTTCTGGTACGGCATATTCACAAGATATGAGTAATCAATTAGTAACCTTTCGTGCCCAGCCTGGCGGCAGCGTAAGTGGTAAAATTCGAGTTCCAGGTGATAAATCTATTTCACATCGCTCCATTATGCTGGGTTCCCTAGCTGATGGTGTTACGGAAGTTACAGGCTTCCTTGAAGGTGAAGATAGCTTAGCGACCTTGCAAGCATTCCGTGATATGGGTGTTGTTATTGAAGGTCCTGATGATGGCAATGTGACTATCTACGGCGTAGGCGTTAATGGCTTAAGTGCACCTCCAGGACCTCTTTATGTAGGTAACTCCGGCACATCAATGCGTTTGCTGTCTGGTTTATTAGCAGCACAGCAATTTGATTCTGAGCTTACTGGCGATGCTTCTCTGACTAAGCGCCCAATGGGTCGTGTAGCTGATCCGCTTCGTTTGATGGGGGCTGAGATCGAAACCGCTGAAAACGGTCGTCCACCGATGAAGATCAAGGGTGGTCAGGTACTAAAAGGTATTCATTATGATATGCCGATGGCAAGTGCTCAGGTTAAATCTTGTTTGCTATTAGCTGGTCTTTACGCTGATGGTGAAACTTCTGTAACAGAGCCAGCACCAACACGCGATCATACAGAGCGCATGCTTACGGGCTTTGGTTATCCAGTTGAGCAAAATGGATCTAAAGCAGCGGTTAAATCGGGTGGTCAGTTGCATGCAACTCGTATCGATGTGCCTGCTGATATCTCTTCCGCTACATTCTTTATGGTCGCTGCGGCTATAGCTCCAGATTCTGATTTAACGTTGGAACACGTTGGTATCAACCCGACGCGTATAGGCATTATCAACATCCTACGCTTAATGGGTGCGAACCTAGAATTGCTGAATGAGCGAGAAGTTGGTGGTGAGCCTGTTGCTGATATCCGTATTCGTTATGCGCCGCTCAAAGGTATTCATATTCCAGAAGATCAAGTTCCACTGGCAATTGATGAATTTCCTGCACTATTTATCGCTGCGGCTTGTGCTGAAGGTACAACGATTGTATCGGGTGCTGAAGAGCTTCGCGTTAAAGAGAGTGATCGAATTCAATCCATGGTTGATGGCCTCAAAGCACTTGGTGTCGATATTGAAGGCACGCCAGATGGCGCGATCATTCAAGGTGGAGAGATCGGTGGTGGTGTTGTAGAAAGTCATGATGATCATCGTATTGCCATGTCTTTCTGTGTGGCTGCTTTGCGCGCTACTGGTGACATCACAATTAATGACTGTGCAAACGTAGCTACATCTTTCCCTAGTTTTGTTGAGCTTGCACAGACTGCAGGAATAAAGGTAGAAAAGGAGGAGGGATGATGTCTAACGGACAGGTCCCCGTAATTACCGTTGATGGTCCCAGTGGATCGGGTAAAGGAACTATATGCCAGTTATTGGCGAAAGAATTAGGTTGGGAGCTTTTAGATAGCGGTGCGTTATACCGTCTACTGGGTCTTGCAGCCAATCATCATGGTGTAAACCTCGATGACGAAGAAGCGCTGGTAGTTTTAGCTGCACACTTAAATGTGCAGTTTATTCCTCGTGATGACGATACTGTCCAGATTGTACTGGAAGGTGAAGAAGTTACTGACGCTATTCGTACTGAAGCTGTCGGTAAGGATGCTTCTATCGTTGCAGCTATTCCGGCTGTTCGAGATGCTCTATTGGAGCGCCAGCGTGCGTTTGCTGAAATGCCTGGGTTAATTGCAGATGGTCGTGATATGGGAACGGTTGTTTTTCCTGAAGCACCACTCAAAATCTATCTGGATGCCAGTGCTGAAGAGCGCGCTGTACGACGTTATAACCAGTTGATAAACAAGGGACTGGGTGCTAGTCTTCAAGCTATATTGGAGGATATTCAGGCGCGAGACGACCGTGATATGAATCGTCCTGTTGCTCCTCTTAAGCCCGCGGCGGATGCAGTAATTCTTGATACGACTAAGATGTCAATCGAAGAGGTCCTAGCCGCTGTAATGGATGCAGCGAGGCACAAAGGGCTTCGCTGATAGTGTCATAACGACAAAGCGGGATACAGATATGAGCGAGAGCTTTGCTGAACTATTTGAAGAGAGCCTTCAAGAGTTGGAGATGGCGCCTGGCGCTATCGTAACGGGTACAGTAATTGCGATTGAGGATGACTTTGTTATCGTCAATGCAGGTCTCAAATCAGAAGGTGTTATCCCGCGGTCGCAGTTTATTGATGACTCTGGTGAGCTGACAATCGATGTTGGTTCTGAGGTCAGGGTTGCATTAGAAGCTGTTGAAGATGGCTTTGGTTCTACTCAACTATCTCGTGATAAAGCAAAACGTGCAGAAGCTTGGGCGGAGCTAGAGAAAGCTTACGAATCTGATGAAATAGTAACAGGGCACATCTCGGGTAAAGTTCGAGGTGGTCTAACGATTATGCTTGGAAGTATCCAGGCATTCCTTCCGGGCTCTTTAGTCGATGTCCGTCCTCTACGAGATACCAGTCACCTAGAAAACCAAGAACTCGAGTTTAAATTGGTTAAGCTCGATGCCAAGCGTAATAACATTGTTGTTTCACGTCGTGCTGTCCTCGAGGCGGCTTACAGTGTTGAGCGTGAAAAGCTACTTTCAGAACTGAAAGAAGGTCTTGTTGTTAAAGGGGTTGTTAAAAACATCACCGACTACGGCGCATTTATTGATCTTGGCGGTGTTGATGGTCTGCTACATATTACTGATATAGCTTGGAAACGTGTTAAGCATCCAAGTGAAGTATTAACGGTTGGTGAAAGTATCGATGTACAGGTGTTGCGTTTTGATAAAGAGCGTAACCGTGTTTCGCTTGGGGTTAAGCAGTTAACCGAAGATCCGTGGACACAACTGATCGCTAATTATGAAATTGGCACAAAAGCGAAAGCAAAAGTGACTAACCTCACTGATTACGGTTGTTTTGCTGAGATTGAAAAAGGTATTGAAGGTTTGATCCATGTTTCTGAAATGGATTGGACCAATAAAAATGTGCACCCATCTAAAGTTGTTCAGGTGGGAGACGAAGTCGATGTGATGTTATTAGACATCGATAAGGAACGTCGCCGTATCTCTTTAGGCATGAAACAATGCAAAGCGAATCCTTGGCAGGAATTTGCGACTAAATTCCAAAAAGGTGATCGTTTAAGTGGTAAAATTCGTTCAATAACTGATTTTGGTGTGTTTATTGGCCTTGAAGGCGGTATTGACGGCCTTGTGCATCTATCCGATTTGTCATGGGATGACAGCGGCGAGGATGTTGTTAAAACACTGAAAAAAGGTGATGACTTAGAAGCGATGGTGCTTTCGGTTGATTCAGAGCGAGAGCGAATTGCATTGGGTGTTAAACAACTAGATGAAGATCCATTTAGTAGTTTTACTGCAAGCCATGGTAAGGGCAAAGTTGTTAAAGGTGCAGTTTCTGATATCTCTGATAAGTCGGTAAATATAACCGTGGCAGAAGGTGTTGAAGCAGTACTAAGAATCTCCGATGTGTCTCGAGAGCGCATAGATAATCTGGCAGATCATTTTAGCGTTGGAGATGAAGTTGAGGCGATGATCAGCCAAATTGATCGTAGAAACAGAGTGATTTTGCTCTCCATTAAGCAGATGGAAGCAGAGCAAGAGAAACAGGCCCTAGATAAAATCAGTCAGCAGTCTGAAACGACTCTGTCGGGCCCAACGACTATCGGTGATTTAATTAAGGCTCAGATGAATAAAGGTGATTCTGAGTAGCTAGGCAGAATGTACGGTCCACGAGCAAAGGAGTATAGGTATGACGAAATCTGAACTGATTGAAGTACTAGTAGATCGACATGAGCAATTGTCGGTAAAGGATATCGAGCTGTCCGTGAAGACGATGCTAGATCACATGACAGAATCTTTGTCTCAAGGTGATCGTATAGAAATCAGAGGATTTGGTAGTTTTTCACTACATTATCGAGCGCCTAGAACAGGTCGTAACCCTAAAACGGGTGAGTCTGTCGCTCTCGATGCTAAATATGTTCCGCACTTTAAGCCAGGTAAAGAATTGCGTGAACAGGTAAATGATTCAATTCAAAACTAGGTAATTGAGGTTTAATCCGGTGCGTTTAATTAAAAAGTTGATCTTTGCTGTTCTAGCGATTTTGGCAATTCTTATAGGCTTAATGTTCGTCATTAATAATCCGGAGCAAGTTTCGATTAATCTTGTGTTTTTCCAACTGCCAGAATTTAGTCTTGGTGTATGGATGGTCTCGATTTTTGTACTAGGGGCTCTGATTGGCTTTGCTTTGAGTACAATGTTTGTCCTTATGTTAAAAACACGTTTAGGTTCTGCGCGCCGTAAAATTGCTAGTACTCAAAAAGAACTAGATCAGTTGCGAGTATCCAGCCTAAAAGATGCCGTTTAATCTCGACAACGCTTTTCTTTTAATCCCGTTTGTTCTGGCGATCGGCATAGGCTGGTTGCTAGGCAGACGTGATAAGCAGTCAAAACCTGCCTCTCCTCAAACGAATCTCAGCCACGAATACTTTACCGGTTTAGATTATCTTTTGAACGAGAAAATGGATGAGGCGATTGAAAGCTTTATCCGTGCCTTAGAGATCAATTCAGATACAATTCCAGCCCACCTATCTTTAGCAAAGCTCTTTCGCCGTAAAGGTGATGTAGATCGAGCGATACAGATCCATCAAAACCTTTTAGCGCGTCCCAATTTAGATCGGGATGACTTTATGCGGATTCAGATGGCGCTAGCGAATGACTATTACTCTGTTGGCTTGTTAGACCGAGCTGAAAATCTTTTACAGGAAATTATTAAATCTCCTTCTCCTAAACGCATCCACAGCAAAGCACTCAACCTGTTAATTAAACTCTATGAGAAAGAAGGTGAGTGGGAAGAAGCTTTAGTTACAGCTAATAAACTTCCAGCGGATGAAAGGCGTGATTTAAATAATGAGTTAGCGCATTACTGCTGTGAATTAGCTGATATGGCAGTACAGCAAAAGCTTATCAAGGCTGCCGCTGAATATCTCAAAGATGCAGAGCAATTCGATTCGAGTAATGTTCGGGTAAGCCTGTTAAAAGCTCAAATCGCAATAAAGTCTGAACAGTGGAAGCAAGCGATAAAACATCTAAAAAAAGTATCAAAGCAAGATCGTTTGTTTGTTTCTGAAACAATTCCTCTCTTGAAAGATTGTTATGAGAGAACAGGGGATAGCAACGATCACCTAGAATACTTACGTAGCTGCTTAGCGAATTCTCCCTCAACGACAGTGCTGATTGCTCTTGCTGAACATGTTAAGAAGGAGCGAGGTGTGTATGCAGCCGGAAGTTTTATTACTGAAGAATTAAAGCGTCGTCCTTCAGTAAAAGGATTTAATAGTCTGATCGATCTTCATATAGAATATGGCTCAGATAGTGCGAAGGATAGCTTAAAGGTATTACGTGGTCTGACAGGACAGTTAGAGCTCTCAAAGCCCGTGTACCGATGTAATAGTTGTGGATTTTCAGGCAGAACGCTCTCCTGGCAGTGCCCTTCATGTAAAAGCTGGGGCACGACTAAGCCTATACAAGGCTTGGAAGGCGAATAAAATTTAGAGAACTTATATGTTATTGGATAAAAAAAGAGTCATTGTTGCACTAGATTACCCTGATCAAAATCAGGCATTGGCAATGGCTAAGCAGTTGGATCCGACTCGGTGCCGTGTAAAAGTTGGTAAAGAGTTATTCACACGTAGTGGTCCGGCTATTGTAGAAACACTTCAGAGCCTAGGTTTTGATGTCTTTCTTGATCTGAAATTTCATGATATTCCGAATACGACGGCTAAAGCAGTTCGTGCAGCTGCAGAGCTAGGTGTTTGGATGGTCAATGTTCATGCATCAGGTGGCCGCCGTATGATGGAGGCTGCTCGAAACGAACTTGAGCAAGTTAATGGGTCTGAGACGCTTCTGATTGGTGTGACTGTGCTAACGAGTATGGAGCGTAGTGATCTGCGAGATTTAGGTTTAGATATCGAACCGTTAGAGCATGTGAAGCGTTTGGCGAAGTTAACTGAAGACAGTGGTCTACATGGTGTTGTTTGTTCTGCGCAGGAAGTAACGCCATTACGCCAAGTGATCGGTGAAGAATTTAAACTAGTAACACCGGGTATTCGTCCAGCAGATGCTGATGTTGGTGATCAGAAGCGTATTATGACGCCGGCTGATGCATTGAAAGCGGGAAGTGATTACTTAGTGATTGGGCGCCCGATTACAAAAGCTGAATCGCCAGTAGATGCATTGGCTAAAATAGATGCTGATATAGCGCCGTTGATTTCGTAATCTTAGCGCGTTATAAAGAAGGTCTGGCCTTAATGGATGAGGTCAGACCTAAAACAAAGTAAAAGGAATTTACTATGAAACTCTCTTCTTTAAGAGCGCTGATGATGGCGTTCGCTTGTGTATTCTCTTTATCTGCATTCGCAGCTCCTATCGATCTAAATACCGCTACCGCTGAGCAGTTAGCACAAAGCCTTAATGGTATTGGGGTTGCTAAAGCAGAAGCGATTGTTAATTATCGTAAAACTCATGGTCCTTTCACATCGGTAGATCAATTGACCGCAGTTAAAGGCATTGGTGCAGCGACAGTTGAGAAAAACCGCTCAAATATTTCTATTCAAGAGACTGTGAATAAAAAGAAAGAAGTGGCGAGTAAGAAGTAGCGTTAAGCACTAGCATTAGGTAGTAACGACTCACAACGATTTGGGTGTTACAACCAGGCGGCTCCACGGACTCCGCTGGAGTCGCCATATTGCGCTTTTAAAATCGGCGTGTTCATAGAATCAGAGAAAACATATTGGGCTAATCTTTCTGGGAGCTTTTGGTATATATCGCTTTGATTCGAAAGCCCACCACCCAGCACAATAACCGCAGGGTCCAGTATGTTTATAACCGATGAGAGGGCTTTAGCCAGCTGCTCGATGTATAAGTCACAATAATCTACAGCTGACTTGTCTCCAGTTTTAGCGAGTTCCCAGATTGATTCGGTATCTAAATGTGAGAAAGTTGAATGGTTATAATGAGTTGTAAAACCAGGGCCGGATAAAAACGTCTCAATACAGTCTTGTTTACCGCAATAACAATCCCGTCCAATCCCGTCTGACTCATCTAGTCGAGGCAGTGGATTATGCCCCCACTCACCACATATAGAATTAGGGCCACTAAGTAATTGCTTGTTTATAGCAATGCCACCGCCAACACCGGTGCCTAAAATTACTCCAAAGACAGAGCTGTAGTCTTTGCCACTACCATCGATAGCTTCAGATAGTGTAAAACAATCAGCATCGTTGGCTATTTGAATAGGCCTTTGTATTCGTTCACTCAAATCTTTATCTAATGGGTGGCCGATTAAGCAGGTAGAGTTAGCGTTTTTAATTAACCCTGTTTCTCGTGAAATTGCACCGGGGATTCCAATACCAATTGAGCTAGGTGGATTTTTAATGCTGTTCTCTGCTCTTTCTATAAGCGAGCAAATTGCATCTAGGGTAGCTTGGTAATTTCCTTGTGGTGTAGGAACGCGATATCTAAATAGAACATCTGAAGATGGTGTGAGTGCAATAATCTCGATCTTGGTGCCGCCAAGATCTATACCGATGCAGTAGTCCATTGTTCTCTCATGCTATTTGAGAAATTTAAGTAATTTTATATAACAAAAGCGAGAGTGATTGGAATAAAAATGAGACTGCCCATGTTGCCTAGCAAAACAATCGAAGCGACTTGATGGGGCTCTTGATTGTAACGTTCGGCAATCATGTAATTCAAAACGGCTGGTGGTAGCGCACCGAAGACAACTAAATAGGCAAACTGCGTTGCATCCAGTTGTAAGAACTGCTGACAGATCAGTGCAAGGATAATACCGCTGGCAGGGCAGAGGGCTGCGCTGAGGCTACCTATTTTCCAATTAGAAAAGTCTACGCTAGTCATTCTGACCCCAAGTGCGAAGAGCATTAATGGAATAGCTATCTGCCCCAGCATATCTATAAAGGTATGGACTGCTTTAGGAATAGGCAGATCAAAGCCGCTCCAGATAAGGCCTAAGATGGTTGCTAGAATCATCGGCATGCGAAGCAGATTTAGCAGACGAGTCTTGTGATCTAGTATGTAGATGCCGACTGTGAAGTGGAGCAAATTTTCCACTAGAAATAAAACTACGGCAGCTTGTAAGGCATTTTCCCCAAAGGCCAAAACAATCAGTGGTATGCCTAAATTACCACTGTTGCTAAACATCATTGGAGGAAGAAAGGTTTTTGGGTGTACCTTTAAAAGTTTACAGGCGGGATAAAGCAATATGCCTGAACCAATCACGATAATGGCGGCGCCAATGGCGAGGGATTGGTATTTAATCAGATCGAATGATTCGGCAGATAAAACAGCAAAGATAAGCGCAGGGACAAACACATCAATGTTGATCTGATTGGCTGCGTTCATGTCCGGCTGATAGCGACGGGCATAAAAAAATCCCACTGTGACAATCGCCACGAGTGGGAACACGGTAAGGAAAATCCGTTCAATCAGTAGACCTTGTACTTCCATCAATAACTACCTTATATGTAAGTTGGGGCCTACTTCGGAGCGTTTAATCGTACTCTTTGCCTGTTTGAACAATCAAAACAGGAATCTTGGAATTACGCATCACTTGCTGGCTTGTATGGCTATGGTGACCAAAACGGTTTTCCGCGCCCATAACGATCATATCAGCATTTTCAGCTTGTGCGGCGCCAAGAATAGAATCAGTTTGATTGCCTTCGGCAACCTTATGCTCAATGTTAAGCACTACAGGCTTATCCAAACTTTGCAGCTCATCTTCGCAGAACTTCTCGACACGATCTTGCATCGTTTTATGAATCTCTTTGATGCCTTGATCATGCATTTGCTTGATAAGATCTTCAGAAACGTAGTTTTGGATCAGGGCATGACCCATTTCACCCATCGGCTCTACTACGTGTAGCATTACGATCTTGGCATCATTTAGTACTGCCTGATTAACCGCTTGGCGGAAAACAGGTCGAGTGTGTTTACCCAAAGATGTTGCGTAAAGAATAGTTTTGATATCTGGAAGTGCCATGATCATTTCCTCAAAAAAACAGTCTTAGACTAAAGTATTGAATTCGGTCAGTGTAGCACTTCGTAAGTGGCTGCTCAGATTTACTCGACAATCTATAGACCTAGCTCAATATTTAAAATTAAGAGCTCAATTTAATGTGGCGAACCACACCCGCAGCGAGACTTTGGAGTCTTACCAATACCTGGGTTAAATGTATTTGTTGGGTCTAACGAGAAGTAGAAATTCTGTAGACCTTCTTCGGCTTCATAAAGATGACCAACGTTGTGCTCAGCAGGGTATTTAGCACCTTTCTGCGCCAGTAGCTCTAACATCATCTTCTTCACCGCTTTACCGTCAGCACCTTTTTTCAGAATGTAATCCTGATGGAAAACATGACACATAAAGTGGCCGTAGTAGAGTGAGTGCTCGATATGTTTGCTGATCTCTTCGGGTAGTTTTTCTACCCAATCAGGATCATTTCGACGCAGAGCGATGTCCAGTGCCAGAATATCCTCGACCTCTTTCTGGTGGATAATCTGATAACGAATAGCGGCACCTGCAGCGGCAAAACGGTGTAGATAAGCTTTTTTGGCTTCATCTGCGTCGCATTCGAAATAATCGCCAGACTGACTGTTACTGAAGAACTCTTTTAAGAACTTATTCGCTTCAGGGATGCCACCGTCGCTCATTTTTAGCACAAGGTAGTGGTCATACTTCTCGCGGAAATCGCGCATACGTTTTGGCAGAATATTTGGCCAGCATCGGCTCATAATCTGCATAACGCGATCTGGAATATCTTTTGGTAAGAAGCTGATCTTATTCAGTGCAGCAGAGAGGCGACCTTTCATAGCGAAAAGCTTTGGAAGTGGGTCGGTGCCAAAGTAGTTAATCATCATAAAAGTATCTTTGCCGTACTTTTCAGCAATGTCGTAGATATCTTTATGCATGTATTCAGCAACTTCAGGTAGGTTATCGAAGTGTTGCAGAATGTGGCGACGAATCTCTGTCAATTCATTGGCATCATTGGTACCAATGTAATAAACCTGTTCTTTTTGTGCGACAGGGAAGGTATCTAAGCGAACAGCGAATACACCTACTTTGCCTGCGCAACCGCTGGATTCATATAAGCGGCTAGTATCAGCGTTGTAGCGTGCAGGTGAATCTGCATCTACATCGCGAACAATTTCAGGGTAATCGTTTGCCGATGCTTTTTGAGTGCTGGCTTTAACATCAGCTTCGGTAAAGTTTTTCTGTTCTAGATTTGTAAGGATCTCTTCGGCTGTTTCGCCTAGGTCAATGCCAAGGTGATTTACCAATTCCAATTCGCCATTATCGTTAAGCTGAGCAAACAGAGATAGCTCAGTATAAGCTGGTCCACGTTGAACCAAGGCACCGCCAGAGTTGTTTGCAATGCCGCCAACAATTGAAGCGCCGATGCAGGAGGAGCCAATAACAGAATGGGGGGCGCGATTAATAGGCTTTAGCATCTTCTCTAGGGTGAATAGCGTTGCCCCAGGGAAGCTGATGATCTGCTTGCCTTCATCAATCAGGTAGATTTTGTTCATGCGTGTGGTGTTGATGACAATAATCTCACGATCATAGTCTTCACCGCTTGGTGTGGAGCCTTCTGTCAGGCCAGTATTAGCGGCCTGCATAATCACAATCGTATCGGCTTTAATGCAGGTGTCTAAAACCTTCCACTGTTCTAAAAGTGTAGTTGGAAATACAACTGCAAGAGCTGAACCCTCGCCGGAGCGGAAACCTGTGCGATAGTGCTCGGTCTGGTTTTCCCCAGTGAGAACGTTGTTCTCGCCAAGGATAGACCGTAACTGATCGAGAAGATCGTGACTGGACATATGAAGTACTCTACTAGCTCTAAATGGCCTTAAGGCCTAATTATTATATATATGTGCACTGGGTATCTTAGATACCCAGTGCTACTCAGTTATCTTAACTGTAGGCGATAGTTGGTAGCCAAAGAACGATCTGAGGCCAGAAAACTAGTACCAGTAGCGCGGCTAACTGAAGAATAATGAAAGGAATTACGCCTTTATAAATATCAGTGATCTTAACGTTTGGTGGGCATACGCCTTTAAGATAGAAGAGGGCAAACCCGACGGGGGGCGTTAAGAACGAGGTCTGCAAGGCCATGGCGACGAGCATGACGAACCAAACCAACTCTGGGTTATCGATCCCCGGAGCCGTAATATCTAAGCCGAGGGCCGAAATCACAGGTGCCAGTAGAGGCAGGATGATCAGCGTGATCTCGATCCAATCTAGGAAGAAACCTAGTAGGAAAATAACCGCTAGGATAAAGAAGATGATTCCATAAGGACCAAATGGAAGGCCTGTTAGGAACTCTTCGATCATCTCATCACCACCGAGTTCACGAAGAACAAGGGCGAAACATGTAGCACCAATGAAGATAGCGAAGATGTAGGCAGTTGTGTTCATTGTGCCACCAACAACTTCATGCAGTACTTTGAAGCTAAACTTCTTGTTGTACATTGCCAGAAGCGTTGCGCCAAATGCACCCACGCCTGCTGCTTCTGTTGGCGTAGCAATACCCGCAAAGATAGAACCTAGCACTACAATGATAAGTAATAGTGTCGGTAAAACATCTTTAAGTACATTAAAAAAGATCTTTAGATCTACAGGTTTTGCATCATCTGGAATTGGCATGTGGCTTGGGTTGATAAAGCCACGAGCAAGAATGTAGATAATGTAAAACGCGCCAAGCATTAGGCCAGGGAATACAGCGCCCATAAATAGGTCGCCAACTGACAGACCTAATTGGTCAGCCATGATCACCAGCATGATACTTGGTGGAATTAGGATGCCTAGCGTGCCTGCAGAAGCGATCGTACCTAGCGCAAGTGGCATGTTATAGCCCTGCTTAGTCATCGCTGGTAGTGACATAACCGCCAGTAGTACAACGGATGCACCGATGATACCGGTGGACGCAGCTAGGATAATACCAATCGCTGTCACTGTAATAGCAAGACCGCCGTGAACACGACCAAATAGCTCCTGCATTGATTTCATCAAGCGCTCTGCAACGCCAGACTTATCAAGCATGATCCCCATAAATATGAACATGGGGAGGGCTACAAGAATCCAGTTTTCCATGATGGTCCATAGACGGTTTACTACAAGCCCAAGTGTGGTGTAGTCCAGACCCGTCATGGTGTCCATGTAGATGTCGGTAAATTGACCTAAAAAGGCAAATACAATACCGATGCCGCCTAATACCCAAGCGACAGGTATACCTGTAAATAGAAGCGCGATGAACGACAGGAACATCGCGATTACGAGAACTTCATTCGCATCCATCAGTCATCACCTTTAATAATTAGAGTTAAATCACGAATAAAACGAGAGATTAGCGCTAGCCCTAGTAAGCCAAAACTTACCGGAATAACACCTTTTATGATCCAGCGATAAGGTAGGCCGGAAGCAGCTTCTGAGCCTTCGTTTACTCGATAGGATTCAGCAACGAAATCGATACTTTGCATAAAGATGATTGCAACAAATGGTAGAACCATTGTTGGGATACTAATAACTTCGATCCAGCGCTTTGTGTTCGCCCTTAGGCGGGAATAGAACAGGTCTACGCGAATATGTGAATTTGTGGTTTGGGCATAAGAAAGACCAAACATCACGCCAATGGAATATAGGTGCCATTGCAGCTCTTCTAGGGCGATTAAGCCGCTAGCAAATCCTTTGCGCAAAATGACCTGCAGCATAATCACTAATACAAGAACTACATAGCTCCATGCGATAGTGAGACCGACGCGTTTAATAAAATTATCAATCGCATCTGCGAGGGGCACGGGGGTCAGCTTTTCATTTTCAGTCACTGAAACTTACCTTCGCTACTTCTTATTAGATTCTTTGCCGAGTAGTGCTCACTCAAAAATCTAATTATTTATTGTTATAGGCTGCCTATGTTTATAGGCAAACAGGGCAGCCGTAGCTGCCCTGATATTCTTCGGAGGGCTGGGCACCTTCCGAAGATATTCGTCTTACTTAGTTGCGCGCGGTAGGAATGCGTTAGCTTCCCAAAGGTCGTAACCTTTACGGAATGTGCTCATGTCATCCCATACTTTCTTGAAGAATGGGTCCGCAGCAGTCTTCTCTGCAACTACTTCATCCCAAGTCGATTTGAAAGTGCTTAGCATTGTGTCGTTCCAGTAACGGATCTGAACGCCGTTGTCAGCTGCTTTCTGCATTACAGGGAACTGCATCGCTTCACCTTCAGCGATTGCGTTAGTCATAGACGCTTTACATGTTGTTTCAACAAGTGCCTTCTGGCCTTTGCTCATCTTGCCCCAAGTGTCTTTATTGATCAGTAGTTCGAATACTGTCGCCTGCTGGTGCCAGCCTGGGAAGTAGTTGTACTTAACGATCTTGTGGAAACCTAGACGCTGGTCGATTGCTGGCTGAGAGAATTCAGATGCGTCGATAGCACCTTTCTCAAGTGCGCCGAAAATTTCGCCGCCTGGAAGTTGAACTGTGCCTACGCCCAGTTTTTCCATTACATCAGCACCTAGACCGAAGAAACGCATGTTAAGACCTTTTAGGTCTTCTGGTTTTTCGATTGGCTTAGAGAACCAGCCAGATGTTTCTGGCGAGATGATTGCACAAGGAAGAACTTTAACGTTGTAGCCTGCTGTGTCGTACATCTCTTGGTAAAGGTTCATGCCGTTACCGTAGTACAACCAAGCCATGTATTCGCCAGCTTCTGGGCCGAATGGTACAGCAGAGAACAATGCTGCAGCAGGCATTTTACCCTGCCAGTAACCCGCAGTAGAGTAACCAGAGTTAACTTTACCAGTAGAAACTGCGTCCAGAATCTCTTTAGGGCTAACCAATTTGCCTGGCTCATAAATTTTCATTTTCATTTTGCCGTCACTAACAAGCTTAAGCTGATCAGCAACCCAAACGATTGGAGTACCTAGCGCTGGTAGGTGAGAACCGAAAGCAATTGGAGTTTTTAGAAGTAGTTTGTCAGCAGCTTGAGCTGGAGCTGTCGTACCTGCAATAGCAGCAGTAACTACAGCTGCAGAGATCAGAGACTTGGCGAACTTTTTCATGTCACATCCTCTAAGAGATTCATTTTTTTATATTTAGTATTGAGATGCAGGAGGAGAGGGTATTGGGATGATAAGACCTCTGCTGCACTGCAGTAATCTCAATTGGTAATACCAATTTACCATCAGAGATATGCTACTGTATTTTTTTTGAGCAGGGTCTGTCAATATATTTTTGTTGCTAAATGACTATAGTCTAGATTTATAACATTGGTTAAATCTATTTCATAGTCAGATATTACATAGGCTTTGCGGGTAGTATCTGTATGGCAAAAAAAATTATTCCGCTTAGGCTATTGTGTTGCTAATGTAGAATAAATTACTATTGATATTGGTCTTACCAATATAATTTGAGTGTGAAAGATGAGTTACAATCGGGTTAAGCAGCCAAAGATTTCTGACGTAATCATGGAACAAATGGAAGCCATGATTTTAGAAGGGACGTTAAAGCCAGGGCAGAAATTACCACCTGAGCGCGAACTTGCAAAGCAATTTGAGGTATCTAGGCCTTCGCTTAGAGAAGCGGTTCAAAAATTGGCGGCTAAAGGGTTGCTGATTAGTCGTCAGGGTGGCGGTACTTTTGTTTCGGAAGACTTGGGTGGATCGTTTTCTGATCCGTTGCTTGAGTTGTTCAGAACCCATCCTGAAGCTCAATATGATCTGCTTGAATTTCGTCATGCTTTGGAAGGTGTGGCTGCATATTATGCTGCACTTCGAAGTACGCCTGCGGATAAAGAGGCGATCTTGAAGTGTTACGACGATCTTCAGCGTTACCATGATACGAAAGACATTCAGAAAGAGGTGTATGCTGATGTGGACTTCCACTTGGCAATTGCGGCCTCAACTCACAACATGGTTCTTCTGCATATGATGCGCGCACTGTTCAATCTGTTGCGCGAGCACATTTGGGATAACCTTAAAAATATTTACCCGAATTCTGACTATCGCGAAAAAATCCACGATCAGCATAAAGTGTTGATGGATGCGATTTTAGAAGGTGATCCTGAAAAGGCGCGTCAGGCTGCGCATCATCATCTGGCTTATGTCGAGGATGCTCTGTTGGAGGGTGAGCGTGAAAATACGCGTTTAGAGCGTGCGTTGCGCCGGGCAAATATATAACTGCTTTAATTTTCTGTATTTAAACTACATATAAGGTGTGTATAAAGCTGTTTATACATCTTTTTGGGTATAAATATAGACATAAGTACTAAAATAAATGTAGTATTACTACAAGAAGAATATTATAAGGTCTGTTTAGTCATTCAGCTGCTACTTTTAATGTAACAAGTTGGTTTGGTTAACAAAGATCAGAATACAAAAAATATATGCTGCGTTAACTTTTTAGAGTGGAGAGGTCAAAGTGCAAGACATTATTGATGACGTTGATCCAATTGAAACCCAAGAGTGGTTGGATGCGCTGGAATCGGTTGCAAAGAATGATGGCGACGATCGTGCCAAATATTTACTGCGTAAGTTAGGTGAAAAAGCGAATGATATGGGTGTTGATTCTGCATCCGCGCTGACAACACCTTACCGCAATACTATTTCTGTTAAAGATGAAGCACGTATGCCAGGCGACCTGTTTATGGAGCGCCGGATTCGTTCTTTCATTCGTTGGAACGCAATGGCAATGGTTATGCGTGCTAACGATAATGAGGATGGCCTAGGCGGTCACATCTCCTCTTTCTCCTCTTCTGCAACGCTTTACGATATCGGTTTTAACTATTTTTTCCGTGGTAACGAAGGTCAAGAATCTGACATGATCTTCTTCCAGGGTCATATTTCACCGGGTATCTATTCCCGTGCCTATCTGGAAGGTCGTTTGACTGAAGAGCAGATGGATAATTACCGTCGAGAAGTTGATGGTAATGGTCTTTCTTCTTATCCACACCCATGGCTAATGCCTGATTTCTGGCAGTTCCCAACCGTATCTATGGGCTTGGGGCCAATTCAGGCGATCTACCAAGCACATGTAATGCGTTATCTTTCCGCGCGCGATCTTATTGATCGTGGTGATCGTAAAGTTTGGGCGTTCCTAGGTGATGGTGAGTGTGATGAGCCGGAATCTCTCGGTGCTATCTCTCTTGCGGGTCGTGAGCAGCTTGAAAACCTGATTTTCGTAGTTAACTGTAACCTTCAACGCCTTGATGGTCCTGTTCGTGGTAACGGCAAGATTGTTCAGGAGCTTGAAGGTATCTTCCGCGGCGCAGGTTGGAACGTTATCAAATGTCTGTGGGGTCGTCATTGGGACGCCCTGTTCGAAAAAGATACTAAAGGTCTTCTTCAAAAACGCTTTGATGAAGTGTGTGATGGTGAGCTACAAAACTACAAAGCAAATGGCGGCGCATACACGCGTGAACATTTCTTTGGTAAATACCCAGAGCTTCTTGAGCTAGTAGCTGATTTGTCCGACGACGATATCATGAAGCTGAACCGTGGCGGTCATGACCCATACAAAGTCTATGCAGCATATAATGAAGCCGTAAACCACAAAGGTCAGCCAACGGTTATCCTAGCGCAAACTGTTAAAGGTTACGGTACGGGTAAATCGGGCGAAGCGAAAAACGATACTCACTCGATGAAGAAAGTGGCTATCGATGATCTGAAAGACTTCCGTGATAATTTTAATATTCCATTGTCTGATGATCAGCTGAAGGAAGTGCCATACTACCGTCCTTCACCTGATTCTCCTGAAATGAAGTATATGTTCGAGCGACGTGAAAAATTGGGTGGTTTCTACCCTGTACGTCGTACCGAATTTGAAAAGCTTGAAACGCCGCCACTATCAGACTTTGATGGTCAGCTTAAAGATAGCGGCAAGCGTGCATCGTCTACCCAGATGGTTCTTAACCGTGTGATGAGCACGATTGTTAAAGACAAAAATATGGGTGAGCGCGTTGTGCCAATCGTGCCTGATGAAGCACGTACTTTTGGTATGGAAGGTATGTTCCGCCAGTTGGGTATATATACCTCTGAAGGCCAGCGTTATGTGCCTCATGATTCTGATCAGATTATGTTCTACAAAGAATCTAAAACGGGTCAGATTCTGGAAGAGGGTATCAACGAAGCGGGTGCTATGTCGGCATGGATGGCTGCGGCCACCTCATATGCTAACAACAACTGCACCATGGTTCCGTTCTACATCTACTACTCAATGTTTGGTTTCCAACGCATCATGGATTTGGCGTGGGCTGCGGGTGACATGCAGGCACGTGGCTTCCTAATTGGTGCTACGTCCGGCCGTACAACATTGAATGGTGAAGGTCTGCAGCATCAGGACGGTCATAGTCACCTGATGGCTCAGATGATTCCTAACTGTGTATCTTACGATCCAACTTACGGCTATGAATTGGCTGTGATTGTTCAGGATGGTATGCGCCGTATGTATCAGGAGCAGGAAAACCGCTTCTATTACATCACAACAATGAATGAAAACTACCACCACCCAGCAATGCCGCAAGGTGCTGAAGAAGGCATCATCAAAGGTATGTATCTTCTTAAAGAAGGTAAAGATGCTGAGAAGAAAGTTCAGCTTATGGGGTGTGGCACGATCTTGCGTGAAGTTGAGGCAGCTGCTGAAATTCTGCGTGATGATTACGGTATCGAATCTGATATCTGGAGCACGACTTCAATCAACGAGCTACGTCGTGAAGCACTGACGGTAGCGCGTGAAAATATGCTAAATCCGGAAGCTGAACCTAAGAAAGCTTACGTTACTCAGTGTATCGAAAGCCGCGGTTCTATGCCGGTTATCGCTTCAACTGATTATATGCGTTCTTATGCAGATCAGCTGCGTGAATTTATCCCTGGCAACTTTAAAGTACTGGGTACGGATGGTTATGGCCGTTCAGATACGCGTACTAAGTTACGTGAATTCTTCGAAGTTAATCGCTACTACGTCGTAATAGCAGCGCTTAAAGCACTACAGGAAGAGGGCAAGGTTGAAGGCGCTGAAGTCGCTAAAGCCATGCAGAAGTTCAACATTAACCCGGCTAAACCGGCACCGTGGACTGTTTAGTCTGCGTTGAACTTCTTAACGGCTTAGAACTGGAGGATTTATAGTGAGTATTATCACAATTACAGTTCCTGACTTATCAGGCTCAACTGATGTTGATGTAGTAGAAGTGCTGGTTAATGCCGGTGATTCTATTAGCGAAGGCGATAGCTTGATTGTTCTGGAAACAGACAAAGCATCTATGGAAGTACCGTCTACCGAATCAGGTGTAGTCGTTGCGGTTAAAATTAATGTCGATGATCAAGTCAATGAAGGCGATGTCCTTATTGATTTGGATACTGGAGCGGGTGCTGAAGCTGTGCCTGCCCCTGTAGAAACGGCAACCGCGCCTGAAGCGTCTGCGCCTGTTGCTGCACCTAGTGCCGCTCCTGCAGCAGTTTCTGCAGTTGAAAATGTACTGATTCCGGATCTTTCCGGTGCAACTGATGTAGATGTTGTTGAAGTACTAGTAAAAGACGGTGATACAGTATCTGAAGGCGATAGCCTGATCGTACTGGAAACAGATAAAGCATCGATGGAAGTACCAGCACCTAAAAGCGGTGTGGTGGTTTCTATGAAGATCAATGTTGACGATCAAGTTAACGAAGGTGATCTTCTGATGGAATTGAGTGTAGGAGGTGCTTCTAGCGTCGAAGCTGCACCTGCTGCCGCGCCAGCTCAGGAAACTGAAGCTGCTCCTGCTCCTGCTCCTGTTGCAGGCGGCAAAGAAAATGTTCTGATTCCTGATCTGTCAGGTGCTTCAGACGTTGATGTTGTTGAAGTGCTTGTGAAGGATGGTGATACGGTTGCTGAAGGCGATAGCATCATTGTTTTAGAAACAGACAAAGCATCAATGGAAGTACCATCGCCAAAAGGTGGTGTGGTTGTTTCCATTAAGATCAATGAAGGCGATACAGTAAACGAAGGCGACCTATTGATGGAGCTTGAGGTAGCAGGTGGTGTAGCGCCAGCCGCTGCACCCGCTGCATCTCCGGCAGCACCTGCGCCTGCTGCTCCAGCCCCGGCTAAAGCTGCTCCTGCTGCGGGTAAAGTGGATCTTGCTGCGCTAGAGAAGAAGAACAAAACAGTTCATGCTGGCCCAGCTGTTCGTGCTGTTGCCCGTGAGTTCGGTGTTGATCTGTCGCTTGTATCTGGTACAGGTCGTCGTGGTCGAGTTCTTAAAGAAGATGTCCAAGCATACGTTAAAGGTGCGCTTAAGCAGCTAGCTGAAGCGCCTAAAGGCGGTGCGGTAACGGGCGGTTCAGGTATCCCTGCTATTCCAGAAGTAGATTTCAGCAAGTTTGGTGAAATTGAAGTTGAGAAGCTAAGCAAAATAGCTAAAGTTACTCGCGACAACATGAGCCGCTGCTGGTTGAACATTCCACACGTGACTCAGTTCGATAAGGCTGATATCACCGAGCTGGAAGCGTTCCGTAAAGATATGAAGGATGAAGCTGCGAAGTCTGGCGTTAAGCTGACACCGTTGCCATTCATGCTGAAAGCGATCGCGATTGCGCTGAAAGCACATCCGAAGTTTAACGCATCACTTCATGCAGATGGTGAACACATTGTTTACAAGAAATATGTAAACATCGGTATGGCAGTAGATACGCCGAACGGTCTGATGGTCCCTGTCATTAAGGACGCAGATAAGAAGAGTATCTACGAGCTTTCTAAGGAAGCGATCGAGTTAGCTGGTAAAGCTAAAGATCGTAAGCTTAAACCTGATGAAATGCAGGGTGCATGCTTCACAATCTCTAGCCTAGGTGGCATTGGTGGTACTGGCTTTACGCCAATCGTTAATGCTCCAGAAGTAGCGATTTTGGGTGTGTCTAAAGCCGATATCGAACCACGCTGGAATGGTAAAGAATTCGAACCACGTAAGATGCTGCCTCTATGCTTATCTTACGATCATCGCGCTATTAATGGTGGTGATGCGGGTAAATTCCTTACTTATCTAAACAGTCTGCTAAGCGACATTCGTCGACTGGTGCTGTAAACCGATTTACCACTCCCTTGGCTCACGCCTCCCTGGAGGCGATTTTTTCCAAGATGGTAAGAAAAACAAACGGCGACTCTGTGCAGGAGGTCGCCGTTTTTTTTGTCTGCCTTGTTGTCATTAATCAGTCATCTCTTCGAAATAAGCCTTTAGCAAACAGGCCATAGAGTCTTCTCATTCGTTTAAAAAAGTGAGAAGAGCATGAAGGTTACTGTTTTTGGTGTGGGGTATGTAGGTTTAGTTCAGGCTGCTGTTCTGGCTGATGTTGGGCACGAAGTAGTATGTGTCGATGTTGATCAGAATAAGGTAGACGATTTAAAAAAAGGCATTATCCCTATTTATGAGCCTGGCCTAACGACGATTGTTCAAAGTAACTTCGAAGCAGGACGTCTGAGTTACACGACTGACGCAAAAGAAGGGGTTGCTCATGCTGAAATTCAGTTTATCGCAGTAGGAACGCCGCCAGATGAAGATGGCTCTGCGGATCTTAAATATGTGTTAGCCGTTGCAGAAACGATTGCTACGTATATGGAATCGCCAAAGATTATAGTAGATAAGTCTACAGTGCCTGTAGGTACTGCAGACAAAGTGTCTGATAAAGTCGCATCGGTATTGGCTTCGCGTAGTCAAAACCTTGAATATCATGTTGTCTCTAACCCTGAGTTCCTAAAAGAAGGTGCTGCTGTAAATGACTGTATGCGACCAGATCGAATCGTCATAGGTACAGAAAGCGGTCATGTAGAAACAGAGATGCGTGAACTTTATTCAGCATTTAACCGCAATCATGACCGAATGATCTTTATGGATGTACGTAGTGCGGAGCTAACTAAGTACGCTGCTAATTGCATGCTTGCCACTAAAATCAGTTTTATGAATGAAATATCCAACCTTGCTGAGCGTTTAGGGGCTGATATTGAAAATGTTCGTAAGGGGATTGGTTCGGATGAGCGTATCGGTTATCACTTTATCTATGCGGGCTGTGGATATGGTGGTTCATGCTTCCCTAAAGATGTTCAGGCCTTGGTGCGTACGGCTGATGGTATTGATTATGACGCTCAGTTACTTAAATCTGTTGAAGCGGTTAACTATCGTCAGAAATCGCTCTTATTCAAGCACGTGAGTCGTTATTTTCATGGTGACTTAGCTGGTAAAACAATTGCTGTTTGGGGGCTATCTTTTAAACCAAAAACCGATGATATGCGTGAAGCTACCAGTCGAGTTTTGATTGAGGCATTGTGGGAGCAAGGCGCTAAAGTAAGAGCGTACGATCCAGAAGCAATGGAAGAAGCGCAACGAATCTACGGCCATCGTGCAGATCTTGAGTTGGTCGGTACTAAAGAAAGTGCTTTGCAAGGTGCTGATCTATTAGCTATCTGTACAGAATGGCGTGCATTCTGGTCACCGGATTTTGAGTTAATAAAAGATTCACTGAATAACCCGGTCATCATTGATGGTCGTAATATGTATGAGCCTGAAATTGTAGAAAAACATGGATTGGAATATTACGGTATTGGTCGAGGCCGCAGTGTCAGAAGAGAGTCATTGCTCCTGAAAGCAAAGTGATGAACCTTAATTAATAATCTTACCTTACCTTGTAGGAGAGGCTTCCCGCCTCGAAAAATCGTGGCGACACGCCCCCCTACAAAGGCTGTATGTTTTTGTGGGAGAGGCGCCCCCGCCTCGAACGGGCCCTATAAATAGGGCTTTGCTCCCCCTTTAGGCTGTCCACCTCGATAACCCCAGGTCTACAAAAACGTCCCTTTAAACCATCCCCAAATACCAAGTGAAAATCCCGGAAATAGATCTATTCCAGCAGCGGACTTCAACAGGTAGATAACCAACAATCCCATCACTGTCGAAAACATTAGGAACACAAAAAGGAAAAAGGTTTTCATCATCAGGGAGATCTGACGCTCCCTGCGGCTAAGGCTACGTTGGTTGCGACCCATCAAGAATACGAAATAGTAGCGCCAAGTCCAGATATTCACGGTACCGCGTATATCAACAGGGTGTTTTCCCCATTTACGGGCACCAAAAGCAACCTTTAAAGCATCGATCTGCTCTTGCGAAAAGCTATCTTGTAAATCGTCAGGTAAACGCTTCATCAGACCATCTTCAAACCAGTCTGAAGATTGAGTCCTTTCTTTTAAAGTATCCATCTAAATGTACCAAGGTAATTAACAGGCATAGGATACAATAAATCTATGACAGTTTGTTTGGTGGATTGACCTCGGTGCGCTTAGATGTATTGAATTACTCTCTAATGTGGGAGCGACGCCCCGTCGCGAAAAACCTCGCAGCAAGCACCCAAGGGGCATAGCAAATGCTCCTCCTACAGAGTACATATCTTAAGCTTGCCTTGTGGGAGCGACGCCCCGTCGCGAAACCCTCGCCACAAGATGTGCCTCCTACAGAGCACATATCTTCAGTTTACCTTGTAGGAGAGGCGCCCCGCCTCGAAAAACCTCGCCGCAAGATCCTCCTTCTACAGAGTACATATCTTCAGTTTACCTTGTAGGAGAGGCATCTTGCCTCGAAAAAACCTTGCAGGTACCGATAACCTAACCGCTCTGTCGCTTCCTTCCCGATTTCTGAAGCATCGCAATCCAAGACAAAGCCATCACCACCATAAAAGTCAGAGCATTGGCAGGCATTTGCAGATTAAAGTCCACGGTGGCATGGATCATCATCGCCAGTATCGACATGGAAGAGCCAAAAGCCATACCCCGCAGCACCTTATTTCTGCGCTTGTACTGTGCATACAATCCGGCCCCTAAACTACCAATCATTAGTAGCGCCAGAGGAAGAGTACCAATCACGCCAAATTCTGAAACAAACTCAAGGTAGTCATTGTGAGTATTCACATAAAAACCGCGGCCGATCTCTTCAGTGCGATGCTCTGGGAATGCTGTGTAAAAGGTCCCGGCTCCAGTACCGCTGAAGGGCTGTAGTTTTGCCATCTCTATAGTTGTAAGTGCTACCTCATCACGTGATTCCTTCTCAATGCTGGTGGTTTGTAATCGCTGAGCAACTTTCTCAACACCAAAGAAGGTGCCGACCACAAACACATCAAGAATAAGAAGACTGGTTAGCAGAATTATCATGCTACGGGTGGCCTTTCTACTCAGGATAAGCCCTAAGACCCCCATCGCCATGAGGCTGGCGAAAAATGATGTATTACCCATTCGAGAGTGAGTCATTACTAACCCAGCAACAATTATAAGAAGTGATATACGCAGAATAATTTTCTTTGATAAAAGAGCGGTTAACCAACGACGACCTCGCTCACGCCAGCTATGAGAGCCTTCATCGTTCAGTGTGGATATCATCAGGCCTATACCTATCGAAACGCACATAACCAGATAACCCGCTTGGCTGTTGCGGTTAATAAACGTACCTGTTGAAACACCTTGATAGCTATCTTTGGGGATAAAGAAAGTAAACTCGTAACCAGTAAGGGTCATTAGACTGCCATACACTGCTTGGAATAGGCCACTTCCCACAAGGGTATAACCTAGCAATACTAAACGCGTGCGTGAGTTGATTAACTGCAGGGTTAATATGAAATAACAAACTAGAGCCCAGCCAAACAAACTATCGTGATTACTATCATTAGGGGAAATGGAAAGATTTGTCGCCTCAAAAGCCTGAATGGAGCTCCAGCCCACAGCTGAAACGAGCAAAATTAAAGCTGGCCAAGATTTGATAAGCGGTCGCGAAAAATGATCCTGTTCTTTAAGTAGCTTGCAAGCCCATATCCCGAAGAGTGAAAAGACTAGAGTGGCCAGCAATGACATAGACCATAAGCGGTTGCTGGCTAAGGGAAGCGGTGCCCAAATTAAAATAAACAGATAGAAGTAAAACAGGCGGTTATTAGAAGGTGTGTCCATACAAATACATCAACACTGAACAGTCAGAATTCCATAATTTAAAAGGGATATTACCACATAGTGTAGGAGCGACGCCCCTGTCGCTATTTTTTCTACCCAATGTAGGAGAGGCGCGCATAAGCTGGTGGGAGCGACGCCCCGTCGCGAAAAGCTGTTGGAGGGAGGGTCTAGCCTCGATAATCCCAACACACAAAAAAACGCCCCTAAAGGCGCTTTTATTTAAATAGATTAGAAATCTTAAGTAGCGCTGGGATTTCCACCACCGCCGCCGCCAGCGTTATTGCCAAATGGCGGAGGGCTCACAGCATTGCCTGTTTGTCCTGGTGCAATAGATAGGCCTTGCCCCTGACCTTGTGGTCCGCCTGCGGCAGTCGCTTCAGTTACTTCCGCTGGGTCAGCGCCTGCAAGAATCGCAACTTGCGCAATCTCATCTGGGTTGGCACCCGCTTTAATTGCAGCACGAACAACATCGCCTGCATTTAAACCCGCATCAATACCTGCTGTAACAAATGAATCAAGTAGTGCGACATCGACAGCTGCAACATCTAACATTAATTGATCAAGCTGTGCTGCAGAACAAGTCTGGCTTTCGGACGTTAAACATGACTCTAGCGCGTTGCTTAAAACATCTCTCGCTGAAAGTTGAGCAGCCAAATCGTCGGCGACATTCGCCTGAACAACTGAAAATGGTAGAAGACCTGCAAATGCTATAGAGGCAAGTAAACGATGCATGAATACACTCCATGTACAACTGGTGAAATTGTGCTCAATTCTAACAGTGAAAAGAGGGTTTAACAAACTATCGAAAGTTATAAATTTATTAAAACCGAGTACTTTAAATGAATAAACGCCGTTGAATGGGCTGGACTATCTGTGGGAGCGACGCCTCGTCGCGAAAAAATGAACAATCGCCGCGAGGCGCGCCTCCTACAAGGGCTATGTGTTTCTGTAGGAGAGACGCCCTCGACTCGATGAATGTATATGTTGGACAGACGCCTTGTCTAGATTTTTGATCTGTGCGCTTTTGTAGGACAGAAGTCTTGTCTCGATTTTTGATCTATACGCTTTTGTAGGAGAGACGCCCTCGTCTCGATTAGTGGTCTTTTGTGAAAACAGTAAGTGCAATTCTCAATACACAAGAATCTACCTAAAAAATACCCAAGCGCATAAAAAATGCTGCACTGCAAGGTGATGATCCAAAATTTTAGTTAACTCCGTTATGCATAAAGTCCTACACAATGCGCTGTTATTACAGCTCATAACAACTCAATTCTAAAAACATAACAATCATAGACTAATTTCTGAGCAGTTTATTGCGCAACTGCAAAAAAAGTGGATTGCTGAATGTATTCTGAACAATTAGAATACGCTTAAGTGCCATGGAGTATGGAAGGTTTGGCACAAAAAAGGATAAATTAATGGATATTAGTACCCATAATAGTGGTGCTACGGCTGTGTATCGCCGTAATAAACGCCTACTCAAAAACCATGAATCGCTTGTTGCGCTCTTTCAGCTATCAGCCGACATAATCGTTGCTGTAGCGCTATTGTACCTGTTTACTTCATTTAAACTGGAAGCGTTTCCTGCGGCATACCGAGTACTAGCTGTACTTGCGTCCTTTTGTATCTGGTTTATTTACAGTTCTCGTGGCGTCTATCGTCGATCATCCGGTTACTTGCGTGGTTGTTTAAGGCTCACAGGTGCTTGGGCCGTTATGGTTCTGTTACTTTCACTGATCGGCTTTATTACTAAAACTTCTGAAACATTTTCTAGAGAAATTCTTTTGCTTTGGGCTAGCTCAATTTTGCTGGCGCAGAATATTTCTTATTGTTTAGTGAGCTACTTTTCCAAAAAGTACAAAGAGAACTTCGAACGGCACCTACCGACTTTGGTTATTGGAACTGGCTCAGTTGCTGAGCACTTGGTAGATAACCTTAATAAAAACCGCTGGCTGCCTGACAAGGTAATAGGTTGCATTAAAAGCCTTGATAAAGATGAAACAGTAAATGTCTCTGGAGTAAACGTTTTAGGTGGGCTGGAGAATATCCGCTCACTGATAAAAGAACATGATATTCGCCGGATTTACATTGCGTTACCGATGAAGGCATCAGAACAAATCGATGGTCTAAATATCGATCTATTAGATATGAATGTCGATATCATTTGGGCTCCCGATATTTTTGCGCTCAATCTGATTAACCACTCTGTACGTGAAGTGGCAGGTATCCCACTCATATCTATTAATGAAAGTCCGCTGACGTCTTCTCGTGTATCAATGATTATGAAAGAAGTGATGGACCGTTCAATCGCAGCAATGGCCTTAGTGTTACTTGCCCCAGTTATGATCTGGGTTGCTTATAAAGTTAAGAAATCATCACCAGGCCCTGTTTTCTTTAAACAGGACCGCCATGGCTGGGACGGAAAAGTTATTAAAGTGTGGAAGTTCCGCAGTATGAAACTTCATATAGAAAATGAAGGTGAAGTGACTCAAGCAACGAAAGAAGACCCGCGGATCACTGAAATAGGAAAATTCATTCGTCGTACATCTCTGGATGAGCTGCCTCAACTTATCAATGTCCTTCAGGGAACCATGTCACTGGTTGGGCCTAGACCACATGCTGTGGCACACAACGACTATTACTCAGACAAGATCAATGCGTACCTAGCAAGACATCGAATTAAACCAGGTATAACTGGCTTGGCTCAGATTAGCGGTTATCGTGGTGAAACTGAAACCATCGATAAGATGGAAAAGCGTGTCGAGTATGATCTGGCCTATATCAATAACTGGAGTCTAGCTCTAGATATCAAGGTGTTAATTAAGACGCCTTTATCGCTGTTATCTAAAGATATTTATTAATTAGAGTTTGGAAGAACGAAATGAAAATTGCTGTAGCTGGTACAGGGTATGTTGGGCTTTCAAATGCATTATTGCTGGCACAGCATAACGAAGTAGTTGCCCTAGATGTCATCGAAACAAAAGTACGGCTTCTTAATGACAAGATCTCTCCCATTGTCGATGCTGAGATTGAGGACTTTCTACAAAACCGTGAGCTCAATTTCAAAGCGACGATTGATAAAAAAAGCGCATATGAAAATGCCAGATTTGTCATTATTGCCACGCCTACGGATTATGACCCCGAGACAAATTACTTCGATACCTCATCTGTCGAGAGTGTTATAAAAGATGTAACTCAAATAAACCCAACGGCAGTAATGGTAATCAAATCCACGGTACCCGTTGGCTTTACCAAGAGAGTGAAACAGAAATACTGCTGCACTAACATAATTTTTTCACCGGAATTCTTAAGAGAAGGCAAAGCGCTTTACGACAATCTTCATCCATCACGGATCATCGTCGGTGAAAAGTCGGAGCGTGCACAGGTGTTTGCCAATTTGTTAATGCAGGGCGCTGTTAAAGAGGAAATACCGGTACTTTTAACAGAATCGACCGAAGCAGAAGCAGTCAAACTCTTTTCAAATACTTACCTGGCTATGCGAGTTTCTTACTTTAATGAGCTAGATACCTATGCAGAAACACATGGCCTCGATACAAAGCAGATCATTGAAGGTGTGGGCTTAGACCCGCGTATCGGAAATCATTATAACAATCCGTCCTTTGGTTATGGCGGGTATTGTCTGCCAAAAGATACAAAGCAGCTGCTCAGGAATTTTGAAGATGTTCCGAATAACCTGATTAAAGCCATTGTAGATGCAAATACAACCCGTAAAGATCATATCGCATTTTCAATTTTAAATAGACAGCCCAAAGTGGTAGGGATTTATCGCCTAATCATGAAAGCGGGTTCTGATAATTTTAGAGCTTCTTCGATTCAGGGAATTATGAAGAGAATCAAGGCGAAAGGGGTTAAGGTTGTTGTTTATGAACCAGTGTTGGAAGACGATTCTTTTTTTGGTTCAGAGGTTATTCCGGATCTGGCAGAATTCAAAAAAAGAGTTGATGTCATCGTTGCTAATAGAGTTGTGCCTGAAATTGAAGATGTGATTGAAAAAATATATACGCGAGACTTATTTGGTAGTGACTAGATTTAAGTAAAGTATTTATATTATGTATCTTAATGTTTTTATGTGTAAATGATTAAAGGTATTGGTTTGACTGCGTTCTCATCGATTTATATCGTTGGGATTCAATTGTGTTTGCTTGCAGTGTCTGCACGTATTCTTGAAACTTCTGAATTAGGAATTATTTCAATTTGTGGAGCGATTCTTGCTCTGTCTACATTATTTATAGATTCAGGGCTTGCTACTTTTGTTATATATAAACGTGATTTAAGTCGGAAAGAACTTAATGCATTATTAGTAATAACTTTCATAGTGTCTTGTGTTGTCTTTAGTATTGTATTTGTGGCAGCGCATTTTATAGAAGACTTTTTTTTGGCAGAAGGGCTTAAAGAAGTGATAGTTATTTACTCAATGAGTTTTTTGCTATCACCTATGATTTCTCAATTTCAATCTATTTTAGTTTTGAAGCAAATGCTATCAACTTTGGCTGTAGCTGATGTATTAAGTAAAACGCTAGGATTTATACTTTCTGTAACTCTTATGCTATTTGAATATGGTGCTTTGTCAATTGCTTGGGGAATAGTGTTGGCTAGTGCCTCGAAAATTATGTTGATGTACTTTTGGTTGCCTAGAGAATATAAAATTAGCAAGGGAGTTGATTTATCAATAATAAACGAGGCCTATGATTATTGTAAATTTCAGTTTGGTGGTCAATTTTTGAATTACGTGAATATGTATATAGATATTTTCATCATAGGGAGAATGTTTGGAATTGAACAGCTAGGTATATATTCATTGGCGCGTGATCTGATAGGTAAGATTCCGGCAGTATTAGGGCCTTTATATGGAAAGGTGATATTGCCATTGATGTCAAAGGTAAAGAATGATTTAGATGTAAGAAAAGAGATTTTCAATAAATCTAATTTAATAATTATTTTAATTAATACGCTAACATATAGTAGTGTTTCAATAATGTCTATTTGTATTGTTGAAATATTATATGGTTATGATTCTAATGTTTCTGAAGTTATTGTGATTCTATCTCTTTATTATATGATTCGTAGCTATGGAATGATAAATGGTTTTTACCTCCAATCAATAGGTAAGGTAGGTAGAGAGTTTTATTGGAATCTATTTGTATTTATTGTTTATCCAGTAATGATGTATATTTTTTCACTTCAAGGGTTCTATTACTTTTTGTGGTGTATGGTTATATTTCAGTTGGTGTTGACATTTGGTTTATACATTTTTTTTCATTGGGGGAATTATCCTGTAGTTTTTTTTGATTATTATTTAAGTGTTTTTTGTGCTCTGGCTATTTCCTTTTTGGGTATTGCTGTAAATTATGAGTTTATAGGTTTTGAATTAAAAGAATTGTCTATTGTTGTTGTGTTGGTGGTTAATGTTGCTCTGTGTGCTTTATTTTATAAGTTTATTGGTAAAGTCGATGGGTTTAAGTATTGGTACAGTGCGCTTAGTAAAAATTAAAAGGGATGACGCGGCATGAAGAAAATAACCTTTTTTGTAGAAGGCTTTCCTGTATTGTCTGAAACATTTGTATTGAACCAAGTGGCATCTATGGTTGAATCAGGGTTTGACGTAAAAATTATTGCAAATGTACCAATGAAAAGTGGTTTGAAACACCCTTGGGTTTCAAAGCATGATTTAATATCTAAAACAGAAACTGTATTTGGTGGTGTATCAAAGCTATCGAAAATTTACAGTGTAATAATCGCAATGATATTAGATATATTTCTTTTTAATTGGAGGCGGCTAGGGTGGCTTAGGAAAGTCAGTGTAAAGGACTATATGCTAGCTCGTAGCTTTGAGAATATTTCAGGTCCTGTTATATGTCACTTCGGCCCAGTTGGAGCAAGGCTAGCAAGATTGAAGTATTTGAAAGTTGTACGGGACGTTAAAATACTTACTGTTTTTCATGGATATGATATTTCGGTAAAGAAAGAATTAGAAAAAGAAAAAAATAACTATGAAACATTATTTGCAGTTGGTGATCTTATGTTGCCAATTAGTAAATACTGGGCCAAAAGGTTAATGACAATGGGTTGCGCAGAAAATAAGATTCATGTGCATCATATGGGGGTGGATGTTAGAGACTTTAATTTTAAGTATAGATCAGAAATATCTAATACAATTAGTTTGATTTGTGTATGTCGCTTTGTAGAAAAAAAAGGGATTTTTGTACTATTGAATGCCTTGGCGAAATTGCCAAATAAGTACCAGTTGACTCTAGTAGGAGATGGGCCTCTTAAAAATGAAATAGTTAATCTGGTAGATAAGTTAGGTATTAGAGGGCGCGTTAATTTGACAGGACCTTTAGCATCTGGTGATGTATCGAAAAAATTACTTTTGGCCGATGCTTTTGTTCTTCCTAGTGTTACCGCAGCTAATGGGGATATGGAAGGTATACCAGTCGTACTAATGGAGGCCATGGCGTCGGGATTGTTAACTTTTAGTACCAATCATTCTGGAATATCTGAGTTGATTAGTAATAAAAAGACAGGATTTTTGGTAGAAGAGTATAATCCAAATGAACTATCAGAATCGCTGAGATATGCTTTTGAAAAGCTCGATTACGAACATCGTAAAGTTATAGTTAAAAAAGCGAGAGAGAAAATAGAGAATGACTTTAACTTGTTAAAATTAAATGGAGACTTGACGTCTTTACTCCATAGGCATTTTCAAGGTTAATATTATGAATAATAACATATTGGTTTCAGTGGTTATTCCTTGTACTGATCGTACCGAGGGCTTGCTTCGATGCATCAATAGTGCTTTGGAACAAATCATTGAGGACAGTATTGAAATTATTATCGTAGAAAATAATTCGCATAATAAAAATGTTGTTTCTTCGCTGGTTTTTAATTTAGACGACGAGAGAATAAAGCATGTGTATATGGATATATGCGATAATGCTAATTGTGCTAGAAACTATGGAATTAGTCTAAGTAGTGGTCAATATATAGCATATTTAGACTCAGATGATTGGTGGGATAAAGCTCACCTAGAATCATGTTTAAATTGTATAAAAGAATCGAACGTTAAAGCAATTTATTCAGGCTGCAAGCTTCATGATGGTCTTTCAGTACAAGAAAAAAAATCACGGCAAATAGAAGATGAAAGTGCGTATAGCTTTCTTTTTGGAACCAATAGAGGTGTTGCTCAAACATCATCATTTTTTCTTGATAAAAGTGTCTTTTTTTCTGCTAGTTGGGATGAATCACTCAAGCGGAGTCAAGATTATGATTTTTTCGTCAGCGTAAATAATGCACATGGGTGGCATTATAAAGAAGATATAACAGTCAATGTTTATTGGGAAGTTGGTGCTATTAGATCTCCTTCTGTTTCTTCTTTTAAGGGCTTTTATGAAAAGCATTCAGTTGAAATGACTGATGATGAAAATGCTAGATACTTAGCTGAGGCTCTCAAAAGTTTAGTTTTGTATTCCAAGAATGACTTCAAGGAATTGCATCAGGTTTTTAAACGTTACCGAAGCAAAATTAAATTAATTGATAGGGTGTACCTGTTTAATTACATTAGCGCTTATTATGCTTCACATATAAAGACTTGTATTAATAAGCTTAAGTCTTTATATAAGCAGGGGTAATACCGTGAGCTATGCTTCTTCGGGTTTATATATTTATAAAGGTTATCTATTAGATAATGTTTTTAAGTTTTATGTACTAGCTTGCTTTTATACGCCTTTTTTAAGTTCGATTATACCAATACCAGGCGTTAATATATTAGATGATGCTGTTTTTTTTCTTATGCTTGGTGTATGCCTTTTGCAGTTTAAGCATCGTATTGTTGAATTTGATCTTATCTTGTTGTGTATTCCTGCTTTGATTGTTTTTTCGATACTGATTGCTTATTTTGAAGGGGTAAGTATAACGGTCATAATACTGTCGCTTAAAAATATTAAAAACTTATTTCTTTTTATTGTTCTTGCATGTCTTTTACAAAATCATATGGACTTTGTGAAGCGGCATATTCTAATTTTGCTTGTTGCTTCAGTACCATTAGCATTATTTCAGTTCTTTACTGTTAGTCATCAAGATGACATAACTGGGCTTTTTGGTCCTAAAAGTAGTAGTTTATACAGTTTTTTACTAATAGCTTATGTAACGACATTTATCGTTGAAAAAGGTTTTTATAGCGTTGGCTGGCGTTGGTTGCTTTTTATTCCTGTGTTTCTTAATGAAACCAAAATTACGTTTGTTTTGTTTCCTTTGATGCTGGTGGCTTTGTTAATATTCACTATGCGAATAAAAGTCTATCATGTGATTTTAGTTCTTTTGTTAAGTGTTATAGTTTCCTCGGCTCTAGACGAAGTTTATTACAGTCTATATGGTTACCCTTTTTCAGATGTGTTTGATTCGGCGTATCTGGATTCTTATCTTTTTGATTATACTGAAATGCATAAAGATGTTCCTAGATTTTTTCGGCTGCATGTTGCATACGAAATTTTATCAAGCTCTGATTTTTTTAATTGGATGTTTGGCTATGGTCTAGGGGCTGAATATGTTGGAGATGGTGGGGATAGACTTGGTGTAATCGCTTATGAACTTCGGAATACTTTGTTGAATCAAGGTACCAGAATTCAGTTATTTCAATTTCTTTTGGATTTCGGAGTTGTTGGAACTGTTTTTTTGGTTACTGTTCTCCTAATTATGTTGTTTCGTATTATGCTCAAAGAGTGTAATTATGAGAACCTTTTTTCATTGTCAATTCTTATGTTGATGGTGTTTTCATTGGTTTATCAGAATATGTTTTTTACTAAGCAGTTATCTTTTGTTTTATTTTTCTTTGTTTACTCTTCTTTGATGAAAGTAAGGCATAAGCGTAATTTAAGGAGTTTAAATTGAGAGTTCTAATTGTATCTAATATGTATCCGGATAGAAATCCAGATTTTAAATATGCAGGGATTTTTGTTAAAGAACAATTTGAAGAAATGAATAAAAATAAATCTGTATTTTGTGATTTGTTTGTTATAAATGGTTTTAAGTCAAAGTTTCATTATCTTTTTGGCTCTTTGAGAGTCTTGTTCAAAATTATTTTCGGAAATTATGATGTTGTTCATGCTCATTATGGCTTGAGTGCATTGTTTACTTTACTTGTTCCATTTAAAAAATGGAGAAACGTAGTTTTGACACTTCATGGTGGTGATATCCTTGATAAACAGGGTAAGAATATCCAGGTGTTTCTAACAAAAAGGATATTAAAAAAAGTTGGTGTTGTTATCACTTTAAATGAAGAAATGAACAGTGTTGTAAATAGTTATAGAAGTGATTATCAGATCGTTCCGTGTGGCGTTGATACGGACTTTTTTGTTCCTGAAGAAAAAGATCTCAGAAAGCATAAAACACAAATTGTGTTTCCAGGAAACCCAGATAGATCTGTAAAGAATTTCTCGCTCTTTAAAAATGTTATTGAGTCATATATAAAAAAATATGAACCGGTAGAAATAGTGATTTTAGATGGCTTAACTAGAAGTGGAGTTAAGGATGCTTTTAATTGTTCATCAGCGCTCCTTATGACATCTATCAGTGAGGGTTCTCCTCAAGCCGTTAAAGAAGCTTTGAGCTGTGATTTACCAGTAGTTAGTAGTAATGTAGGTGATGTTAAGTCTATTTTGGGGAGTACTCCAAGCACAGCGATATTTGAAGTATGCGACGATCCAGAAGTAATTGCCGATAAAGTTTATCAATCGCTTAATGAGTACTCTGGAAGCTTAGGTAAACGTAGAGAAAGGGTTTTGAACTTAGGTCTTTCTAATAAAGAAGTCGTAGGGAAGCTTATTAAGATGTACGAAGGTATGACTAATCATGATTAATCAGCTTGCTTTAGTTTTTTATTATTTGATTGTTTCAAAGCTACCTAATACAAAATTTATTTCTATTTTTAATTCTTTTAGGGTCTGGTATGTAAGTAAAGTCCTAAATATTATGGAGTATCATAAAGAATCAATATTCGAAGATAATGTGTATATTTCAAATGGTAAGAATTTAAAAATAGGTAAGCATTGCCATATAAACGAGAAGGTCTTCATTCAAGGTGCAACTATTGGGGACTATGTGATGATAGCGCCTGGTACTTCTATTTTGAACAACTCTCATGGTTACAAAGATAAGTCTTCACCAATGATTAAGCAGGCTATGATTTTAAATAGTAATCCTGTTATTGAGGATGATGTCTGGATTGGGCGTAATGTAATTATTCTGCACGGTCTCAGAATAGGTGAAGGGTCTATTATTGCTGCTGGTTCTGTTGTTACAAAAGATGTGGAGCCCTTTACAGTAGTAGGTGGTGTTCCAGCACAACTTATCAAATACAGGTGATGATTTGAAACTTGATAACTTGTTATTAATTTCTTCAAGTGATGTTGATGATTTTCTTGCTTGCTTATTAAAAAAAAATAAGCCTACTTCTTTAGGCTTTCTTAATCAGCATGGTTATAACTTGATTTGCAATGATGAAAATATCTTTAATTCATTTAATGATTTGGATGTTATTTTTAGAGATGGTAAAGGTATTGAACTTGCCTGTAAGTACTTTGGTTTAAATCCTGGAGCTAATCTGAATGGCACCGATTATATACCTCACATTATTTCCTTCATCAAATCAAATGCCAATTGTGATATTGTTTTTTTTGCTTATGGTACTTCTGATCCATGGCTTACAGTTGGTGCTTCGGCTCTTTTCGATACATCAGGAATTCATCTTTTAGATGGTTTCTTACCTGATACTGATTATTTAGATAATTTTAATGAACATGCATCGCCGGGTAAAGTCAATATTGTTGTTTTGGGGATGGGTATGCCAAAGCAAGAAAAAATCGCAAGACTATTAAAATCTAACTCTAGTGGCAATACTATAATAATTTGTGGGGGTGCTATTTTTGATTTTCTAGGAGGAAAATTCGATAGAGCTCCTATGTTGCTTCAGCGTCTAGGCTTTGAATGGCTTTACAGATTGATTAAGGAACCAAAGCGTTTAAGTAAAAGGTACTTGATTGGTATACCTATTTTCTTTTTTAATGTTTTTAAGAATAAGATAACATTTTAGAGGTTATTCCATGGCTGTTTTAGTTACTGGCGGCGCTGGTTATATTGGTTCTCACACAGTGGTTCAGCTGTTAACTGCAAGCCAAGATGTAGTCATTCTTGATAATCTCTGTAACAGTAGTGCTGTGGTGTTTGATCGAGTAGAGAAAATCACCGGCAATAAGCCACTTTTTGTTGAAGGTGACATCAGAGATGCTTCTCTTCTCAATCAAATTTTTCAAGATTATGATATTCATTCTGTTATTCACTTCGCAGGTTTGAAAGCGGTTGGCGAGTCTGTTGAAAAGCCAATGCTTTACTATCAAAACAACGTTGAAGGGTCACTGAACCTCTTCGAGGCAATGTCTAATGCTGGTTGCTCCAATCTTGTATTTAGTTCTTCTGCAACGGTATATGGCGATCCGCATACGGTGCCCATTCTTGAGCATTTCCCTTTGTCAGCAACCAACCCTTATGGTCAATCAAAGCTGATGGTAGAAAACATTCTACGTGACCTGTCAGTATCTGACCCGCGTTGGCAGATTGCTCTTTTGCGCTACTTTAACCCTGTTGGTGCTCATGAGAGTGGTTTAATTGGAGAAGATCCATCGGGCATTCCGAATAATTTAATGCCTTATGTTGCACAAGTTGCAGTAGGTAAGCGTGACAAACTCAGTGTGTTCGGTGGTGATTATCCAACCCATGATGGTACTGGTGTACGTGACTATATCCATGTTGAGGATTTGGCTGATGCGCATTTAAAGGCTCTTTCTGTGTTACAGGAAGGGCATGGCTGTAAACCCTATAATATTGGCACGGGTAATGGTTATTCTGTGCTTGAAGTCGTAAAGGCTTTTGCAGAAGCCTCTAGTCAAGATGTACCTTATGAAATTGATGAAAGACGCCCTGGTGATATAGCCGAATGTTATGCGGATCCTACATTCAGTGAGAAGGCTCTTGGGTGGGAAGCTCAACATGATTTGAAGCGTATGGTTGAAGATCATTGGCGTTGGCAGTCTAAGAACCCCAATGGGTATGAGTGATATAATCACCACATAGTCTTATCGAGGCGGGGCGCCTCTCCTACAACGGGTGGGGCATATTGCGCATTTGTTTGTAGGCGATATGCTTCTTCCAAAATTACCAATAACAAGGATGTTATATGGCAAAAATCACTCATCATGGAGCTGTTACGGGCGTAACAGGTTCCTGTCATCAGTTATTCGATAATCAAGATAATTCAATTCTAATTGATTGTGGTTTATTCCAAGGAGCTGAAGTTAGCTCTGAAGAAGAGAATTCCTTCCATCTTGAGTTCCCACTCAGCAGGGTTAGCGCTCTGGTTGTTACCCACTGCCATATCGATCATGTGGGCCGAATACCTTACCTTTTAGCCGCTGGCTTTAATAAACCTATTTTTGCGACCGCTGCTACTGTGAAGTTGCTTCCGCTTGTGATAGAGGATGCTCTAAAAGTTGGTTTTACTCGGGATCAACAGCTTATAGATCAAGTCTTGGATTTGCTCCGCACTCTGATTGTACCTGTCGATTATAACGAATGGGTTCAGATTCCTGGTTTTAATGCTGAAGGTATTCGTTTTCAGATTGCAGGGCATATTCTGGGCTCCGCTTATGTGGAGGTTCAATTGTCTGCTGAGCGAGTTGTATTTTCTGGAGATCTGGGGGCTCCTTACTCACCGCTGTTGCCATCTCCTCTCTCGCCTGAATGTGCGGACACTTTAGTCATTGAAAGTACTTATGGGGATAAAGTGCATGAATCTAGACAGGATAGAAGCACACGCTTGAGAGGGGTGATAGAGAATTGTCTAAGTAATGCCGGTACGGTTTTAATTCCTGCATTCAGTATAGGGCGAACTCAGGAATTGCTTTATGAGCTTGAGTCTATTATTCATGAGGTGGGTGGTGACTGGGATAGTTTAGATGTCATTGTTGATTCTCCTCTGGCTGCGCAATTTACTGAGCATTATCGGGAGCTAAAGGGGTTGTGGGATGAGGAAGCTTCAATGCGTGTAGAGGCTGGTCGGCATCCGCTTTCTTTTGAGCAATTGATTACCATTGATAGTCATGGTGATCATAAGCGACTTGTCGAGTATTTGAATAGCTCGGGTAAACCCGCTGTCGTTATTGCTGCGAGTGGTATGTGTGCGGGTGGGAGAATTGTTAATTACTTAAAAGCTTTGTTACCTGATCCTAAAACTGATGTGCTGTTTGTTGGTTATCAGGCGAAGGGTACCCCAGGGCGGGATATTCAGAAGTATGGCCCGCAAGGTGGGTATGTTGTTCTGGATGATCGCAGAATTGATATTAAAGCTGGGGTTTATACGATCAGTGGATATTCCGCCCATGCGGATCAGCAGGATCTGGTTAATTTTGTTTCTGGTATTGGGGATATGCCTTCTGAGATACGGATTGTTCATGGAGATGAAAAGGCTAAGGAAGTATTAAAAGTGAAGTTATTAGAGATTGTGCCTGAAGCTAAGGTTTGGGTGCCTGAGGGGTAGTTGGAGTTCTAATCGCGACGGGGCGTCGCTCCCACAAGGGGGGATTTGTAGGAGGCGCGCCTTTATGCCCTTGGGTACTACCGGCGAGTTGGGTGTTGGTGGGGTAGTTTGAGTTCTAATCGCGACGGGGCGTCGCTCCCAGAGGGGGGGGCTTTGTAGGAGGCGCGCCTTTATGCCCTCGGGTACTATCGGCGAATTGGGTGTTGGTGGGGTGGTTTGAGTTTTAATCGCGACGGGGCGTCGCTCCCATAGGGGATAATTTGTAGGGGCGCGCCTTTATGATCTCGGGTACTACCGGCGAATTGGGTGTTGATGGGATAGTTTTAGTTTTAATCGCGACGGGGCGTCGCTCCCACAAGGGGGGATTTGTAGGGGCGCGCCTTTATGCCCTAGGGTACTACCGGCGAATTGGGTGTTGGTGGGGTAGTTTGAGTTCTAATCGCGACGGGGCGTCGCTCCCACAAGGGGGGATTTGTAGGAGGCGCGCCTTTATGCCCTCGGGTGCTACCGGTGAATTGGGTGTTGGTGGGGTGGTTTGAGTTCTAATCGCGACGGGGCGTCGCTCCCACAAGTGGAGATTTGTAGGAGGCGCGCCTTTATGCCCTAGGGTACTACCGGCGAATTGGGTGTTGGTGGGGTGGTTTTAGTTTTAATCGCGACGGGGCGTCGCTCCCACAGGGGGGGGATTTGTAGGAGGCGCGCCTTTATGCTCTCGGGTACTACCGGTGAATTGGGTGTTGGTGGGGTGGTTTGAGTTCTAATCGCGACGGGGCGTCGCTCCCACAGGGGATAATTTGTAGGAGGCGCGCCCCGCGGCGAAAGAAAACGGAGGAAGAGATGAAAGGGAATTCATCAAGACTACGAAAAGGCCGGTTTTCTGAAATAGGTCGAATCTATTTAGTTACTTTTGTTACTTACAAGCGCAGAGCGATTTTTACCGAATTTGATAATGCTAGGTTAATGGTGAGCGTATTAAAGCGTGAGAGTGAATACACTAAGACGCTTTGCTTTGTTGTCATGCCAGATCATGTTCATTGGCTTCTTCAGCTCGGAGATACATCGCTGAGCAAAACGGTGCAGCGGGTGAAATCTATTTCGTCTCGAGCGATTAAAAGAAAACTTGCGCACAATTGCAGTGAGGCTATTTGGCAAAATGGCTTTCACGATCATGCACTAAGAAAGGACGAGGATTTAGTTAAACTTGCAAGGTATGTTGTAATGAATCCGGTAAGGGCTGGTTTAGCTTCAAAAGTTGGTAAGTATTCACACTGGGATGCTGTCTGGGTGAATGGGGAATAATTGAGGGGGATCTTTAGCAGGTATTTGCCCCCGAAGGGGGGAAGGGTACCGACATCCTTGTCGGCTCCTTATCTTCCCTGATCAAATAGCAGATGCCTTCATCCTTGAGGGCCTGGATCTTCCTTGACCCCTCTGCTGGTAAATATATTAAGTTTATAACTTGCGTAAATATATAAGAAAAATTCCTAATTTGATTTGCACTGCTAAGGTGTTGTTTTTTGCCTTTGTTTGGATGAGTTAAACTCTTTAGCTCTTTGTATCCTTGATATGCGTGGATACTATTACTTGAACTTTTAAACCAATGGATAGGTTTTAAACGTGTATAAATATTTTGTGACTTTTCTTCTTTTATTTTCGTCTTCTGCCTTTTCTGTTGAGTACTTGGTTGTGACTAACGATAGCGTGAGGGTGCGTGAACAACCGGGGCTGAAAGGTCGAAGTATGTTGATGCTAAATAAAGGGCATCTGGTTATTAAAATGGAAGAAAAGGGGGATTGGACGCGTATTTATTTTGCCGGTAAAGAGAAGCGTACAGGTAAGACTGAGGGGTGGATGCATAGCTCGTTTTTAAAAGAGGAGCGTAAAGTGGTAGAGCAGTCTGTCCCTGAAGAATTAAGGTTAGAGATGGTAGCTTCTGATTTGGCCTGTGAAAAAATAATGGGTGCTGAGATCGTGCAGGGATGTGATCTACATCTTCAGTATAAACTTCATGAAGCAGCTCAATTAAGCAGTATTAAGGTTAATTGTAGTGCAGAGTTGGTAGCTAAAACCCGAAGTGGAGAGCTAATTCCTGTCCCAGTTAATCAAACGCTTAAGCATTCAGTTGTTCAAACAATAGATGATTTTTCTATGCACATTATTATGAAGGCTGATGCCTCTTATCAATTAGAGCAAGTGAGCTTAGAGGGAAGCCGGTGTAGGCTTGTGGGGTACAGTAATTGACCTTCTGTTTCATGTTAGGTGCAAGTGAATAAGGTCTGTTTTTAGCTAAGGGTCACCTTATGGGTATAGTCAAGACGCTCCTAGGTGGGTTTTAGTAGGGGGCGCGCCTTTATGCCCTTGGGTACTCGCGGCGAGAAACTCAAACAATCGCGACGGGGCGTCGCTCCCACATTGAATCTCCTTTCTTGGTGAGTACATTTTCTTGGGGCATAGCAGCGTTGCTCCCACATTAAATCATCTTTGTTGGTGATTAATGATCTTCAGTTTGCTGAGAGATCTTCGATGTTACAAAGCAAACTATAATCGCAATAACTACACCTATCGCATTTGCGTACGCGTCTTCGATAGAGAAGTGTCGTAGTGGCCGTAAAGCGCCTTGTAGATACTCCAGCAGGCCTGCCAGTACAAACCAACTGCTCCAGTAGATCCAGCTAGGGATCTTGTATAGAGCTAGTCTTCCCATAAATGAAACACCAAAGAATGCGATGAAGTGTCCGACCTTATCCGAATTTTCAAAAATCCTTTCAGGTGGCGCAGGGCGGAATATTCCGTAAGCCAAAGCCGCTAAGGCTAGAAGGAAAATTACCCAGATCATGGCCTTATATTTTTGGATAAAAGTGTTGTTCAATTGTTCTCTCAGTTTTAATTTGTTGTGTGGCGATATTTATTTCTAGCTCAGGGTGAAATTTTTCGCGACGGGGCGTCGCTCCTACATGGTGTATTGGTAGGAGGCGCGCCTTTATCTAGTGGCGAAAAAACACAAACAATCGCGGCGGGGCGTCGCTCCTACGTTTAGATGTTGGGTAGGAGTTGCGATTTAGCGGCCGACGCCATAGTAGGTGAAGCCAAGGTTCTCTAGCATCGCTTTATCAAAAATGTTTCTGCCATCAATGATTAGGGGGTGTCTCATTGAACTAAGTAACTCGCTGTAATCCGGTGACCAGTATTCAGGCCAGTCAGTTAGGAGCAAAAGACCATCGCTGCCTTTAAGAGCCTCATAGTTGTTTTCGAAGTACTTAAGGTTTTCTTGTTCGCCAAAATGTTCACGGATGTTATTCATCGCTTCAGGATCATGCATATGAACTTTGCAGCCTTGAGCTAGCAGTGTGTTAATTACTTTTAAACTAGGGGCGTTATCAATACTGGCAGTACCTGGTTTAAATGATAGTCCCCAAATTGTTACGGTTTTATCTCTAAGGTCACAGGAATAGTGGCGCCATAATTTACGGAATGGTTGCTCTTTTTGCTTTTCGTTCTCGTTCAATACTGTATCAAGAAGCTTTGAATTCCTCGCTTCTGTCATTAATTCTGACAGGGCTTCAATATACTGTTGGAAATGTAGGCCGCCAAAACCACAACCGGGGTGAAGGTAGTGTGGTCCAATACGCGGGTCGGTGATCATTGCTTCTCGAATAACTTCAATATCAACTTCTAGCTGATCAGCCAGATTTGCTAATTCATTAATATAGCCTAGGCGTAGCGCTAGCATCCCGGTGTTGGCAAATTTTGTGAATTCAGCCTCTTTAGAAGACATGATCATCCATTGTTTGACTGCTTGGCTAAACGGACGCATCAAGGCTTTGATGTTCAGTATGGCCCAATCGTTAGTGCAGCCTAAGATAATGGTTTGTGGCAATTTGTAATCTTGTAGAGCTGAGCCTTCAGATAGCATGTCAGGTATGTAGCAAATAACTTGATTGTTATTTTCGTCCAACTGATTTTGTAGCTTATCTGAACTGCCAACACCAAAATTGGATTGATTGATGACCAATACGTTGGATGAATGATGCTCACTAATACGGCTGATAAGTCGTTCGGCTGTTATAAACTGATCAGGGTTTAATGCCAAAATATGGTTTGATGCATGTGCAATGCCTTCAGCTCGAGATCCTATTATGAGTCGGCCATTAGATTGAGCATCCAGAATTAGCTGTTCAAGCCCCGGTTCATTACTAACTTTGAACTCCAGGTCTTGCTCATTAGGTGCTTCATGCTCATTGGTGACTAAGAGAATATGATTTCCGCTTTCAGCTAATGCAGCTGCTGCAGTCCACGCAAGGAGTTCGTTACCCCAAATGGTAATCTTCATTTAGCTTCTCCTTTGGCCGCGATTCTGTTTATCAAACCGTCGGTTGAACTGTCGAATTGAGGTGTTCCGTTGTTTATGTCGAAGGCGCTCAGTAGGGATGTAGCTACTTTCTTACCTAATTCTACACCCCATTGATCAAACGGATTAATATTCCAGATAACAGATTGCACAAAAACTTTATGTTCGTAGAGAGAAATGAGCTGTCCAAAAGAAAATGGTGTAAGTTCATCCAGCATGATTGTTGTGCATGGCTGATTGCCTTTGTAACGTTTGTAGGCTGGAGCTTCTTCGGCTCCGTCGAGAACGGAATCACCCAGCGCTAAAATTCTAGATTGGGCTAGACAGTTCGCTAAATTTAGCTGATGTTGATGCTGGAGTTCGGAATTGTCAGTGTCATGATATCTTCTCGCGGCAACGATAAAGTCACACATAACCGCTTCTGTGCCTTGGTGAAGCAACTGATAAAAAGCGTGCTGAGCATTTGTGCCCACTTCCCCCCATAAAATAGGGCAGGTCTTGTGGTTTACGCTATTGCCCTGTCGATCAACGGATTTTCCGTTACTCTCCATCTCAAGTTGTTCAAGATAAGCTGGAATGTGACTTAGTCTACCGTCATACGGAAGAATGGCGTGGGCATTTATGTTCTGGAAGTTGATGTTCCAAATGCCTGTCATGGCTAGAAGAACTGGGAGGTTGACGTCTAGTGGTGAATTTTTGAAATGTTCGTCCATTTCATGCGCACCGGCGAGCAGATCTTTAAATCCTGCCATGCCAAGTTTTAAGGCAATTGGCAGTCCAATGGTTGACCACATTGAGTATCGACCGCCAGTCCAATCCCAAAACTCGAGTTGATTGCTTTTGGGGATACCCCATTCTACGACTTTGTCTGGATTGGCTGAAACGCCGATGAAATGACGGGATACAAGCGTTTCTTCACTGCCGGCATAGCTTGATTTCTTAAGCCATTCTTTTGCTGTTTGCGCATTGGCTAGGGTATCTATTGTTGTAAATGATTTCGACGAAATAATGAATAGCGTTCTGGCTGGGTTTAGTTCGTCGAGTAGGTCGGCCATCTGGCTGCCGTCCATTGAGGATACAAAATGGACCTTTATTTTTCGTGCTGTGTCTGGTGTATTTTCCGACAAGGCTTTACATGCCATAAATGGACCTAGGTCTGATCCCCCTACACCAATATTAACTACGGTATCAATAGAGTGCCCGGTGTAACCACGCCACTGGCCTGAGTGAATTCGAGTTACAAGTTGCTCCATTCTTTCTAAATTGTCATGGACTTCATCAATGATGTTAGTCCCAGATAAATCTAGAGAGTAATGGGCTGGAGATCTCAAAGCTGTGTGTAAGGCTGGCCTGTCTTCAGAATCATTTACGTGATCGCCTTTGAACAGCTTAGTAATCCAGTGGGAAAGCTGTTTTTCCTCAGCGAGTTTGATCAATAGAGATATCGTCTCGCTTGTTATTCTTTGTTTTGATAAATCTAGAAGCAAATCTTTCTGTTCGAAAGTGAGATGCTGGAAGCGATCAGAGTCCTGTTGGAATAGAGTGCTTATATGTGATTGAGACATATAATAAGCATGGGATTGAAGGTCCTTCCATGCTATTGATTCAGTTGATGACATCAGGTGTTCCTTATTAGGAGCTAATCGCTAGATTCAGTATTTTACCTGCTCTTTTTATGCGGGGTAAAATCCTTCCTTGGATATCTCTGATACAGCTAGAGGTATCTTTTTTGTGAATGTGTACCCCAAGGCATAGCATAGCTGTATATGCCCATGGAGTACCGCACGTATTAATCGCGACGGGGCGTCGCTCCCACACGGGGTTGTGGTAGGAAGCGCGCCTTTATGCCCTAAGGCACTTGCGGCGAAATATTCTCGTATATTTAAAGATCAAGCTCTTTAATAAATGCTTTCAGGCTGTCAGCGGTTTCTTCGTGTTGAAGACCATAAACTACATTCGCTTGCAGGTAACCGGCTTTGTTACCACAATCGTAAGTTTTGCCGCTCATATGGAATGCTTGAAGGTTGCCTTCATTTAAGTAGTCAGCCATGGCATCTGTAAGTTGGATCTCTCCGCCTGCGCCAGGTTTTGTATCTTTGAGTAACTCCATGATACGTGCTGGTAAAATGTAGCGACCGTTAATTGTTAGGTTTGACGGGGCTTCATCTACAGGTGGCTTTTCAACCATGCGAGAAATATTTGCAGATTGTCCTACAGAGATCTCAACACCAGAACAATCAACTACACCGTAGCGATCTACATGTTCCATCGGTACAGGTTCAACCATGATTTGGCCACAGCCTGTACTTTGATATGTTTCTACCATTGCTGATAGATCTGTTTGAGGAAGTCCATAGCAGTTGATCAGCATGTCAGGGAGTAATACAGCAAAGTCTTCGCTTCCAATAATTGGTGCGGCGCAAAGAACAGCGTGACCTAACCCAAGTGCTTTGTCTTGGCGTACTGCGCTGATGGACACGTCTGCCGGAAGGATGTTCTTTACCGATTCAAGAATGGCTGTTTTGCCTTTGCGTTCTAATTCGGCTTCTAGTTCGTAATGACAATCAAAGTGGTCTTCTATGGACGCTTTGCCTGATCGTGTAACTAAGACAATATCTTTAATTCCTGCGGCTACAGCTTCTTCAATAACGTGTTGTATAACGGGTTTGTCTACAACAGGCATCATCTCTTTAGGAATTGCTTTGCTTGCAGGAAGTACGCGTGTGCCTAAGCCTGCTACAGGGATTACCGCTTTAGTTACTTGATTGGACATCCTTTATACGACCTCTGGTTTATTAATTCCGTGATTGTTAAATAGTAACATGGCTTTGTTACGGTAAATAAGCCCATTTAGTCTGAATCTATCTATGTTTTTTTGCAGGTGCGAAGGCGAGATTTGCTCGTAGAAAATGTGTTAGAATGATCGAAATGTGTTCATTCGTTTAGCAGTAAGTAGCGAATGACGAATAGTGGAAATGGACAGGGATATATTCCATGGCTTTAATGGATAAAGATACTTATTTAGGTTTTTCCTCTTTTACTGCTTTTACCTTTCTTTTGACAAGCTTTCCGGTTTTAGCTCTGGAGCCTATGTCATATACAGATGGGCCGCTTCAGGTTATCCCTCAGGTCAGTGCTCAGCTTGGTTATGATGATAATATTTTTGCTACTGAGACGAATGAAGTTAGCTCCACTAAATTTATTTTATCCCCATCGGTTCAGTTGAAAGCTGAAAAGGGACTAAATGAATACAGTGTTAATTACCAGATTACTGATGCAACGTATCAGGATAGTAGTGCTGATAATTACACCGATCATGAATTATCTGGCCGTGCATACTTTGACTTCAATATCCGTAATCGTCTAGAGCTTCTAGCGGGCTATCTTAAGACCCATGAAGATCGTGGTAGTGGTTTGAATCAGGGTTCTAATGCAACAGCTAATGAAGTGCCTGTCGAATATAATGTCAAAAGCATGCAAGCCACTTACGAATTTGGCGGTAAGGAAGCCAAGGGGCGTATCAAGCTGGTAGCGGGTGTTCAGGACAGAGAGTACGACAATTTTAGAGCTCAGACTGAATCTAAAGATCGTCAGACGGTTAAAACTAGCGCGACTTTTTATTACAGGGTAATGCCGAAAACCTCGTTACTTTTTGAAGTAAGAAATGAAGATATCGATTACGATCTGACTTCAGTGACACTGGACAGCAGCGAGCGGAAATATCTTTTAGGTGCTGAGTGGGATGCGACAGCTAAAACATCTGGCACGCTGAAGTTTGGCTATTCCGAAAAAGACTTTGATAGTGCTTCCCGAACTGATGACGATGGTCTGAGTTGGGAGCTGGCAATGCGTTGGTCCCCCAAAAGTTATTCTGTAGTAGATATTGCGACAGCTAAGGAAGCTGAAGAAACCGATGGCATTGGAAACTACATCGATACCACGACCTTTGATATTCAGTGGACTCATGCTTGGAACGATCTATTGCGAACTCGTATTTATTACGGGCTATCTGAAAGTGATTATGTCTCTTCTGACCGTAAAGATGATCAGACCTCTTATGGTTTGGGTGTCGATTACGATATGAAACGCTGGCTGAATTTTGGTATGGATTACGTCTATTCCGAGCGTGATTCCAATCAGGCGGATCTGGATTACGAAAAAAATACTCTGTATTTAACTGTGCAAGGCTCTTTATAAGTCAAACGTGTTATTGGTAAGCGGGTAGGAAGTTTTGATGTTTAAGTCGCTAATTTTAATTTTAGGTTTGGTCGGTTCTTTAATGCTGACTTTTGTATTACCCGTTCAGGCCTCTGAGGATGTGAACGGTTTGTCTGATTATCCTTTGGGTGCGGGCGATCTGATTAGTATTCAGGTATTTGGTGAAGAGGAGCTGAGTGTTGAGGTTCGCTTGAGTGATGCTGGGACGGTTTCTTATCCGTTTTTAGGTGAGCTTAGAGTGCGTGATTTGAACACCGGTGAGCTTAGTAAGCTAATTCGTGATCAGTTAGCTGATGGTTATTTGGTTAATCCTAGCGTTAATGTAACGGTTAAAGAGTACCGTCAGTTCTTTATTCATGGTCAGGTAGAAAAGCCTGGTGGTTACCCCTATCAACCGGGCCTGACTTTGCAGAAAGCCGTAGCTTTAGCGGAAGGTTTTACTGAGCGAGCTTCTTCATCGAAATTCCTTGTGGCGCGAGAAGGTGCTTCGGAAGCCGAGGCGGAAAAAGCTGAGCTACAAACTCTTATTTATCCCGGCGATGTAATTACCATCGACGAGAGCTTCTTTTAATAATCCTAATACAAATGGATTTGTTGTATGTCTACTGAAAATCAAAACTCTACTGTTGGTCGTCTAATGGATGAAGAGGTTATAGATCTTCGTCAGTACTGGCGTACATTAATGCGTAATAAGTGGGGCATTCTAGGCTTTGGTTTTGTTGTCACCGTTCTGACGATTTTAGTCGTGTTTTCAATGAAGCCTGTTTACCGAGCAACTGCGACTTTGATGATCGAGTCGCAGCAAGCTAATGTGGTATCGATTGAAGAGGTATACGGCTTAGATAAGAGTAATAGTGAGTATTACTTAACTCAGTTTGAAATTATCAAGTCTCGTAAGTTGGCTGAAAAGGTTGTTAATAAGTTAAATCTTCAGGAGCATCCTGAATTTAATCAGGAGCCGGGTTTCTCTTTTAATTGGCGTGAAATGCTTCCGTTTGAATTGCCGGGAGACGCTGATAAAGGCCCTGTCGATGAGAAAGCGGCGCAGCAAGCTGAATTTAATAAGTTTATTGATGCGTTCCGCACTCGCGTTACAGTCTCTCCTGTAAGAAAAACTCAATTAGTAAAAATTACTTTCGAAGCAAATGATCCTAGATTGGCTGCTGAGGTGGCTAATGCCATTGGTAATGCATATATCGAAGGTAATCTTGAGGCTAAATTAGAAGTTACCTTGCAGGCTTCAGGTTGGTTAAGCGAGCGTTTGGGCAGCTTGTTGGCTGATAAAAAGGCGGCAGAAGCTAAATATCAAGCTTTTCTGGATGCTGAAGATGTCGCTGGTGAAGATGGGGGTAGTTCGATTGCCAATAAGCAGCTTGAGCTGGTTTCGAATAAACTGATTGATTCTCAGAAGGATCGTTTAAGACTGGAAAGCCTTAATGATCAAATTATTGCAGCAAAAGGTTCTGTTTCGCGTTTAGAGCTGGTTCCTGGTGTACTTCAGGATCGTACAGTTCAGGAGTTCAAGCGGAGCTTGCTTGAAGTTCAGCTTAAAAAATCAGAATTGGCTAAACGTTATGGTGCTAAACACCCTAAAATGGAAGCTGTTCAATCGGAGTTGAATCGTGCCTATGGTGCGCTTAATAGTCAGATCCGTAGTGTTATTAATGGTATCAAAAGTGACTACAAGGCTGCCTTGGCTAGTGAAAAATCATTGCAGAAAACGCTCGAGTCTAACCGTACGAGTGTCAAAGATGTGCAACGACTTGAATTTAAGCGTAAGGAGCTGAAACAAGAGGTTGATGCTAAAACTGCGATTTATGAAACCTTTGTTCAGCGTTTTAACGAGACCAATGCTACGGGAGATTTGAATACTGCGAATGCGCGTATTGTTGACCCGGCGATTGTGCCTGTTCTCCCTGCTAAACCGAAGAAAAAGTTAATAGTTGTTGCAGCCTTTATCGCGAGTTTGATGGCGGGTGTTGTCTTCGCGTTCTTGTTAGAAGCACTTAATAACACCGTACAAACGGCTGAAGATGTCGAAAATAAATTAGCATCCACATTGTTAGGGATTTTGCCGCTTCTGAAGGCTTCCAAGGACAATCCTGATCCGGCTTATCGAGAATTTATAGGTGATATGAGCTCAGGGTTTGCTGAGTCAGTAAGAACCATACGTACCGGTATAGTCCTTTCTTCTTTGGATAACCCTCATAAGGTTTTAGCGGTTACTTCGACTATGCCAGGCGAGGGGAAAACGTCTGTGGCATTAAGTATGGCATTTGCTTTGGGGCAGATGGAGAAAGTCTTGTTGATTGGGGCGGATATGCGACGCCCTGCTTTCCACAAAGCGTTGGGTATGGATAAAAATGCAGTTGGTCTTTCTAATTTTGTAGCAGGAACTGCGAAATTAGAAGAGTGTATTCAGCGTCATGAGTCAGGCGGTATCGATGTCATTGGCTCAGGAACTATTCCGCCAAATCCTCTAGAACTGCTTTCGTCCAAGCGATTTGCTAAGGCGTTGGCGGCGTTGGAAGAGAAGTATGATCGTATCGTGATTGATACGGCACCTTCCCAATCGGTTAGTGATGCAATGGTTCTATCTCCGCTGGTGGGCGGAATGATCTATGTGGTGAAGGCAGACTCTACGACCTATCAGCAGGCGAAAGCAGGTATTAAACGCCTAAAAGATGTTAATGCTCCGTTGATTGGTGTGGTGCTCAATCAGGTTAATACCAAGAAGGCCTCCAAGTACTACGGTGCTGAATATGGCGGTTATTACGATACTTACGGTTACACAGAGGAAAGTAAAAACGCTGCATGATTGATCTGCATTGTCATTTATTGCCCTCTATAGACGATGGAGCCTCTTCAGTTGAAGAGGCTCTTTCGCTTGCTCGTATGGCGGTTGCAGATGGTATTACGCATATGGTGTTTACTCCTCATGTTCATCCTGGCCGGTATGAAAATAATGCTCAAACCATTCAGCCGGTATTTGAGGGCTTTCAACGAACGCTGATAGAGCACGATATTCAATTGAGTGTTAAACCAGCGGGTGAGGTGCGTTTGTCGGTTGAAGTTTTGACCATGTTCGCTGCTGGTAAATTACCTTTTCTAGGGGAGTGGGAAGGTAAAAAGGTGATGTTGCTTGAATTGCCTCATAGTCATGTTCCTCCAGGCACGGATAATCTAGTGAAATGGTTGCTTGACCGAAATGTATTGCCAATGATCGCTCACCCAGAGCGAAATAAAGGTTTTCATTCTGATTCTAGAAAGCTTGCCCCCTTTATTGAAATGGGGTGCCTGTTTCAGCTTACAGCGATGTCGGTGACCGGTGAATTTGGAAAGCCTGCCGAAGAGCTCTCGGTTAAAATGTTGGAAAATGGTTGGGCAACCGTGATTGCCAGTGATGCGCATAATGCATCACACCGTCCTCCGGTGTTGTCGAATGCGGTGAAGGTTGCTGCTCAGCTTATAGGTGAAACAGAGGCTCGGCGACTGGTGTGGGGTAATCCAGCTCGAATTATTGGTCTGTATTAGTCAATAAATAAGTGTTTTATGACGGTTAAGTCTCTAGTTTTCAAAATTACATTAGCCTTGGTCTTGTTGTTGTGCCTGCTAGGTATCTATACAGCGTTTACCTGGATTATGGGTGACCTTTATGGTTACAAGGTGCGTTATGCTGTTGAGCAATGGCAAGAGCAGGATGGTCTGCCTAAAGTGGCTGATATTAATCAGGTGATCGAAGATGTCGATTCTGCAATTGGCTGGGAAGTAGATAACCCTCAATATCACGAACTGAAAGCCAGAGCGCTATATTACAAAGCGCTAGCGGTTGGTGTAGATGATGAGGGGCTAATTTATATCGAGTCGGCTAAGAAGTCTCATATTCTGGCAATAAGCCTACGCCCAAAATGGCCCTACAGTTGGGCAAATCTAGTGTTAATGAAATCTTATCTCAAGGAATGGGATGATGAGTATTCCGCGGCACTTGATAATGCAGTCCGATTTGGTCCTTGGGAACAGTCGGTGCATTTGACGTTGGCGCATGCAGGGGCGCTGTCTTGGACCCATCTGTCTATTGAGCAAAAGAAAGCTATTGCTGCGAATGTGGAGCGCGGGATTGTACGGAATATGCAAGGTATTGCGTTTAATCTTGATGCTTACAAAAAACGATCTTTAGTTTGTGCTTATATGCAGCGTGATGAAAGGCAGAAAAAATTCTGCAGTAAGCGCTAGGTGCTTTCGCCGCTAGCACCCGAGGGCATAAAGCGCGCCTCCTACTAGGTCTGTCCTTGTGGGAGCGACGCCCCCGTCGCGAAAAAACAAAATGCAGAAAAATTCTGCAGTTAGCGCTAGATGCTTACGCCGCTAGCACCCGAGGGCATAAAGCGCGCCTCCTACTAGGTCTGTCCTTGTGGGAGCGACGCCCCGTCGCGTAAAAACAAAAGGCAGAAAAATTCTGCAGTAAGCGCTAGGTGTTTTCGCCGCTAGCACCCGAGGGCATAAAGCGCGCCTCCTACTAGGTATGTCCTTGTGGGGGCGACGCCCCCGTCGCGAAAAACAAAATGCAGAAAAATTCTGCAGTAAGCGCTAGATGCTTTCGCTGCTAGCACCCGAGGGCATAAAGTGCGCCTCCTACTAGGTCTGTCCTTGTGGGAGCGACGCCCCGTCGCGAAAAACGCACATTGCTGTTCCTTTATTAGTGATGGTTGATACAGAGCTTTGTGGGGCAAACGACGCGTCTCCTACACTGATGTTTATCAGTGGAAGATACGCCTTGCCTCGACGATTTGCGTTATTCGTCTTTTAAATAATGCTAGGATGCTCAGTCTAATTTGTAGTTGAGTTAAATATGGATTTGATCGAGCCCTTCTTTAAGGTATTTCTTCTTATTTTTCTTGCTGAATTTGGCGATAAAAGTCAGTTGGTTTGTATGACTTTGTCGGCTAGATATAAGCCTATCCCGGTCTTAATAGGTGCGGTAGCAGCGTTTTCGGTTCTGAATCTGTTGGCCGTTTTGTTTGGCGCAACTATAAGTGCCTATCTTCCTCAAACTATAATATTTGCACTAGTTGGTACACTGTTTTTGGTATTTGGTGTTCAGTCCTTACGTGCTGAGGATGATGAAGAGGAGGATGATCTTAAGATCGGTAAGCATCTACTTCTGTCTGTTTTTCTATTGATATTTCTAGCTGAATTGGGTGATAAAACGCAGTTATCTATAGCGGGTCTATCTGCTGTAGAGAATGCATGGGTTGTTTGGCTTTCAGGAACATCGGCATTGTTGGTCACGACTTTGCTGGGAGTTTGGCTTGGGCAATTCATACTTCAGCGACTGTCTATTATTTGGATTCATAGAGCAGCAGGTGTTTTATTTATTGGTTTTGCTTTAGTGGCTTTTTGGCAGTTAGCGCAATTGGTGATGTAGATATGATCCAGGGTTTTCTTATTTTGTTGGTATGCCAATTGGTTGGTGAGCTAATTGTTACAGTGCTTGGAGTGCCTATTCCTGGCTCTGTTGTGGGTATGGTTCTATTGCTCATTGGTTTGATCATTCGTGGTGAAGTGCCTGCAGGTTTAAGAATGACAGCTGAAGGCTTGCTTAAAGTGCTTCCGTTACTCTTAGTGCCGGCGGGCGTAGGCTTGATGAACTATTTTGGAGTGCTTTCCGAATATTGGCTTGAGCTGATGGTTTCTTTGTTTGTAAGTACTTTGATAACGATGTTTATTGTGGCTTTTTTGTTGAAGGTGCTTTCGAAAGAAAATGCGAGTGCCAAGCTGGATCTAGGAGATGATGATGCTTGATCTGTGGTCTCATTTTCAAACATTTCCAGTGCTTTGGCTTGTGGTGACGTTGGTGGTGTTTTTATGTGCGTCTTGGATAAATGCAAAAGCAGGAAAAACGCCGTTTCTACATCCTGTATTAGTATCGCTTTCTCTCATTATTGTTGTTCTGAAACTATCTGAAACGGACTATGCAACCTATATGCTGGGTGGGCAGTATATTCACCTATTATTAGGTCCTGCGGTAGTGGCTTTGGCGGTGCCCTTATATGACAACTTAGCAACTGTGAAGCGATTGCTGGTGCCTTTGCTGGTAGGTTGTGTCGTTGGAGCTATTGTTGCAGCGAGTTCAGCAATTCTCATCGGTGTTGCTTTTGGGTTGAGTGATGAGCTGTTATTAACCTTAGCGCCTAAGTCTGTTACTTCTCCTATCGCAATTGCGGTAGCAGAGAAAATGGGTGGTTTCCCTTCTTTGGCTGCCGGACTTGTGCTCATTACAGGGGCGATGGGTTGTTTGATCGCGCCGTTTGTTTATCGTCTGCTTGGTATTAAAGATGAATCTGTGAAAGGCTTTGTCTTAGGTGTTGGTGCTCATGCGATGGGTACTGCATTTGCTTTTGAATACGGAATGGTTGCAGGTGCATTCGGTGGCTTGGCCATGGGTATGACCGGGGCATTTACTGCGTTTATGCTGCCGGTGTTGGTGCCTTTGTTTGGGCTGTGAGCTCAAGTCAGGGTAGTTGCAGAGTGTAATCGCAGTTAGGGGTACACTTTTTGCCACTAGCCACTAGCCACTAGCCACTAGCCACTAGCCACTAGCGACTCAAATGATGGCTACCCCTCCTTATGTTGCATTTGCTAAATGGTGCTTTCGCCGGTAAAGTTCGCGCAGGTTAAAAAGTAGATCAAATTGGCAACCCACATGACTCCATTAGAAAGATACAAGCAAGACCTCAAGCGCGATGATTTCTCTTATGATCCAGCCCAAGAGATGGCTGTTGAGCATCTTCAGCGTTTATATGACGATCTTGTAGCGGTTAAGGCAGAAGAGCCTAAAGTCGGTTTAATGGGGCGCTTGAAGAGTAAGCTGAAAAAACCGGAGCCGAAAGAGCCGGTTAAAGGCTTGTACTTCTGGGGTGGTGTAGGTCGTGGTAAGACTTACCTAATGGATACTTTTTATGACAGTCTTCCGTTCGAACAGAAGATGCGTACCCATTTTCACCGTTTTATGCAGCGTGTACATGCCGAGCTAAAAGAGCTTGACGGTACAGCTAACCCGCTGGTGGAAATAGGTAAAAAATACGCGCAAGAAGCACGAATTATCTGTTTTGATGAGTTCTTTGTTACAGATATAACTGATGCCATGATTTTGGGCGGCTTGCTACAAGAGCTATTCAAGAACGGTGTGGCTTTAGTGGCGACATCAAATATTGTGCCTGATGGGCTGTATAAAGATGGTTTGCAGCGCGCTCGCTTCCTTCCGGCGATTGATATGCTAAATCGTTACACAGAAGTTGTGAACGTGGATGGTGGTGTTGACTATCGTTTACGTGCTTTAGAGCAGGCAGAACTTTACCACTATCCGTTAGATGCTGAAGCAGATAAGAGTTTAAACCGCAGTTTTGAAAGTCTTGCACCGGATCTAGAAGAGGTGGTTGAAGCTGAGGTTCTGGATATTAATGGCCGTAATATGCAGACACGCCGCTGCTGTGAAGACGTGGTTTGGTTTGATTTTACGGAGCTTTGTGAAGGTCCTCGTTCTCAGAATGACTATATTGAGTTGGGCAAAATCTTCCATGCCGTAATGGTGGGTAATGTACCGCAGCTTGGTCGCTCCAATGACGATGCTGCTCGACGGTTTATCAACATGGTTGATGAATTCTATGATAGTGGCGTTAAGTTGATCATCAGTGCTGAAAAGCCAATTCATGAAATTTATTCAGAAGGGCGCTTAGAGTTCGAGATTGAGCGAACTCAGAGTCGTTTGCTTGAAATGCAGTCTCATGAGTATCTTGCACGTGAGCATAGGGCTTAAAGTTTTAGTTGCTAATATTTGAAAAGTGCGCCTTTATGGCGCATTTTTTTCGCGACGAGGGCGTCGCTCCCACAGAGCGAAAGACTCAGGTAGTAGAGACGCTCACGTCTCGATTTAATGTTAGTTATATTTTGTTTATGGTTGCTTTTGCTCTTGCGGCATATGTTAACCATATATATAATGCGCGCTCCCAAGTTTAGGCTTGCTTAAATTTTGGGCAGAAGAGAGTTGCTCTAAGTGAATTGGAACAACAAATAATTATAAGTCAGGTCGGTCGATTTTATTATTAAAATCAACGAGATCTGAGTAAAGTTGAAAGGCTATACAGATGAAAACATTCGTCGCTAAGCCAGCCGAAGTAAAACGCGACTGGTACGTTGTTGACGCAGAAGGTAAAACTCTGGGTCGTCTGGCTACTGAAATTGCACGTCGTCTACGTGGTAAGCATAAGCCAGAATACACTCCACACGTTGATACTGGTGACTACATCGTAGTTGTTAACGCTGAAAAAGTAGGCGTTACTGGTAACAAGCGTAAAGATAAAACTTACTACCACCACACTGGTTTTCCAGGTGGTTTGAAAGAAGCTTCTTTCGAGAAGATGGTAGAAACTTTCCCTGAGCGCACTATCGAGCTTGCTGTTAAAGGCATGCTACCAAAAGGTCCGCTAGGTCGCGCTATGTATGCGAAGCTGAAAGTTTACGCTGGTGCAGAACATCCGCATCAGGCTCAGCAGCCTAAAGAACTTAACGTTTAAGGGGAAGGATAATCATGTCTACTACACAGTATTACGGTACAGGTCGTCGTAAAACTTCTACTGCACGTGTTTTCCTACGTCCAGGTACAGGTGCAATCACAGTTAACAATAAAACTATCGAAGAATACTTCGGTCGTGAAACTGCGCGCATGATCGTTCGTCAGCCTCTTGAGCTAACTAACAATCTTGAAGCGTTCGACGTTGTTGTTACTGTTAAAGGCGGCGGCGGCTTCGGTCAAGCTGGTGCTATCCGTCACGGTATCACTCGTGCACTAATGGAATTTGATGAAACGCTTCGTCCAGCTCTACGTGAAGCAGGTTACGTTACTCGTGACGCTCGTATGGTTGAACGTAAGAAAGTTGGTCTACGTAAAGCACGTAAGAAGCCACAGTTCTCCAAGCGTTAATTCGACGTCTTTTTCGAAAGATTTTGGATTCAGAAAAAACGCCTGCCCCTTTATTGGGGTGGGCGTTTTTTTTGCACTGCGTTATATCAATACATTGGCCTAAAGTACGGCGAAAAATAAGTAATTCACCTTGTAAGAAAGGGGTAATTTCTTTACTATTTGGGCCATTTTTAAGATACAGATTTCCGTAGCTATAAAATTCTTAGCGGCCAGAGTATTTTTGCACCTGCAGAGATATAAAATAAGGTCGATTGAGGGGAGATAACTTAATGAGCAATGATGGCGTGAATAAGGGTCGGCGCCGTCTCCTAATCGGTGCTACATCCGCAGTTGGTGCGGTTGGTGCTGTAGGAGCCGCTGTCCCATTCGTAGCTTCCTGGACGCCGAGTGCGAAGGCAAGAACTGCCGGCGCACCTGTCAAGGTGGATGTAAGTAAACTGGAACCAGGTCAGCAGGTAATTGCTAGCTGGCGTGGTAAGCCTGTGTGGATCGTTCGTCGTGGCGAAGAAGCATTGGCTAATCTGGCTAAGCTAGATAGCAACTTGCAGGATCCAAAATCGGATAACCCTGCACAGCAGCCTGATTACATTCCAAAAACCCCTGCGCGTTCTCTACGTGAAGATATCGCTGTTTTGGTAGGTATTTGTACTCACCTAGGTTGTTCTCCAACTTATCTTCCTGAAGTAGGTGTTACATCTGGTCAGGGTGAAGATTGGGTTGGCGGTTATTACTGCCCATGTCATGGTTCTCGTTTTGACCTTTCTGGTCGTGTAATGAACGGTTCCCCGGCTCCAAGTAACCTTGTGATCCCGCCTCATCACTATGAGAGCGAAAATGTGATCATCGTAGGTATTGATCAGGAGACTGCATAATGGCTGGTTCTCGTAACAAAGGTAACCCAGGTATCATGGGTTGGATTGATGATCGTTTCCCAGCTACAGCTATGTGGGAAGATCACCTATCTAAATACTACGCTCCAAAGAACTTTAACTTCTGGTACTTCTTTGGTTCATTGGCACTTCTAGTGCTTGTTAACCAGATCCTAACGGGTATCTGGCTAACAATGTCTTACAACCCTTCTGCTGAAGGTGCGTTTGCTTCTATCGAATACATCATGCGTGATGTTGAATACGGTTGGTTGCTGCGCTATATGCACTCTACCGGTGCGTCTGCATTCTTCGTAGTTGTTTACCTGCACATGCTTCGTGGCATGATGTACGGTTCTTACCGTAAGCCTCGTGAGCTTGTATGGCTGTTCGGTATGACAATCTACCTAGCGCTTATGGCTGAAGCGTTCATGGGCTACCTATTGCCATGGGGTCAGATGTCTTACTGGGGTGCACAGGTAATCGTATCTCTATTCGCTGCTGTACCATATGTTGGTCCAGAACTAGCGGAATGGATCCGTGGTGACTACCTAATCTCTGGTATTACTCTAAACCGTTTCTTCTCTCTGCACGTAATTGCTCTACCAATCGTTCTATTGGCATTGGTTGTTCTGCACATTATCGCGCTACATGAAGTGGGTTCTAACAACCCAGACGGTATCGAAATTAAAGATAACAAAGATGAGAACGGCGTACCTGTTGACGGTATCCCATTCCACCCTTACTACTCTGTTAAAGACATTGTGGGTGTGGTTGTATTCCTATTTGTTTTCTGTGCGGTAGTCTTCTTCTTCCCTGAAGGTGGTGGTTACTTCATTGAGGCGCCAAACTTTGAGCCAGCTAACCCGCTGAAAACGCCTGAGCATATCGCCCCTGTATGGTACTTCACGCCATTCTACGCGATGCTACGTGCTATCCCGCCAATCCTAGGTTCTCAATTCCCTGGTGTTGTTGTGATGGGTGCAGCGATTGCTATCTTGTTTGTGCTTCCTTGGTTGGATCGCAGCCCAGTTAAATCTATCCGCTACAAAGGCTGGATGAGCAAACTGTGGTTAGTGATCTTCTGTGTGTGCTTCGTAATTCTGGGTTACTTAGGTGTTGTTGCATCTACTCCAGGTCGTACGTTAGCGGCTCAGATTTGTACAGGTCTGTACTTCGCGTACTTCTTCCTGATGCCGATCTACACCAAAATGGAAAGTACTAAACCAGTTCCAGAAAGGGTTACAGGCTAATGAAAAAGTTTCTTATTGCATTAGTAATGGCGGCACTGCCTATGGCTGCAAGTGCTGCTGGTGGCGCTAAAGGTCACCTAGATGAGATGGACGTTGATCTGCATAACCAGGCATCTTTGCAGCGTGGTATGCAAACGTTTGTAAACTACTGCTTGGGCTGTCACTCTGCTGAGTTTCAGCGTTATGAGCGTGCTGCGCTAGATCTAGGTATGAATCCAGAGCTTGTTGCTGAACACTTGATCTTTGGTGATCACAAAGTGGGTGAGCAGATGACTATCTCTATGGACAAAGGCGATGCTGGTAAGTGGTTCGGTAACCCTCCACCAGACCTTACGCTAGAAGCGCGTCTACGTGGTCCAGATTGGTTGTACACTTACCTACGTAGTTTCTATGCTGATGAGTCTCGTCCATGGGGCGTGAACAATGCAGTATTCAAAGACGTTGGTATGCCGAACGTACTTGGCCCGCTACAGGGTGAAGTTGTTGCAAGCTGTTCTTGGGAAGAAATGAACGCTCACGGTTTGCGTGGTGAGGGCATTGATCCTCTAACTAACAAGCCGCTAACTACTTGTACTTCTGTTAAGAAGGGCACAGGTGAGCTGTCTACTGAAGAGTTTGATGCGCTAGTATATGATCTAGTTAACTTCATGGTTTACATGGGTGAGCCATCTAAGTTGGATTCTCAGCGTATCGGTACTTACGTGTTGATCTTCTTGTTCCTATTCTTCTTCCTTGCGTACGCGCTGAAGAAAGAATTCTGGAGAGATGTACACTAATAGCTTTACGATATAATCGTGAGCTTTAAAACGCGGCCTCTTTTTTAAGGGGCCGCGTATCTGTTTCTAATAAGGGGTATTCTTAATGGGTGTTGTGGCAAAACGTTCTTCCATGTCCTTCTACTCTAATGGCGAGGACCAGTATAGCCATCGAGTTCGTATCGTCCTGGCAGAAAAGGGTGTTGCTGTAGAGATTCATGATTGTGATGAAGGTAATCTTCCTGAAGATCTAACTTCAATGAATCCGTACAATAGCCTGCCAACTTTGTTGGATCGCGATTTGGTTCTTTATGAGCCGAATGTGATGATGGAATATCTTGATGAGCGCTTCCCGCATCCGCCGCTATTGCCTGTTTATCCTGTAGCTCGTGCTGAAAGCCGACTATATATGTATCGCATCCAGCGTGACTGGTGTGATTTGGCGGATAAGATCATTGAAGCAGCGATGGCTGATGATGAAGATACAGCAGAAGAAGTTCGTAAAGAGCTGCGTGACAGCTTGATTACGATTTCACCGATTTTTGCTGACAAACCTTTCTTCATGAGTGAAGAGTTTACTTTAGTTGATTGCTGCCTAGCTCCGCTATTGTGGCGTTTGCCGTTATTGGGCATCGATCTTCCAGAAGATCAGTGCAAGCCTTTGGTTAAGTATATGGAGCGCTTATTTGAGCGTGAATCTTTCCAAATGAGCTTGTCAGAAGCAGAGCGTGAAATGCGCGATTAATTGTTTCGTAGTAAAGTTAAAAAAGGGATGATGTTTCATCCCTTTTTTTATGTCGTTATTTTGTTGAATGTTTGGATAAAGAAATGAAGCCGAGTCGCCCTTATCTTGTTAAAGCACTGTATGACTGGTTATTGGATTGTGATTTAACACCTCATCTATTGGTCGATGCTACCCAAGATGATGTTACAGTCCCTACGCAGTTTGTTGATGAAGGCCAGATTGTTTTAAATATTAATCCATCAGCAGTTCGGGATTTTTATCTGGATGATCGAGCGTTGTCTTTTAATGCGCGTTTTTCGGGTCAGCCGATGGATGTATATGTGCCAATGGTTGCTATCTTGGCTATCTATGCGCGCGAAAATGGCCAGGGTATGGGCTTTGGTGGTGAGCCTGGTGTTGATTGCTATACGCAGGAGTTGGCAATTCTAGATAATGTGGAAGATATGGATGCGGATGAGCCTAAGGAAGCTGAAAAACCTGCTAAGTCGAAAAGACCGTCATTAAAAGTTGTAAAGTAATAGCAGGAAGTTAAAGAATATAAGGTGCGTACTGAGAGTTAGTACGCACCATGTTTGTTATCGATTAACGTATTCAAATACTTTTACAATTTTCTCTACGCCAGCGATATTTCTTACGATATTGATCGCATTCTCGGATTCTTGAGGATTTACAAGGCCCATAAGGTAAACGGTGCTGCTATCAGTTACTACCTTGATACGAGATCCATCAACCGATTCATTTGTTAACAGCTCAGCCTTAACTTTAGTGGTTAGCCAAGCATCGTTTGTGCGGGCGATAGTGGATGATACGCCCGAAATTTTAACTTCGTTATGAATCTTGCGTACTTTGCGTACTTGACTGACGATCTGTTCAGCTTCCTGTCTTGCGCTTTCAGTAGGTGCTTGGCCAGTTAGCAATACAACTCCGTTGTAGCTTGTTACGCTAATATTGGTCGCCTGCATCTGTTCTGAACCCTTGGCAAGGTTAACCATAGATAGTGTTTCAATTACTTCATCATCTATGTATGAGCCAACGGTTCTGTTGCCTGGATCTTCCTGAATTGGGCCTTCTCTTCCGGCGCTTAGAATATCGGAACAGCCGGTAACCAGTAGAGATAAACTAATTCCAGCAATTAAACTAAAGGTCTTTTTGTTGATCATGTTTATTCGCTTCCAAAAAGTTGGTAGTCAATTAAATCGCATAAAGAGTGCAAAACAAGTAACTGCGCATGGTGAACTAACGAGCTATCGTCGCTAGGTACGCATATCTCGATCTCTTCTGGGCTGAGAAGCGCTGTGATATCGCCACCATCAGAACCATTTAATACGATAATAGTCATCTCACGATCATGGGCTGCCTGTATTGCTTGAACAAGGCTGCTGGAACGGCCGTGAGGTGTTATCAGTAATAAAATGTCCCCAGGTTGGCCTAAAGCATGAATCTGCTTGGCTTGTGCATCCATAAAACCGCTATCTTCACAGATTGCGCTTAATGTAGCGCCATCTGAATTAATGTTGATTGCGGGTAGTCCTGGACGCTCATGCCTAAATCTGTTCATCAAAAGTGCAGTGAAATGTTGCCCTAAAGATGATGAGGCTCCATTGGCGCAGCAGAGAATCTTGTTCTCACTGACAAGACAATGGAGTAAAAGTTCGCCAGCATGGGCAATAAGGGGGGTGTACTGCTCAATGGTGATTGCGTTGACTTCCATTGAGTTGTGAAACTGGCTGACAATGCGGTCTTCGAGTTCCATGCTGTCCTTAATCGTTTACCTTAAGTTCTAAAGGCATCTTTATACCACAGCGGCTTCGTTGGTGCTGCATCATATTCGTAAGCAATCACGTCAAATCGACAATTATTATTCGAAAATTGCGTTTTGTGGCTTAAATAATGCTGTGCAGCCTTAATGATCTTTCGTTGTTTGGCTGATGTAACTGAAGCGGCGGCGCCGCCAAACTTTTTAGAATTACGATAACGGACTTCGACAAATACAAGGGTGCGTCGATCTAACATAATTAGATCGATCTCGCCGAAGCGGCAATGGTAGTTGCGTTCGACTAGGGTGAGCTTATTTTTTGAGAGGAATCTTTCAGCGTGTTTTTCGGCGTCCTTGCCGGTTTTGTTTCTATCCATGAAGATTATTTACTCAATAATTTGTGGGATGCCATCTTTGTATTTGGCCCAGGTTAGTGTTCTGAAAACAAGGCCGTTATTGTTAATACTAAGTTGGCCTGTTTCGCCGTTGATCTGTGTGCCAGGAACGGCGCTTAATTGTTTTAGATATGGATGAATGCGGTAAGCATCAAGACCTAGAGCGTATAAGCGACCAAAGCGACTATTTGTATCTTTTCGTTGTTGTGAAATAAGTACTTTGTCTTGTGACGGTGGCTTAAGGTTCCATGGGGTGCCTAGGAAGGTAACGTTATTTAGGTCCTGGTCTTGGATCGGGTTGTTACTACCACTGAAAACATGCGAAGTTGCATAAATTGGCAGATCGCCAGCAAAGTTATAAGCCAGCATGGTGTTTAGCTGTCTTGCATCATTTGGTAGCGCTGTGAGGATGATAGCTTCCATATCATGGCGGCGGTGCTCCTCAAATTCAATTTTATGGGTATAAACTACTTTTCTTACGTTCTTATAGCGTTGCTTGCTTTTATCTGTGGATAAAAATTGACTCACATGCTCCGAGAATTCGCTGATATCCCCAAAGTTACTTGAGTGTACGACCATGCCGCCTAAGTCTGTAAAGTGTTCTTCAAAAGCCTTGCTGATTTTTTCACCCCAGGCGCTATTTGGTGTTAACACTGCGGCACGGCTGATGCCGTCTTTCCATGCGCGCTCCGCAATTTGAATGGCTTCATCTTCGGCTGAAAGACCGAATTGGTAGATACCTTCACGAGCGGGTGAATCGGTGTAGTTAAGGGCAAGCACAGGTACTTGGATATGCTGATCGGCAGCCAAAGTTGAAACATAGTCTTTAGCTAAAGGCCCGATAATCATATCAACTTGCTGCTCGTTAACGATTGAAGCGAGCTGAATAGGGGTGTTTATTTTCTCAGAATCAAGAAATAAAAGCTCAGGAGATGGCTTGCCTGGTTGTTGGCTACGTAAATGAGCCATCATGATGCCTTCTTTGATGGCGTTGGCAGGTTTGGATAGTTTTCCTTCAAGTGGCAGTAATACGGCTATTTTTTTAGCTGAAAATGTTTGTGTGCTCAGTCCGCTAAGAGATTGCGGTGGGAGTTTTTGGGCGGGATGGGATTCCCATAACACGGCCCAGTTATTTAGTGCTTGGTTTTGCGTGTCTAGCTGTGTATTGAGGCTCAGCTCGTAAGCTAGCTCCAGCCAGCCTTGCTCATGATAGCTATTAGTACCGCTACGAATGAGTTCGGAAAGCTGAGTTGCTTTAATTTTTAGTAAGCTATTCCAGATTTGGTCGTGCAGGATTTGTTTTGCTGCATCTGTATCTAGCAATTGGCTTAAGCGAATCAGTTCTTTAGCTTCGCTAAAATGTTGTTGTTGAAGCTGGAAGGCTTGGGCGCGTAACTCAAGGATTAGGATTTCTTGCTCAGTCAGGAGTTTAAGATCCGATAAACCATTTAACCTGTCGAGTTGCTGTAGAGCTTGTTCCGGTTGGTTCTGTTCAAGTGAAGCTTCAGCTTGGAGTTTGGCGATCTCAAAGCGAAGAGATGGAGCTAAAAGAGCAATGTCTATTTGGCTAAGTACGGCGGCAGCTTCCTGCTTACGGCCTAGGCTAAGCAATATCTTCGCGGCATCTGCGCGATACTGAGCAGATTTGATCGGTTTTGCGGAATTTGCTTTATTGAGTAGGCTTTCTACTCGCTGTTGGTCTTGTTCAGCTGCTGTCAGCGTTGGTTTCGTGGATGTAGTGCTAACTGAACAGCCAGAAATAATTGTGCTGATTAAAATTGCTGAAAGAGACAGGCGCCACTGAAATTTCATATACTTCGCAACCCACGTTTTAAGATGGTATCTGTAATGTTAGAACCCGCACTGTACGTTGTAGCAACGCCAATAGGAAATCTGCAGGATATGACACCTCGCGCTATTGAGGTCTTGCAGCGAGTTGAGTTGATAGCTGCTGAGGACACACGTCATAGTGCCCGTTTGATGGCGCATTTTGGTATCAATACCCGCCTTGTTTCCGTCCATGAGCATAACGAACGCCAGCGAATTGAGACGATTGTACACCAGTTGCAATCTGGTGCCAGTGTTGCGCTCATTTCTGATGCTGGAACTCCACTAATTTCGGATCCTGGATATGTTGTCGTTCAGGGGGTTAGAGAGCAGGGTTTTAAAGTTGTGCCTGTTCCTGGTTGTGTGGCTTTTATTGCGGCTTTGTCAGCCGCAGGTTTGCCAACCGATCGATTTATATTTGAAGGATTTTTGCCGCATAAATCGAGTGGACGTAAGCAGCAACTTAAGGGATTGGTTGATGAGGCGCGAACGCTGATTTTTTATGAATCTCCGCATCGTATTGTGGCCTCCCTGAAAGATATGCAGTCGGTCTTTGGTGGTGAGCGCGTTGTGGGAATTGCTCGGGAGCTAACAAAAACTTATGAAACGATCCATGTGGATAAGTTGGATGCTGTCATAGAGTGGATGGAGGCTGATTCCAATCAGCAGCGCGGTGAGTTTGTTGTTTTGGTTCACGGCATGGAAAATAAAGGTGTGGTCGAGTTGGATGCTAAGGCTCTAGAGGTGTTGGATATTCTTCTTGCAGAGCTGCCAGCGAGTCAGGCTGCTTCTTTGGCGGCGAAAATTACCGGTTTGAAGAAAAAAGTGCTTTATCAGGCGGCTTTAGATCGCTAACTCAATAAGCTTTTGTTAGAATTCGCGCCGAGGAGTTTGCCAGGCAGTCGCTGCCTTCTTTGAAGGTGGAGGAAAGTCCGGGCTCCAAAGGGTAGAGTGCCAGATAACGTCTGGGCGGCGCGAGTCGACGGAAAGTGCAGCAGAAAATATACCGCCTAAGCATCTTCGGATGCCGGTAAGGTTGAAATGGTGCGGTAAGAGCGCACCGCGTGGGTGGTAACACTCCACGGCATGGTAAACCCCACTCGGAGCAAGACCAAATAGGGTTCCTATAGGCGTGACCCGCGCTGGAACCGGGTAGGTTGCTTGAGGTGCGTAGTGATATGCATCCCAGATGAATGATTGTCCACGACAGAACCCGGCTTATCGGCAAACTCCTCATTATTCTTTCTTTTCAGGAAGAGCGGTGTCCACTGCTTTTCCTATAAAGGCCTGATTCACCTAATTCATTGTTTTATATGCAGTCTCTCGATGCTTTGTTTTTGGGAGCTTATCTCTGTATGCATTTCTCTAATGTTTGATCTCTGATAACCGTCATTTACGGCGCTTTCAGCCTTGCTTTAGTTGGGGTTACTTTCTATAGTGTGCTCTAGTGGGATAAAGTGGGTAAAAGTGGGTTTTTCTGTAATTTAAGTGGGTTTTGAGAGCCGAAAATGTTTAGAGGCGTTAATCAAATCAATCTGGATGCTAAGGGACGCATGGCGATTCCGGCACGTTATCGCGAGAAAATCGCGACGTGTTGCGATGGTCAGCTCGTGGCTACGATTGATACTGAAGAGCGCTGTTTACTGCTTTATCCACTGGAAGAATGGGAAGTTATTCAGGAAAAAATTGAAAGCTTGCCCAGCTTTAATGCCGCAGCGCGTCGAATTCAGCGTCTATTGATTGGTCATGCAACTGATCTTGATATGGATGGAAATGGGCGATTGCTTTTGCCTGCTCCACTTCGAGAGTATGCGGAGCTCGATAAAAAGATTGTGTTGTTGGGGCAAGGGCAGAAATTTGAAATCTGGAGTGAGTCCAGATGGTTAGCTACCCGCGAAGAGTATCTTCAAGAGGTAGAAGGTGGCATGACAATGCCTGAAGAATTACAAAATTTATCGCTGTAGCGGATCGAGTAACGACGAATGAGCCAGGAATTTAAACATATCACAGTGCTGTTAAATGAAGCTGTAGAAGCTTTAGTGCAGGACGCGTCTGGTTTCTATGTCGACGGGACCTTTGGTCGTGGTGGCCATTCTGCATTGGTATTGGATCAATTGGCAGAAGACGGACAGTTAATGGGGATCGATAAGGATCCAACCGCTATTGCGCATGCGCATGAACGTTTTGCAGATGAAGGTCGTTTCTCTATAGCGCACGGCAGTTTTGCGCAATTGCAAGAGTTTGTAACAGAGCGTGGTTTGCAAGGGCAGGTCGATGGTATTTTGCTGGACCTGGGTGTGTCGTCACCACAGTTAGATGATGCTTCCCGTGGCTTTAGTTTTCTAAATGATGGTCCGCTGGATATGCGAATGGACACCTCTTCTGGTGAAAGTGCGGCTGATTGGATCGCTCGCGCAGAAGAGAAAGAAATTGCAGATGTGATTTACACCTATGGCGAGGAGCGTTTCTCCCGTCGTATGGCGAAAGCGATTGTGGCTAAGCGTGAGGAAGAGCCTATTACCACGACAGCTCAACTTTCAAAAATTATAGCTGAAGCCAATCCTGCTTGGGAAAAAGGCAAGAACCCTGCAACACGTGCTTTCCAAGGTATTCGTATTCACATTAATCGTGAATTGGAAGATCTGGAAAGTTGTTTGGATCAGGCTTTAGAAATGTTGAAAGTGGGTGGGCGTTTGGTCGTTATTAGTTTTCACTCACTAGAGGATCGGATTGTGAAGCGCTTTATTCGTCAGCATGTTAAAGGCGATGAGCATATTCCACGTGGTATTCCGGTCACAAACGATATGTTGAAAATTCGGTTTAAGAATGTAGGTAAGGCCGTGAAAGCGAGTGCCTCTGAAACTGAAGAGAACGTACGGGCTCGAAGTGCAGTTATGCGAGTGGCTGAAAAGGTCGCTTGATGCTTGGAAAGTTCTGGAAAAATTGGGTTGGCGATCAGGAGGATGAGAAGGGGAATTCATCTGGTCGAAACCATTTTTATAGTGCTGAAGAGTTGCTGAGCCCATTTTTATTGGTGTTTGTGTTGGTTGTGGTGCTTTTGGTGTCGTGCTTAGGCGTAGTAATGAGCGCCTTTGAATATCGGCAGTTATTCAACCAGCATCAGGAATTGATACAGCAAAGGGATGAGCTTCAAGTTGAGTGGGGGCAGTTGTTGCTTGAGCAAAGCGCATGGGCTGCCAATAACCGAGTTGAACAACAAGCAACGAGTGTGTTGGGCATGAAAGTGCCAGACGTTGAACAAATAGAGATCGTGAAGCATGAGCGATAACACTGAAGCAGCAGTTGGTAGGGGATGGCGCCTTTGGTTGGTGCTGGTTCTTCTATTGCTCGTTGCTGGTGGTATTACCGCTCGCATGCTTTCGCTTTATGTGGAAGAGCAGTCGTTTTTGCAAACCCAAGGTGATGCTCGCTCATTGAGAACGGTTCAGGTACCTGCTCATCGAGGGATTATCACGGATAGGCATGGTGAGCCTTTGGCTGTGAGTGCACCGGTAGCGACTATTTGGGCTGATCCGAAAATGACAGATATGCAGCACGATGGTTTGTCAAAACTAGCGGTGCTGCTGAAAACGAACAAAAAGAAACTACTGGCTAAGTTATCTGAAAATCGTAGCCGTAGGTTTTTGTATTTACAGCGTCAAGTTACACCTGAACTAGCTGAAAAAATTAGAGCTTTGCGCATTCCAGGTGTACATGTTGATCGTGAATATAAGCGCTATTACCCGGCCGCTGAGGTTACAACGCATCTGGTTGGTTTTACCAACTTGGATGGTAAAGGCCAAGAAGGTTTAGAGCTGGCTTATGAGGATTGGTTAAAGGCTGATGCTGGTAAACAGCTTGTAATGAAAGATCGTTTAGGTAGAACGATCAAACATATTCGTGAAGTTAAGCCAGCGCTGCATGGTAATGATATTCAGCTAAGCATCGATTTAAGGCTGCAATATCTAGCGTATAGAGAATTAAAAGCGTCAGTTGAAGCGCATAAAGCTGATGGCGGGTCGATTGTGATGCTAGATGCATCCACGGGCGAAGTGTTAGCGATGGTTAATCAGCCATCTTACAACCCGAATGATCCTAAACAGAGAATATCGACGGCATTAAGAAACAGGGCGTTAACCGATACATTTGAGCCGGGCTCGACAGTTAAGCCCATGACTGTTGCTGCAGCGTTGATGAGCGGTGAATACGAGCCGGAAACGATCGTAAATACTGCGCCTGGTTATATGCGTGTTAAAGGTAAAACGATTAGAGATCATCGTAATTACGGCGAGATAGATATCTCCACCATTATTACGAAATCCAGCAATGTTGGTGTAACGAAGCTGTCGTTAAGCTTACCTGAAGGATCGGTACGTAATCTGTATCACAATTTAGGCTTAGGGCAGGCAACAGGAATCGGATTCCCGGGTGAAAGTACGGGTTATCTGCCTTATCTGAATTCGAGACAGCAAGTAGAGCGGGCGACGCTTTCTTATGGCTATGGCTTATCGGTAACGCCATTGCAGCTAGCGCAGTCATATTTGGCGTTGGCTAATGATGGTGTTGTGAGCCCAGTGAGTTTGATCCGACAAAACGAAGCAGGCAAACCTGTTCGAGTCATGCCTGCGGATGTGGCGGTTGATGTCCGTGAAATGATGGAAACTGTGATTAGCGTTAAAGGTACGGGTCGTAGAGCTGCTGTGCAGGGGTATCGAGTGGCAGGTAAAACGGGCACTGTGCATAAAGTTGGCCGCGGTGGGTATATTGATGATCAGTACATATCCACTTTTGCTGGTTTGGCGCCGGTAAGTGATCCGCGCTTAGTCACAGTGGTGATGATTGATAACCCAAAAGGACAGGAATATTACGGTGGTGAGGTAGCAGCTCCGGTTTTTTCAAGAGCGGTAGGTGGAGCTTTGCGTTTGATGAATATCCCACCGGATAATTGGCCAGAAGTGAATAAGCAGGTTGCTCAGCGTTGAATGAGGTGACTATGTTGGAAATAAGTAGAACATTGAAAGAGATTGCGCCGGAGTGGGTTGACGAAACTTACGCCGGCATTGTCGTATCTGCTATTTCGCAAGATAGCCGCACGGTTTCACCCGGCACTTTGTTTATTGCTCGATCAGGCATTCAGCATCGTGGTGTCGATTTCGTTGAAGCGGCTGAAAAAAGTGGTGCAGTTGCGGTTTTGTTGGATAGTCGCGAGGTTGATGATTGTCCTTCGCTTGGTATCCCTGTGATTTCTGTGCCTGATTTAGTTAGTCAGATTGGCCCTGTGGCTGCGAATTTTTATGGTCATCCAAGTCGTCATTTGAATGTGATTGGCATTACGGGGACTAACGGTAAGACATCTTGTGCACATTTTGTTGCTCAGGCGATGAATGCGATAGGCACGAAAACAGCAATTGTTGGCACGATTGGAAATGGTTTCCCGGGTCAGTTAGAGCAGGCAACTCATACAACACCCGATGCTGTAGGTTTGCAGCGTTTGTTTGCTGAATTACGCGCTGCAGGTGCTGAAAGCGTTGTGATGGAAGTCTCTAGTCACGCTCTGCAGCAAGGCCGAGTTGCAGGGGTTGAATTTGATTATGCCGCATTTACCAACTTAAGCCGTGATCATTTGGATTACCACGGTTCTATGACTTCTTACGGTGCGGCTAAGGCAAGATTGTTTAAACGTTTTGATCTAAAAGCTTCGGTAATCAACAGTGATGATGCTTTTGGTCAAACGCTGTTAGCAGATGCTGAAGTTCAAGGTAAAAAAGTAGCGGTTGGGCGTGCACAAGGTGATTATCTGATCGCTGCATACCGTTTAGCTTTGCATGGCATCGAAGCGGAGCTTAAAACGGCGCAAGGCAACTTTGCTTTCGCGAGTAAAATTATCGGCGAATTTAATCTGGATAATCTGCTTCTTGTGGCGGCGTTGTTATCCGAACAAGGTTTTAGCCGAGAGCAGGTTATGCATGGGCTTTCCAAGTTAGATGCAGTGCCGGGGCGAATGCAGGCATTAGTCACTGCGGATAAGCCGTTAGTAATTATTGATTATGCACATACGCCAGATGCTCTAGAGAAAGCTATTCAAGCTGTGAGAGCCCATACTTCAGGGCGTTTGTGGTGCGTGTTTGGTTGTGGTGGCGACCGCGATACAGGTAAGCGAGAGCTTATGGGTACTATTGCAGATCGATTTGCTGATCGGTTGGTCGTGACTAGCGATAACCCAAGAACTGAACAGCCAGATAGCATTATTGAGATGATCGAGAGCGGTATTCATGATCATCAGGCGGATGTTGAAGCGGATCGTGCAGAAGCGATCAGAATGGCGATCAATGCTGCTTCACCAGAAGATGTCGTATTGATCGCAGGTAAAGGTCACGAAAATTATCAAGAGATTGCTGGTACACGTTACCCATTTAGTGATGTTGATGTGAGTAAGTCAGTTTTAGGGGTGGCGGTATGATTGGTCAGTGGTTTTTGCAGCAGTTACAGCAAACTTTTGGCGGGCAGATAACGGCTGATACTGAATTTACAGGTGTCAGTACAGACACGCGTACAATTAAGCAGGGCGATCTATTTGTGGCACTGGTTGGCCCTAATTTTGATGGTCATCAGTTTATAGAACAGGCGCTTGAAAAAGGCGCGGTCGCTGCAGTTGTTTCTCGACCTATGCCCGAAGTACAAGCGCCGTTGTGGCAAGTTGAAGATACTCGTATTGCTTTAGGGAACATTGCGCAAGCGAATCGCCAGCGCTTTGATGGCACTGTTTATGCGGTGACAGGCAGTAGTGGTAAAACGACAGTTAAAGAGATGCTATTTGCGATTCTGTCTCAGAACAATCAGGTATTGGCTACCAAAGGTAATTTGAATAATGACATTGGCGTACCGCTAACGCTGTTCGAATTAAGTGAACAGCATCAAATTGCTGTAATTGAACAAGGTGCCAGTGCGGGTGGTGAGATTGCTTATACGACAGCAATATCTCTGCCTGATGTCGCGATTTTGAATAACGCGATGGGTGCTCATTTAGAAGGGTTTGGCTCTCTGCAAGGTGTAGTCGAAGCGAAATCAGAGATCTTTTCGCGGTTAGGCAAAACTCAAGGTACGGCTGTCATCAACCTAGATGATCCGCACACAGAGTATTGGTTAAATCAAAATCAAGGAAAGCCGCAGAGTAACTTCTCTCTTAACTCTGAAAATGCCGCTGTGTATGCGTCGGACTTAACACCGTCTAGCAATGGCTGTTTTTCTTTTGTTTTGCACCGAGGCTCTGAATCTCAAACGGTGCAGCTGCAGGTGATGGGGCAGCATAACGTTGCGAATGCTCTAGCTGCAGCAGCTGCAGTGAGCGCTAAAGGAATGCCGCTAGCGGAAATTTGCAGCGGTTTAGAATCCTTCACTGCGGTATCTGGACGTATGCGTTGCTTGATGACAGCGTCTGGGGCTCAGGTGATTGATGATAGTTATAACGCCAATCCTGGTTCGGTAAATGCAGCAGTGGACCTGCTGGTTAGTTTGCCGGGTAAATCAGTATTGGTTTTAGGAGATATGGCTGAGTTAGGGGCAGATGCTGCTGATCAGCATGCAAAGGTAGGTTGTCGGGCAGCGCAGAAGGGGGTTAGTTGTTTTTATGCAACTGGCGTGCTGTCCCGGCACTCTGTTTCAGCGTATAACGCTGCAGCAGATGGGCAGGGAATGCATTTTGAAACACGTGAAGAATTAACTGCGGCCTTGGAAGAGTTGGCTGATCAGAATACTAATATTCTGATTAAAGGCTCGCGAAGCGCTGCGATGGATCAGGTCGTAAAGAACCTGACTGAAGGGGAATAGAAGGCAATGCTACCACTGCTGGCAGAATTTTTATCGGAATATTACAGCGGCTTTGCTGTATTTCAGTACCTAACCCTGCGTGGGATTTTGGGTGTATTAACAGCATTGTTGATAGCTTTGTGGGTCGGCCCTCATATGATCAACAAACTGCGTAGTAATCAGATTGGTCAAGCGGTACGAGATGACGGTCCTCAGACGCATTTGAGCAAAGCAGGTACACCGACAATGGGTGGTGCTTTGATCCTAGTTGCAATTGCGATTAGTACCCTTTTATGGAGTGATCTGTCTAACCCTTATGTATGGATTACTTTGGGCGTGACGCTTATTTTTGGTGCAGTTGGCTGGGTTGATGATTATCGTAAAGTGGTTGAGAAAAACCCGAGAGGCTTGCCGGCTAAGTGGAAGTATTTGTGGCAGTCAGTAGGTGGCATTGGTGCTGCAGTATTACTCTATTGCATGGCTTCCACACCGGTGGAAACAGAACTACTGATTCCATTCCTAAAAGATGTGTCGATTGATCTCGGTATCTTCTTTATCGTTTTTACCTACTTTGTAATTGTAGGTAGCTCTAATGCGGTGAATCTTACAGATGGTTTAGATGGCCTGGCTATTTTGCCAACCGTGATGGTGGCAGGAGCATTGGGTGTATTTGCATATCTGTCCGGTAACATTAATTTTGCTGAATATCTATTGATCCCATATGTACCGGGTTCTGGTGAGCTGATAATTTTCTGTGGAGCCATTGTTGGTGCAGGCCTTGGTTTCTTGTGGTTTAACACCTATCCAGCTCAAGTGTTTATGGGTGATGTCGGTGCCCTGTCTTTAGGTGCTGCGCTTGGTGTTATTGCCGTTATCGTCCGTCAGGAATTTGTACTGTTCATCATGGGCGGTGTGTTTGTTGCTGAAACAGTATCAGTAATTTTGCAGGTGGCATCGTTTAAATTAACAGGTCGCCGTATCTTCCGGATGGCGCCTTTGCATCATCATTTTGAATTGAAAGGTTGGCCAGAGCCTCGTGTAATTGTTCGCTTCTGGATCATTACCGTAGTTTTGGTGCTGATTGGCTTGGCATCTCTGAAAATTCGTTAAGGTAAAGTTTGAGCATGAGTTTAATCGCCAGCGATAAATTAAAAGTAGTCATCGGTTTAGGTCAAACCGGGCTGGCTTGTGCGCGCTATTTGGCGGCTAAAGGTGAGCGCTTTGTCGTTGTTGATAGCCGAGAAAATCCTCCAGGCATGGATGAGCTATCAACAGAGCTTCCTGACGTTAAACTGATTTGCGGGCCTTTTGATGCTGAACTACTGAGTGGTGCATCAGAATTGATTTTGAGCCCTGGTGTTGCACAAAGTGATCCTGCTATTCAAACGGCGGTCAAAGCGGGTGCGAAGTTAAGTGGCGATATTGATCTTTTCTGCAATGAGATCAGCGCACCAATTGTAGCGATTACCGGTTCAAATGCTAAAAGTACGGTCACTACCTTGGTGGGTGAGATGGCTGTAGCCGCAGGCTTGAATGTTGGTGTGTGCGGGAATATTGGTACGCCCGTACTCGAGATGTTAAACGAGCCTGAAAAAGATCTGTATGTTATCGAATTATCAAGCTTCCAGTTAGAAACAACCAATGATCTTCGAGCAGCAGTTGCAACGGTACTCAATATTAGTCCTGATCATTTAGATCGTTATGATTCTATGCAGGGTTATTATCAGGCTAAACACCGGATTTTCCGCGGAGCTAAAAAGGTGGTTGTTAACCGTGATGATGCACTGACAATGCCATTAATGCCCAGTGGTGTTGATCAGCTTGCTTACCACTTAGGTAAACCTGATCTGAAAGTCTTTGGTTTGACTGAAGAGAAAGGTGAAACTTGGCTTGCTGTTGGTCTGGATAAATTAATACCCGTATCTGAGTTAAAAATACGTGGTAGTCATAACATGGCTAATGCGCTGTCTGCATTGGCCTTAGGGCAATCTGTTGGTTTGCCAATGGATGCGATGCTAAAAGCATTAAAGAACTTTGCAGGCTTGAAGCATCGTTGCCAATGGGTAGCCGAAAAAGCCGGTATTGAATACTACAACGATTCAAAAGGTACTAACGTCGGTGCGACTGTTGCTGCGCTAAACGGTTTAGGAAAAACCCTATCTGCAGATCAGCGTATTGTGTTAATTGCTGGTGGTGTTGGTAAAGGTGCCGAATTCTCTGAATTGGCTGAACCAATGAAGCAGTTTGCAAGAGCGTTGATCTATATCGGCGAAGATGGATCGCGTTTAGCTGACAGTTGTGAAAACGTAATTAAAGAATCAGCCGACGACATGCAAGCTGCTGTTGCAAAGGCGCAAGCTCAAGCGAAGGAAGGGGATATTGTTCTGCTTTCACCTGCCTGTGCGAGCTTTGATATGTTCTCTGGTTTTCCCGCTCGTGGTGATGCTTTTATTGATGCGGTGGAGGCTCTTTAATGATCTCTTTGGCGATGACAAACATTAAGCAGAGGTTAGAGGGTTTAATTCCTTCGCCTCCGCCTGTTTGTACGTCACAAAGAGTGTTGCCATTTGATCCTTGGGTACTGGCTTGTTCAGTTGCTTTGGTTCTAACGGGGTTTGTAATGATTAGCTCTGCATCTTTAGATGTGGCGCTAAAAAATAACGGTACAGCGTATTTTTACGTTGTTCGTCAGTTCATATTTATCATGCTGGCGATGATTGGCGCTGTGGTTGTTTGGAATATCCCAATGCGCTTTTGGGAAAAGACCGGGCACTGGTGGATGTTGGCTGCCGGTGTCTTATTGATTTTGGTACTGATCCCGGGTGTAGGTAAAGGGGTAAATGGTAGTCACCGTTGGTTACCGTTGGGTCCTTTAAACCTTCAAGCTTCGGAAGTCGCTAAGTTCTGTATGGTGATGTACATGGCTGGCTACTTGGTAAGACGCTTGGATGAAGTACGTAGCAGTTGGAAAGGAATTGCTAAGCCGACCTTACCTTTGGGTATTTTTTGTGTGTTGTTGTACTTTGAGCCGGACTTTGGTGCCTTAGTTGTCCTGATGGGGACGGTTATGGGAATGATCTTTTTGGGAGGTATGCGCTTTTCCCAATTCTTGATGGTGATCTCTGGTGTAGTTGGTCTGCTAGTTGCTGTTGTAGGTCTGCAGCCTTACCGAGTGGCCCGACTTCAGAGCTTCTTAGATCCATGGTCTGACCCTTTTGGAACTGGGTATCAGTTATCTCAGGCACAGATTGCTTTTGGTCGTGGTGAATGGTTTGGAACGGGTTTGGGTAATAGTGTTCAAAAGCTATTTTATCTGCCAGAAGCTCACACTGACTTTGTGTTTTCAGTATTGGCTGAAGAGTTAGGTTTTATCGGCGCGATTGCTTTGATCTTGGTTTATGCCGTGTTAATCGTGAATATTTTCCGTATTGGTCGTCGAGCTGAAAAGGTAAAATCCTTTTTCTCTGCTTATGTCTGTTACGGCTTTGCAATTATCTTTGCTGGGCAGGCGTTGATCAATATTGGGGTGAATGTTGGCGCGTTGCCTACAAAAGGTTTGACGCTTCCTTTGGTGAGTTACGGTGGAAGTAGTTTGTTAGTGAGTTGTGCCATGTTGGCCGTTATTTTGAGAGTTGACTACGAATTGAAATTAGCTGGAAAAAATCAGCCAGATGCTGAAGCCAAAGAGCGTAAACAAAAAACTCAGGAGGCTGTCGCATGAGTACTTCTGATAAAAAAATAGCTCTGATTATGGCTGGTGGCACTGGCGGTCATGTCTTCCCAGCATTAGCCACAGCAGAGAAGCTACAGGCACAGGGTGTTCATGTTGAATGGTTGGGTTCTCGACACGGAATAGAAGCTGATTTGGTACCTGCAGCGGGATTAAAACTGCATTCTATTGAAGTGAGAGGTTTAAGAGGTAAAGGCAAGTTAAGCCTTCTTTTAGCTCCATTTAAACTGTTGATTGCTTTGTGGCAGGCGTTGTCGGTTGTTCGCTCTGTTAAACCTGATGTTGTATTAGGTATGGGCGGTTTTGCATCTGGTCCCGGTGGTCTCGCTGCATGGTTGTTAAGAATACCGTTGATCATTCACGAACAGAATGCTGTTGCTGGAATGACCAATAAGGCTTTGTCTAAATTAGCCAAAAAAGTTTTGGAAGCGTTCCAAGGTGCATTTAAAAGTGGCCTGGTGACTCAGACTGTGGGTAATCCGGTACGAGGTAGTATCTTGAATTTACCTGAACCTACAGAGCGTTTTTCTGGTCGTGAAGGGCCTTTACGTCTGCTTGTTGTAGGTGGAAGTTTAGGGGCGAAAGCGATTAACGACCTTTTGCCGGAGGTCCTTGCTGATTTGCCTCAGGAACAACGTCCAGAGGTTTGGCATCAGGCAGGAAAACGAAATATTGAAGAAACTCAGCAGCGTTATGAAGCGCTAGACGTAACTGAGTGTAAAGTTGTGGCATTTATCGATGATATGGCTGAAGCCTATAGTTGGGCAGATGTGGTTTTATGTCGTGCAGGTGCTTTAACGGTGAGTGAATTGAGCAATGCAGGTGTGGCATCTGTATTAGTGCCTTTTCCTTATGCGGTTGATGATCACCAAACTAAAAATGCAAATTATCTTGCAGAGAGAGATGCTGCAATTTTAATTCAGCAGTCGGATCTTAATAAAGAAATGCTGACAGCATTATTAACAGAACAATTAAATCAACGAGAAACGTTGATGGAAATGGCAAACAAAGCTCTATCACTAGGTAAACCTGAAGCAAGTGATGTGGTGGCAAATGTTTGTCTTGAGGCGATGAAGTAATGAAACAACAAAATGCTTTCACCCGTTATGAAATACCGGAAATGCGCCGTATTAGCCGAATTCATTTTATCGGCATTGGTGGTGTGGGTATGTGTGGTATTGCGGAAGTATTGCTGAACCAGGGATATCAGATCTCAGGTTCAGATATTAAAGTGTCCGCGACAACTCAACGCCTAGAAGGCTTGGGGATGAACATCTTTATTGGGCATGCCGATACCAATGTTTCAGGTGTGGATGTGGTTGTTGTTTCCACTGCGGTTAACGAAGAAAACCCAGAAGTGAAAGCTGCGCGTGAACAGCGTATTCCGATTGTGCGTCGTGCTGAAATGCTGGCTGAATTGATGCGCTACCGTCACGGTATCGCTGTAGCTGGCACTCACGGTAAAACAACGACGACAAGTCTGTTAGCTTCCATTTTTGCTGAAGGTGAGCTTGATCCGACATTTGTGATTGGCGGTCGACTAAACAGTGCTGGTACCAACGCCAAAATGGGCACGAGCCGCTATCTTGTGGCGGAAGCTGATGAAAGTGATGCTTCATTCCTTCACTTACAACCGATGGTTGCGATTGTTACAAACATCGACGCGGACCATATGGAAACTTATGAGAATGACTTCTCTAAGTTGAAGAAAACATTTGTCGAGTTTCTACATAACCTACCATTCTACGGTCTTGCGGTTATGTGTATCGACGATCCAGTAGTTAGAGAAATCCTTCCGGAAGTGAGTCGTCCAGTGCTTACTTACGGTGTAGAGGAAGATGCTGACTACCGTGCTGAGAATATCAGACAAGAAGGTATGTACACCCGCTTTACCGTTAAGCGCCCAGGGGATTTTGCCGATCTAGAAATCTCACTGAACATGCCGGGGCATCACAATATGTTGAATGCCTTAGCAACGATTGCTGTGGCTACCGATGAGGGCATTAGTGATGAAGCGATCTGCACAGCATTAACTAAGTTCGAAGGCGTTGGTCGTCGTTTTCAAGTTTTGGGGGACGTGCCTGTCAATGGTGGTAGCGTTATGTTGGTTGATGATTACGGTCACCACCCAAGAGAAGTTAACGCTGTTGTTAAAGCTATTCGTGAAGGTTGGCCTGATAAGCGTTTGGTAATGATTAATCAGCCTCATCGTTATAGCCGAACTCGTGATTTGTACGAAGACTTTGTGGAAGTACTTTCTGAAGCAGATGTGTTGTTGCTGCTAGAAGTCTATGCTGCTGGTGAAGAGCCAATAGCTGGTGCTGATAGCCGCAGTTTATGTCGAAGCATTCGTCAGCGTGGTCGTATAGATCCGGTATTTGTTAGTGACAAAGACACCGTTGCAGATGTGTTGAGAGATATTTTAGAGCCAGGTGATCTGTTACTGACCCAGGGTGCTGGTGATATTACAGCGCTTGCACATCAGCTAAATCAAGCCAATCTTGTAGCTGAAAAGGAGGAAAAATGAGTTATCAAATTGATGCTCAATTGAAATCCGATTTCGGACGAGTTGCGGTTATTTTTGGTGGTGATTCATCTGAGCGTAATGTTTCACTCAAGAGTGGTGCTGAGGTTTTAGCTGGACTACAGCGTGCAGGTGTTGATGCATTTGGTATCGATCTCTATGGCCCTAATGGTGATCTACAACCTTTACAGCAACTACAAGAAAATCACTTTGATCGTGCCTTTTTGATTTTACATGGCCCTGGTGGTGAAGACGGTACCTTGCAAGGTGCTTTGGAAATGCTAGGTAAACCATACACCGGAAGCGGTGTGGCTGCTTCTGCTATCGGTATGGATAAATTAAGAACTAAGCAGGTATGGATAGGCGAGGGCTTACCGACTCCAACCTTTGCGACTTTCAATGGTGATTTTGAGGTTGATGACATCGTTGAACGTCTAGGTTTACCGATGATTGTAAAGCCGGCTCACGAAGGTTCCAGTATTGGTATGAGTAAAGTAGCGAGTGCTAGTGAACTTAAAACTGCATTGGAAACAGCCGCTGGTTTTGATCGTAGTGTGATTGCTGAAAGCTGGATGAGTGGTGACGAGTTTACGGTTGCTGTGCTTGATGGTGATGCGTTGCCTCCTATTCAGTTAGTAACACAGCACGAGTTTTATGACTTTGATGCGAAATACCTAGCAAACGACACGCAGTACAAGTTCGATCATGGTTTGTCTGATGAAAAATTAACATCACTTAAACGCCTTGCTGAACAAGCATTTGCCGCAGTTGGCTGTAAAGGCTGGGGGCGTGTAGATGTGATGCAAGATCAAGATGGAAACTTCCAGCTATTAGAAGTTAATACTGCTCCGGGTATGACTGATCATAGCCTTGTGCCTATGGCTGCGCGAGAGCAAGGGATTAGCTTTGACGAGTTGGTCGTTAGAATCTTGAAAACGGCCCAATAGTATGAACCTTTTACGATTTTTTCGACAAGCGGAACCGGTGGAGGAGCAAGAAGTAGAACTTGCTAAGCCACGCGGTGCCAGTCGTGAAAAGATCGTGAAAAAAGATTCTGAAAAAGAGAAAACTGATAAAAATAATCCTAAAAAGGATAGCCGTGTAAATAACGATTCTGAGTTTTGGTGGAAGCCATTTTGGACGTTGTCTTCACTGGTTATTTTTGTCGGCGTTTTATGGGGTATTGGTCATAACTTATGGCAGTGGTTGGACCGTCCGGTAACGAGCGTAGTTATTGAAGGTAAAACCCAACATTTAGATCGAGGTAAGTTGGGACAGATTATCGCTAATGACCTTACTGCGAATCTATTAGAGGTTGATATTGAATTGGTTCAATCACTAGTGAGTGAACAGCCATGGGTAAGAGTTTCCTCTATACGCCGAGATTGGCCCGATACCTTGCTGGTTGAAGTTGAGGAGGAGGTGCCTGTTGCTCGTTGGGGCGAGAGGGGCTTGTTGAACCATCAGGGTGATATATTTTGGCCGGAACTTTCTAAAGAGTATCGACGTTTGCCTAGATTGAGTGGACCGGCTCCTGATACAGAAAGGGTGATGTCACAGTTTCATGATTTTAATCAGATGCTGAAGCCGATGGGGTTGAGTGTTGTCGCATTGGATTTAGAGGCTCGTGGCGCCTGGACAATAGAATTGGATAATCAAATCAAAGTGGTTGTAGGTCGAGAAGCAATCAATGCGCGCTTACAAAGGTTTTTGATTTTGTATAAACAACGATTGGCTGCTCAAGCGGCTGATATAGAAACAATCGATATACGTTACACCCATGGGGTGGCGGTGAAATGGCGGGAAAAACCCGAAAGCGAAATGCAGGATAAAACATAATGAGTGGTTCGATGGAAAACAATATGGTTGTTGCGCTCGATATCGGGACCTCAAAGGTGCTGTGCCTTGTAGGGGAGATCGGTATTGATGGTGCCATCGAAATTATCGGCATTGGCTCGCATCCATCTCGAGGCCTGAAAAAAGGCGTTGTAGTGAATATCGAATCAACAGTGAGCTCGATTCAGCGTGCGGTCGAAGAGGCTGAGTTGATGGCTGGCTGTAAGATTCACTCTGTGACTGTTGGTATCGCAGGTAGTCATATTAATAGCCTTAATTCTCATGGGATTGTGGCTGTTCGTGATAGAGAAGTGACTGAGTATGATCTTGAGCGAGTGATCGATGCTGCACGAGCAGTGGCAATTCCTGCTGATCAGAAAATTTTACACATCTTGCCTCAAGAGTATGAGATCGATAGTTCAGAAGGAATTAAAGAACCTTTAGGTATGTCGGGTGTGCGTTTGGAAGCTAAGGTGCACCTTGTTACTGGTTCAGTGAACGCTGCTCAGAATATTGAGAAGTGTGTTCGCCGCTGCGGTCTAGAGGCTGATAACTTAGTCCTAGAGCAATTGGCGTCAAGCTATTCTGTTTTGACGGAAGATGAGAAAGAACTGGGTGTTTGTATGGTGGATATCGGCGGTGGTACCTCTGATATCTCTATTTTTACGGGTGGTTCTATACGCCATACCGCTGTCATTCCGATTGCTGGTGATCAAGTGACCAACGATATTGCGATGGCCTTGCGTACACCTACGCAGCATGCAGAAGAGATCAAGGTTAAATATGCATGTGCACTCGCGCAACTCGCTACAGGCGAAGAGACTGTTAAGGTGCCTGGAGTAGGTGATCGTCCTGCGCGTGATCTTTTAAGGCAGTCCTTAGCTGAGGTCGTAGAGCCACGTTATGAAGAGCTGTTTAGCTTAATTCAGGCTGAGTTGAGACGTAGTGGCTTTGAGGATCTAGTTGCTGCTGGCATCGTATTAACAGGTGGTACCTCGAAAATGGAAGGTGCTATTGAATTAGCTGAGGAAATATTCCATATGCCGGTTCGCTTAGCGACACCTCATGGCGTACGTGGTATGGAAGATATTTTAAGTAGCCCTATTTATGCAACAGGCATGGGGCTTCTTCAATACGCGCAACAAGATCACGTTGGTGCCGTTGAGCAAGATGTTGAACCAGAAGTCGTTGTTGGTTCGCAAAAGAGTGTATTAGACAAGATGAGAGCTTGGTTTCAGAACAACTTCTGAGCGAGCTGAAGGTTTTTAGATTTTTAGCAGCAAAAGTAGCGTGCTGCTTTATTAGGGGATAGTGCTTGGCAGGGCACTAAAGGAGCTAACAATGTTTGAACTGTTAGATAGCGTTCCGCAAAATGCCGTTATTAAAGTAATCGGTATTGGTGGTGGAGGCGGAAACGCTGTAAAACACATGGAAAGTGGTGACCTTGAAGGGGTGGAATTTGTTTGTGCAAACACAGATGCACAAGCGCTTTCATCTATGGCGTCCCAAAAAGTTATCCAGCTTGGTAATACGCTAACCAAAGGCCTAGGCGCGGGTGCTAACCCCGAAGTTGGTCGTCAGGCGGCAATGGAAGATCGCGATCGCATTGCAGAAATGCTGCAAGGTGCAGATATGGTATTTATCACGGCTGGTATGGGCGGTGGTACAGGTACTGGTGCAGCGCCTATCGTAGCTGAAGTAGCTAAAGAGCTCGGAATTCTGACCGTTGCAGTAGTGACAAAGCCTTTCCCATTCGAAGGCCGTAAACGAATGAGTATTGCTATTGAAGGTATCAAAGAGCTTCGCGAAAGCGTTGATTCCCTTATTATTATCCCTAACGAAAAACTGATGCAGGTCTTGGGCCGTAATTGCAGCCTTTTGAATGCATTTGAGTCTGCCAACGATGTTTTGAAAGGGGCTGTACAGGGTATTTCGGATCTAATTACGCGTCCGGGTATGATTAATGTCGACTTTGCAGATGTGCGGACTGTTATGTCTGAAATGGGCATGGCGATGATGGGTACCGGTGGTGCACGTGGTGAGAATCGAGCTGCTGAAGCTGCAGAGAAAGCTATCAAGAGTCCACTGCTTGATAACGTAGATCTGAAAGGCGCGAGCGGTATCTTGGTAAATATCACAGCAGGTATGGATCTGAGCTTAGGTGAATTTACAGAAGTAGGTAATCAGATTGAAGAGTACGCATCTGATAATGCCACGATTGTTATCGGCACTGTTATTGAGCCTGAGATGACTGACGAGCTGAAGGTGACAGTTGTTGCTACGGGTTTAGATAAGCCAGAAGAAACGGTCCGTCCTGTTTCTGGTGGAATGCAAAAAGTAGATGGAAGTTTAGACCTTGAGCAGATCGATCTGCCAACAGTTTTGCGTCGCAAAAAAAATGAGGCACTTGACGGGCCAGCAGAGCCTGAAAGTGAGTTGTTAAAATCAACAGGTACTGAGAGCGAGTCCGCTTATTTAGATATTCCTACTTTTCTGCGCAAACAAGCGGATTAATTGGAATGTCCTTTCTAAAAGGGCGATTATTTGTTAGTATCTCGCGCTAGAGTGGCCTATTTTATTTTTTGGCAGATAGCATGATTAAACAGAGAACATTAAAAAACAGCATTAAAGCAACAGGTATTGGTTTGCATACGGGTCAGAAAGTTTATCTGACGTTGAAACCTGCGCCAGTAAATACCGGTATTGTTTTCCGTCGTACTGACTTGGATCCAGTTGTTGAGATCCTTGCGCACGCGCACAATGTTTCTGATACAAAACTGTCAACCAACCTGGCTAAAGATGGCGCGCGTATAGCGACTGTTGAGCATCTACTTTCAGCAATGGCTGGCTTAGGTATCGATAATGCCTTTGTTGAGCTAAGCGCTGAAGAAGTTCCAATCATGGATGGTAGTGCTGCGCCGTTTGTATTTTTGATCCAGTCGGCAGGGCTAGAAGAGCAGAATGCTCCTAAAGAATTTATCCGTATTAAGAAAGAAGTAACGGTTGAAGCTGATGGTAAGTCGGCTACGTTCAAACCGTTTGATGGCTTTAAAGTGGGCTTCAAAATTGATTTTGAACACCCGGCATTTGAAGGCCGTAACATGGAATCTTTCCTAGACTTCTCTAGTACTTCCTTCGTTAAAGAAGTTAGCCGCGCGAGAACCTTTGGTTTCATGAGTGACTATGAATACCTTCGCTCTCAGAACCTAGCATTAGGTGGTAGCTTTGATAATGCAATCGTAGTTGATGATTACCGTATTCTTAATGAAGATGGTCTTCGTTATGACGATGAATTTGTGAAGCATAAAGTACTGGATGCGGTGGGTGATCTGTATCTACTAGGTAAGAGCTTGATCGGTGAGTTCTACGGAAACAAATCAGGACATTACCTGAACAATCGTCTATTGCGTGAGTTGTTGGCGCAAGAGGATGCTTGGGAAGTGGTGACTTTCGAAGATAACGAAGAAAGCGCACCTATCTCTTATCAGAAGCCAGTGTTGGCGGTCTGATAGATCGAACGAATTAAGAGCCGAACTTTGATAGTTCGGCTTTTTTTTGTCTATTTTCCTATCTTTTTTCCATATTTTTTTTATTTCCCCTTTTAGATTCATTTTCTGCCCCCAATAAAGGTAGAATGCTGAGTTAATTTTTATCCGCTAATCGAGCGGACTACAGGTTTTAGACTTCACAGGTATAAGTCGAGATATGCTGACAGGACTGTTAAAGAAAGTTTTTGGTAGTAAGAATGATCGCGAATTGAAGCGCATGGGTAAGATCGTAAAGGCGATCAATGCGTTGGAAGTAGATCTAGAAAAATTAACGGATGAAGAGCTTAAGGCTAAAACGGCTGAATTCCGTCAGCGTCTTGATGATGGCGCGACTCTGGAACAGATCCTTCCTGAAGCTTTCGCTACGGTAAGAGAAGCATCAAAGCGTGTTATGGGTATGCGCCATTTTGATGTTCAGCTTATCGGTGGTATGACACTGAATGATGGCAAAGTTGCTGAGATGCGTACGGGTGAAGGTAAAACCCTTGTAGCAACACTAGCTGTATATCTAAATGCGCTTCCTGCTGAAGGTGTTCATGTAGTAACAGTGAATGATTATCTAGCAGAGCGTGATGCTGAATGGATGCGCCCTCTTTATGAATCTCTAGGCTTAACGGTAGGTGTTGCACTATCTGGTCAAAATCCAGAAGTGAAACGTGCTGCTTATGCCTGTGATATTACTTACGGCACAAACAATGAATTTGGCTTTGATTATCTCCGCGATAACATGGCATTCAGTACGGCTGAGAAAGTGCAGCGTGGCTTTAACTTCGCTGTAGTCGATGAGGTTGACTCTATCCTAATCGATGAAGCGCGTACGCCTTTGATTATCTCAGGCCCTGCAGAAGATAGTTCTCAGCTGTATATCGCGATTAATGAACTAATTCCTTCATTAGAGAAGTTCGATGGTGAAATTGATCCACAAGACGAAGAGCAGGAAATTAACGAGCATTTCGTTGTTGATGAGAAAAACCGTACGGTTGAACTGACAGAAGCGGGTCACACTGCTGTTGAAGAGATGCTGGCACAAAAAGGTCTTCTTAGTGAGGGTGATAGCCTGTATGCACCTCAGAACCTTAACCTGCTGCATCACGTGCTAGCGGGGTTGAGAGCGCATAACTTATTCCAGCGTGATGTTGATTACATTGTTCAGGGCAATCAAGTTGTGATTGTTGATGAGCACACGGGTCGAATCATGGAAGGCCGTCGTTGGTCAGAAGGTTTGCACCAAGCAGTAGAAGCAAAAGAGGGTGTGTCGGTTCAAAATGAGAGCCAGACTTTTGCCTCAACCACATTCCAGAACTACTTCCGTCTATACCACAAACTTTCTGGTATGACGGGTACGGCGGATACGGAAGCATTCGAACTGCGTCAGATTTACGGCTTAGATGTTGTTGTAATTCCAACCAATAAAGCGATCGCTCGTAAAGACGAGAACGATCTGGTTTACCTGACGGTTGAAGAAAAGTACGAAGCTATTATCAAAGAGATTCGTGCTTGTCAGGAAGCAGAGCGTCCAGTACTTGTGGGTACAGCGTCTATCGAATCTTCTGAATTGATCTCTTCATTACTGAAGAAAGAAAAAATTACGCACAATGTATTGAATGCGAAGAACCATGGTGGTGAAGCGTCAATTATTGCACAGGCGGGTCGTCCGGGTGCTGTAACTATCGCGACTAACATGGCCGGCCGTGGTACCGATATTGTATTAGGCGGCAAGTTAGAAGCTGAGCTAGCTGAACTTGATAACCCATCTGAAGAACAAGTTGCTGAATTGACGGCTTCTTGGCAGAAGCGCCATGAACAGGTATTGGAAAATGGCGGTCTACATATTGTAGGTACTGAACGTCATGAATCTCGTCGTATTGATAACCAGCTACGTGGTCGTGCAGGTCGTCAGGGTGATCCAGGTTCATCTCGATTCTTCTTGTCACTGGAAGATGATCTGATGCGAATCTTTGCTTCTGATCGTGTAAGACAGTTGATGCAAGCGCTAGGTATGGAGCGTGGCGAAGCTATCGAGCATAAGATGGTAAGTAATGCGATTGAGAAAGCGCAGCGTAAAGTAGAAGGTCGTAACTTTGATATCCGTAAGTCATTGCTAGAGTACGATGATGTTGCGAATGATCAGCGAACAATTATCTACGAACAGCGTAATGATTTGATGGCAACGGACGATATTTCTGAAACAGTTAATTCTGTTCGTGAAGAAGTAGTTGCTAATAAATTTAGTGAGTTTGTTCCGCCGCAGAGCCTTGAAGAACAGTGGGATATTCCCGGTCTTGAGAAAGCATTGGAAACTGATTTTTCCATCAAAATGCCAATTCAAGAGTGGCTAGATCAGGACGATTCATTGCATGAAGAAACCCTGCATCAAAAAGTTCAGGATACAGTGCTAGAGGTTTATCAGCAGAAAGAAGCGCAAGTGGGTGAATCTACAATGCGTAACTTTGAGAAGCAGGTTATGCTTCAGGTGCTAGATACCCTTTGGAAAGAACATCTTCAGACTATGGATCACCTGCGTCAGGGTATTCACCTTCGTGGTTATGCACAGAAGAACCCTAAGCAGGAATATAAGCGTGAATCTTTCCACCTATTCCAAGAATTGCTGGAAAATATCAAGCGTGATGTCATTCGTATTCTAAGCCATGTGCAAGTTCAGCAGCCAGAAGATGTTGAAGCGATGGAGCAGCAGCGTCGAGAACAAGCTGAACGACAGCAAATGGATTTTAAGCATGACAATAGCTCTGCTATGACGAGTGAAGAGGGGGAGAGTTCCAATGCTGAAGAGCAAGCTCAGCCAGAAACTTTCGTTCGAGATGGTCGCAAAGTAGGTCGAAACGAACCATGTCCTTGTGGTTCCGGAAAAAAATACAAGCAGTGTCACGGTAAGCTTTCGTAAGAGTGAACTGTTTATTGGTTAACACAGAAAGCAGCTTTTAAGCTGCTTTCTGCATCTTAGGAGAGAGAAAATGGCAGTCGGGCCAGCTACATTTCCAGAAAAAATGCACTCAGTTGCAGGATTTAAATTAGGAACAGCTTCTGCAGGTATTAAAACTCCAGGTCGAAAAGATGTTGTGCTGATGGAGTTATGTGAAGAAGCTACTGTCGCAGGTGTTTTTACTTTGAATGCTTTTTGCGCAGCACCTGTACAGATTTCTAAAAAACATTTAGAAACAGTAGCAACTCGATATTTTATTGTTAATACAGGTAACGCTAATGCAGGTACCGGTGAGGAAGGTTGGAATGATGCTATTACAACCTGTGAAGAGGTCGCTAAGCTTTGCGGTTCTGATGTTGAGGCGGTTCTTCCTTTTTCCACTGGTGTTATCGGTGAAAAGTTGCCTGTAGAGAAGTTGGTGTCAGCTTTGCCTGTAGCTAAAGAAGCGCTATCTGTAACAGGTTGGGATGAGGCTGCTGAAGGTATTTTAACCACTGATACGCGAATCAAAGGCGCTAGTCGTCAGTTTGAGTACCAAGGCAAGGTTGTAACTTTGACTGGTATTTCAAAAGGCTCAGGCATGATTAAGCCTAACATGGCGACAATGCTAGGCTACGTGGCAACAGATGCGCAAGTTGATGCTGATTTATTGAAAGTGCTGCTTACTGATACAACCAATTGTTCCTTTAATCGTATTACGGTTGATAGTGATACATCTACAAATGATTCTTGTATGTTGGTTGCGACTGGGAAATCAGGTGTATCAGTTTCTGCGGAAGATAGTTCCCTACTAGCCTTATTTAAATCTGAATTGACACAACTTATGCAAGACTTGGCGCATGCGATTGTACGTGATGGCGAGGGAGCCACTAAGTTTGTGACAGTAAAGGTTGAGTCGGCTAAGACGCAGCAAGAGGCTTTGAAAACGGCTTTTGATATTGCTCATTCTCCACTAGTTAAAACGGCTTTATTTGCCTCAGATCCAAACTGGGGGCGTGTATTAGCAGTTGTTGGGCGTGCCGAGATAGAAAATTTGGATCTTAATGCGTTAGAGATCTATTTAGGCGATGTTTGTATTGTTAGTCAGGGAGGCAAAGATGCTTCTTACACTGAAGAAGCTGGTCAGGCAGTTATGGATCAGGAAGAGATTCTAATTCGAGTCGTGCTTAATCGTGGTGGCGTGTCAGAGACGGTATGGACTACGGATCTTTCCCACGACTATGTCAGCATCAATGCGGATTACCGTAGCTAATGGCTAATAAGGTTGTTCATGTCGCAGCGGCTGCTATCTGGAATAGTAAGCGTGAGTTGCTGATTGCGAAACGCCCTGATGATAAACATCAGGGCGGTTTGTGGGAGTTTCCCGGCGGTAAGGTTGAGACGGGAGAAGCTGTGCTTGATGCTTTAAGTCGTGAGCTTGATGAAGAGCTGGGGATCAGGCTTACCCAAGCAGAAAAGCTGATAGAGGTTCCTTATCATTATCCTGATAAATCAGTTTTGCTCGATGTTTATAGTATTACGGGATTTGAAGGTGAACCTTGGGGGAAAGAAGGGCAGCCGGTTCGTTGGGTGAAGCTTAATGATCTTGAAAAATATGAGTTTCCTGCTGCAAATAAACCGATCTTAAATGCCTGTCTATTACCTAAAACGTTAGCAATAACACCCTATCTTTCAGATGTTCAGCAACTGGAAGCATCTATTGTGCAAGCTATAAGGTGTGGAGCTGAGGGTGTTGTCCTAAGAGCTCCACTGTTTGAGGCTGGTACAGTAGCATCGGATAAAATAATTGATTTTATCAATGCGCAAATAGACTTCGCGGCTGTGAGGAATGTTTTCTTTGCAGTAAACACTACGGTAGAGGTTGCGAATAAACTTGCTTTTGAGGCTGTCCATCTTTCAGGGAGTAATCTGGACAAACTGAGCCATAGAGATGAGTTCGCAGGGCGCTGGTTGGGTGCTTCATGCCATAACGCTGAAGAACTATCCGAAGCGATAGTTAAAGGGGTAGATTACGTAATGTTGTCACCAGTACAGCATACGCAATCTCACCCTGAGGTAGAGCCACTAGGTTGGAAGGTATTTGCCGAATTAGCTAAGTCTAGTGTCGTTCCAGTTTTTGCTTTGGGTGGTATGGAAAGAAGTGATCTTGCTCTCTCTGTCGAGAATGGTGCGCAAGGTATAGCGGCAATTAGTGCATGGTCGGAGGGATAGGCTGATCTTTATCAATCTGTTCTTCCGTTTCACCACTACTAAAATCGCTAGCAGCTTTTGATTCGGGTATTGAATATTCTTCGCTTGCCCAAGCTCCTAAATCAATCATTTTGCAGCGCTCGCTGCAGAAAGGTCTGAAAGGGTTGCTGTTATCCCAGGCCTTTTCTTTTGAGCAGGTTGGGCATTTAATCTTTGTACTACTCATTATTTGGTCTCTTTTGCAGTTTTACTGAGCTTTGTGTGTAGCTTGATAATCTGATTTTCTAACCTTTCTAGATCAGCATTATTGTCGATAATAATATCCGCTTTTTTAAGTCGATCTTGGCGTGGCAATTGAGCAGCCATAATTGCTTTGATTTGTTCTTCACTAGCACTATCACGTATGACCGTTCGGGCTAATTGTAGCTCTTCGGCCGCATCAACAACGATTACAGTATCAACTAATTCATGTTGGTCTGTTTCTAATAAAAGAGGTGAGGAAAGCACAGCATAACTGCTTGTAGCATCATGTAATTGCTGTTTTATGCTTTGGCGAATAATAGGGTGTAGTAGCTGCTCTAGCCAAGTTTTGGCTGTTTTATCGCTGAAGATTATTTCGCGTAAAGCTGTACGATTTAATTCACCACCCTCAGTGATAATGTGACTGCCAAAGTGCTCAGCGATTTTGTCTAGTGCGGGTTCACCTTTTGCGACCACTTCGCGTGCTACAATATCAGCATCTACAATTGTGATTCCCAAGTCTTGTAAGCGGTCAGTTACGGCATTTTTACCTGAGCCAATACCGCCAGTAATACCTGTAATGTACATGAATTAAATAACTCCTATCACCGTGATAAAGTGAATGTACATAGGTGTTAATAAATCTCCCCAAATTAAGACTATCCATCCTGCAATAGCCAAGTAAGGACCAAATGGCATGGGTGTCTGAGATGAATGCTTTTTTAACAGCATCAAAGTGATGCCAATTATGGCACCTGACAGGGCGCTTAATAGTATTACAAATGGAAGTTGGAAAAAGCCTACCCATGCACCTAAAGCCGCTAGTAATTTGAAATCACCATAGCCCATTCCTTCCTTGCCTGTTAGGAGTTTGAATGCCCAGTAGATTATCCAAAGGCTTAGGTAGCCTGCTACCGCTCCGTAAACAGCATGTTCTAGGGAGGTGAAAAATCCGAAGCTGTTTACCAGTAAACCTAGCCATAAAAGAGGAAGGGTCAAACTGTCAGGCAAGAGTTGTCGGTCATAATCGATAAAGGTTAAACAGATGAGCACCCAAGTTAAGAATACGACGCTTAATCCTATTAAGTTAGGTCCAAAAACGTATATAGCGTAAGCAGAGCAGGTAGCTGTAAATAATTCTACAAAAGGGTATCTGAAAGGTATCGGTAATCCGCATGAAGAACATTTAGCGCCAAGGAATATCCAACTAATAACCGGTATGTTTTCATACCATCTGATTCTGTGTTCGCATTTGGGGCAAGCAGATGCGGGAACGGAAAGATTATAGACTTCTTCCTGTTCTTCCTGTTCTTCCTGTTCTTCCTGTTCTTCCTGTTCTTCCTGTTCTTCCTGTTGTTGCTTAGCTTCCTGTACCTTCAGATAGCAGAAAATTTCTTTCTCCCATTCTCGAGTCATCATAATAGGTAGACGATGGATGACTACGTTTAAAAAACTACCGACACAAAGGGAAAATAAAAACGCGCAGGCAATAGCCCACGCGGGATCAATTAATAATGAGTTCATTGGTTATTATCTTTAAACAACTTGACCAAGCTGGAAGATTGGTAGGTACATGGCTACTACAAGTCCACCCACTAATACACCTAATACGACCATAATTAAAGGCTCTAGTAGGCTGGATAGGTTATCTACAGCATTATCGACTTGTTCTTCGTAGAAGTCAGCGATCTTTTCTAGCATCATTTCAAGTGAACCTGCTTCTTCACCAATAGCAATCATCTGAACAGTCATATTGGGGAATATGCCGGTCATAGTTACAGCGTTTTGTAATGATTGGCCTGTCGAAACCCCATTTTTGATTTGCAATATTGCATCTCGATAAAGAGCATTGCCTGATGCGCCTGCCGCGGAGTCAAGTGCGTTAACCAAGGGGACACCGGCTGCGAAAGTGGTTGAAAGTGTCCTTGCAAATCTAGCTATAGAGGCATTGTGAAGAATCTGACCAATAACCGGTATTTTAAGTATAGCTTTATCAACGCCATCTCTAAACTTAGCTGATTTTTGCCTAGCTTTTTGGAAAGCAAAACCAAATATGGCAACAGCTATCAAGACTACCCACCACAATTCTTGAGCAGTTTCAGACAGACTAATCACAAACTGGGTGAAAGCGGGAAGTTCAGCACCAAAGCTTTTAAATACATCTTCAAATTGTGGTACTACTTTTACAAGAAGGATTGCTGATACAACAATACCGACAACGATAACGGCTGTTGGATATGTAAGTGCTTTTTTGATTTTAGCTTTAAGTGACTCTAATTTTTCTTTATAGGTTGCTATACGGTCTAGCATTGCATCAAGTGCGCCAGACTGTTCCCCTGCATTGACTAAGTTACAGTACAGGTCATCAAAATGCTGAGGGTGGCGGGTCAAGGAAGTAGAGAAATCGGTGCCGCTATTAACGTCATTCTTAATGTCGTAAACAATATCTTTAAGTTTTTGTTTTTCTATTCCGCCTGCCGTGATTTCTAAGCCCTGAAGTAAAGGCACGCCGGAACGCATCATGGTGGCCATTTGACGGGTGAAAAAAGCTATATCAACGGGTTTGACGGGTTTGTTTTTAGCACTAAACATCCCTGCAGAGCGTTCTTTGGCAATGCGGGAGGTTAATATGCCTTGTTTACGTAGTTGAGCTTTGGCTATTGCTGCTGTGGTAGCATCAATTTTGCCTTTGCTTTTGTTTCCGCTTTTATCTTTTCCCTGCCAGGTAAAAGTATAAAGTTTGGCTTCTTTAGCCATAAATTAATTCCCGTTATCAGGTCTTGATGACTCGGTTCATCTCTTCAAGACTTGTGATTCCTTCAGCAACTTTTTTAAGGCCAGAGCGCCTTAGGCTTTGGAAGTTTTGTGTTTCAGCTACTCTTAGTATATCTAGAGAGTTGCCATTCTCCATAATTACTTCTGCAATTTCTGGTGACATTGGAAGCATCTCATAGATACCGACCCTTCCTTTATAGCCGCGATTGCATTTACTACAGCCATCATGATTAGGTTCAAAAAGAGTTAAATCTGTTATTTCCTCTTCTAAAAAACCTTCTTCTAATAGTGTTACTTCAGGTAGAGTGGCTGGTTGCTTGCATGCTTCACAAAGGCGTCGGCCCAAGCGTTGGGCGATAATAAGGCTTACTGATGTTGCAATATTAAACGCAGGTACACCCATATTTCGTAATCGTGTCAGTGTTTCGGGTGCACTGTTGGTGTGGAGTGTTGATAATACCATATGGCCGGTTTGAGCGGCTTTAATGGCTATCTCTGCTGTTTCTAAATCTCGAATCTCACCAACCATTACAACATCTGGGTCCTGACGTAGAAAGGCACGTAGGGCCTCGGCAAAATTTAGGCCGACTTTAGCATTTACGTGAACCTGATTAATTCCTTCTAGGTTGATCTCTACCGGGTCTTCCGCAGTGGAAATATTTCGTTCTTCTGTATTGAGAATGTTGAGGCCGGTATAAAGACTAACGGTCTTACCACTACCCGTAGGTCCTGTTACCAGTACCATGCCTTGTGGGCGGTGAAGCGTCGTTAGGTAAAGTTCTTTCTGAAAGTCTGCAAAGCCTAAGGCCTCAACTCCCATTTTTGCGCTGCTAGGGTCGAGGATACGAAGTACGATTTTTTCGCCCCAAAGGGTAGGGAGAGTATTTACACGGAAGTCGATAGCGCGCTTTTTGGAGATCTTCATTTTGATGCGTCCGTCTTGGGGAACGCGTTTTTCAGAGATATCCATTTGTGACATGACCTTTAAGCGAGCAGATAACCTAGCAGCGAGATTTGACGGAGGTTTTGCTATTTCTTGCAGTATCCCATCAATCCTGCTTCTGATTCTGTAACTATTTTCATAAGGTTCGAAGTGAATATCTGAAGCGCCATTTTTAATTGAATCTAAAAGGATTTTATTGATAAAGCGGACTATCGGCGCGTCTTTAGTTGCGTCCTCTTCGCTTTCTTTCTCTTCTTGCTCGGGAGCGGTTCCATCAGAAATTTCTAAATTGTCTAGGTCACTGTCTTCTAATTCATCTAGAGCTGAATCCTGGCCCTCAAGAAAGGCTTCAATCGCTCTTGATAGTTTGTCTTCCTCAACAATAATGGCTTCAGTAGTTATCCCGCTTTGAAATTTAAATTCATCGAGTGCTTGGATGTTAGTTGGATCAGAGATGGCTACAAAAAGACGATTATCCCTCTTTTGTAAGGGGAGGGCATGGTGCTTGGATATTAGGGAGTCGTTAATTAGACCTTGTGGCAAAGTATTCAAATCTAGAGCGTCCAAGTCAAGCAATGGCATGCCAAATTCTTCAGAGGCTGCAGCTGCCGCTCTATAAGCGCTTACTAAGCGCTGCTCTATCACATAGGAAATAAAGGTTTGCTGTTTTTCTCTTGATTGAATTGATGCATCAGCAGCAACTTCTGCGGAACATACCCCTTCATTAACTAATCGCTTGGCAAGCCCGCTTAACGGTTGACTTGGTTGCAAAGTTTAGCTCCCTTTGAGTTCAGCATCATCAGTTTAGTAATTCAGTCTTATGATCTATAAATAGATATTAGATAATATTAATTTATAGTGCGACCAATCCTTAAAATAGCATTTGCATGCTGGTTTGAAAATGCGCACTATAATGATTATAAAAGAATTTCGGATAGGTCACTGGCGCCTTTTGAAAAATGCGCTACAATCAAAGGACTTGGTTGACACCAAGGATTTTTATTCGCTGGAGAAATAAAATGAAAAAAGTACAACAAGGTTTTACCCTTATTGAATTGATGATCGTAGTAGCGATCATTGGTATTTTGGCTGCAATTGCATTGCCTGCTTATCAAAGCTATACAATTAAGGCTAAGATGTCAGAGGTGGTTCTAGCTGGTAGTGCTTGTCGAACTACAATTACAGAAGTGGTGCAAAGTAGTGATAGCACTTTACCTGCGGCTGGTACTTGGGGCTGTGAAGAAGTAGATCCTACACAATATGTTGCCAATGTTGCTACAAATGCGTCAGCTGGTGTGGCAATTGAGGCTCAGAACATTGATTCTCAAGTAAATGGTGGGTGGGTATATCTTGTTCCTAATACTTCAAGCCCTGGTAGTACTATCCGTTCTTGGTCGTGCGGTGCGACTGCTACACAAGATATCTACAACTACCTTCCAGGTTCTTGTAAAGATGATATGGCTTCAGATGCGGTAGTTACAGCAGCTGGGTTTAACAATGGCTCAGCTGCGGTAACTGTAAACTAATTTGGTTTACGTTATTAGAGTCCCGTCTAGATAGCGATTAAGTTATCTGAACTAGGTCTGCTTCGAAACGATGTGATTGTTTTTAGTCACATTGTTTAGGAGGAGGCCTTTTTGTTTGATCTTTTCGTGATTTTTAAGAAGAAAGTTGTTATTTTGCTTCATCACTTATTTTGATGTGTAATACTTCTACATGAAACGAAATATAATAATTATTCTAATTGCCGCTTGTGTTGGTGTAACTTGGTACATTGCCAATTCTACTGAAAAGCTCACTCCTGAAATCAAGAGCGCGGCAGAAAATGCTATTTTAGAACAGCCTGAATTCCCCGCTCGACCTGTTTGGTGGCACGATGATTCTGTAATGGCCGTTGGTGTTGTTCCAGACAGTGTTAATCCTCACCATGCTGCAGCAAAAGCTTGTGAAATTATCAAAGCTAAAGGTGTTACAACTGCTATCGTTGAGATCTATGATGTGGTGAAAATCCAGAAAGAGGATGACTGGGATCAGCTAGCGGCAGATAGCTGCCAGTAGGTATCTGTTTCTGAGTGTGATTTTGAAAATAAAAAAGGCTGCATGAATGCAGCCTTTTTTTATTTTGAGTCAGTCTGATACGAGTTTTAATCTTCAATTAAGCGCATAGATAGATCAACGGCTTGGCAGTGTTTCGTTAAGGCACCGATAGAAATGTAGTCTACGCCGGTTTCTGCGATAGGGCGTAGGGTTTCATCAGTAATACCACCTGAGGCTTCAAGTTTAGCAATGCCGCGAGTTAGCTTTACAGAGTCTCTCATCGCTTCTAATGAAAAGTTGTCCAGCATAATGATGTCTGCGCCAGCCTCTAGAGCTTGATGCAGTTCTTCCATTGTTTCTACTTCAACTTCGACTGGTTTGCCTGGCTCGTTTGATTTAGCTGTTGCAATAGCGGCGTCGATGCCACCGCAGGCCATAATATGGTTCTCTTTAATCAGGAAAGCGTCGAATAAACCGATGCGGTGGTTGAAGCAGCCACCGCAGGTAACGGCATACTTCTGCGCAAAACGAAGGCCAGGAAGGGTTTTACGAGTATCAAGTAATTTTACAGTTGTCCCAGCTACTTTCTCCGCATAGAACTTACTAACAGTTGCTGTGCCTGAGAGCGTTTGTAGAAAGTTTAAAGCCGCGCGCTCAGCTGTTAGAAGGTTTCTTGCGGAACCTTTCGCCCAGAAAAGTACTTGGTCGCGTTGAACGATATCACCATCATCGACTTGCCAGTCTAGTTCTAGCTCAGGATCGACTTGGTGAAAAACTTCATTTACCCAGTCGATACCACAAACAACAGCCTCTTGACGACTGATGATCCGCGCCGTGGCAGTTTGTTCAGCAGGAATAAGTTGTGCGGTAATATCACCGCTACCTATATCTTCCTGTAAAGCGTAACGTACGGCGTCTGGGATAAGGTGCTGAATTTCTGCGCGGGTCAACATAGTCGGTCCTGATTGAAAATGTATGAGGCTTGGCTTTTACAAATGTGCCTCTGATAATATGCAGATTCTATCGAAATAGATCTAGAGCGGGTAGGGGATAAATGAATATTGCAGGTCAAAACTGGCACAAAGAGGTCGAGGTTGTACCCTCTCCGAATTTTAATGAGCGCCCAAACTCTAATGATATTTCGCTATTGGTTATCCACAACATTAGTTTACCTCCGGGTAAGTTTGGTGGTGGCTACATTAAGCAGTTTTTTCAGAATAAGTTAGATGCCACGATCGATCCTTTCTTTGACGAGATAAAAGATCTTCAAGTATCTGCTCATTTTCTAATTGAGCGAAGTGGTCATGTTGTTCAATTTGTGCCTACAGGCTGTAGAGCTTGGCATGCTGGTGTATCTATCTTTGAAGGCAGAGAAAATTGTAATGATTTTTCGATAGGCATAGAGTTAGAAGGAACGGATATCGATCCTTATTCTGATGATCAGTACAACGCTTTAGCTACCCTTACTAAGCAGTTACGCGATCTCTATCCAAAGATAGAGCTGGATAGGATCGTTGGGCATTCTGATATAGCCCCAGAGCGTAAAACAGATCCAGGTCCAGTCTTTGATTGGCAAAGATATCGAAAGCTATTGGATTAATTAGACTGGGAATAGTTTGGCCAACAAAACAGGCACTGCATTTTCAACTCTTAAGATGCGCTCACCAATATGGATTGATTTGAATCCGCATTGATTGAGTTTATTGACTTCGTATTCAATAAAACCACCCTCAGGGCCAATCGCTAAGGTGGTTGGAATCGATTCTGGTGCTGAGCATTGCTCTGCATTATAAGGATGAGCAATTAAAGAGCGCGTATTTTTCGCGATCTCTGGAAGTTCATCTTCTACAAAAGGCTTGAAGCGTTTACGTAAATGAACGCTTGGCATCATTGTATCGCCAGCTTGTTCTAGGCCAAGCTTTAACTGCTCTTCTATCTGATTAAGTATTGGCGTGCTCCAATAGCTCTTATCTACTCGATAAGAATTAATCAGATAAAGCTCTTTTACGCCCATTGCGGAGACAGTTTGTAGGATCCGTTTCAGCATTTTAGGTCTTGGCAAGGCTAGTATTAGGGTGAGAGGTAATGCTGCAGGTGGCTCTTTCTCTAGTGACATCTTTAGCGTTACACAGCTGTCATTGAGTTCCAATACTTCTCCTTTACCTATAGCTCCATTGAGTAGACCTACATTGAGCAGCGCTCCAATATCAGGTTTATGTACTGAACGAATATGTTCAAAGCGATGATCTGTTAGAACTGCTGTATCACTTGCAATAAAGTCAGTTGTATTAATTAGTATTAGATTCATGGAGTTATTAAGCCGATGGTAGAGGCTAAAGTTTACTGATCTAAGGCGTTCAAGGCCAATTAGAATGCTAATCAAAAGATGAGATGTTTATCTAAATGAGAATGTTTATCTGTAGCGTTATCTTTTGTCTTGTGTTACTTTTTGCGCATCTTGTATAAGCGATCAATATTTTGTGAATCCATGAAGGGGGTTTCTGTGAAGCTTAAAGTTCTTGTTGCTAGTGTTGCTATGGTTACTGCACTAGGTGCTAATGCCGCTCAAAATTACGACAATTTCCCTGTAACTCTTAAAGGTTACAAAGGTGATGCTACTAATTCTGTTGCGTACACGGGTCAGGCTGCACGTCAGGTTCTACATACTTCTTTGAAAAAATTGGCAGGCCAAGGTAACGGTCAGCCAAACGCTGAACTAAAAGCAAAAATGCTTGCTTACTACGAAGGTAAAGACGCTGGTCGTGAGATTCTTTCTCCGGCGACTAAAGGCGGCTTCGTTGTAGCAGAGACTTCTGTTGACGAGATATCTAAAGGTAAGAACCTATCTGGTAAAACGTTCAAGGGTGCTGTTCCAGGTTGGCCTGGTAACATGACGGGTCCTGAAGTAATCACTTTCATGATCGATAAAGCAGCAGCTTCTGATAAAGGTTACGACCCACTAACAGGTTACGACTACCGTCAGCTTATCTCTAAGTTCGCAATGGGCGCTGTTTTCTACAACCAAGCAGTAGATAACTACCTAGATGAAAAGCTAGATGCTGACAAAAAGCCAAACAATAAGCCTTACAAAGAAGGTAAGCACTACACGGGTAAAGAGCACGCGTGGGATGAAGGTTTCGGTTACTTTGGTGCACCAGCGAATACGCTTAACCTAACTGCAGAAGATGTATATAACATCGCTAAGCAGAAAGAAGGTGCGCTTGCTAAAGCTGACTTCAACAAAGACGGTAAAGTATCTCTTTACAACGAGATGACATACGCTCACGCATACTATGCAGCTGGTTTTGATAAAGGCGGTAAAACAACTTACCTACACAATATCATGCAAGCTTTCGTTGATGGTCGTCAGCTGATCACAGATGCTAAAGGCGAAGCGCTAACTGATAAGCAGCGTACAGCGCTTAAAGCTCACGCAGCGACTATTGCTGATAACTGGGAAATGGTTATCGCAGAAGCTGTGTTTAAATACGCAGGTTCTACCTACAAAGACCTTAAAAAGATCAACAAGCTAGTTGAAACTAACGGTGATGTTGCTCCTGCATTTCGTGCTTACGCTAAGCACTGGGGTGAGTTGAAAGGTTTCGCACTAGCGCTTCAAACAGGTAACAAAAACCTTGGTGAAACTGCAGTTAAACTTAACCGTTTGATCGGTTTTAGCCCTGTATTGCTAGGTAACACACAAGTTGTTGGTTTGGATGAGAAAGGCAACTACATCCAAGCATCTTCTGGTGACATGAAGCAGTACATGCTACACATGCTAAAAGTTCAGCAGTTGATGGTTGATCAGTTTGGCGTTAAAGCGCGTAACAAAGATGTTCTAGGTGACATGGGTGCTTTGGCTGACAAACTAAGTTCTGGCGGTTATGTAGAAAACGACTAATTCGCTACAGAACAATTGATGAAAGCCAGCCTTGCTAACAGGGCTGGCTTTTTTTGTATTAGAGGGGACTATGCTTGAGATCTTTTCTGAATTCTATAATTCAGTGCTAGTGGACTTTACGGATAGTAAAAAACGCGTGTATTGGGGTTATCTGTTAGCAGCCCTCGTTATTGCTGTCGTTTGGTTGGCTCAAACTAAACGAGTCTCTGTAGGGAAAGCTATTTCGGTTGTCTTTAGCGCCAAAGTTTGGTGGTCGCAATCAGCAAAAGCTGATTATCTTATCTTTGTTATCAACAAGTTCGCTTTTGTATTTATAGCGCCGTTACTACTGACGCACATAACGGTGTCTCAATGGCTATTTTTTAAGTGCTATGAATGGTGGGGTTATCAATCTGTCGGAAATGACTGGCCACTATGGACGATAACGGCACTATTTACATTCAGTTACTTTATCTTGAATGACTTCTCCCGTTTTTTTGTGCATAAACTGCTGCATGAAGTACCGTTTTTGTGGGAGTTTCATAAAGTGCATCACTCGGCACGGGTCTTAACCCCCATCACTGTATTCCGTACCCATCCGGTTGAAGGAATACTGTTTTCGTTTCGATCGATATTTGTGCAAGGTTTTTTAATCGCGATCTTTACATTCCTGTTCGGTGATCGTGTTGATCTATTTATGTTTTATGGTGTGGTTGTAACGACCTTTCTTTTTAATGTGCTGGGAGCTAATTTACGTCATTCTCAAATAGCGATCGGTTATTGGAATGTAGTCGAGCGGTGGTTGATCTCACCTGCGCAACATCAGATCCATCATTCAACCTTGCCCAAACATTTTGATAAAAACTATGGGGTTATCTTGGCGGTTTGGGATCGCTGGACAGGTACTTTGGTTCATTCTGAACGAGATCAGGAACTAGAGTTTGGTATTTCCAGAAAAGAGCAGGCGAATGAACAAAATGTTCTCTATCTTTATTTTCAGCCGTTTAAATCACTCTTTAGTCGCTTAAGGCGAATATCGAAGCCAAAAGTAGCAAGTGATAATTGAATAGACATATATCAATGATAACGGTTATCGTTTATGATTCTATTCTTACTTTAAGACACGTTTTGTATTGTTGAGTGTTGAGGTTTTTCAATGAAGATAAATGCTTTAGCTAAGATTGTTTCCTCTGTTGGTGCTGTTGCTGCAGTCACTGTATCCGCTTTATTACCAACATCTGCTTTTGCTCAAGAAGCTGGTGTTGTAAATGTTTATTCAGCCCGTAAAGAAGCCTTGATTAAACCACTTCTAGATCGTTTTACAGACGAAACAGGTATCAATGTAAACCTTGTAACAGGTAAAGCTGATGCATTACTAAAGCGTCTTGAGGTAGAAGGTAAAGCAAGCCCTGCTGATCTATTTGTTACTGTTGATGCTGGTCGTTTGCACCGCGCTAAAAGTGCAGGCGTTCTGCAGGTTTCTGGAAGCGACACTCTAAATAAAGTGATCCCGCAAAGTCTTAAAGACGCTGATGGTTATTGGTATGGCATGTCTCAGCGTGCAAGAACGATCTTTTACGTAAAAGGCAAAGTTGATCCTTCAGAATTGTCCACTTATGAAGATCTAGCTGATCCAAAATGGAAAGGGCGTATCTGTGTTCGTTCTTCTAACAATATTTACAACCAATCCCTAGTTGCTTCTATGATCGATGCTATCGGCGTAGAGAAAACAGAAGCTTGGGCTAAAGGTCTAGTTAAAAACTTTGCTAAGCCGCCTTCAGGTGGTGATACAGATCAGCTTAAAGCTGCAGCAGCAGGCGTATGTGATATCGCCTTAGCAAATACTTACTATTTTGGTCGTTTGCTAAATAGCGAAAATGCTGAGAAAAAAGCAGTGGGTGCTAAATTGGCTGCATTTTGGCCAAACCAAGCTGACCGTGGTGTTCATATGAACGTGAGTGGTGCTGGTGTGACTAAGCATGCTCGTAACATTGAGAATGCAGTGAAGCTAATGGAGTTTATGGCTTCTGATCAGTCTCAAGCTTGGTATGCAGAAGTGAATAATGAATATCCTGTAGTAACGACTGCTAAGGTTTCTGATACGTTGGCTGGGTTGGGTGAGTTTACTGCTGACGATATTGTGTTGAGCAAGTTGGGAGAAAATAACCGTAGCGCAGTTGAATTAATGGATCGCGCTGGTTGGAAGTGATCCATTTTACTATCAAGTAATTGTTTATTAAGTGATAGAATAGCTTGACCTAAGCGCCTGTAGAGAAGTCTTACAGGCGTTTTCTGCTTTTTTAGAGCCTTGAAAAAGAATGCCTGCAGTTAAATTCAAACAATTTGGACAAAATTGGCTTGCGACAAGTTCTTTCGTCGTGACCTTTCTGTTGTTACTGCCAATTGCTGTGATCGTTGGATTTGTTTTTAACGGCTCTGCAGATGTTTTTTCTCATCTATACAACACTGTCTTAGCTGATTACGTCAGTAATTCATTACTACTCATGCTCGGCGTAGGGTTTGGAGTTCTTCTTTTAGGTATCCCTACTGCTTGGCTTACAAGCGTTTGCGAATTCCCTGGGCGCAAGTTATTTGCTTGGGCTTTGCTGCTGCCTTTAGCTGTCCCAGCTTATATCATTGCTTACACTTATACAGGCTTGTTAGATTACGCTGGCCCAGTGCAAACCCTAATCAGAGATATCACTGGACTAGGTTACGGCGAATATTGGTTTTTCGAAGTTCGCTCTTTAGGTGGAGCGATCGTGATGCTGGCTTTAGTGTTGTATCCGTATGTATATCTGTTAAGCCGTGCAGCCTTTCTTGAACAGTCTGCCAGTACTTTAGAAGTCAGTAGAACTCTCGGTTATAACCAGTGGCAAGGGCTATTCAAATTAGCTTTACCTTTGGCACGTCCTGCGATTATTGCGGGTTTAACCTTGGCGTTGATGGAAACATTAGCTGATTACGGTACCGTGCAGTATTTTGGTGTAAGTACCTTTACCACCGGTATTTTTCGGACCTTTTATGGTTTTGGCGACTCCGCTGCTGCTGCTCAGTTAGCAGCTTTCCTACTCGGATTCGTAGCTCTCTTAGTGTTGGTGGAAAAATATTCTCGTCGTAAAGCACGGTATCACTCTTCAGCAGAATATAAAGCTAAGGCAAAGTTAATCGAGCTCAAAGGCAGCAGGGCATTTGTTGCTTTTGTCGTTTGTTTATTTCCAGTTCTATTTGGTTTTCTTATTCCAGCAGGTTTGCTTGGATATTGGAGTTTTACGCAGGCAGATCTATCGGATGGTGATTTTGTCGAGTTAGCTTGGAACTCTTTCTATTTGGCATTTTTAGCGGCCTTGATTGCTGTAGGCTTTGCGCTATTGCTAGCCTATGCAGGTCGCTTAACGCCAAGTAAAGGCGTACGTTTCTCTATTGCTACTGCAGGAATGGGCTATGCTCTACCAGGAACGATTATCGCTATAGGGGTTATTATCCCATTTGCGTGGATGGATCACCAACTAATCGCGGCTGCCAAAAATTGGTTCGATATTGATTTAGGGTTGATTCTTTCAGGAACGATTGTCGCGTTATTATTTGCTTATACTGTTCGTTTCTTAGCGGTGTCGCTGGGCTCGATCCAGAGTGGTTTAGGCAAGATTAAGCCAAGTTTGGATGGTGCAGCCAGGACTCTAGGCTGTACGCCTTTTCAAGTGCTAAAGCAGGTACATGTACCTTTGATGCGTAGCTCGGTGTTAACCGCGCTTCTTATTGTTTTTGTCGATGTTTTAAAAGAATTACCTGCAACTATCATTTTAAGACCTTTCAACTTTAATACGCTTGCTGTTAGGGCGTTTGAGTTGGCCTCTGATGAAAGATTGATAGATGCAGCGCCAGCGTCACTACTCATAGTGGCAGTAGGTCTATTACCGGTGATTTTACTAAGCCGCTCAATATCTAAAGGGCGTGCAGGAAACTAAGTTATGAGCCAATCAAAACACCTTTTAATTAATGATGTGACCTTAGCTTATGGTGCAGTTGAGGTTGTGCATGATGTGTCTTTAGGATTAGAGAAGGGTGAAATTGGTTGTCTCTTGGGGCCTAGTGGCTGCGGTAAATCTACACTTCTAAGATCAATCGCAGGGTTTGAGCCGGTTAAGTCGGGCGAGATTTCCATGTTGGGCCAGCAATTATCCACTTCGCAATTCTGTATGCCTACAGAGCAACGCAATATTGGTATGGTATTTCAAGACATCGCGTTGTTCCCGCATTTGAGCATCGCGGACAATATTGCATTTGGTATCAAAAATTGGAGCAGAGCTGATAAGGCCGACCGTATATCAGAGTTGCTTGAACTTGTAGGCTTGCCTGGTATAGAGGAGCGCTATCCTCATTCCTTATCGGGTGGTCAGCAACAACGAATCGCGCTTGCGCGTGCGATGGCACCAAAGCCTGATCTTCTGTTGTTGGATGAACCGTTTTCTGGTCTAGATGCTAACCTACGTGAAACGCTAGTGCCTGAGATTCGAGATATCCTCAAGCAAGAAGAGATGAGCGCTATTCTGGTAACACACGATCAGATGGAAGCCTTTGCAATGGCAGATAAAATTGCCGTAATGCAACAAGGTGTGATTCAACAGTGGGGCACGGCTTTTAATATTTATCACGAACCAAAAACTCGCTTTGTAGCTGACTTTATCGGTTTGGGAGAGTTTCTTAAGGCACGTATCAAAGATGCTTATTCAGTTGAGACATCGCTAGGCGTTTTGGTCGGGGACGAAAAGTTAGTCTATGCGCCAGGGACTGAGGTTGAGTTGTTAATCCGCCCTGATGATATCCAGCATCAAGAAGACAGTGAAATCAGTGGACTCATTGTTAGTAAGTGGTTTAGAGGTTCTCATTACCTTTACCAAGTTCAATTGGATAATGGCGAAATCGTACCTTGTATTACCGCGTGTCATCATGACCATGATGTAGGTGAGCGTATCGGGTTAAAAATTGAATTCGATCACCTTGTTGTCCTTCCGATTTGTGATCCAGAATCGGGGATTTGTGAGATACAAGAGTCGGATGTTGTGCCCGCTGCGGGCGCTTGAGTACGCGTTTACCCTTAAACTTTCTGTTTACGTCATTCTAAACCGTTAAAACTGTTAACTGTTTTACTATGCTAATGGTTGTTGCGGTGCAGTAAAAAACAAATGGCTTAATGGCTTTTCTTTCGGATAAATAAATTCCCATCACTAATCTAAACTGTGTTCTTAACTTACTGAAAATAATCTCTTTATTTCGGTTTTTTTATTCCTGATGTTTTTTGTTCTATACATGTTTTTTGCCGTTATAGATTAAATTGTGAATATTATTGTTGCGTTGCGTCAGCTTCCTCAGATGTACTGGTTTGTCACTTTTATTTCATAGTATTGGATTATCCTTATTACTCTTCAACCAAAGTCATATTATTATCGTTGAAGAGATCGGATTATGATCGATATATAACCAACTTATGAAATACCTTATTTAAAGCCTCGAGCTGGTTGGTATTCTTAGTTTGGAAATGATGGACCATAAATAATTACTACAAAGCACAAATGCGTATAAAGGGGATGTAACATGGGTCAGAAAATTGCCCTAGTAACAGGTGGAACAGGTGGCTTAGGAACATCAATTTGCCGTGAATTGGTTGATGGTGGATTCCGAGTAGTTGCTGGTTACAACAGCGGTGGAGATCATTCAAAAGCTCAAGCTTGGCAAGCAGAGCAGAAAGCAGCAGGTTATGAAATCGATGTGGCTTACGGTGATGTGACTGATGCCGAGTCATGTGCACAGTGTATTGCTACAGTTGAAGAGCTGACGGGCGGTTCTGTTGATATTCTGGTAAATAACGCAGGTATCACACGCGATGGTCAGTTTAAAAAGATGAGTTGGGAGCAGTGGGATGAGGTGTTAACAGCTAACCTTGATTCTATGTTCCATATGACTCGTTTGGTTATCAATGGCATGATTGATAGCGGCTGGGGCCGTATCATCAATATCTCTTCCGTAAACGCTCAGAAAGGTCAGTTTGGTCAGTGTAACTATTCTGCAGCAAAAGCAGGTATTCATGGCTTCACTAAAGCCTTGGCTCAAGAGGTTGCTCGTAAAGGTGTGACGGTAAATACGGTGTCGCCTGGTTATATTAAAACGGCAATGGTGGCGAAGATCGCTCAAGAGATTCAAGATCAGATTTGTGCTGGTATCCCTGTCGGTCGTTTTGGTACGCCTGAAGAGATTGGTCACATGTGTACATTCTTGTGTGGCGAGCATTCTGGTTATATTACGGGTGCGGATATGTCGGTGAATGGCGGATTGCACATGTCATAAAGCTGAATAGCTTAGAAACAAAAAAAACCGCTTTTTAGCGGTTTTTTTGTTTCTACTCTGTTTACAGCAGTTGCTGTAGTCTTTCTTCGAAGCGTTCGTTGAATTCTTCGAAATGAGCGGCAAAAGGAATACCTAGCCACTCTTGTTCAAGCTGTTTGATCTCGCTGAGATTAAAACCCTGTTTTTGTTCAGCCAGTGCTTGTTGTAAGCGCTCCATTTGATATTCCATACGCAGCGCTTGATCTTCTGGTGGTGAAGGCTGAGATGTGGCGATCTCCAAACGAATACATAAATGACGCAAACGTTGTTCTTGGGTATTAATCATCTCATCCATTTGATCTGGATTAGAGATTAGAGATAGCAGAACGGCAAAACGCTGATCAATATCTGATGTATTAGAAGGCGATGCAGGTTCGTGTTCCCAAGCTTCTTGTAGTGAGTCTAAGCAGTCGCTTGTCGTCTCATCCAAAATAGCATGTTCAAGCTGTTCACAGATCTCTGCCTTACGTTGAATCGTTAGATATGGCTCAGACTCAAATTGTTTTAACTCGTGCTTTTGGCGTTGCACATAGTTAATGGCTTTTTCTATACGCTCAGATAGCGTTTCGTTCTCAACCGGAAGAAGCTGTTGCATAGAGGCAAGCAATTCTTGCAAATGATTGAGGCTGGCACCGGTTTCAATCAGCTGTTCAAGTTCAGTGCACTGCTTTTCTAAAGCATTACTGTTTTGTGCCTGAGAGCCGCATTCTTTCGGTGATGATTTATCAGCGAAATACATTTCAAAAACTTGACTGCAGTTTTCTCTGAATTGATTCCAAAGTTTTCTTTCCTGATTGCGTGGAGCAGGGCCAATTAGTTTCCAAGCCTTTTGAAGCTCTTTAACTTGCTCTGTAGCATCGTGCAGATTTGTTGCTTGCAGCAGTTGCTCTGTTTCAGTGATTAAACTTTGCTTTTCTTTGGCGTTCGCTTGTCGAATCTCTTTTAGTGGCGCATCTAGCTCTTTTAGTAATTGATCGAACTGAACTTGCAGTTTTTTACCTGGAGCGCGATCAACGGGAGAGTGGTTTCGCCATTCTGTTTTCGCTTGGTGAATCTGATGACTATAGTCTTTCCAGCTTTCGACTGTTTCTTCTTGAGGCTCTTGTAAGCTTTTTAGCTCTTCTAGGATCCGCTGGCGCTTTTCTAAATTGCTCTTACGGATATCTCGCTGCTGGGCAAAGTGCTGGTCACAAGGCGCATACGCAGCGTCAGAGGCTTTTTTGAAGCGTTTCCACAGCTGTTGAGAGTGAACAGAGTCGGTTGCATCTAGCAGTTTCCACTCTTTTTGGATTCTGCGAACTTGGGTCGCTAAATCTTGTACAGGAAGATTGGATTGGCTGAGCGCTTCCATCTCTTCACATAGGGATTCTTTTTTCGGTGCGACGGCATAAGCCTGCCAATCTCTAATCTCTTGTAGCTCGGCTCCAAGTGCTTTGATACGTTGTTCAAGCTCTGGCGTTAGGTTGCCGTTTAAGCGTTTGCTTAGCTGTTCCGCTTTTTTAATTTGTTTATCTGCTGAGCGTATTTCGCCAGATGAAATAGCAGATTTCAGGCCGTCTAAGACATCACTAAGTTCTTTTTGTAGCTGTAGTGCGTGATTATTATCGGCATCTAGACGTAACTTAGCGGTAGCTAACCCTTCTTCTAGTTGTGCTAGGGAAGTAGGCTTCTCTTGCAATTTAGGCCAGCTAAATTTGTTAATGAGTTGAGTTGCTTCTTGTGCGGCCTTGTTTAATGGCTCAATCTCAGATGAACCATTTAAAACTGTGCACAGAGCTTTGATTTTTTCTTCGGCTTCAAGCAGATGAAAATAAGAAACCAGTAAGTTTTTTAACTGAGCGGTGATTTTATCGAAACTAGACTGCTCATCTTTACTGCTGTATTGCTTCACTGCTGTCCAATCAGCACAAAGCGATTCCAAACGAGATTGGAATGTTTTTAGCTTTTCCTGATCTGCAGGTAATGAGGTGCTTTGTTCTTTAAGAATGCACACTTCAGAATAAACAGCGTGGCTTTGAGCTTTTTGCTTCTCAAGCTGAGCGGCTTTCTCTTGTTGAGCCTGCTGTTCTGCAGCATGCTTCTGGATCTGTTCAGAACAAAGTTTTAGGTTTTCTTGGAAAAGCTCTTGTTGTTCTGCATTTGTCGAAGAGCTAAGTTTTTCCCAGTCCGCTTCAATAGCGGTCATCTTTGCGGAATACAGCGGGAAATATTCAGTTGCTGCAAGTTGTTGAAGAGAAGCTAATTGTTTCTGGATTGCGTCTTGTTGAGCCTGCTCTTGCTTTTGTCGTTCACGAATGACTTGAAGCTTTTCTTTCGTAACTTTAACGACGCCTTTATCTTTATTGCGCGCTGCCTTTTGGAGTTGCTCAAGAATATCTTCATTACTTATTTGTCCAGCCGCTAAGACGCGCAAACTAGCGCGTTGACTTTTCTCAGCAATAAGGACAAGGTCATGATCGTCAGTAACTTGAATGACGGCTTGCTCGCGAAGTTGTTCGTTTTGGCTATTCAGCGCAATGTGAGTCAGTAGGTCGCCATCAGTAATATAAGCTAGCGCCGAGCTTTTTTCTTCCTGAAGCGGTGTCTCTTCTTGGCTCAGTAGAATCTGGCTAATCCGATGTAGAGCTAATTGTTGGATATTGCTAGAACTGTCGTTCTGGCTGATCTGGATTAATAAGTTAAGGTCGGAGAGTTTTTCAGTAGCAGTTAAGCGTACTGTTTCATCCTCATCCTTCAGTGCTAGCTGCGATAGGATAGTTTGAGCATCGGCATCAGTTTCGCGAAGCTTTGTAATCGCTTTGATCCGTTTTTCGGGCTTGGCATGTTGCCAATTGGGCTTTAAAAATCTTGCTAGCATAGTGACCTGTACTTCTACGGCTACGCGTATATATGATGGAACGCGCTACCTTTAAGGGCCAATATTCTACCTGAGAATTCGGTGTCTGACAGCGTTGACATTAAGATAATGTGCTAGCAATGTGAGTTTTTTTGAGAGACTGTTACAAAAGGGAAGACAAACCCAGACCGTTAAACAGTTAACGGTTGTTGCTAAGTCTAAGAAATAGAAGGTCTTTGAGAAAGGGCGCAGATAAAAACAAACTTTGCTAACTGAGCCCTTTTCGACAGCTGAAAAAATACCTTCTAACTAAGTTCTAACTTCTACATCACCATCAACGTAGAACCAGAAACCATCATCTTTGCGGAAGTTCGATTTCTCATACAAAGTGCCACTTTGATCATCTGTTTCGAAATTGGCTTCGAACTCAACCATTCCCGTTTCGTCAGATCGGTTACCTTGATTGGTGTCTAAAATTGTTAGACCTGTCCAGTTAGTGTATTTAACTTGGTCAGCCAAAATTTCGGCATCGTCTTCGCCTCGGTTTTCCGGCGCAGTGGTATTGATTAGATAATCGATAGCACCCAGCGCGAATGCTGTGTAGCGGGATCGCATCAATGCTTCCGCTGTTGGTGCAGGTTTTTGCCCTTGTACGATAGGTTTACAGCAGTAATCAAAAGGTTTATTGGAACCACAGGGGCAAACTTTGTTCATTACATCCTGATTATGAGACATGGGTGAACCCTTAACATTGAAATGTTAATCTGAAATACAGAGCGTTCTATTGGCTATTCTTTTAATATATATAGCTAATACCCACATTATATCTATCAGATTTACCCTTTTGGCAAGGATAATTTATGGCAAATGCGCCTTTAACATTCTTTTGGCATGACTATGAAACTTTTGGCGCAGATCCAAAACGCGACTGGCCGGTCCAGTTTGCGGGTATTCGTACCGATGATCAGCTAAATATCATCGAAGAGCCGGTGATGTTCTATTGCAAACCAAGTGAGGATCAGCTCCCTCACCCGGAAGCGTGTCTGATTACAGGGATTACACCGCAAAAAGCGATAGAAGAGGGTGTGTGTGAAGCGGATTTCTTTGCACAGATTCATGAGCAACTTGCTCGCCCTGGCACATGTGGTGTGGGCTACAACAGTATTCGATTTGATGATGAAGTAACCCGATACGGTTTGTATCGTAACTTCTTTGATCCCTATTCCAGAGAGTGGCAAAACGGTTGTTCCCGTTGGGATATTATCGATATGTTGCGATTAACTCGATCCCTACGTCCTGAAGGGATTACTTGGCCTAAATATGAAGATGGCTCACCAAGTCTAAGGCTAGAAGATTTAACGGTAGCTAATGGTATCGACCATGGGCATGCCCATGATGCTTTATCAGATGTGTACGCCACGATTGAGATGGCGAAACTGGTTCGGGAAAAGCAGCCTAAGTTATTTAATTACGTGCTAAATAACCGTAATAAGCAATCCATTCAAATTCTCTTAGACCCACAAAGTCATAAGCCTGTGTTGCATGTTTCTTCTCGCTATCCGGTTGAGCATGGTAATGCTGCTATTGTGGCACCATTAGCGACACACCCTGTGAATAAAAATGGGGTGTTAGTGTGGGATCTGCGTGTGAATCCAGAACCTCTGATGCAATTGCCAGTCGAAGAGCTGAGACGCTTACTTTATACAAAACATTCAGAACTCACTGACGCAGACCCGAAAATTGCGTTAAAGCAGGTGCATATCAATAAGTGCCCGATCATAGCGCCTGCCGGCATGTTGAATACTGAGGAAGCGGCTCGTTTGCAGATTGATGGTGATGTTTGCCGAACGCATTTGCAGATGTTACGAAGTTTTACTGGTCTGTCGCAGAAAATTGCCGATATCTATAGTGAGAGCCCTTTTGAGGCGGAAAGCGATCCCGATATGATGCTATACAGTGGTGGTTTTTTTACGCCATCAGATCGTAAATCCATGGATCAAATTCGGCAAACGGGCCCTATGGAGTTAGCTGAGCTGGATCTACCATTCCAAGATCCTAGGCTCGAAGAGATGTTGCTACGCTATAAAGCGCGTAATTGCAGCTCTGTGTTAACCCAGGAGGAACAGATGCAATGGGAAGATTACCGTCGTCGTAAATTGTTAAAGGGCGAAGGTGGTCATTTGACTATGGATGCATTCTATCAGCGATTGAATGAGCTCTATGGTCAGCCTGAAATGGATGATAATAAACGTCACATTTTGGAAGAATTGGCTGTATACGCTGAGGCTATTTATCCTATGGAAGATGCTTTTGACGATGCTTACTAGATCGGCTGTTCTCGGTCTTTTCCTTTTTTCTTGCGCCATTAGTGCGGAGGAAGAGGTCGAACTGCCTATCGAATACGATATCACCTCACCTAAAGGCTATTACTATGGCACGGTAGATGGTGAAACGGCCTATAAAGATTGGCGAAGGGGTACCTTCGATAAAGAACGGATGAAAGAGGTCCAGCCTAAAGATCTGCCAAGTAATCTGCCTGAACCTGTCGTAATTCCTTATGTTCCGCCTCTAGTTAATGAAGTACCGGTAGGCAAACCGAAAAAACCACCATTAAAAGGTGAGGACAAGATCTTTGTTCAGATAGGTAAGGATGAGAAGAAAGCGCGATGCCTTATCTTAGGACAAGGCTGTGAAGAGTTGGTTGAGCCAGAAGTAAAAGATTCAGTCTATTTCCGACCGATAGAAGCACAAAAGCAAAAACAGTTGGAATTAGAACAAGAAAAAGCGAAAAAGCGCACGGCTATCAATCCTGATCAATAGCCATGCTCTTGTTCATCAAACCCTATCAGTTATCAGGAGTGAAAACGCCCTGATCTCTACGTTGCTTAAACACCTGAGTTAATTTCATCGGCTCAGTTGCAGGGCGTTCAAACTTCTTGCCTGTACTTAAAACCGTTAAACGGCGATCAAACAAACCCGCGTAGCGTTTGGATAGATCGTCTAAGGTTACTTTATCTACCGCTTCTGCTAGTTTTTGGCGCGTATCAAACTCTGTTTCACCCCAATCTAGTTCTCGCCAGAATCGCTTGGTACGACTGGATAGTTTTTTATCCTGTTTAGTGATTCTTGAAATAACACTACGTTTAAATTTGTTCAGCTCTTCCTGATTTAGTTGAGAAATCAAACTACTCGATTGCATTAAGAACTGATCAATTTCTTTTACCAGTGTTTTGCCGTCTGCCACAGGGGATTGCACGATAAATGCGATACCCGGTGTTTTGTGCATTTGCAGAGGCGTACCGAAGACGATGTAACCTAGCTGTTTTTCTGTGCGTAGCTGATTGTAGAAAGGCGCGGATAATATTTCGCTCAATACAGAGAATTCAGCTTTCTCTTTATTGCTGTTGTTATTGCCTTGTAGCAAAACAGAGATTGCCGAGTCATCATGATCAATCACTAACTTATCTGTCAGTTGCTGCTGGCGCGGTACTTGAACTACCTGAACAGGTGCTACCTCCGTAGCGCCTGATTGCCATAGGCTATCTTTGATTAGTGAAGCGACAGTTTCTGCATCTGCTGCGCTTAAATTACCATGTGTGAGTAGTTTAATATCCGGCGTTTCCTGCAATTTAGCTGCATAAGCGGCCAGATCTTTAACCGTTAGCTTTTCTGCTTCACTGCGCTCTTCTGCATTACTCCATTGAGGTAAAAGCAATTCATACAGACGGCTCGTCGTTTGATTGTACGGCTTATCATTTAGCTGGTTCGCTAAGTTATCTAGATATTTCTGCTTAAGGATCTCAAAACGTTCTTTTGGTAGATCCGGTTTATTGATAGCAGCGACTACATCTTTTGTTAGTAGATCTAATTTGTCGTTGTAACCAGATAAGCGAACCGTAAAGCCCTTCATATGTGGGTAAATATTCGTGCCTAGACCAGCTAGATAAGCATCGTAGAGTGTTTCATTGAGTTGCTCTTGCAGCATCTCAGTGAAGAGGCTATTCATTACCCAGTTTTTAGCGCTGGTATTGGCATATGGGGTTTGTAGTGTGAAATAGGCATTTGCTTTCGGTACATTAAAGCGGACATCGGTTAAATGCCAATGTTCGAAACCTTGTTTATCTTGGAGTAGATAAGGTGCTTGTTTAGTTTCGGCTGCTAGAAGATCTAAGTCTTGGGCAATAAATGGGTTAGTACTGCGAACAGTTAATTTCGGATCAATCGCTTTAGCGGCGAAGCTTTTCAGTGCTTCCTCGCTAAACTGAGAAACTTCAAAAGGTACTTTGTAGTCAGGTTCTGTTTGGTTGCCTTGAACATCACGCGCTTTAATGGTTACCAGCATATTCTCTGGTTTAATCTTATCCAGATATTGCTGAATCAGCTCAGGTTTAAACTCATTAAAGGTGTAGTTCGCAGAGATGACTTTCTCCGTTGGGAAAAATTGCATCTGTCTTGTTAAGCCGCTCACCATGTGGATGGGTTCTGATTGCTCTTGAAAGGTGAAACGGATGTTGCTCAGTTGTTTCTCTTCATCAAATAGCGCTTTTTGAATACCGCTCTGTTTTAGCAATTCAACATACTGGAATACCAATTGGATAACTTGCTGGTATTGCTCAAGGCCTTGTTCGGTTAGGCGCATGCTCACCATAAAGCTAGCTTGGTTATTCAAATCATGACCTTGCGAAGCAGAAAGGGATGTTGCCAAGCCTTTCTCTTTCAGTAGAGAAAGTAAGCTGCCTTTGCCTTCATAGCCGATCAGGTTGCTGATGTAATACAGCGGCTTGCTTTCCCAATGACTGCGAGTTTCAATAGTAGGGAAGGTTAGCGTAAGTGAGCGGATATCTTTTACGCTTTTGATCTTAACCAACTGCGGTAGTTGCTTCGGATTAAACAGAGAGGTTTTGGTTTCAAACGCTTTAGTATCGTAGTTTTTAACCGCGCTGAATTTCTCTCTTACCATCTGCTCTAATTGGTCTAGAGGCTCTCTACCTTGTACGGCAAGTGCCATCAGATTGGCAGAATAATAGCGTTGATAAAATTCGATTAACTCTTTACGAATTGGGCGCTCGGGAGTATTGGCTAGGGTTTCTAAACTACCCACGGCAAACCAGTTGTGGCTATTTTGCTGGTTCATTAAAGATTTTGTTACGGCATAGCTACGGCGGTAATCATCTTTAATCTTTGATTGATATTCTGAGTGAACAGCATGGCGCTCACGATCTACGTATTTTTCATCAAAGAGCGGCGCAATAAAGAACTGGGCAAAGCGATCTAAAGCAGGTTCTAAATTTTCAGCTGTGACATCAAAGAAATAGTTGGTGTTTTCCATCGATGTATAAGCGTTATGACCACCACCGTGAGAACGGATGAAACTCTGATATTCATCCGCTGCTGGGTATTTTTCGGTGCCTAGGAAGAGCATGTGTTCTAGATAATGAGCTAGACCCGCGCGATCTTTAGGGTTAGCGCTAGAGCCCACAGCTACATTCATCGAGGCAGCCGCTTTGTCACTTTTAGGGTTCGAGATCAATAAAACGCGCAGCTGATTATCTAAGGTTAGGCTGCGATACACATTTGGATCGTTGGGACTTTTTTCGACGTCTGCGAATACTGATGTGGATAAAACTGCAGACAATAGACCAGCAAAAACAACTAGCCGTGGCATGGAAAGAGTTAGCATAAAAATAAGCCTTAAATCGTAAAAACACCAAAATGTTATGTTGTGACAAAGCATAACGGTTAGGGTTCCTTAATCCAACTCAATGGAATTAGTAAGCGTGGGTGTTACAATCCAGATCTTCGTTAAAAAAGTTCAGGAGTTGAAGGAAGCGATGAACAAGGAAAAAGTGATTTTTGCGTTTTTTATTGTGTTGGCATTGACGCTCAACTTTGGCTTCTTTCTAGGGGATATAGAAAACCCAGCTCACCATAACGTTTACGAGTTTTTTGCTGCATTGGTTGTCAGCATGATCTGTACAGTTATTAAATTTGGTGACCGTACGCATCTAGGCGCACTGATGCTAGCCACCTCATTAGTTGCAGACCTGCAGCTAATCGTCGCTGCAGGGATTTGGGGTTACGCAGAGCAGATTAGCGGTATCGGAATGGACCCATCTAATATGTCCAGCGTTGTTTCTCTAAGTGCAGGCGCGCTCTTAGCCAATGTTATCTCGGTTATTTTGTTGGTAGTTGAAACTGCCATGCTGCGTCGATAAGCACTGAGCGATTATTCTTTATGAATAACGTTATCTATCTATTCTTACGGCGCTTAAGGGTGCCGTTAATTACTTTGATTGTTGTTTACTCCATCTCAGTACTTGGATTTGTACTTATACCTGGGGAGGATGATCAGGGTAATGTTTACCGAATGGATTTCTTCCATGCGGTTTATTTTGTGTCTTTTATGGGATCGACCATCGGCTTTGGTGAAATTCCTTATGAATTTACCTCTGCTCAGCGTATGTGGACGCTCTTGTGTATCTACGCCACGGTAATCGCTTGGTTATACGGCATAGGTACGACGCTGGCCTTGATACAAGAGCCTGTATTTGGGCGCATGATGCGTAGACGTTCCTTTACTGCAGATGTTCGGCAGATGAACGAACCTTTCTATCTGATCTGTGGCTACGGTGTGACGGGGAGTGTTGTTGTTCAACAGCTAGTACGACGTGACATTCGTGTGGTTGTAGTCGATATCAATCAAGACAAAATAGATGCGTTAGAGATGGATGAGTTACCTATCTCTGTTTCTGCACTCTGTGCAGATGCCTCACTCCCTGATGTCTTAGATGGAGCGGGTCTTCAGCATCCTAAATGTATAGGGGTGATGGCGTTAACGAATCAAGATCAGGTCAATCTGTCTATTGCGATTGCCAGTAAATTGCTTAACCCAGAGCGAATGGTGATCAGTCGTACCGAATCTGATATTACCTCCGCCAACCTAAACTCTTTTGGTACTGACCTAGTGGTGGATCCGTTCCGGACCTACGCTCAGTATCTTTCTTTGGCTGCTCATGCTCCGTATATGCATCTGGTGTATGACTGGATTCACAATCCATTCCATCGACCGCTGTCCAGCGTATATCAACGTACTAAAGGGCGTTGGATTATCTGTGGACATGGTCGCTTTGGTCGAGCTTTGTACCGGGATTTTGACGAAAGTGATGTCGAACTGACGGTTTTAGATATTGATGCCGAAAAAATAAAAGACCTTCCTCATCAAGTGACCGGTGTTGGCACGGAAGCGGTTACGTTAATGGAAGCGGGGATAATGGATGCGGTGGGTATCGTTGCGGGTACCAATAATGATGCAGATAACCTGTCTATCATGATGACCGCTCGAGAATTGAATCCTAAACTCCTGACTGTGGTTAGGCAAAACATCCACGCCAATAGCTTGGTTTTCAAAAATAGCCGTGCCGATTTTATTATGGAGCCGGGGCGTATTATCGCAAACCGTATCCTTGCACATGTTAAATCTCCGTTAGTGCCTATATTTATCGAAGAGATGCAGAATAAATTTGATGATGTATGGGCGCATACTTTGATTAATCGTATGAGTAGCGTTGTAGGGGACAGGGAGTTAGATAGCTGGGCTTATACCGTAGGTGAGAAAGAAACACCCGCTTTTATGGAAGCAAAGAGGCAGGGCTTCGATTTGACGCTCTCTTTATTCTTTAAAGATCCTCACAATCGTAAGAAAAATCTACATGCCTTTCCTCTGATGTTAAAGCGTGGGGATTTTATCGATATGTTGCCTGGCGAGTTAGATGAGCTACAAGAGGGCGATGAAGTCCTTATTTGTGGTTTAAATAAATCCAATCGCCGTATGCAATGGACTGTAAATAATTATAATGTCCTGCATTATATTATTACGGGCAATGATGCGAGTAACAGTCTACTTTCGCGTTTTTTGCAGAAGAATAAATAAGGCTTTCGAGGTCATATTTGGCTTATCTACTGTTGACGCTTACCACGCTTTTTTGGGCGGGTAACTTTGTTTTAGCGCGTGCTTTTTCTGTTGATATCCCTCCGATTACTCTAGCGTTGATTCGTTGGTCATTAGCGTTCGTTATTTTATTACCTTTTGCTATCCCAGCAATTTATAAGCATCGCGATGTGATTCGACAGTATTGGCCTAGGCTAATACTGTTCGGAGCCTTGAGTGTCGCAGGTTTCAATACCTTGGCTTATATCGGCTTGCAAACAACGACTGCTATGAATGGGACTTTGATGCAATCCTCAATGCCGATCATGATTCTCTGTATCAGCACAGTAGTGCTTCGTGAGTCGACGACAGTGCGGCAATGGTTAGGTGTATTGCTTTCGTTACTGGGTGTTTTAGCTTTGATCAGTAAAGGTGACCCTGAGGCTTTAATGTCGCTTAACTTCAATCGTGGCGACCTTTGGGTGCTACTCGCAATGTTTGTTTGGGCTTGTTATAGCTTGGCGTTGCGTTGGAAACCGAGAGAGATGAGTGGTTTTGCGTTCTTCTCGGTTTCTTTAACCGTAGGGGTGATTATTTTAGTACCTCTGTCGTTGTTGGAAACAGAGCGAGCTTTGCAGATTCACTGGGATATGGATCTGATATTACTGATCTCCTATTTAGCCATTTTCCCTTCTATCTTGGCGTACTTATTCTGGAATTATGGTGTTGAAAAGCTCGGTGCTCATAAAGCTGGATTATTTATTCACCAAGTGCCAATGTGGGGAATTATATTGTCGGTGATTTTCCTCGCAGAGCAGGTTCAGGCTTTTCATTTATGGGGTATCGCTTTAATATTCACAGGGATTTATCTCGCTGTAGTTGCCGGTACGGTTACCGGTAAAAGCTAGTTATTTAGGAGAAACAATGCGGACTTTTTTGGTTACTTTAATGGCGGTATTTTTGATTTCGCTTCCTATCGCTGAAACAGCTGAAGCTAAACGCTTCGGTGGTGGTTCTTCATTTGGTAAAAGCTTTTCTTCACCTAAAAAATCTAAGCCTGCTCAACAGCAGCAACAACAAAAGCAAGCTGATAAAACAACCAATGCAGCAACAGCACCTAAGAAAAGAGGTTTTGGTGGTTTGATGGCTGGTTTGTTGGCGGGTGGTATTTTTGGCGCGTTGCTATTCGGTGGGGCGTTTGAAGGTCTGCAGTTTATGGATCTGATTCTGATCGCTGCGGTGATCTTTATTGTTTACAAAATCTTCTCGATGCGAAAACAGGCGCAGCGTCCGGATTACGCTACTCAAGGTGGTCATGGGCAAGGCCAGCCTTATACACCAGAACAGCAGCCGCAGCCAATGCAGCGTGAAGCTCAAACTGAGAACGTGCAGGAGTTTAAACCTATGCCTGCTTACGACTCCGGTTGGGGTGACTCTGCTGAGATCGAGATTCCTTCTTGGTTCAATAAAGAAGCATTCTTGGAAGGTTCCCGTGAGCACTTTGTAAATCTGCAAAAGGCTTGGGATCGTTCGGACTGGGATGAAATTCGCACTTATACATCAGAAGAGTTGTTGAATGTCCTACAACAAGAGCGTGCTAAGTCACCTGCTGATCAGGCAACAGAAGTTGTATCGGTCATGTCTGAGCTAGCTAACTTCATCACTCAAGAAGATGAGGTAATTGTGAGCATTAACTTCTACGGTTGGTTGAAAGAGAATGCCTCTGAAGCGACTGAGTTTAATGAAACGTGGCACTTGGCACGTGATATGACTAAAGAAAATGCAGATTGGTTTATCGTGGGTATCGAGCAAAACTAAGCTGATATCTCACCATTAAAAAAGCCAAAGCATATTGCTTTGGCTTTTTTGTATCTGGGGTAAGCGAAGAGGGTTTTACTCTTCATGATCGCGGATGAATGTCCAAGTGTCGCCTTCGGACATACTCTCAGCGAAACGGTAACCTTCGAGATCAAACCCTTTTAAGTCTTCAGGGTTTTCGATTTTGTTTTGAATAATGTAGCGGGTCATCAAACCTCGAGCTTTTTTAGCGTAGAAGCTGATCATCTTATATTGACCATTTTTCCAGTCTTTAAACGCTGGCGTGATGATACGCGCGGAGATGTTTTTCTCTTTGGCTGCTTTGTAGTACTCATTCGAAGCTAGATTGATTAGTACCTGCTCTTTATGCTCAGCAAGTTCTTCATTCAATCGTTCACAAATTTGAGTTCCCCAAAATTCGTATAGGTTTTTACCGCGGCTATTTGTGAGCTTGGTGCCCATCTCTAATCGATAGGGCTGCATTAAATCTAACGGTTTTAACACGCCATAAAGACCTGAAAGGATACGTAAGTGATTCTGTGCAAAAGCTAGGTCATCTTCCGATAAAGTTTCAGCATCTAACCCTGTGTATACATCTCCTTTAAAGGCCAGAACTGCTTGTTTAGCGTTGTCTGTGTTGAACTCAGATGTCCAAGATTCATAGCGGGCAACATTTAAACTGGCCAGTTTGTCGCTTAACTTCATCATCTGAGCAATATCTTGAACAGAATGCTTTTTCAGCTCATTAATTAGAAGTTGTGAATGATCAAGAAACTCTGGTTGGCTGTATGTTTCAGTGACAGGGGCAGTTTCATAATCCAGAGTTTTGGCAGGTGATACGACAATCAGCATAGGAAAAATCTATCTTTGCAGTAATAAAGTGTATAGATAATAACCCTGTCTGTAGATACAAAAAAGGCCATTTTTAATATGGCCTTTTAGGTATTTAGTTAAAAGCCTTTATGATGCCGCGCGCTTTTTATAAAGGGTATGAGCAACTATACAGATCGCCGTGCCAAAGCAGACAAGTAGTGCTGGAATTAGAGGGTTTTCAAATGAGCCCGTTAGCTTCATCAACAGACCCGAAATCAGGAAACCGCCGAACAGACACAGAATGCCTGACATTATACACATTACAATTGCATTGAGATTACGCTCAGGGCTTTGAAAAATGTACCAGCCAGCACTGGCAAATAGAGCGGATAAAGTAACCCAGGAAGCGATAGAATCAGTCATAAAATTCTCAGTATTGTTATTGTTGTAGGCCTATTAAGCCCTAACCTGTCAGTGCTGTCATCTCGACATTGGGTGGATACAAGAATCAGCAAAGGAATAGTGAGGGTTATGGGGGCAACCTCCACGTTTTTTCGGTATTATAACCGCCATTAAATTAGTGACCTATATTGAGTTGCCATATTTTTAAGCGGGCAGCTGCATGCAGATTAGAGACGTGAATAATGGATAAGAAAACTGTTCTGACGGGTATAACCACTACAGGTACACCTCACATTGGTAATTACTTGGGTGCGATTAAGCCTGCCATCGAAATGAGTCAGACAGGTGAGTACAACAACTGCTATTTCCTAGCTGATTTCCACGCATTAATTAAGTGCCACGATCCAGAGCGTGTTGCTCAATCCACTCGTGAGATTGCAGCGACTTGGTTGGCGCTAGGCTTAGATACGGATAAAGCGACGTTCTACCGCCAAACAGATATCCCTGAGATCACGGAACTAACGTGGATTCTTACCTGCATGTGTTCTAAAGGTCTGATGAACCGTGCTCACGCTTACAAAGCTTCTGTTGATGCTAACCGCGATGCGGGTAGCAGCGATCTGGATGATGGCATCACAATGGGATTGTTTAGCTACCCAATCCTGATGGCGGCTGACATCTTGATGTTTAATGCTGATCTTATCCCAGTAGGTAAAGACCAGATTCAGCATATTGAAATGGCACGTGATATGGCGGGTCGTTTCAACCACACTTACGAAAACCTATTCACATTGCCAGAAGCGGTAGTGGATGAGCAGACTCAGCTAATTCCGGGTCTGGATGGTCGTAAGATGTCGAAGAGCTACGACAATACGATTCCATTGTTCGCTTCTGCTGATGAGCTATACAAGCTGATTAAGCAGATCAAAACGGATACGCGCGAGCCGGGCGAGCCTAAAGATGCTGATAACAGCACAATTTTCCAGCTATACAACTGCTTTGCTAATGAAAATGAAGCAACTGCAATGCGCCAGCAGTTCGAAAACGGTATCGGTTGGGGCGATGCGAAGAAAGAACTATTTGAGTTCCTAGATGCAAAACTGTCTGCTCCGCGTGCTCGTTACAATGAATTGATGAACGATCTTGGTGAAGTGGAAGAGGTTCTGCAAAAGGGTGCCGTTAAAGCTCGTGAGATTACTTCTCCTTTGATGGATAAAGCGCGTATTGCGGCTGGTATTCGTCCACTAACTTACGTTGCAGAAGCTAAAACGGAAGTTAAAAAGAAAAAAGAGAAATCTGCAGAAGAGATCGCACGTGCTGAAGAAGGCCGTCGTCGCGGTATTTTGATGCAGCTTAAGCCTCTGCTTGAGCAAGTTGAGCAAGCGGACGATAAAGCTGCTGCTGCACAATCTGTTATTGCTGAGAAAACGGCTCAGGTTGAAGGCTTAAAGAAAAAGCAGAAGCAGAAAGCTCAGAACGAGCTTGATCTACTTCAAGAAGAGCTAGCGGCTTACCTATAAATCTAAAAGGCTTAGGAACCTGCTAACAAGTTCTATACGACTCAGGCTTACAGAGCAATTGAAGCACGAGGCAATGATTACAGGCATGCTGGTTGCCTGTCGAAAATCATTAACAAAGTGATTCAGTTGCTCTGTAGGCCCCGCAGGGTGGGTTCTAAAACGACCATCTACTTTGTCAGTCAGCTTGAAAAGGTCCAGACATTTCGCTGCACTGACTTTCGCGTATCTGGTCGTTTTATCGCCCACTGAGAAAGTATGAAACTTATTCACAGGTTCCCTATGTTAAATATGTATACGACAATCATTAGTGCAGAAGAGCTTCAGAATCACATATCGGAATCCGATTGGGTGGTTTTTGATTGTCGTTTTAACTTAGCGGATACCTTGGCAGGTAAAAATGCCTACCTTGATGGGCATATCCCGGGGGCGATCTATCTCGACCTTGATCAGGATCTATCGTCACCGATTACGCTTGAAACAGGACGTCATCCGTTGCCTGATTTAGAGCGGTTTGTCGATCGTTTAGCGCAGGCGGGAGTGAACAATAACACTCAAGTCATTGTTTATGACGATTGTGCTGGAGCGATGGCAGCGCGTTGCTGGTGGTTGTTACGTTTGGTGGGGCATAAAGCGGTAGCGGTGTTGGATGGTGGTCTCGCTGCTTGGCAATCGCTAGGTGGTCAGTTAAATAATCATATTCCGCAACCGGCTTCTACTGCGTATACATTCTCGTTACTGCCAAATCAGAATTTGACGGTAGCCGAGGTTGAAGAGGCACTTGATGCGCAGTCGATCTATCTTGTTGATGCTCGTGCAGCTGAACGCTATAGAGGCGAAGTGGAGCCAATCGATCCTATCGCTGGTCATGTTCCAAGTGCTTTAAACCGTCCACTGACTGATAATTTAGCTGAGGGTAAATTTAAGCCCGCAGTTCAGCTTCGTAAAGAGTGGTTACAGCTGTTAGGTGATAAATCGATTGAAGCCGTGGTTCACATGTGTGGGTCCGGTGTTACGGCTTGCCACAACCAGTTGGCGATGGAAATTGCGGGATTGAGTGGTAGCCGGGTTTACAGTGGTTCTTGGAGCGAGTGGATCAGAGATCCAGCTCGTCCAATTGCGACTAAGTCCTAAATTTATCTAGCAATCTCATTAAGATTCCAGTCGTAGTGATAGCCTGAAACCTCTTTGGCTTGTTTCAGTTTCTCTTTTAGATCAGCATCGGCGTATTGCTTTAGGTGATCGATCAGTTCACTTTCGTTGTTGCCGAAATCCTCTTTAAACCACTTATAGATACTGGAAACGCGCAGGTCATTACCGTCAAAACGTGCGCCTCGAGGGTGGTTTATATAATCCTTAGCGCCTTGATTTAGAAGTTGCTCGCTATTGTCTGTGGTAAAGGCTTGCGGTTGAAGATTAGGGCAGCCGATTGATGCACAGTTTACGGCATAGTGGATGCGTGGATCTTTCCAAATTGGGCGAAGAATACGGTGTTCAATATCGTCTAAGCTTACTTGCTTTCCATTCACTTCTAGCAGTTGCTTTTTCCACGGACCATCGCTGAAAAATCCCGGCGAAATATCGATATCTCGAATCGACTTTACGGGGTAATGGTCGAGAATCACATTGACCGTCAGCGCGTTATATAAATTGATCCAATAAGCTTGCTGTTCCGCACGGTTGTATTGATGAATATTAATGGCAGCTAAACGTTGAAGATATGCTGTAAGGTCTGTTCGATCAGCCTTAGATACATCCGCATAGTTGATTAAGTTGATGTCATCCGAGGAGGGCTTAACATAGCGTTCAAGGTATCGGTCCCAAGACGAATGGTCGATAGAGGCTGTGCTAGATTGATCATGCTTAAGCCAAAAGTCCCAAAGATCAGCGCTTGGGGCTGCAATCGTTAAGGAGCTGAAAAGCCATAGGCAGGCTGTCGCTAAGAATTTATTTCTCATCATTCACTACTGTTGATTAAAAGCGTGTTTTAAGTGTGACTTCGAATATTGCTGAAAATTCCCTCACATAATATTTTTAAGGCACTATTTAAAAGATCTATTGAAGCGATCAATTTAAATCAATGTTGGCAGAGGCAAGATCCCTCTATACTCTGATGGTAATTATCGAGGGGATTTTGAGGACATTGTTATGGTGCAGTATCAAAAGGGTGTAATTGCAGAGGCAAGCCCGTTTGCTCTTTTTCTGACGTTTAATCAAACTCGAACAGCTGATGCGTTAAGCAGGGTAAAACAGCTATTAGCAAAAGTACCTGGCCTTGAGCGTGAATTTAACCAAAGCCATCCAGATGGCGAGATTTATATCGTAGCAGCGATCGGTAGCCACTACTGGTCTCAATTGCAGATTGGACCTGAACCGAGTGCTCTAAAGCCATTTCCAAATTTTGAAAATGGCGAAAACATTGCACCTAATACACCTGTAGATCTGTTTTTCCATATTCGATCTCAAGGGAAAGACCTTAACTTTTTAGTTGCGCAGAAGCTTCGAGAAGAGCTAGCTGATGCGGTAACGTTGGTGGAAGAAGTCGAAGGTTTTAGATATCTGGATTCGCGCGATCTTACTGGTTTTGTCGATGGCACAGAAAACCCGGAAGGGGATAACCGAGTCAGTGTGGCTGTTGTAGGTGAAGAGGATGCCCAATTTAGTGGCGGTTCTTATATTCATATCCAACGCTACGAGCACAATATGCCATTCTGGAACGCTCAGCCTACAAAACTGCAGGAAGATACTGTCGGGCGAACTAAAGCGGATAACATTGAGTACCCATCATCGGAAAAAGCCCTCACAGCGCATACCAAAAGGACTTCTCTGAAAGATGCCGATGGTAACTCCATCGAAATACTCAGACACAGTATGCCCTACGGTGATACTCAGACGTGCGGCTTACTTTTCGCTAGTTACTGCCGTACACCGGAGAATTTTACACTGATGCTGGAAAGTATGATCGAGGGCGATGGTCATGGTCATACCGATCACCTTCTGAAATATACTCGTGCGGTCACAGGGCATTCACTATTCGCACCATCGGCCTCGTTTCTTGAATCATTGGTTAATTAATAAGCAGGTTGGCTGAGCTTGGGCTAGGCTTAAAGGTATGCTTATAAAAAGAGTCGATACCATGCAGCCTACTGTAAGAACTCGAGCAATTGCGGTTGTCACCGTTGATGGGGAGAATTACGAAATTGATGGATGCTATCAAGGTAAGCAAAGAAAGGCGTCTTGGTTCAATGTAATTAAAACAAGTGATCGAAAAATACAGGCCGAACACTTAGATGAATTTCCTTCTCCTGAAAAGATCCGTGAAATATTAAATTGATCTGTAAATCAGTTAATAAAAAAGCCAGCTATGATGCTGGCTTTTTCGTTTGTGTTCTGTCGAACAGGTAGGCGACTTACTGCACCATCTCGTTGTCTGTGAACATGCCTTCAAATAATGCTGAAGATAGGTAACGTTCGCCAGAATCTGGAAGGATAACAACGATATTCTTATCTTTGTTCTCAGGCTGTTGTGCAACACGCAGTGCAGCACATAGCGCAGCACCACAAGAGATACCTGCCATGATGCCTTCTTTTTCCATTAGCAGGCGCGCTGTTTCAATTGCATCTTCGTTGCTTACTTGCTCAACCTGATCAACCAGTTCTAGGTCCAAGTTTTTCGGTACGAAGCCAGCGCCAATACCCTGAATCTTATGCGGAGACGGTTTAACTTCTTCACCATTAATCGTCTGTGTAATAACTGGTGAAGAAACAGGTTCAACCGCAACGGATGTGATCGCTTTGCCTTGAGTGTTTTTGATGTAACGTGAAGTACCAGTGATCGTACCACCTGTACCTACACCTGCGACTAGGATATCTACTTGGCCGTCTGTGTCGTTCCAGATCTCTGGACCAGTTGTCTTTTCGTGGATCTCAGGGTTAGCCGGGTTTTCAAATTGTTGCAACATCATGTGAGTACCTGGATTCGCATCCACGATCTCTTGTGCTTTATCAATCGCACCTTTCATGCCTTTAGCTGGTTCCGTCAGAACAATCTCAGCGCCCAGTGCTTTCATAATCTTACGGCGCTCAAGGCTCATAGAAGAAGGCATAGTGAAGACAATGTCGTAGCCACGAGATGCCGCTACGAAAGCTAGCGCAATACCTGTGTTACCACTAGTCGGCTCAACCATGGTCATACCCGGTTTTAGGGCACCGCTTTTTTCAGCAGACCAGATCATGTTTGCACCGATACGACATTTTACGGAGCCAGCTGGGTTGCGAGATTCGATCTTTCCGAAAATATTCAGGCCTGGAGCAAAACGCTTAAGGTGAACGAGCGGAGTGTTACCAATAGTGAGAGAGTTATCTTCGTAAATCTTCATTCTGCTACCCTGTTTAATCCTTTTTATTAGGCGATATATCTAAAGAGAATAATAAGTCGCCGCTTAATACGCGAAATTTAGTTTAGAAGTTGTATCCCAGAATTGCTGCGCTGATCAAGGCTTTTTCTATGATTGGCGATAATTACGATCTTAGCGGCTGTTGATGCTATGATTTTGTGCACTCTCAACCGTCATCTTGGATCATGTGATGCGCACATTTAATCGTCTGTTAGCCCCTCTTATCTTTACTATCGCTTATGCATTATTCCGCTCTTCTATTAAACAGCGCTCAGAGAAAAAGCATAATTTTGTGATGAAACTGTTCCGTTTTTCCGCAGATAACGGCCATAAAAAAGCGCTATCAGTCTATGGCCATTTGCTGCACTTTAGGGGTGATGGTGTACAAAACCGCATTCAAGGGGGGATCTATTTACAGCAGGCGGCAGAAAAGGGCGATGCTAAAGCGCAGTATCAAATGGGCAAAATCTTTGAGGAGGGCTTTGAACATTATTTTCAGCCTGACCCGACTAAGGCGTTAAAGTTTTACACACAAGCCGCTGAGCAGGCGCATCAGCTTGCTGTTCGTCGCTTGGTCGATATCTACGCCGATGGAGAACTAGATCAAGAGCCTAATCAAGAGCTAGCAAAGCAGTGGCAGGCTAAGCAGTCTCAACTTTAGCGGGATTGTTCTGAATGGCTACGGATAATCAGATAGCAAAATACCAGCCCCATCAGGTTTGTTGAAACGGGGTTGAATGCTTCGATGAGTAGGTCAGGTCTCACTGCTGCAACAAAACCCAGTAAACCAATCAAAGAGAAAGCTGCCAGATATACTGGGAATAGGTACTTTCTTAAAAAGATAATCATCAAGCCTAGAAAAACCTCAGCGAAACCCGCTGCGGGGGATAGAAATGTTGCGTCCTCTCTAGCAAAGCCTCCCGCTTCAACTAATTGCTTTTCTATTTCGCTTAACCAAATTATTTTGGGTACTAAACCGTGATAGATAAACAGTACGCCCAAGGTTAAGCGACAAATCAAATTAGTGGTCATCCAGAAATCTACCTTGATAGTCGGGAGAGGGAAGGCGGCAGTAATCATACTTACCAAAGAGTTTGTAACGATTCAGAGCAATTCGATCGTACAACCAGTTACGCAGAACGGTGGGTAGTATTCTAAATAGGTTAAGCGCTTTCCAAGGGTAACCAAGCAGAACTACGATATTTAAGAAGGCGTCGCTCTTTTCAAAACATTGTTCGCCTTCGACATAGAGCATAGTTTCGTAGAATGAACGGGGATATCCAAAATGTTCTAGAATGGCCTGCCCCTGCTCTGATTGCACAGAGCAGAGTTTGAATTGGCGAGCTTTATCATGACTGATAATAAAATTTGCCCAGCCATTACAGAGTTTACAAACGCCATCAAATAGAATGACCTTGTCATCCTTCTCTATACAAGGAGGGAGTTGTTGCTCTGTTGGGCTTTGCTCAATCATTTTCTAAAACCTGCTGGTGAATATCCCAGTTTTCAACTTCCTTAGTGAACTCTTCAAGTGTAAATAAACCTACACAGGCGTATGCGCCAGTTTCTGACAACTGACTTTTAGCTATTTTCTTCGCCAGAATTATTGAGGCGATAGTTGGAATGTATGGCCCATCACCACTTTCGGCGATTAGATTCCAGATAATACGTTGAGGTTTATTTTTGTGGTTTATCCCTCTGAGTTCCATATACATGCCGCCCACATCAGATCCTAGCTGTTGTACCCAAGTGCTCATTATGGTTATAGGACGTGAATAACGCGCAAGGTTTTTAATAAACTTTAAGCGAGTGAGATAGGAAAGGCTCCATAAGCCTAAATGTAAAAAACTCAGTTCTAAACCGGCATAAAAGCGGATCGACTGAAACTCTGGATAGCGTTGCTGAAAAAGAGCGAGATCAGGGATATCGCAGTTAGCCAACCAGCGGCTGCCGATGGGATAAGGGAATTTATGTCTATGTGTGTTTTGCCAGCCTCGTACGTCTTGCCATCGGCTGTCTTGCCAGCGTTTGAAGTTCAAACCGCTGTAACTAAGAATGGCTTTAACCGTCGCTTCTCCACGTTCAGTCTGATTTCCTGGGGCGATGCCGTAGTTGAGTTCTTGTAAGGATTTAAAGCGCGATCTGTAATGCTCAATCACTGCTGATGATAAACCGGGGACACTGCTTGCGCCTGTGATCGCAATGACGGATTGCTGTTGTGCTTGATTATTTAGGCTTTCAAAGCCTTCAACAAATAATCGTCCATCAGCAAGATCGATATAATGAATACCAGCATCGATACAGGCTTGAGCAACATCATACCCTTGTGATTGAAATGGGCCTGAAGTGTGGATAGCTAACTTAGCCGTGCTATTGCTCAACTGATCTGTGAGATCAGCAGAGTTGATGTCGAGTGCTAAGGTTTTAATCGGGTTTATGGAGGTCGTGGATAACTGCTTGGCTAAAGCCTCCGCTTTTCCTTCATTGCGACCTGCAATAATCACTTGGATATTGGCTTCCTTCGCCAATGTTTCAGTGATTTTCTTACCAAAGTTACCGTAGCCTCCTATGACCAGAATTGGGTAGGGAGACCGTTTGTTGGTTGACTGTTTATCCTTTAAATCCATTTGGGATAACGCCTTTGTAGAGGTTTTGCTTAACCTATCAAAGTTATAACTGCTTTGGAAATCTCAGTATTAACTACGATGTTATTTATCTATTTTGATGGGGCAGCCTCAAACTGAGAAATACCCTCAGGCATAACTTCCCAGCGCGCTTTTGAGCCTACATATATGTGTTGGCCAATCTCGATCTCAGGGTTGCCATTTACGCAACCTAAAGTAACCTGCAACACCTGATCATTGTGTACGGTACACAAGGTTGATCCGCACTTCTTGCAGAATTTTACGCCGTAACCTTGTTGGTTAGTGTATGAGGTTAAGAGCGATTCTCCGCTGGTCCACTTAAACTGTTCTGGTTCAACAAAAGCAACTGCAGAGGCTTGGGCGTTAAATAACTTGCGGCAGCGAGAACAATGACAGGATCGGCCGTCTTTTAACGTGCCATCAACACGGTATGTCACTTCGCCACAAAAGCATTCACCGGTGATTGCCATCGAAGCTCTCCTTAAATATCGGTTGGCTAGTTTTGTTTAGAACGTTTGTATTGAGCCATAAAGATCTCAAAGGTTCGATCTAACTCATCCGCTGCACTGAGTTCTCCATTGAGCTTTAGTAGCTCAGTGATTGTTTCAGCAGTGCAGAGATGGTCTTTATCTGGATTACGGCGTAGGTCATAACGACTGGGTGTTTCTGGATCAAACGCCAGTAATGGTAAGTCTGATAGCCACGGGCTTTTGCGAACGATCTTACGCACTTCTTTCCATGTACCGTCTGGAATAATTATTAGGGTTGTTCTATCTGTTTCAGTCCCTGTGAATCTCTTGCTTCGATCAACTAACTCAGGGCGGTCAGCAGGGAATAGTAGCCAAGTATCGGTATTCTTAGCTTGAATACGATCGATCAAGTCTTGTGGCGGGTCGGTACGTTGCCAGATATAGGTTGAGCTATCAGGCAAAACCTTTTGGATAATCTTGCTGGTGGTTGTCGGACGCGGCGGCTCATTTTCGTGTAGCAGCAATGCTAACTCTAATTGGCTACCTTGAGGTGTAATTTGGCTGCAGCAGCAATAGGTAATTGCTAGACCGCAGCCTTCACAAAATGAATCGGGCAAAGTGTTATCGTTTTTCCATTTGAACTTTAAATTTTAGAGTTACTTCGCCTTGGGGAGGTACTTCCAATTTCCAGCGCGCACTGCCGCCCATCACTTTTTCAAATGGGTGGCTACTCTCTTTCATTGCCCATTGTAGCGGGAAATTACCAGTCATTTCTAATTTTGCGGCGGTGGTTCGGCTGTTACTGATTTTTAGTTCTTGTGCAACCATAAAGCCGTTAAAGGTCTTGCTGAAATGGGTTTGCTTACGGTGGATAGATACATCGAAGGCTTTGCCTTGCTGGATTTTAACCTCATCGTTTTCACCTGTATGTCCAATATTACCGCCACCCGCAAATTGCAGTGAGCCTTTGCTATCAGGGGTAAACGTGCGCACTTTGCCTGCAGGTAATGGCGTACCTAGATTGCTCTCTTTGTCGTTTTTAAAAGTTAACGTCAGCTGAGGTTTTACTCGATGCTGATTACGTTCCAAGGTTGGGTAGATAAGGAATTCGTAATTGTAGCTACGCGCTACAGGAATCTCTTTGGCTGTCAGGAAAGATACCTGTTTTACTTGTCCATTTAGCAGGTCTACCTTGCGAGGGAGGTCGAATAGGTGGAAGTCTCCTAGGCTCTCTTGTGCCATGGTTTTAGGCGCTGAACGAGCCATAGCTCCGACTGCAAAATCGGCTTGAAGCATCTCTGCATGGCGGTTGCTGCCAGGGTTGTTTAGGCTACCAGCAACGAGAGAGATTTGTGTGTCTTTGTAATCCGCGCCGGTATTGTTAGTTAAACTTGCAAGTCCGTCTAGGGATGCTTTGTTACCCGCTTCATTTAGGGTTAAAACGTAGTCCATACCCCAATTTAAACCACCCGTTAGATAACTGATGCGAGAGAGTTGTGACTTCGATGTGCCAGCGGTGCGGAAGTTTACGCTTGGTTTGCTCAATAGCTGTGGCGGTAGGCTAGGGAAAATGAATCGCCACTGATTATTAAGCGGAATACTTTCAAAACGGTTGTTGCGCTTAATCAGAGCGCGGTTACCGTCCATATTTAGCAACTCCACCTGACTGATAACTTCTTGGCCAGAAACAGGGTTTAAGCGCGCTAGTTGTAGTTGCTTACCTACATAATGTTTCAGCAAATTGCGCTGGTTCAGCAGATTAGTATTTAAGTTTTGTTCTAAAATCTTTCCGGCATTATCAATACGCAAGCTTTCAACTTGAAGTTGTTCACTGACATCTTCCAGTGTGATTTTTTGATCTGTACGTAGTGGTGGCAGTTGGCGTGTTTCTCTGACTAAACCCAAGTTCTGGTTATACAGCGTTAGATTAAGTGACTTACGTTGCTCTGAACTGATTTGAAGAGCGTCTGCCGCTTGAGCAGTTAATGGCAAGAGGCCTGCTACAAGCAAGCAAAGGTATGATTGGCGTTTGTTCATATCAATATTGTCCCTGAATCTTTAGTCCATTAAGGCAACGTCAGGCTTAACTGAGGCTGAGCAGTTAAGCCTGAAGCTCGTTCTAGTCTAGATCTAAAGCAACACGGAAGCCCCAGCTATTGCGTTTAGAATCTATAGGATGGCGATAGCGACTTGCTGGTCTAATTAAACGATCGATCTCGAACCAAGAACCGCCGCGCATCACTCGATTTTTACAAGCGCGCTCTTCGTAAGCTGAACCATCTATTGGAGCAGAGGAATAGTTTTCGAGATAACAATCTGCTACCCACTCATCAACGTTACCGGTCATGTCATGAAGTCCCCATTCATTGGCAGGGAAACTACCTACAGGAGCAGTTTGTTGACCATCCCATTGGCTACCACAGCCTGCACAAGCAGCCATATTTTCTTTCAGCTCATCCCCCCACCAATAAGTGGTTAAACTGCCTGCTCTAGCGGCATATTCCCACTCTGCTTCGGTTGGGAGGCGATAAGGTTGACCTGTTTCACCTCCGAGCCATTCGCTGTAAGCAACAGCATCGCGCCAAGTGACGTTGATCACAGGTCGGTTACCTCGCCCCCAACCACCATCATCAGGTAGAGGCCTTCGGGTAGCTTTGGCAAAGGCATCGTATTCGGCAAAGGTCACTTCAAAGCGAGAAAGAGCGAAAGGTTTTTTTATGCTGACAACATGCACCGGTTTTTCATTGTCGTCGCCAATACCGGTTTGATCACCCATGCGGAAGTCACCTGAAGGTAACACCACCATATCTGGACCATAAAGCGTATCGGATATTTGATCCTTAAACAGCTGTTGCCCTGGCTCATCCGGTTCTTGATTGTTGAGCTTTTTCATCGCCTCTTCTAAGTCATTTTCTAGAATAGCTTTACTTGTTTTAAGTGAGCGAAGCTCTTTTTTCTGTTTATTGTGAAGTTCTTGTTGAGCTTGCAAAGAATCGTACATTTGCTGCAAGGCTTCTTGTTGCTTCTTAATTTGCAGAGCCTGAAAGTCCTTCTCTTTGAAGTTCATAAAGTCAGAGATAAACCAACCAAGCAGGTAGCCGCTGATAAATAACACTGATCCGGCAATAGTATAAAGGGCTGTTTTAGGCATCTTAGGCAGTTTTAAGGCGCCTTTAAGTTTATCTTTTAAAGAGGGCTTGCTCTCTTCTGATGTAAGTTCTTCGCTCTCTGAATCATCGCTTGCCGGTGCGTTGGCTGTCGCTGCAGTTTCTTCTGAGTTTTCAGATTCAGCAGGCGCGGCGTCTTCCTCTTTTTGCGGAGGGAAAAGGGCTTTAACTAGCTCGGTACAGTTCGGTGGTCGCTCTTCTAAATCGGTTGAAAGCGCCTTTTGCAAAACTTCCCACTGTTCATCATCTAAACCTGAGGGCTGATCTAGTTGTTTTCGAACTCTATCTGCTTCTCCTTCAGTACTTTTAAAAGCTGGCTTGCCGGTAAATAACTCATACAAAATGCAGGCGTAAGAATATACGTCAGTTTTACGGCTCAGCTGACCCGGATGGAAAGCTTCAGGAGATTGGTATTGCTGATAATGGAAAGGCTCTTTGCTAAAAGCTGCGATCGCTTCATAGCATTCACGCACAGCAAATAGTGTAAGTTTTACTCCGCCCTTGCGATTGATAAAGATTGTTTCGCTATCTAAACAGGTATGTGGCTTTCGTAACTTTTGAAAGCCCATATCGATGGCATAAGCGACTTGTCTGATCAGGCCTAACTGTTGATTAGGTTGAAGCGAATTACCTTTCTTAATCAGGCTGGCTAGGGTTAGACCATCTAGCTTTTCGTAGGAAAGGAAAAGCAGCCCACCTTTATGACTGAAGAAACCGTAGCATTCGGCTATATGCTTGTTTTGCAGTTGCTTGCTGAGCGCTGCATGTTTTTTGATATTTTCGGCAAAACTATTTTGTTTAAGGAAGTTTGGATTTAGGATCAACAGAGTGACTAAAGGGTTGCCGGCAACACCTACATCTTCCGCTTGCCAGAGTTGTCCAAACGGATGGGGGCTGTTGTGTTTGATAAGTTTAAAGCGATGATGCTCAGGGCCAAGGAGAGCTCCTTCCTGTAAAGCATCATAAATGGTTTCTGCCGAGTCGCTCATAAAGACTGATCCTGTTCCTTATCTATGTGCATATCATAGACAAGGCCAGCCTTCTTGGTTAGCACTATTTTGCGACTTTTTTGTGGAACACTTTGATTTATAACGCCAAGGAAGCTTTGAAAAACTTCAAGCCTCCTTGGTTTTGGCAATTTATGCTCAGATAGAAGTATCTAGAGGGGGAAAGTTTTTAACTAGATCATCTACGGCTTTCATCTGAGTTAGATAGGCTTCAAGCGTGCTTAGTGGTAGCGCACAAGGGCCATCGCATTTCGCTTTTTCTGGATCAGGGTGAGCTTCTAGGAATAGACCGGCAATGCCCTGAGATAAGCCTGCGCGAGAAAGCTGAGCGGCAAGCGCGCGGCGACCACCGGCTGAATCGGCACGGCCCCCCGGCATTTGTAGAGCGTGGGTAGCATCGAACATGACTGGGTAGCCAAACTCTTTCATGATAGAGAAGCCCAGCATATCAACGATCAAGTTGTTATAGCCGTAACAAGAACCACGTTCACATAAGATCAAACGATCATTACCGGCTTCTTCACACTTGTGCAGGATGTGTTTCATCTCTTGCGGTGCTAGGAACTGTGCTTTCTTAATGTTGATAACTGCATCAGTTTTAGCCATCGCTTCGACCAGATCAGTCTGGCGTGACAGAAAAGCTGGAAGCTGGATGATATCGCAGACTTCGGCAGCAGGTGCTGCTTGGAATGGTTCGTGGATATCAGTAATCAAAGGCACTTTGAATGTGTCTTTGATCTCTTGAAGGATCTTAAGACCCTCATCTAAGCCTGGACCACGGAAAGAGGTTAGGGAAGAGCGGTTCGCCTTATCAAAGGACGCCTTAAAAACGTAAGGGATGCCTAGCTTTTCAGTCACAGTGACATAGTGTTCGGCAATCTCCATGGCTAAATCACGGGATTCCAATACGTTCATGCCGCCAAATAGCACCATCGGTTTGTCGTTGGCAATTTCAAAATCTGCGACTTGTACGCTCTTCTGTTGCATCTTTGTAGTCATCCATAAAAGTCAGAAAGATGCATTATAACGGCTTCTTAACAGAGAGGCTTTTAATTTGTTGTTGGAAAAAAATGCGCGTATTTTCCAATCCACTCTAGCGCTGCATCTTGATCTGAGAGCTCTCGTCCCTCTTCATTCAGCACATGGCTCCGATAGCGTTGTATATAACAAAGCTGCTCTAACATACGAATACGTATTAGCGCGTCCGAGTTGTTAAAAGTAATGCCCAATTCATAACCCTGAGGTGTGTCGTCACAGCTTTGAATGACGCCATAAACCTCTAGATTTTCAGCAATGCTAGGAATTTTGATTTGAATATTCTCACCCAAATGGAATGGCGTAGGTGAGTGACAGATAAGTTGGAGTGAAGAGGGGAGTGTAGAAACCGAATCGGTCTCTTGGAGCTTGAGTTCGATTGGGAACTCATCGGGATGACGTATAAGCACTTTCGAATCGCCCATGTTAATCACCTTACCAGTACTGCCAGTATAGCTATGATTCGCATAACTGTTGTATTTTAGTTATCGGCTGGTGTTTTCCAGTCTGAAGAAATAAATGGTTAGAAACTGTACGACTTTGGAGTGAATACGAGGGGACCTTATGTCAGAGCATAAAGAAGGCCAAGCAACACCAGATAATGCCTGCAAGCAATTGCAGCAAAGTAAGAAGACGTTGTTGCTGTCGACTCTCAGTGCTGAAGGGTTCCCTGAAATTAGCTATGCACCCTATGTAAAGGATCAGCATGGGAGCTTTTATATCTTCATAAGTGAGTTAGCAGCGCATACCCAGAGCTTGTTAGCTAACAATGAATGTTCAGTGATGTTTATTACCGATGAAGAACAGTCGCAGAATCTCTTTGCGCGTGAGCGTCTAATCTATAGCTGTTTATCTGAACGGGTTGATAATCAAGATGAAGCCTATCAGGACATGCTGGATAATTTAGAAGGGAAGTTTGGGAATGTTGTGGGGATGTTGCGTTCCCTGCCTGATTTTCATCTGTTTAGATTAAAACCGCAGCAGGGGCGTTATGTCGTAGGTTTCGGTAAAGCTTATGTTGTAGATCCGAGTTCTGGATTGCTAGAACATATTAGCGAGAAAACGTTAAAAAAATCGAAACCTAACTAGATAAGGGGTGCTTAGGCGGCTCCGCCCATCATCTCTACAACGACGGTTTTTACCAAGAAGGCAGCTAAGCCCAAGCCTAAGGCAAAAAATAGAATGGCAGTGCCAAATTTTCCGGCTTTGGATTTTTTTGCTAGATCGTAAATGATAAAAAATATAAAACCAGCAAATACTGCAAGACCAATGTTCAGAGCAATTGCTTCCATTTCTGCTAAACGCATTAAGGCTACCTCTGCTTTAAGCTTAAAATTGGCTGCAAATCATACAGGAATTTGTCCTAGAACGGTACTCGGATATTGCTAGCTGAAAGCGCGGATTAAACTTTAAATTTGCACCAAAATTTGGCACGGAATTTGATGATTTGTGATGGGTCAAAAAAATAAAAAAAAGTTGTATTGCAGTAAAAAAAAATAGTTCCCCTGAAAGCCCCGTCATATCAATGATTTCGCTAGTTTTAGGTGCTCGCCTACACTCTAAAAAATGCAAAATCAAGAGTTGCATTCAACTCTCATATCACTATATTTAGTGTCTTGAATGACTTGAAGCACCACATGTTGTGCCTCTTGAAAGAGTAGAGTCTAAAACCTGCAGCCCGCATGATCGCGTTACTTTTCATGCTTTTGCCAGATTTTAACGGCAAATTCAGGGTTAGAAGCAGGATCATAATTACAAATATATCTGAGTGTTATTTGGAAGGTCGCATGCAGCAAGATCTGATGGTTACCAAAAGGGATGGTCGGCAAGAACAGCTAGATCTAGAAAAGATCCACAAAGTTGTAATCTGGGCCGCTGAAGGATTAAACGCAGTATCACCGTCAGAAGTTGAGCTTAAGGCTCACTTACAGTTCTTCGAGGGTATGAAAACCTTCGATATTCACGAGACTCTCATCAAGTCTGCTGCCGATCTTATTTCGGAAGATGCTCCTGATTACCAATACTTATCTGCTCGCTTGGCTATCTTCCATTTGCGTAAGCGTGCATTTGGTCAGTTCGAGCCACCACACCTGTATCAACATGTTGCAACACAGGTAGAAGCGGGCCGTTATGACAAACATCTAATCGCAGACTACACAGAAGAAGAGTGGGGCGTTCTTAACGACTACTTAGATCACAAACGTGATATGAACTTCTCTTACTCTGCGGTTAAACAGCTGGAAGGTAAATACCTTGTCCAGAACCGTGTAACTGGCGAAGTTTACGAAAGCCCACAGATTCTTTACATGCTAGTGGCGGCTTGCCTGTTCGCGGATTACCCGAAAGAAACGCGTTTGGACTACGTTAAGCGTTTCTACGATGCGACTTCTCTATTTAAGCTATCTCTGCCTACGCCAATCATGGCAGGTGTGCGTACACCTACCCGTCAGTTCAGCTCATGCGTACTGATTGAAACAGGTGATAGCCTAGACTCTATTAATGCGACATCTGCATCGATCGTTAAATACGTATCCCAGCGTGCAGGTATCGGTATCAACGCCGGTGGTATTCGTGCACTCGGTAGCCCAATCCGTAATGGTGAGGCGTACCACACAGGTTGTATCCCATTCTATAAGCACTTCCAGACAGCCGTTAAATCTTGCTCTCAAGGTGGTGTGCGTGGTGGTGCAGCAACACTGTTCTACCCAATTTGGCACTTAGAAGTTGAATCTCTATTGGTTCTTAAAAACAACCGTGGTGTTGAAGAGAACCGTGTACGTCACCTTGATTACGGCGTACAGATTAACAAGCTAATGTACACTCGTTTGATCAAGGGCGGCGACATTACATTGTTCAGCCCGCACGAAGTGCCAGGTCTATACGAAGCCTTCTTTGCTGATCAAGATGAGTTTGAGCGTCTATACGTTCAATACGAGAACGATCCAAACATCCGTAAAGAGAAAATCAAAGCGGTTGAACTGTTCGGTATCCTTGCGGCAGAGCGTGCGCAGACGGGTCGTATCTATATTCAGAACGTTGACCACTGTAATACGCACAGCCCATTTGATCCGGCTGTTGCACCTGTTAAGCAGTCTAACCTTTGCTTGGAAATCGCACTGCCAACTAAACCGTTGCAGCATGTGAATGATCCAGAAGGTGAGATCGCACTTTGTACCCTGTCTGCGTTTAACCTAGGTGCCCTAGAGAACCTAGATGAGCTAGATAACCTGGCTGATCTGATCGTTCGTGCGTTGGATAACCTATTGGATTATCAGGATTACCCAATCCCAGCAGCACATACATCGACAATGAACCGTCGTCCTCTAGGTGTTGGTGTGACTAACTTCGCATACTACCTAGCGAAGAACGGCGTTAAGTACTCCGATGGTTCTGCAAACGGCCTTGTACATAAAACATTTGAAGCGGTTCAGTACTACCTACTGAAAGCTTCTAACGAACTAGCTAAAGAGCGCGGTGCTTGTCCTAAGTTTGACGAGACTGTTTACTCGAAAGGTTTGCTACCAATCGACACCTATAAGCGTGAAGTAGATGATTTCTGTGAAGAACCTCTGCACTACTTCTGGGAAACACTACGTGAAGACATCAAAGAGTTTGGTCTACGCAACAGTACTCTAACAGCGCTAATGCCTTGTGAAACTTCTTCACAGATCACTAACTCGACTAACGGTATCGAGCCACCACGTGGTTACGTATCTGTTAAGGCGAGTAAAGATGGCATCATGAAGCAAGTTGTTCCGGGTTACACCGAACTACGCGATCAGTATGAGTTGCTTTGGGATATTCCAAACAACACCGGTTACCTGCAGCTTGTTGGTATCATGCAGAAGTTTGTTGATCAGTCTATCTCTGCAAATACTAACTACGACCCTGCGTTGTTCCCGAATGACAAAGTACCGATGAAGCAGCTTCTTCAAGACCTGCTAACGGCATACAAATACGGTGTCAAAACCCTTTATTACCATAACACCCGTGATGGTGCTTCCGACCAAGCAGATGACGGGGGTTGTGAAGGTGGTGCGTGCAAACTGTAATAGGTTTGCCTCAAGCCACTGACCACTCAGAGTAGAGCACCTGCCACAACGTGGCGGGTGATATAACAAGATATATCCAGGTTTCAGGAACGAACACTCCGATGGCGTACACTACGTTCAGTCACAGTACTCACGATGCAACTAAAGAGCCGATGTTTTTCGGTAAAAGCGTAAACGTTGCTCGTTACGACAAGCAAAAATATCCAATCTTTGAAAAGCTGATTGAAAAACAGCTGTCGTTCTTCTGGCGTCCAGAAGAGGTCGATTTATCGACTGACCGTAAAGACTTTATGAATATGCCTGAGCATGAAAAGCATATTTTCTTGAGTAACCTGAAATACCAAACCCTATTGGATTCGGTACAAGGGCGTTCGCCTAATATTGCTTTTCTACCAGTCGTTTCTATTCCTGAGTTGGAAACATGGTTCGAGACTTGGGCGTTTAGTGAAACGATCCACAGCCGCTCTTACACGCATATTATTCGTAATATCATCACTGAGCCGTCAGAAGTATTCGATCAGATCGTGACAAACCCAGAGATCATCCGCCGTGCGGATTCTGTGACGCGTTTGTACGATGAGTTCATCAACCTATCCAGTGTTTATAGCATTCACGGTGAAGGCCTACACACGGTTGATGGCAAGGTTTACGACACGTCTATGCGTAACCTTAAGAAGAAACTGTACCTAACGTTGGTATCTATTAACGTACTGGAAGCGATCCGTTTCTACGTAAGTTTTGCATGTTCTTTTGCCTTTGCAGAGCGTGCGATCATGGAAGGTAACGCTAAGATCATCAAACTGATCGCGCGTGATGAAGCGCTGCACCTAACCGGTACGCAGCACATGCTAAACATCATGGCATCTGGCGCTGATGATCCAGTCTTTAAAGAGATCGCAAAAGAGTGTGAGCCAGAGGTTTACGCCATCTTTAAAGAAGCGGCTCAACAAGAGAAAGATTGGGCTGAGTACCTGTTCCGTGAAGGTTCAATGATCGGTCTTAACGCTCAGATCCTATCTGACTACGTTGAGTACATTACTAACGTACGTATGAAAGCGTTGAATTTGGAAGAGATCTTCCCATCACGTCAAAACCCACTACCGTGGATGAACGCGTGGTTGATCAGTGACAACGTTCAAGTGGCACCGCAGGAAGCGGAGATCAGCTCTTACCTTGTAGGTCAGATCGACAACGAGGTAGATGAAGGTGATTTCGACGGCTTTGACCTATAAGAGGCAAGCGCATGTCTGGCCCATCACGCATCAAAGTTAACCATCACCATACGTTCTACTATCAGTACGAACCGACCTTGTTAGATGCGCTGGAAGCACAAGAGATTCCAGCGCCGTACAACTGCCGCGGTGGATACTGCGGCTGTTGTAAAGTTCGCCTGATCGAAGGTGAAGTCCAATATGTTCAAGAGAGCTTATTGGACCTGCAGGATGACGAAGTCCTTACCTGCTGTTGTATCCCGAAAACACATATCGAATTAGAGATGCCTGACGAGTAAGTGGGCACTTCCTAATCCTTCCTTGCACCAAAGAAATAATGCACAGCTACAAAAAAGTGCGGTGATATCTGCGGATTTCACCGTTGTGCATTATTCTTGTGCACAGCTAAATATTTTCCTTGTCAATATTGCATTAATTAATTTTTAAAAGTTTAAAAAATCTTATTGATTTATATAAATGATTGAAATTAAAGGATTAATTTTTATTGGGTTAAATTTTAAACTATTTGCTGAATTCAACGTAATTAGTGCCTTTCAGCGATCTACCCAAAAACTATTCACTGAGTTATCCACAGAAGGTGGGGATGTTTTTCATTTGGTAAAAATTGTCGTTTGTGGACAAAAGCCGGGATAACTCGGTTGGTTTTCTTCCACAAGTAATCTTGTTATGTTTGATGAGTCTTCACATGGAATGTGAATAGTCGATGGCTCCTTTGCTAATCCTTATCTTCTTTCTATGACCGCTCTATTAACAGAGCGTTTGTTTTAATATTCGAGTGTAATAGCAAAGATTATTGCACCGCCGTTCTAGAGTTCCAGCTATGCCAAAATTTGATGATAATCCATACGAACATATACACGATATGTCATTAGCCGCGGGTGCGGCTACCGGCGTCATGATTTCTATTGGCTTCTTCTTATCATTAGAGCTGGTAGGTGGATTGGCAGGGTTATTCTTAGCTGTAATGGGGCTTTCTCACAAAGCGGTTTACAAGCTAGTGTTTAATCAGCTGATGGCGAAAGCTAACTGGGTGCTGATAGTTGGTGGAGGTTTGATCTTTCCCTTTGGCTTTTTGTTTCAGCCGTTATTTTTTATCCCATTGATATGCATTGTTTTGTGGTGTGCGTTATTTTTTGGGAAATTTGAGCAGCTCTAAAATATTTATGTCTGATGTTGTGGTAAACAGAATTTTTTATTCATTTTCCACAAAAAACGACTGATAACTCTTCGGTGTTACCGCCACGCGTTTCTTAAAGTGTCTCTGAAAATGGCTTTGATCGGCAAAACCCAGTTCCAGTGCGGTTTCCGCTAAACCATTCCCTTGTTGTAGTAGTTGTTTGGCTCTATTGATCCGTTGATTAAGTTGATAGGCATGGGGAGCTTGTCCGTATTGCTCTTTAAAGCTGCGGATCAGGTGGTAACGGCTTAGTCCGGTTTCGGCACAAAAGTCATCGAGAGACCAAGGTGAATCGAGTTGATCCATGATTAGCTCTTTAACTCTGTGGATATGGAAGTTATCCAGCGCCTTTTGATCAGTTTGGGTATTAAGGTCTTTACCAAACAGCGTTTTCAGATATTCAATCAATAGGGTTTCAGCTGCGAGTTTATTGTCGCTCTCCCTGAGCTGCTTAAATAGGCTGTCGAACTGTGTAAATAAGCTAGGGTTACTTTGCAGAACTTGGTTAAACGCGAGGTAATCCTGATTGTTGCTGTTAAATAGCTCGCTTTGTAACTCGCCAATCCAATCGGTATCGATAAACAGCATTCGATAAGACCATTCACCTGCATCAGGGTTGCAGGAGTGAGCATCGCCAGGGTTAATTGTTACTGTGGTTCCCTGATGGATCTTATTAGCTTGTTTGAGGTTGTGGTATATAGCGCTACCGGTATCAATCACGCCAAACGAAAATTCGTCATGGGAGTGAGTTTGGTAGCAAGCTGCAGAGCGATGGGCTGAGCGCATTTCAATGAAAGGTAGCGAAGCACAGCGAGCAAAAAACTCGGCAGGCTTTTGTGTGTTGGGTTTGCTGGTCTTTTTCATCGGCTAACTCAGGCGCTAATTTATCCAGATTGGTGCAATCGTTAGAAATAGCATTATGCCCATAATGCGGTTAAATAGCTTTTGCTGTTTGGGTTGCGCTAGATAATCTTTAATCAGATGCCCAGCGATAGCCCAAGTTCCAACCCCAATTAGACAGGCCGCAAAAGAGATTGCGCCAAACACACCTAAATATAGTTGAGGCTCGGACTGGTTTAAGACAAATACACTCACACCTGAGATAGAGACTAACCAAGCTTTAGGGTTGAGCCCTTGACTGAGTGCGCCTTGCATAAAAGTGGGCGGTGTTGAGCTCTGTTCTTGATTATTGGACTCACCGGCTGCCGTAGCAATTTTGTATGCCATATAAATAAGAAATGTGCTGCCCAGATATTTAAGGGTAACTAATAGCTGTGGATTGTTTTGAAACAGCTGATGAGTACCTATACCAGCAAGTAAAACGATCAATGTGTAAGAGATAGTCGCCCCGAGCACATGGGGCAGGGTGCGTAAAAAACCATAAACCGCAGCGGAACTGGTCGCGATAATATTAACTGGGCCGGGTGTAATCGCACCGACAAGAGCAAATACAGCCATAGACAGGGTGAGTGCAAACATAGGAAACCTTTAGCGTAAGTTATGGGCTTACTTTGACAGTGCTAAGAATGGATTTATTGAACGAAATTGCGCTGGGCTATGCTTGTTGGTGAAGAGTAGATTTCTTGTGCTTTTAGGGAACCCTCGGTAAACTTTTGTGTCCTTTATATAGGCTATAAAAACCTGGCTTTTTATAACTTATTATTTGTTTCTTATAACGGTGAAAAAATTCTATGAGCGTGCAGTTTCCAACAATTGAAGACTATGTCGGTAAGACCCCACTTGTGCGTCTACAGCGCATAGGCCAGGGCAACGGCAATGTGATTCTATGTAAACTGGAAGGTAATAACCCTGCAGGCTCAGTTAAAGATCGTCCTGCGCTTAGTATGATTCAGCGTGCGGAAGATCGCGGCCAGATTAAGCCGGGTGATACTCTGATCGAAGCAACATCAGGTAACACAGGTATTGCCTTAGCTATGGCTGCTGCAATCAAAGGTTATAAGATGAAGCTGATCATGCCTGATAACAGCAGTGCAGAGCGTAAAGCTTCGATGACGGCTTATGGCGCAGAGCTAATCCCTGTGACCAAAGAAGAGGGTATGGAAGGTGCGCGCGATCTAGCTCTAGCTATGCAAGAGCGTGGTGAAGGCATCGTACTTGATCAGTTCTCTAACCTTGATAACCCTGAGGCACACTATCGTGGCACAGGCCCAGAGATCTGGGAGCAGACTCAAGGTAAAGTGACTCACTTTGTTAGTTCTATGGGGACTACCGGTACCATTATGGGAACGTCTCGTTTCCTTAAAGAGCAAAGCACTGATGTTCAGATTGTCGGTTTGCAGCCAAGCGAAGGAGCACAAATTCCTGGTATTCGTCGCTGGCCGCAGGAATATCTACCTAAGATATTTGATGAAAGCCGCGTAGATAAAGTTTTGGACATTGGTCAGCAAGAAGCTGAAGACACGATGCGTGAATTGGCGCAGAAAGAAGGGATCTTCTGTGGCGTATCTTCGGGTGGTGCTGTTGCTGGTGCATTGCGTTTAGCAGAGCAAGTCGAGAATGCGGTGATTGTTTGTATTATCTGTGACCGTGGTGATCGTTACCTTTCAACTGGCGTGTTTAACGGTTAATTCAAGGTCTTAAAGGCGAGGATTAACAATATAGAAAAGCCCCTATGGGGCTTTTTTTGTGCTTGGCATAAAATATTAGTTGGTATTAATACTTAAGAAATTCGCGCTTTGGCTTCTGAAGGAATAGAATATGCGCCGCATGAGTTGAGAGCAGAAGTTGATTAATCACTTCTAGCCCATATATTTAGTGCAGATAAAAATAATAATAAAAGCCGGTAAACGGTAGGGTTAATTTCTGGGAGCAGCAGTAGAACATGGTTAAGGTACGTCAAGACCAGCCAATTCTAGACGATGGATCTGTAGATCTAGATGTTTGGTTGGAGCACCTTCAAGATCTTACAGACATTGAAGATATCGATGTTATTCGTCGTGCTTGTGAAATGGCAAAGCAAGCGCAGGATAAAAGCGAAGTATCAGAAGATGTTTGGGCTGAAAATAGCCATAATAGCTACCGTACAGGCCTAGAAATGGCGCAGATCTTAGCGGATCTGCATCAGGATCAAGATTCCCTCGTTGCCGCTATTCTTTATCGCGCAGTGCGTGAACGTAAACTGCCTATCGAACGCGTTCGTAAACAGTTTGATAAAGGCATCGCCCAATTGATCATGGGCGTTCTACAAATGGCTGCTATCGGTAGCCGCAAAAATCCTCGAATCGATGAAAGCGTATTGGGTAGTGAAACTACTCAGATGGACAATGTCCGTAAGATGCTGGTGGCAATGATTGATGATGTGCGCGTTGCACTGATCAAAATTGCTGAGCGTACTTGTGCTATTCGAGGTGTAAAAGACGGCAGTCGCCGCAAACGTTATCTTGTTGCGCGTGAAGTTTTTGATATCTACGCGCCGTTAGCTCACCGTCTTGGTATCGGTCATATTAAATGGGAGTTGGAAGACCTTTCTTTCCGCTATCTAAAGCCGAATGACTATAAACACATTGCCAAGCTTCTGGATGAGAAACGCTTAAACCGTCAGGACTATATCGATAAGGTTGTTCTGCGTTTAGAAAGCGAGCTAGAAAACGTCAATATTGATGGTGAAGTTAGCGGTCGTGCTAAGCACATCTATAGTATTTGGCGCAAAATGCAGCGTAAGAATATCGAATTTAGCCAAGTTTACGATGTTCGTGCTGTACGTATTTTGGTACCGCAAAGCCGAGATTGTTATGCGGTGCTGGGTATTGTGCATAGTCTATGGCGCAACATTCCCCATGAATTTGATGACTACATCGCGTCACCAAAACCGAACGGCTATCGCTCCCTACATACCGCAGTATTTGGTCCTGAAGGCAAGGTATTAGAGATTCAGATCCGTACCTTCGATATGCACGAAGAGGCGGAGTTAGGTGTATGTGCCCACCATCTATATAAAGGCACAGATACCAAGCAAAGTAGCGATGCCTACGAAGATAAGATTGCTTGGTTGCGTCAGGTTCTTGAATGGCACGATGACTTGGGCGAAAGCGAAGAGTTTGGTGACATGCTTCGCGGCGATGTTGTTCAAGATCGCCTCTACATATTTACCCCAGATGGCCATGTTATCGATATGCCTAAGGGTGCTACGCCAGTCGATTTTGCCTACCGCGTTCACACCGAAATCGGCCACCGTTGCCGAGGTGCCAAAATTAATGGCCGTATCGTTCCGTTAAACCGTCGTTTACAGACCGGAGATCAGGTCGAGATCATGACGGGCAACGAAGAACGTCCTCGCCGTGACTGGTTAAACATCAACCTTGGTTTTGTAACGACGCCACGCGCGCGCGCTAAAGTTGCGCACTGGTTCAAGTTCCAGGCGAAAGAGCAAAATGCCGATGCCGGTCGCTCTATTGTTGCTAAAGAGTTTAAGCGCTTGGCGATTGAGCTGGACGAGCTGGATATTAACCAGATCACCGAACAGGTTAATTATAAGAATACTGAAGATATGTATGCCGCTCTGGGTGCGGGTGATCTACGTTTGTCGCAGATCATCAATGCCGCTCAGAAACAGGTATTGCGTGAAGAGGAAGAACAGCTTGATCTTGCGCTACCTGCTCAGAGTGCTGGTGATGCGGGTCAACCTGAAGGTATCCGTATTCGCGGTGTAGGTAATCTACTCACTACGATGGCGAGTTGCTGTAAGCCAGTATTGGGCGATCCCATTGCCGGTTATATCACTCAAGGTCGTGGTGTTTCTGTTCACCGTGAAGACTGTATCAACATGATTCAGCTGCAGGAGCGTGAGCCTGAGAGGGTGATCGAAGTCGATTGGGGTGAAACAGGCCAAACAACTTACCCTGTGGATATTTATATCGAAGCGTTCGACCGTTCTGGTCTTCTGCGTGACGTTATGTTGTTGATGGCAGAGGAAGATCTGAACATCATTGCTGCAAATACTTTGTCAGATAAACGCGACAATATTGCCCGTCTAACCCTGACTACCGAGATCTCCAGTCTGGACCTTCTAGGTCGTATCATGGATAAGATCAATCAGGTGCCAAACGTAATGGAAGTTCACCGTCAACGCGGTGGCACTAGCTAATAAGCTACTAAAAGGTTTCGTGCGTTATGGCTCAGTACACAATTGATGATCTTATCTATCTGATGTCACGTTTGCGTGATCCCGAGACAGGCTGTCCTTGGGATCTTAAGCAGACCTACGCCACCATTGTGCCGCATACCTTGGAAGAGGCGTATGAGGTTGCTGATGCCATTGAATGTGAAGACTGGGAACATCTAAACGACGAGTTAGGTGATCTACTGTTCCAAGTGATCTTTTATGCACAGCTCGGTACCGAAGATCAGCGCTTCGACTTTTCCACAGTGGTTAATAACCTCATTGAGAAGTTGGTTCGTCGCCATCCTCATGTTTTTCCAGACGGTACCTTGCACTCCAATTGTGCAGATAACCCGATTTCGGAAGAAGAGATCAAGCGCAACTGGGAAGCGATTAAACAGCAAGAACGCGATGCTAAAGAAGCTAAAGGTATCAGTCGAGTATTGGACGATGTACCGCGTGCTTTGCCTGCACTGTCTCGTGCCGCTAAATTGCAAAAGCGTGCAGCGCAAGTGGGTTTCGATTGGAACGAAACCGAAGCCGTGTTGGATAAGATGGAAGAGGAGCTTGCAGAGCTTCGTGAAGCCATTAAATCCGGGGATAAAGCTGCGGTAGCTGATGAAATGGGCGATATGCTATTTGCTCAGGTCAATCTTGCTCGTCACCTTGGTGTAAATCCTGAACATGCTGTGCGTGGAACCAACCAAAAGTTTGAGCGTCGTTTTAGCCACGTTGAAGATCAAGTGCTCGCATCTGATCGCGACTGGGATGGTTTCTCTTTAGACGAATTAGACGCTTTTTGGGATCAAGCTAAAGCGAAAGGCCTGTAGCTACTTTAAAGGGTTTATAGCAGGCTTTTAGCCTACAGTTAAAGCACTTTTCTCCTCCTTACATACCTCTCTTATAGCCCTGTTTTAGTGCGCTATTCCTTAAATAATTAACTGAATTTACTGTGTTTTTCTTCTTTTTAATGGGTTAGCATCGAAGAAAACCGACTCCATCGGTATGCGAATTTTTGCGTCAGGAGGGATATATGACCAATCTGCACGAAGCTTTACGCGATGATGTTCGAATGCTTGGCTCCAGCCTTGGGGAGACCATAAAGGCACACCTTGGTGATGAACTGTTTGATAAGATTGAAGTGGTACGCCAGTTAGCGAAAGAGGGGCGTACGGAAGAAAACGCAGAGCACGAAGAGCTACTTAAAGCGCTACGTGAACTAGGCGAAGATGAAGTATTACCGGTTGCCCGTGCGTTTACTCAGTTTTTAAACCTCGCCAATATTGCCGAAGAGCACCACCGGGTACGTCGTTACCTCGAAGTCACCGATGTTTGTACCCCCGATTCTCTCTGTACTCTGTTTGCTCAACTACGCCAAAAAGGCTTTACGCCAAAACAGATTGCAGATTCTCTGTGTGAGACTCAGATCGATCTTGTGCTGACGGCACATCCTACCGAAGTTAACCGCCGTACTTTAATCCAAAAATACGATGATATTGCTGACTGCCTGCGTCGCTTAGACGGAGGCGATGAGGAAGCACAGGTTCGTTTGGATGAATTGATCAGACAGATTTGGCATACCGATGAGATTCGTAAGCAACGTCCAACACCGGTCGACGAGGCGAAATGGGGCTTTGCGGTAATTGAAAACTCCCTTTGGACTGCGGTGCCTAAATTCTTGCGCCGTGTAGATGCTCAGTTAAATGAGACACTGGGTGAGCGTTTGCCGCTCGATAGCTCGCCAATTCGCTTTGCTTCTTGGATGGGCGGAGACCGTGACGGTAACCCGAACGTAACGGCCAAAGTCACCGAAGAGGTGCTACTGCTTTCCCGTTGGATGGCGGCAGATCTTTACCTTAAAGATGTCGATGCATTGCGTGCCGAACTATCCATGTATCAGGCTAGTAAAGAGCTAATGGCTCGCGTAGGAGACTGCGCTGAACCTTATCGTAAATTACTGGGTGAAGTACGCAGCCGTTTGCTGGGCACGAAGAACTGGGTCGCGCGTCAACTGAAAGGTGATGTTGATGGCGATTACGATGTTTATGTCCACGAGGAAGAGCTATTAGAACCCTTAATGCTGTGTTATCGCTCTCTGCAAGAGTGTGGCATGGGTATTATTGCGGAGAATGCGCTAGAAGATATTATCCGTCGTATAGCGTGCTTCGGTCTAACACTAGTGAAATTGGATATCCGTCAGAGCTCTGATCGGCATGCGCAGGTATTTGAAGAGCTGTCGCAGTTTTATGGCTTAGGTTCCTACAGTGGTTGGACTGAAGAGGGCCGCCAAAGCTTCTTGCTGAAAGAGTTACAAAGCAAGCGCCCCCTATTTCCAAATGAATGGGTACCATCAGATGAGGTGCAGGAAGTTCTAGATACCTGTCAGGTAGTCGCGACAGCTGATAAGAGTGCATTGGGCTCTTATGTGATCTCCATGGCAAGTCATCCATCTGATGTATTGGCTGTTATCCTGTTGTTACGTGAGATGGGCATCAGCCATAACATGCGGGTTGCACCGCTGTTTGAAACCTTGAATGACCTTGAAAATGCCCGCGATTGTATAGATGCGTTGTTAAGCGTTGATTGGTACAAAGCTTATACCCAAGGCCATCAAGAGGTGATGATTGGTTACTCCGATTCATCCAAAGATGCTGGCCAACTTGCTGCGGCTTGGGGCCAGTTTAAGGCGCAGGAAGGGCTAACTCAGCTATGTAAAGATCATGGTGTTCACTTAACCTTGTTCCACGGTCGTGGTGGTACAGTAGGCCGTGGTGGCGGTCCAAGCCATACAGCGATTTTGGCACAGCCTCCGGGTTCTGTAGATCATAGCCTGCGTTTAACCGAGCAGGGAGAGATGATCCGCTTTAAGTACGGTATGCCTGACTTGGCGATTCGTAACTTAGAGTTGTGCACAGGTGCCGTATTGGAAGCAACGCTAAGTCCAGCGCCGGGGCCTGAGCAAGCGTGGCGTGAGCAGATGGAAGCGATGGCTAAACGCGGTTTAACCGAGTACCGTGCCATTGTGCGGGAAAACTCAATGTTTGTGCCTTATTTCCGTGCTGCAACGCCAGAACAAGAGCTTGCGAAACTGCCGTTGGGATCACGACCTGCCAAACGCCGTCAGGATGGTGGGGTAGAGAGTTTGCGTGCGATTCCATGGATCTTCGCGTGGACGCAGATTCGCTTAATGCTGCCCGCTTGGTTGGGCAGTGATAAAGCGTTGCAAGAAGCGCTGAATGAGAGTAGTCAGTCACTGGTTAAAGAGATGTATCAGAAATGGCCATTCTTTAGATCCACCATCGATATGCTTGAGATGGTGTTGGCGAAGAGTGATCGCAATATATCGGCTTACTATGATGAGCAGCTGGTTTCTGAAGAGCTGGGTGTGTTGGGCTCTAGTTTGCGTCAGCGTCTTGGTGATATTGTTGGTTTGATCAATCAGATCAAAGAGCAAGATGGCTTATTGGATGCTAGCCCTGTGATTCGTCAGTCGATCGATGTGCGTAACCCCTATATTGATCCGTTGCATTTCTTGCAGGCAGAATTGCTCAACCGAGATCGTAACCAGCCAAATGAGCGCTTAGAGCAAGCGTTAATGGTAACCATGGCAGGTATTTCTGCTGGTATGCGAAACACCGGATAAGGTGATTTTTCAGCGATTTTCGCTGTTTTTATGATCTAAGTTACTGCGGTGCAGCAATAATTGCTTGTGCTGCAGTAACCAGATAACGTAGTCTCTTACACTGATTTTTATTTCAGAACTGTCGATGAAACTCCCGAACTTTCAATAAGTTTGCTGGAGATAGGGCAGTTTTGACGATGACTACCTATCAAACTAACGGACTTATACCTAGGTTCCATAAGTCCTGTATTGGTAGTCCTAATGTCGAATTGTTCGCTTTTAAGGTCATGGTATCGTCCGGCATTAGCATTTTTTTATGACAGTATTCTGCTTATTCGATCAACATAGATCGGATGGCGACAACTTTAAAATTTTAAACTTACTAGTTAGGAGTTTCCTGTATGCGTATTATCCTTCTGGGCGCACCAGGCGCAGGTAAAGGTACTCAGGCACAATACATCACTGAGAAGTATGGCATTCCTCAGATCTCTACTGGCGACATGCTACGTGCTGCGGTAAAAGCGGGTACCCCTCTGGGCGTGAAGGCCAAAGAAGTTATGGACGCAGGCCAGCTTGTTTCTGATGACATCATCATCGGTCTAGTTAAAGAGCGTATCGCTGAATCTGATTGTGCAAACGGTTTCCTATTCGACGGTTTCCCACGCACTATCCCACAAGCTGATGCTCTAAAAGATGCTGGCGTAAACATCGATGCTGTAGTTGAAATTGATGTTGCTGACGAAGAGATCGTTAAGCGTATGGCTGGTCGTCGTGTACACCCAGGCTCTGGTCGTACTTACCACGTTATTTTCAACCAGCCTAAGGTTGAAGGTAAAGACGACGTAACTGGTGAAGATCTTGTTCAGCGTGCTGACGATGCAGAAGACACTGTTCGTGACCGTCTGAAAGTTTACCATGACCAGACTGCTCCACTGATCACTTACTACAAAGGCTGGGCTGAAGAAAACGCAGCTGCTGCTCCTTCTTACGTTTACGTAGCAGGTGTTGGTTCTGTAGAAGATATCCGTGACGGCGTATTCGCTGGCTTGGAAAATGCTTAATTAGCATTGATCTAAAAGATTTAAAAAACCGTACCCCACCGGGTGCGGTTTTTTTATGCCTATAATCAGCGCTAACTATAGGATTTTAGTCGCACATCCGAGATAATCTCCCCCTTACATAAAAGGAAAGATGCTGAATGAGCCACACAGATAAAACCGCCGTTGTATTAGTTAACTTAGGTACGCCTGACAAAGCTGAAAAAGGTGCTGTTCGTCGTTACCTAAAAGAGTTTTTATCTGACCAGCGTGTAGTTGAAGGCAAAGGCCTAAGGCGTATGCTGTGGTTGTCTGTTCTTAATGGCATCATCCTTAATGTTCGTCCAGGTAAAGTGGCTAAAGCTTATGCCAGCATTTGGGAAGATGATTCACCGATGCGCAAGATCTTGGACAAACAGGTGGCAGGCCTACACCTTCTGCTTCAGCAGAAGCATGGTGAGCATGCACCGGATGTTTTCTCTGCGATGACTTACGGTAAGCCGGGGCTAACGCCGCGCCTTAAAAAGTTACAAGAAAGCGGTTACCAAAAAATTCTATTGGTACCTATGTACCCGCAGTATTCCGCGACGACTACGGCACCTATTTACGATCAGGTCGCTAAGTTTCAGCTTAAACAGCGTGAAGTTTTAGATATTCGTATTGTTAACTCTTATTACAGTCACCCTGACTACATTGCTGCCTTGGCTGACCAAGTTAAAAACTTCCGCGAAGAAAACGGTAGCCCTGATAAATTGATTCTCTCGTACCACGGTATTCCGAAGGAATACGCGGATAAGGGCGATCCTTATCCAAATCAGTGTCACGAAACCTCTGAACTGTTGGCTGCTAAACTAGGCCTTGCCGATACGGAATGGATGACGACGTTCCAGTCCCGTTTTGGGCCTGCTGAGTGGATGCAGCCGTATACAGACAAAACATTAGAGTCTTTGCCTGAGAAGGGTATTAAGTCTCTACAGATCGCGTGTCCTGCATTTTCTGCAGATTGCTTAGAAACATTGGAAGAAATTGCTATCGAGAATCGTGATGTGTTTATGGAAGCAGGTGGCGAATCCTACCAATATATTTCTGCACTGAATGCTCAAGATAGCTTTATCGAGCTTTTGGCTACACTGGTACGTGAGCAAGCAGGCGACTGGGTAGGGGAACGCTAAGATGAAATACGAATACCTTTTCGGCATTCACGCCGTAAATACAGCACTTAAGCGTGATGCACAACGTATCCAGAAAATTCTGATTGCTAAAGGTCGTCATGATGACCGCATGCAGCGTTTGTACGAAGCGGCTATGGGTCTGAAGATCCAATGTGAACAAGTGACTAAACGCGATCTGGAAGAGCTCGCCGATGGTGGTTCCCACCAGGGTGTCGTCGCGCTGTGTAAACCGATCCAAACACATAACGAAAAGTTCCTAGATCAACTGCTGGATAACCTTGATGTACCACCGTTCTTATTGGTGCTCGATGGTGTAACTGATCCGCATAACCTAGGTGCTTGTCTGCGTACTGCTGATGCAGCCGGTGTACAGGCAGTCATCGCGCCTAAAGACAAATCTGCACCACTCAATGCAACCGCTGCTAAGGTCGCTTGTGGCGCAGCAGAAGCGATACCTTACATTCTGGTAACTAACCTTGCTCGTACCCTTAAAAGTCTGCAAGAGCGTGGTATCTGGACCACAGGCACAGCAGGTGAAACCGATCTAAATGTTTACCAAGCTAACCTAACCGGTCCAATGGCGCTGATTATGGGTGCAGAAGGCCAAGGTATGCGTCGCCTAACACGTGAGCATTGCGACCAGCTAGTAAAAATCCCAATGGCGGGTGAAGTGAGTAGCCTAAACGTTTCCGTTGCTACAGGTATCTGCTTGTTTGAAGCGGTTAGACAGCGAAGCAGTTGATTACAGCTTTTAGAGCAAGCCATTAAAAAAGCAGCCTTGTGGCTGCTTTTTTTGTAGGTGGAAGTTGGATCAGGCTGAATAACTTACTTTAGGCACTCTTTGATAAGCTGCTGTACCGGTTTATTAACCAGATCAGGCGCACCTACAACTTCACAATGTTTACCAGCGGTGTAGATATGAAGGACCGGGATACCTCTTACTTTATGCTGTTCTGCTATCTCTGGTGAATTATCCACATCAACAAACTGAACTGGCATTTGTGGGTTTTCTTTATTATGGGTCTGTAAAACCGGCGCAACCATTTTGCATGGCCCACACCATTCCGCTTCGAAATAAAACAGCTCAGTATCATCAGCGGAAACAGACGCCGCATAGAAAAACATCAGGGAAAACAGCACTTTTTTCATAGAGTAAAAGCCTAGGTCAGTAAATAAGCATGCTAACTATATCTGAAAGACAGTTAGCAGCAAGTTTAAGCAGTATGCGATTTTATGCAGTATCTCTTTGTAGACCTTAAAGTTATGCTTGTTTAGCTTTTAATAGATCATGCTTTTGGCTTGTCTTGGTTCAGGGGCTGAGTTAAAAAGTTAAATAAATCAGACAGATGGAAGTCTAGCGCGGGTATATATGCGAGCTCCTTTTTTCTAAGGGGGGTTGGGGACAGGTCTTATGAATATCTAGGAGCTGAGTAAATTAAATCCTCCCTTATTATGAAATCCTGTATCATAGCCATATCTGCTTGTTCACTGTAAAAACAGCGAGCCTGATCTTTATACGTTATCTTTGAAAGCGATGAATGTTCATCGCTTTCTTTGTTTATGGAATCACTATGTTTTCTGATATCGCACTACATCCACAGTTAGAAGAGAACCTTAAAACGCTTGGCTTCAGTGAGCCGACTGAGGTTCAGCAAAAGGCGGTGCCTTTGTTGTTGGAAGGGATGGATCTGTTGGTAAGTTCGCCAACGGGGAGCGGTAAAACCGGAGCTTATCTGATTCCGTTGGTACAAGAACTGTCAGCAGGTAAATCTCCAACACGTCAGCCGAAAGCCATCGTACTTGTACCTGTGCGTGAATTGGCAGAACAGGTGTTACAACAGTTTAATAAATTGGCTGAAGGTCTAGAACTGGATGCTGTTTCGCTGGTGGGTGGTGAAGACTTTAAGCAGCAGGAAAAACGTTTGGCACGTGCCGATGTGGTTATTGCTACGCCTGGGCGTTTAGTACCGCATTTGGACAACCGTTCTATTGAGCTGGATAGCTTAGATCTGCTGATTTTAGATGAAGCAGATCGTATGTTGGAAACGGGTTTTAAAGAGCGTTTAGACCAGATCTTAAGCCTTTGCCCGGAAGCACGTCAGACGCTATTGATCTCCGCTACTTTGCCTACTCAAGTGCGCAGTATGGCACAGTCGTTATTGGTTGATCCTGAGTGGATCCGTATTGGCCAGAAACGCGAAGTGGAAGAGGGGATTAAGCAGAGTATAGTCCTGTCTGATGATCAATCTCATAAAGATAAGCAGTTATGCTGGTTGCTAGAAAACGAATCGTACGACAAGGCGATTGTGTTCTGTAACAGCAAAACAGAAGCGCGTCGTTTAGATGGTTTTCTACGCTACCACAAGTTCAAAGCAGCTCTATTGCATGGGGATGTACAGCAGAAAGGCCGTTTTGCAACGATTGAAGGCTTCCGTAAGGGTACAACAACGGTTTTGGTAACTACTGATCTAGCGTCCCGTGGTTTGGATGTGGAAGGGGTCGAGTTAGTTATCAATATGGAGATGCCGCGTAAGGGCGATCTCTATCTTCACCGTGTTGGCCGTACCGGTCGTGCTGGTCAGGAAGGTCAGGCGATCTCATTGATTGATCCGCACGAGTGGAACCTAATGTCTTCAATAGAGCGTTACCTGAAGACTCGTTTTAGACGTAAATTGATCGAAAGTTTGGTAGGTAGCTACAAAGGCCCGAAAAAAGTAAAAGCGTCTGGTAAAGCAGCAGGCACGAAAAAGAAGAAAAAGCCGGCTAGTGGTAAGAAGAAAGCGCCGAAAAAGCCGAAGAAGTAATTTGGCCTGATTAATAGACATAAGAAAGGGTACTTTTAGTAAGTACCCTTTTTTAATGTTTGAGTGTAATGATGGTTAAGCCATTAAATCCCTAGTGTGCATGGCGATCATCGCTTCCTCATTGGTCGGGATGACGCGAACTGTCACTTGGGAATCGGCACCATTGATAATGCTGTCGTTAGTTGAATTCGCATGAGGGTTAAATTTAACACCTAGCCATTCACAGCGCTTAAGGATACGTTCCCTGACATTGGCGCTGTTTTCGCCGACGCCACCCGTGAAGACAATCTGCTCTAGACCTTCGAGTGCTGCAGATAGACGGCCAATCTCTAGTGCTGCACGGTAGCAGAACATATCGATTGCTTCTTCAGCTTCGGGTTGGTCGCTTTGCTCAAGCTCCAACATGTCAGAGCTGACCCCTGACACGCCTAGCCAGCCACTTTGCTTGTAGATCAATGCTTCCAGATCATCAGCCGAAAGGTTGTGATGACGCTGTAGGTAAAGCAAAACACCCGGGTCGATATTGCCACAACGGCTACCCATTGGCAGGCCATCTACCGCAGTAAAGCCCATGGACGAAGCAACAGATTTACCCTCGCCGATGGCGCACATACTTGCGCCAGCACCTAAGTGACAGACTACGGTTTTTATATGGCCGCTTTTCTGCTCAACTAGTTGGCGCTGAATATATTCGTATGAAAGCCCGTGGAAACCGTAGCGATGAACGCCTTCCTCAGTGTATTTGCGAGGGAGGGCATAGTGTTGTTCCAACGAGGATTGTCCGGCATGAAACATTGTGTCAAAACACGCTACCTGAGGTAGATCTGGAGCTATGTTTCGGCAGGCCTCGATCAGTTTTAGGTTATAAGGTTGATGCAACGGCGCTAGCGGAATAAAGCTCGCGAGCTTATCCAATACTTGATCATTGATCAGGATTGGCGCACTAAAATGACTACCACCATGAACAACGCGATGGCCAAAGGCGCATAGAATGCTGTCACTGACTTCAGCATTTAGCCAATCGAGTATGGTTTTTAAGCAGGCTTGGTGACGTTGCTCCTTAGGAACCTTACTAAAGCTCGGTGTGCTTTTGAGTAGAACCTCGCCGGATGCGTCTTTTACTTTAAAGCGAGCGGTATCATTAAGAATATTGCCCAGTTTAAAGTTATATAGTAGCTCTAGCTTAGCGTCATTATACTTAAATAGTGCGCATTTTAAGCTAGAGGAGCCTCCATTAACCGTTAAAATCGTTTCCATACGACCTACTTCTCTTTGTGATGAACCATATGAGATGCCAACGCACAGGATGCTAGGCGAGCAAGCTTTTTATCAGCACGGCTTGTTAGAATGATTGGCACTTTTGCACCGAGTGCGATACCTGCTGATTTGGCGTTGGCTAAATAGATTAGCTGCTTGGCAATCATATTTGCAGATTCTAAATCAGGAGCTAACAGAATATCTGCATCTCCAGACACTTCCGAAACGATGTGCTTATCGATAGCGGCTTGTTGCGAGATCGCATTATCAAAAGCTAGCGGACCATCTAACAAACCACCTGTGATCTGTGAGCGATCTGCCATTTTGCAAAGTGCAGCAGCATCTATAGTGCTCTGAATATTGGGTTTAACTTTTTCTACCGCAGATAAAATCGCTACTTTGGGTGTTTGAACGCCTAATGCCCGGCAGAAGTCGATAGCGTTTTGAGTGATATCTTTTTTGCAGTACAGATCCGGCGATATGTTGATTGCCGCATCAGTGATGATCAGTGGCTTATGATAATTAGGAACATCGAACACGAAGACGTGACTTAAGCGACGCTCTGTTCTGATCCCTTTAGTTTTGTGGACCACAGCACGAAGTAGTTCTGAGGTACCTAAATGGCCCTTCATCAGTACTTCGGCTTCGCCGCGTTTTATCAACTCACAAGCTAACTCTGCAGCGGCATGGCTATGTTCTGTATTGATTAGCTCAAAATTACTGATATCCAGATTTTGTTCTTCTGCAACGGCTTTAATCTTTGCTTCAGGCCCCACTAATGTAGGGATAATTAGGTCATGTTCGGCTGCTTCCACTGCGCCAATCAGACTGTTGCCATCAACGGGATGGGCAACAGCAGTACGGATAGGGCGAGCCTTTTCAGCTTGTTCAATAAAAAATTCTAGCTGGTCGTGCAGCGGTGGTTTTTCTTGAATAACCATCAAAACCTCGAAAATAAATTGTATTACCCGTTAATTGATAGAACTGAAGGTAATAATTGTATATGACCTGATTATGACGCACTGCAGCATTTTTGCTAGTGATTCATGTCAGGTTTACTAAATCCTTTAGCAGTCAGCGTTTGTTAGTTATAAATTTCATGTGGTATTACCGGTAAAAAATTAAAAATAACCTAAGGTTTAGTAGGGCCTTACGGAAATATGGTGTTATAACTAATAAACAATATGCTGATTTGTAGTTGCTAGCTGTTTGTAGTTCAGCTGGAAGGAACCTCTGAGGAAATTAAGGATGCAACAGACCGTTTTTGTGGTTGATGGTAGTTCAACGATTCGAACCTTCTATAAAGCTGTGCTCGAAGATGCTGGATATCGTGTAAAACTGCATCAAACCGGTGAAAGCTGCTACAAAGCGTTAAGTTTTGAAATTCCTGATCTAATCATATTAGGCGCAGAGCTTCCTGATACGGAATGTGTTGCCTTTGCTTCTAAAATTAAAGCTCGTCCTGAGTTTTTACTTGTTCCTATTATCGTTGTCTCTTCACTTCGTTCTATGGATCTAAAACGTAACTGTTTTCAGGCAGGCGTGACAGATTTTATTATGAAAAATTGCACTCAACATTTTTTGCTAGAGAGAGTGAAAAATGTGATTGAGCGTAAAGAGACAATGCAGTTTAGTCAGCATATCGCAGGGCAACGGTTCAAAGTGCTGGTGGCTGAAGATAGTGTGGCTTTATTGGCTCTTTATGGTCAGATGCTTGAGCAGTTAGGTTGTTCACCAGTACTTTGCCAAAATGGTAAGGAGGCGTGGGATACACTACAGCAGCATGATGATGTTGATTTAGTGATGACCGATGTTGAGATGCCCGAGATGGATGGTATCGAGTTAAATCATCTGATTCGCTCCTGCACTCAGTATGATCAAGTGCCTGTAATTGTTGTGACTCAATTTGATCAGGAAGAGCTTTTATGCGATTTACTGACGGCTGGAGCCAGTGATTACATAACTAAACCCTTTAGTCACGAAGAGCTTCGCGCTCGTGTTGGTTCTCATCTCCGAACTCGTCATCTATATAAGGAGCAGCTGCGACTTAATCGTGAGTTAGATGAGGCTAATAGTTACTTGGAAGAGCGTGTTAGAGCACGTACCCAAGAGTTATATGAAACGAATATCGAGACGATCCAGAAATTGGCGATGGTTTGTGATTACAAAGATAATGATACGGGTAATCACATTAATCGAGTGAAGGAGTATTCGGAAGAGTTAGGTAAAGCGATTGGTTTATCAGAAGAAGTGGTTAACCGTCTAGGTTTTTCTAGCATGATGCATGATGTTGGCAAGATTACTACACCTGATGGCATTTTGAATAAGCCTACGTCATTGGATGATCAAGAGTGGGAAGTCATGCGTCAGCATTCTGCTATAGGAGCTAAGATTTTAGGTAAGAATGCCTTTTTTAATATGGCCCGAGATATAGCTATTGCTCACCATGAGAAAGTTGATGGCAGCGGTTACCCAAAAGGTTTGCAGGGAGATGAGATTCCACTCGCAGCTAGAATTGTTGCCGTCGTTGATGTTTTTGACGCTTTGGTATCTAAACGAAGCTATAAGGACGCTTGGACTCAACCAGACGCAATTGCAGAGCTTCAACGTATAGCAGGCAGTCACCTTGATAAACGTCTTGTGGAGGTATTTATTTCGCTCGTGGAATCAGGGAAGTTGGATTACATTCGTGCTCAATTCCCTGAAGGGCAAGCTCAGATAGTCTAAGTTGCCTCCAGTCATTAGTTTTTGAAAGAAACTAGCCTCACTTTGTTTCCTGATTAAGTAAGGCTGCTGTTGAATGAGCGGGTCTGAGGCAGGTTCTCCGTTTCTACCAAGGTTTCCATCTCTTTATGTACTAGAGGGCGGCTAAACAGATAGCCTTGACCAATATCGCAGCCAAAGTCCCTTAGCATGGCTAACTGGTCTTCATCTTCTATCCCCTCGGCCACAACTTTCATCTTCAACGCATGAGCCATAGTGATAATGGTATGGGTCAGAGTAGCGTCCCCTTGGTTGTGAACCATATCTTTTACAAAAGCGCGGTCTACTTTCAAGGTAGATACAGGGAAGGTAGTTAGGTAGCTTAGTGAGCTATAGCCGGTACCAAAGTCATCAATGGTGAGCGATGTGCCTAGTTCTAGAAGCTTCTCTAAGCGAGGCAGAAGTTTCTCGATATTTTCAGCTAAGAGACTCTCGGTAATTTCTAGTTCGAGTCTGTGTGGATCAATGCCTGTTTCTTTAATCACCCCGGAAACCATATCGATGACGCTGTCATCATTCAGCTGTCTGATTGAAAGGTTAACAGCCATGATCAGAGGTGCTTCACTGAATTTCTGTAGTTCGATCAAGTCTAGGCAAGCTTGACGCAGAGCGAATTCACCAAGCTCATTGATAACACCAATCTCTTCGGCGATTTCAATAAATTCAAATGGGCCTACAGGACCTAATACCGAGCTATTCCAGCGCATTAGAGCCTCAAAACCCATTATGCGGCCTGTATCTATATTGTTCTTGCTTTGGTACGCCATGTAGATTTCGCCACGCTCAAGTGCTTGGCGGAGCTCCGTCTCGATTGTATGTCGACGTTTTAAGCGTCTATCGAGTTCATGATCAAAGAAGCTGTAACGGTTGCGGCCATCTTTCTTAGATTCGAAAAGGGCGATATCAGCAAATTTTATTAGACCGGCAACTTCATTGTTGTCTTCTGGGTAGCGCGAGATACCGATACTTACTGAGATAAAGATCTGTTTACCTTCGATTAATACGGGTTTTTCGACATTGCGAAGGATTTTCTCAGCCAGTGTTTCTACTTCATGAGTGCTGTTGTAAGTTGTGTAGACTAAAAATTCATCGCCACTGATATGGCAGATCTGCGCTTTGCCTTTACAGCACTTAACTAATCTACCTGCGACAAGTTGTAACAATTGATCTCCGATCATGTGACCAAAGGTATCGTTAACGTTTTTGAAGTTATCTATATCTAGATAGAGCACAGCGACTTGTTGTTTGTTTTTCCAAGCGTTTTGTAGCTCTCTAGTAAGATTCTCGTTAGTTCTACGGCGGTTGGGTAGGCCTGTTAACGGATCAAAATTCGCTTGTTTGTAGAGTTTCGCCTCGGCTTGCTTACGGCTACTGATATCCTGAACTACAACCACATAGTGGGTGAGCTCGTCGTCAGGATTGGTTATATGGCTGATAGAGAAAGAATACCATTTACCATCAAAGTCCGTTTTACGTTCACCAAACCAGTTGCCTTTTAAGGTGACTTCATCACTGATCTTTTTAAGGTCGCGTGTTAAAACGTTGTACGGTGGAAAATCGATAATGTTATGACCACGTGCTTCGTCATGTGCGTTCGGCTTGGCAGTCGCTAGATCAAAGTGGCTATTAGCGTACTCGATACACCAAAGGTTATCCGTAATTACGACGCTATTAGGGCTTTGCTCAATCGCTTTCGAAAGTTTTTGGACGTTACCTTCTGCTTTTTGTTTCGCATCAGACATACGTTTACTGATTTGTAGCGACACGCGATAGGCTAATAGGGCTGCTAAAAGGAATAGAACAAAGACCATGCCTATAGGGCGCATTCGTTCCAGCCAAGAGCTAAACAGCTTGGCCACAGGGTAAGAGTTGAGCGTGATTAGTTTGTATTCTGGCAGGTAACCCACATTAGCGAGGACTTGCTCACCTTTAACTTCAAGTTCCAGACCTTGTTTCGTCTTACCTGATTGCAGATTGTATTGAATCTCTGATGCTGTTTCTTGAGCTAAACGCCAGCCGAATAGGTCGGATACAAAGCCTTTCGGAACTGGGTAAGACATACGTACTTGTCCGCGTTCGCCGAGTAACCAGATCGTATTGTTATCGGGGCTAATAAAGTTTTGCATCAGAGACGATTTGCCCTGAACACGATAAAAAGCAACCACGACAGCAATAATCTTCTTGTCACCATTTAGAATAGGAACATAGAAGGGCAGTAAGGATTCTCCTAAGAGGCCTGCTCTATGTAGATAACCAATTTGAGCGGTTTGGCTGACTCTCAGATTCTCTAAAACCGTGTTCTGACTGGGCAGTTGTGGTGGATTAATGTCGCCTTTACTCAGTAAAACGTTGCCTTTGACATCTATCAGAGAGAAAACAGCTGCTTCTCCTGTAGCCGATAGGAGGTATTCAAATACGTTTGATACTGAGCGTTCCTGTAATTTTTTATCGATGAAACGAGCTTGGACGGTTTTAACAATAAGGCGAGTTTGATGATCAAAGAAAGAACGGCTTTGGCTGATAAGGGTCTGGTTTTGCTTATAAAGCTTATCGTACTGGCTGGTTTTAACATCGTCCCAAAGCGCGATACTGAAAACGGTCAGCGCAGATAACAGAATTACTGACAGTAGCGTAAATAAAAGCCTTAGCGGTTTGATCCCTTCGTGTCCCACCATTTATAAAGTTCTCCCTTTAGCGCTACCAGTGGCGTGAATCAGTAACGTCCTGTCACTATAGCAAAGATAAATCATCGTCTTCTTATATTAGCTCTTAAATTAAGGGAGAAGTACAAAATACTGACATAAATTACAAAAGCATCTTTTTTTTGAGTAATTTTTCAAATTTGGTCTATGTAGATACGCAACAGCTGAAAAGTTGCTGAGAGAAGTGCTGAATAGGGCTCTATTTTTAAAGAATTTTTTGCTTAGACCATTGCAACGTTCCGAATGGCTTTAGGATCAGTTAAGCTGTGACAATAGATAATGGGCGGATAAGTTTTTTCGTCCAGACGGATTGTTAGAGTTGAGGAACCTCATGGGATTATTGATTGATTGGTTTTTGGATTTTTGGGACAACATGCCAGGGGGCAGAATTAGTCGGGCTATTTTTAGTGCTATCACGCTAGTTATTGTTATCTCTGTTCCCCTAGGTGTTTATTGGAGCTGTCCTCCTGCTGCATTTGATCCGGTAGCAGAAGCTAAAACGGATGCGGAGGAGCAAGGCGTTAAAGTAACGACCGGTTATCCAACGGTTTATACCCTTCACCGATTGATGGATACCTTACTGCATAAGCCAGGCGGTTACATCACGAATGATGTGGCACCTCCGGGTATCTGGTTGGATAACATCAGTCATTGGGAATACGGAGTATTGGTCCAGTCTCGAGATCTTGCTCGTGCTTTACGTAAAGACTTTAGCCGTTCGCAGTCTCAATCGGTTGAACATCCGGAACTGACTATCGCAGAGCCTCAATTCCATTTTGATGCTAGTAGTTGGTTGCTACCTTCTTCTGAATCTCAATATAAAGAAGGTCTTGAAGCGCTGCATAAATACCAAATGGAGCTGACGAAAGTCGCTGAATCTGAAGCTCAGTTCTATGCGCGTGCGGATAATCTGAATAACTGGTTGGGCGATGTACAAACGCGTCTAGGTAGTTTATCTCAGCGTTTAAGTGCAAGTGTTGGTCAGAAACGTGTGAATACCGACCTAGCAGGTGATCCTGCTGCCGAGCAGTCAACGCAGACCTCTTCTGATAAAGAGGTGAAAACACCTTGGTTAGAAATCGATGATGTCTTCTATGAAGCGCGTGGTTCGGCATGGGCTCTTCTACATATCTTGAAAGCGGTTGAGCACGATTTTGGTCCTGTACTGGATAAGAAGAATGCGCGTGTGAGTCTTCGTCAAATTATTCGTGAATTGGAAGCGACTCAGGAAACAGTTTGGAGTCCAGTTATCCTGAATGGTGGCGGTTTCGGTTTGTTTGCTAACCACTCTTTGGTGATGGCGAACTATATATCCCGCGCTAATGCTGCAATTATCGATCTACGAGAGCTGCTCGCTAAAGGTTAAGGGTTGATTAAGCAGTTTATGTTTATTTTTAAGGGGCTTAGTGCCCCTTATTTGTTTCTGGGTCTACACTAAATAGTAGTGGTAGAGGAGAAACGTTATGCCTCGTCGTTTTATTCGTCATCCTGCAGCGATTCCTATTAAGCTGTGTAATCAGCAATCTAAAAACGAAAACGTTACTGAAGTCACCACACAAGATGTAAGCGCAGGCGGTTTGTCCTGTGAAACAGAGCGTTTGATGACTCCAGGTGATGCTGTAGAGGTCGAAATTTCACTAGAGACACCGCCGTTTAAAACTATCGGCCATGTTGTATGGTGCAAAAGTAACGGTAATGGTTTTTTGGTTGGGATTGGTTTTTCTGATCTTGCAACAGCTTATGCAGTGCGAATGGTAGAGCAGGTTTGTTACATCGAAGAGTATCGTCAGAAAATTTTAGAAGAAGAGGGGAGAGAACTTAATTCTGAAGAGGCTGCGATTGAGTGGATTGCAGCGCACGCTCATGAGTTTCCACAGAACGTGCACTAATCTCATCATTTAGCCAGTTTAGAAGTAAGGCTCCACTTTGATGTTTTGTTCTTTGGCGATCAGCCACTCATTGTTGTTAAACACAAGAGTGAGTCGTTTAAGCGTCTTATCTTTATAGCCATTGGCTGCTTCGTACTTAAGCCAGAAATCTACTCGGAGCTCATTCTCTGACTCTTGGATATTCTGGAACTCTTCACGTGTTAGCTTGATCCACTCTGGGCGGTTTAGCGCATCGTGACGTTTCTTCAGCCAGCGCTGGTGAGTCCTGTAAGCGCCATTAAAACCGGAGATATAGCTATTCGCATAAGTCTCATGGTCTTTGGCTTGCCATGCATTAGTCCATCGTTCGATATGAGCTGTCACTTGTTCAAGTGAAGCCACTGGTTCAGCGATAGGCGGAGCTTCCGCTATTGTTGGCGTTGCTTCTTGAGTGGCTTCAGACGTATCTGACATAAGTACAGGAGCTGTCGTTTCTGTAGCTACGATCTCTTCCGTTACGGTAGGTTCTTCGACTGGTTCAGTTACAGCCGCTTGTGCTTCTTCAGTGTTAACTTCAGAGCTTACCGCAGCAACTTCAGATGTTTCTGACGCCTTATCTGCAACGTCTGCAGTGTTTTCGGATATATGTGAAGGTGCTACTTCAGTGAAGTGGGTAATCTCAGCATCAGGTACTTGGGTTGTTTCTGCTGCAAGTGCAAGTTCAACTTTTTCAGTTTGCTCTTTTTCAGCCACTTCTAGTGCTTGCTTCAAGCGATTGTTCTCTTCAATTGCTGCAGAGAGTTGTTCTTCTAGAAGGGTTAGTTTTGAATTAACTTCCGCTTGGAATTCAGCTGGTGGAAGGGATGTAATCTCTTCTACTGGACGAGAATCTTTTGGAGCGGATGCTGGTGCTTTAGCTACAGTAACATCAGGTGAAATCGCATTAGTTGTCTGAGGGGCTGCTTTAGGGCTGCTTTTTTCTAATTCAGGGTTAAGTGCCGGTAAAGTATCTGGTTGCTCCAAATTATTGCCGGAGGCTGGTTTAGCTGTTTCTACAGCAGCAAGGCTTGGAGGTGCTACAGTCTTAGGTTTTTCTATTGAGGCCTTTGGTTTTGGTTCGGCAAAAATGGGGGATCCGTTTTCAGCTACTTGCGCGGAAATGTCACTGGAATCGGACAGGAAAAAGTGATTGATTCCGATACCAATGGCAATAATGACAGCAAAACCTAAAGCAAAAATCCCTGAATTAGCGGAAGCTAAACTCGGAGTAGAGCCGCTTTTGCCCATAAAGTCATTGCGGGTGATAACGTCTTTATGAATCAACGGCAGCAGCATCGCCTTTAAGCGGCTAATACGTCCTTCTGTCTGCTCTATCATCATAAAGTCCGTTCCTATCTCGTATGGAGTAGGTGGAATGCCTTTAAGGGCTGACAGGTAGTAAATATAGCCTTCGATATCATCTGTGTGTAGCGGGTCTAAAGTAACTTCGATATTTACCCAATTGCTGAAATCGGCTTGCTGTAACCCTTCTGCTTCAGGATGTAGGACCATATAGTCTTGGCGGACAACAACTAATTTGATCGCACCTGCGGTTGTTTCAGATGTTTCGCAAAGCTGCTGTAAGGCATCGACAATGCTGTCATCAGAATTGATAGCTTGTTGATCAACAACGACGAGACAGAATTGGCCCGCTTCTTTGGTATTGCGAAGCGCTTTGATCAGATCTCGCTTTTGCTTAGGTACTTCAAGCGTTTCTGCTAGACGTGAATAAAGCTGAGAGGTTTTTGTTAATGGATCATTGAATACAGCAATAGGCACGCCTTTATGCTGGAATTCACTGATTAATTCACCTACCAATGTGGTTTTGCCTGTGCCCTCTACACCCTTGAGGATTACCGCATTTTCAAAGTTTAGAGCTTCTCGAAGCGAGTTCAGTGCATGCTTATAACCGGCATGCCTATACGGGCCGGTAAAGGACGAAGAATCGTCATTAGTTCCATCAATATTTTCAGCGCTTAGCTGGCTTTCCTTCAACATAGGTAGGGCTTATTCTCAGTTTTACACAAAGAGCGATTGAATAGCCGTAATTATATTCCCTTAGGGTACTACTTCCAATTACAGAGTTTATTGTTATAGCGTTTGGTTATAGCTAAAGCGCAGAAATTATCCACACTTTAGCTGAACATCAACTTAGCGGTACTTAGTTTAGCGCCTCTTTCATCTTCTCTTGGTATGGAGGCCATCCCATCGGTTTGCCACCCAAAAGATGAAGGTGGATATGGTAAACCGTTTGCCCACCATCGGAGTTGCAGTTGAATACAGTACGATAACCGGATTCATCAATGCCTAATTGTTTGGCGATAGTAGCGGCCGTTTTGACCATATGGCCAACAACTTCAGTATCTGCGGCGCTAATATCATTAAGGGTTGCGATATGTTTACGCGGAATAATTAGCGCATGTGTTGGTGCCTGAGGGCTAATATCATTAAAAGCAATTACATGCTCATCTTCGTAAATGATCTCGGCCGGAATCTCTTTATTTATGATTTTACAAAACAGGCAATCCATCGGTTTTCCTCACTGTACTAAATACTTGAATGCAGTATATCCAGTGTTACCAATGGATTAAATACTGAATAACCGTTAGTAAACAAAGTTATCGCTTGGTTTAGAGTAATGATTCTGTTTTTCCTTCTTCAAGGATTTCAGGGCAGTGATAACTTTTAGTCACAGTGTTATCGGGGAGCACTGATTCAAGATGGACATCAAATCCCCATAAACGATGAATATGACGTAGCACCTCTTCGGTGGATTGTCCGAGTGGTTGTTTATTGTGCATAAAATGTCTCAACGTTAGGCTGCGATCACCACGGACATCAACGTTGTAAACCTGAATATTCGGTTCTCTATTTCCTAAGTTATATTGAGAAGAAAGGTCTTCGCGTACTTGACGGTAGCCCGCTTCATCATGGATTGATGTGACTTCCAAATTAGCTTTTTCAGAGTTATCCATAATGGTGAAAAGCTTTAGCTCACGTATAAGTTTTGGCGAAAGGTACTGAAGAATAAAGCTCTCATCTTTATAGTTACGCATGGCATAATCTAATGTCTTCTTCCAATCGGACCCTGCAATGTCAGGGAACCATTCACGATCTTCATCGGTTGGATCTTCACAGATACGTTTGATGTCTTGCATCATGTTGTAGCCCAATGTGTAGGGGTTGATTCCATTGAAATATGGGCTATCGAAAGGAGGTTGATAGACAACGCTGGTATGGGAATGGAGAAACTCCATCATAAATCCATCAGTGACTAATCCTTCTTCGTGCATTTGATGTAACAGCGTGTAGTGCCAGAAGCAAGCCCAGCCTTCGTTCATCACTTGGGTTTGTTTTTGAGGATAGAAATATTGTGCAACTTTTCGAACAATTCGGACGATCTCTCGTTGCCATGGTTCAAGAAGTGGAGCGTTTTTCTCTACAAAGTAGAGAATGTTTTCTTCAGGCTCTTTAGGGAAGTGCTCAATTATTGGTGCAGCACCTTCCTCTTTTTTAGGAATAGTGTTCCATAGATCGTTTAAGTGGCGTTGGATATACTCTTCCCTAGCTTGTTGTCGCTCTTTTTCCTCATTTGCAGTCAGCGGTTGTGGTCGAACATAACGGTTTACACCATAGCTCATCAGTGCATGGCAGGAATCCAATAGCTCCTCGACAGTATCCACCCCATAACGCTCTTCACATCGGCTGATATAACTTTTAGCAAAGAGAAGGTAATCAATAATCGCTGAAGCATCGGTCCAAGTTTTAAATAGGTAATTACCTTTAAAGAAAGAGTTATGGCCGTAACACGCATGCGCAATCACAAGGGCCTGCATTGTCATGGTGTTCTCTTCCATTAGGTAAGCAATGCAGGGGTCAGAATTGATTACGATCTCATAGGCAAGGCCCATTCTGCCGCGTTTATAGTTTTGATGGGTATCAACAAACTGTTTACCAAAGGACCAATGGTTATAGTTTAAAGGCATGCCGATGGAAGCATAGGCATCCATCATCTGTTCGGAGGTAATCACCTCTATCTGGTTTGGATAGGTATCTAATCCAAAGTTTTGTGCGATACGAGCGATTTCTCGATCATATTCAGCAATAAGCTCAAAGCTCCACTCTGCACCTGTGGATATTGGACTGCGTTTTTTCATGCTGCCCCCTCAACCTTTTTCTCAAATAGACTACGAAATACTGGGAAAATATCTGCTGGGGTTTTTATCTGTTGCATGGCAAAGCATTCTTCCCACTTGGATTGTAGGCGTTCATATTCGTGCCACAAATTTTGGTGGGGACCTGTAGTGATTTCTACATAGGCGAAATACTGGACTTGTTTAAGTATTTTTTCATCAAGAAGTTGATGGCATTTACTGGAGTCACCATCCCAGTTGTCCCCGTCAGATGCCTGAGCGACATAGATGTTCCAGTCAGCAGGGGAGTAACGTTCTTCAAGAATATCTGAGGTGAGATCTAACGCACTGGATACGATTGTGCCGCCGGTTTCACGGGAGTAGAAGAACTCTTGTTCATCAACCTCTTTGGCATGGGTATGGTGGCGAACGAAGACAACCTCGATCTGTTTGTAATTCCGCTTCAGGAATAGATACAACAGGATAAAAAAGCGTTTTGCCATATCTTTAATGCTTTGAGTCATGGAGCCGGATACGTCCATAACGCAGAACATGACTGCTTTGCTTGAAGGCACCGGAACTTTGATTAAGTTATTGTATTTAATATCAAAGTCATCAAGGAACGGTACACGTTTTAAACGCTGTTTTATCTCATCAATTTCGGCATTTAGAGTTGAGATCTGTTGCTCAGCATCGTCGTCAGGCAGACGCTGTTCTAAGGTTGAAATTTCAGCTTTGAGTTCGCGGATTTCACGTCTGTCTTTGCCTGTTAAAGCAATTCGGCGCGCATGGGCTGCTTTTAACGACCGCACAATATGAATCTTGTCGGGGCTACCGGCATTGGTAAAACCGGCTCGGCGAGTTTCGAATTGAGTCGCACTTTTTAGCTGTTTTTTGACTAGATAAGGCAGTTCCAAACCATCGAACATAAAGTCAAGAAACTCTTCCTGATCAATCTGGAAGGTGAAATCATCTTCCCCTTCCCCTTGATTGCTGGCTTGGCCTTCACCGCTGCCGCCACCACCTCCGCCACCTTGCGGGCGTTGGAACTGGTCTCCTACAATAAACTCTTTATTGCCTGGGAACACTTTGTTGCGAACACCGCCTTCACCATGATGGAAAAGAGGTTCGGAAATGTCCCTGCGAGGGATGGTTACGCTGCCACCTTGTTCAATTTCCTTGATAGATCGGTTGTTCACCGCATCTTCTACGGCATCCTTGATATGCTTTTTATAACGACGAAGAAAGCGCTGACGGTTAACCGTGCTCTTGTTCTTGGAGTTCAGGCGGCGATCTATGATGTAACTCATAATACTTCTATCCCCGTAGATGGCCTGCACTTAGGCTCTTCATCTCATTCGGGCAGGCCTTTGCCCGAATGAATGCCTTCACCAACTGTTATTGCCGATGAACTACTGTGATTTTCTAACGCGGATATACCATTCGGACAGTAATCGCACCTGCTTCTCGGTATAGCCTCGTTTGATCATCCGTTTAACAAACTCACCATGTTTGGTTTGTTCGTCTGTAGAGGCTTTCGCATTAAAGGAAATAACAGGTAACAAGTCTTCCGTATTGGAGAACATTTTCTTCTCAATAACGGTACGCATTTTCTCGTAACTCATCCATGATGGGTTTTTACCGTTGTTATTGGCACGAGCACGCAGTACAAAATTAACAATTTCGTGTCGGAAATCTTTTGGATTACTGATACCGGCAGGTTTTTCGATTTTTTCGAGTTCCTCGTTTATCGCCTGACGATCTAATATGTCACCTGTTTCTGGGTCGCGATATTCCTGATCCTGTATCCAGAAATCTGCATAAGTAACATAGCGATCAAATATATTTTGTCCGTATTCAGAGTATGATTCTAAGTAAGCGGTTTGGATCTCTTTACCCAAGAACTCGATATATTTAGGTGCTATAAACTCTTTTAAATAGCCTAAATAGCGATCTTGGATTTCGGCAGGGAATTGCTGTTGTTCAATCTCTTTTTCCAGGACATAAAGTAGATGAACAGGGTTGGCAGCAACCTCTGAAGGGTCAAAGTTAAAGACCTTGGATAGAATCTTGAAAGCGAAACGGGTTGATAGGCCGTCCATTGCTTCATCAACACCTGCAGAGTCTTTATATTCCTGCATTGATTTTGCTTTAGGGTCCGTGTCTTTCAGATTTTCGCCGTCATAAACACGCATTTTTGAATACAAGCTAGAATTTTCAGGTTCTTTCATTCGCGAGAGAACTGAAAATTGAGCGAGCATGTTTAGCGTATCTGGTGCACAGGGTGCGTTGTTTAACGAACTGTTTTCTAAAAGTTTTTCGTAGATATGGATCTCTTCAGTTACACGGCAGCAATAAGGTACTTTTACGATATAAATACGATCGATAAAGGCCTCATTGGTTTTGTTGTTTTTAAAGGTCGTCCACTCTGATTCATTAGAATGGGCGAGGAGAATACCATCGTAAGGAATAGCACCCATGCCTTCGGTACTGTTGTAATTACCCTCTTGGGTCGCTGTTAATAGAGGATGGAGGACTTTGATGGGGGCTTTGAACATCTCCACAAATTCCATCATACCCTGATTGGCACGACAGAGTGCGCCTGAGAAACTATAAGCATCTGGATCATGTTGTGGGAAGTCTTCTAGTTTGCGAATATCAACTTTACCTACAAGGCTGGAAATATCTTGGTTGTTTTCATCACCTGGTTCGGTTTTGGCGATGGCGATCTGATCCAAAATAGAAGGGTAGAGTTTTACTACTCTAAATTTGGAAATATCGCCGCCATATTCGTGTAAGCGCTTAGCTGCCCAAGGTGACATGATCCCTTTTAGATAGCGGGAAGGGATGCCGTATTCTTCTTGCAAAATAATGCTATCTTCTTCTGGCTTAAACAGACCTAAAGGTGATTCGAAAACCGGTGAGTCTTTAATGGCATAAAATGGAATATGCTCCATTAAATGCTTAAGACGTTCGGCTAAGGATGATTTACCGCCGCCTACAGGCCCGAGTAGGTAAAGGATCTGTTTACGTTCTTCTAGACCTTGAGCCGCATGTTTAAAGTAGGAGACAATATTTTCGATCGCGTCTTCCATACCGTAAAACTCGCTAAACGCAGGGTAACGGCGGATTAGTTTGTTCGAAAAAATACGACTTAGTCTTGGATCCGCAGCGGTATCTACCATTTCTGGTTCACCGATCGCTTGCAGCATACGTTCAGCCGCATCAGCGTAGATCATTGGATCTTCTTTACACAGCTGGAGATACTCGTCCAAGCTGTATTCTTCCTGCTGAACAGAATCATAGCGGGCTTTATAGTGGTCAAAGATACTCATACAAATCACCTTTATTCAGCCAAGCTTATTTGGGGTTTTGAATAATTTTGTCAGGCTGTTTTGCTTGCTTACCTGTTGTTAGTGTAGTTCACATTTTTAAACTCTGAACATTTGACTCTAAAACTTTCCTTAAGGTTCATCGCTTAATAATCTTATGATTTATAAGGACTTATGTTTTTTGTAGTTCAAGGTTTTGAATAAACAATGCGAGAAAACGAGCCGCTTCTCCTCCGGTGAGTGCTCGGTGGTCAAAGGTGAGCGAAATTGGAAGGATGCGATGAACTTTTATTTCGTCTTTAACGGCTACAACCTCTTTTCGAATAACCCCAGCACCAATAATGGCCACCTGTGGGGGAACGACAATTGGATTAGCATAGCGACCTGCGATGGTGCCAAAGTTACTCAGCGTGATTGTGGCGCCTTGCATTTCAGAAGCGGGAATTGTTCGGTTTTTTACATCAGTGCGGAGCAGGTTTAAGCCTTCACGTAGATGTGTAGGGGAGCGGTTACCAATGTCGCGCAATACTGGGACAAATAAACCTTGTTCTGTATCTACTGCGATCCCAAGGTCAATTTTGGAATGTATTCGACGGCTGAGGGTATTACCATCAAACCATGCATTTATAGCAGGTTCAGCCTGAGAAGCTTCTGCAATCGCATGGATTAAGCGTTGTGTTATATCCGTTCCTTTAGGCCAGCTATTAATATCTGCGTCTTCATGAATGGTGACGGGTACCACTTCACTATGTGCTTTGCTCATTACTTGCGCCATGTGTTTACGTACACCGCGCAAAGGCTCGGCTTTACCATGGGTTTGATCAAGTCGAGCAGCCTGTTCGACATCTTTGGGCGTGATATGGCCTTGCTGACCACTTCCTTTTACTTGGTTTAAATCGATATTTAAGCGTTTAGCTAAGGCTCTTACAGCGGGTGTCGCTTTTTGGGTTGTTGCACTATTTTGACTGCTGGGGGCTGCACCAATAAAGAAGGAATCTTGGGTAGCTGAGTCTGTGTTTGCTTGTGGGATTTCACCGACAACAGTACCACTGTCACTCTCATCTTCTCCTTCAAACTCCAACAGAGGTTCTCCAGTGTGGATAACATCACCTGGCTGACCAAAAAGATGGGCGATTACGCCTGTTTGAGGTGAGGGTACTTGAATAATCGCTTTTGCTGTTTCTACGGACAAGAGCACTTGGTCTGTTTCCACAGAATCACCTTCTTTGATATTCCATTCCACAATTTCTGCTTCAGGAAGTCCTTCGCCGAGATCTGGTAGTTTGAAATATTTCATGCGAACTCCAATGTCTCATTGATGCTGTCGATGATGTCTTGAGTGTTCGGTAGGTAGTGATTTTCAAGACGGAAATAGGGCATGACGGTGTCATAACCCGTTACCCGAGCAATAGGTGCTTGTAGATCTAAGAGTGCCCTTTCTGCAATGGTTGCAGCAATTTCTGCCCCTATACCCGCATTTCTTGGGGCCTCATGTACTATGACAACGCGCCCAGTTTTTTTCACAGAGGCTAGAATTGTAGTCATATCTAAAGGGCTGATACTGGCCACATCGATCACCTCGCAATTCACACCTTTGTTTTGGAAATGCTCTGCAGCGGCTAAGGTTTCTGTGATCATCGCTCCCCAGCTAATTAATGTAATATCTGAGCCCTCTCGTAGCGTAAAACAGCTGCCTAATGGAAGTGCTTCGCCGTTATCTAAAATCTCTTGTTGTTGGCTGCGATAGATCCTTTTAGGTTCTAAAAAGAGCACAGGGTCGGGATCTCGAATGGCTGCGAGTAATAATCCGTATGCACGTGCTGGAGAGGAGGGAATGACGACCTTAAGGCCGGGTATATGAGCCAATAGAGCTTCTGTGCTTTCCGAATGATGTTCAGGTGCGTGAATACCGCCACCAAAAGGTGCTCTTATCACCATAGGGCAGGTGAGACGGCCGCGGGTTCGATTACGCATGCGGGCAGCGTGACAAATAATCTGTTCTAATGCTGGAAAGATAAAGCCCATAAACTGGATCTCGGCAACGGGTTTCAAGCCTTGGCTAGCCATACCTATACTGAGTCCTGCGATCATTGATTCAGCTAATGGTGTGTCCATTACACGCTTCAGGCCAAACTCATCTCTAAGGTTTGCGGTAGCACGGAAAACACCGCCATTAACGCCAATATCTTCTCCCAATAGAACGATCTCCTCGTCCCTGCGCATCTCTGAGGCCAAAGCTAGATTGACCGCTTCAAGAAGACATACAGAATGTTTCATGATACATCCTCCTCAGCATGGCTAGCATTTGGCATCGCCTTGATTGTCGCCCAGTCCCTCTGTTCGATGAGATGCTCGGGTAACTCGGCATACATGTAATCAAACATGGACTCGGGGGCTTGAGGGGCAATTGCTAGATACTTGTCTGCTGCTTGCTGGACGAGTTGCGTGATCTCTTGTTGAAGAGCTTGTTCTTTCGATTCATCCCAAAAGCCTTGAGCAACCATGAAGTTCCGCAAGCGTTTTATCGGCTCTTTCTCCCATGCTTGTTTAAGTTCTTCGTTGTCTCTATAACGGGTTGCATCATCAGCGGTAGTGTGATCACTTAAGCGGTAGCTGATAGCTTCAATTAGGGTGGCTCCTTTGCCGTCATATGCGCGTTGTAAAGCTTGGGCGACAGCCTCGCGCATAGCAATTACATCGTTGCCATCTACTTGCATACCAGGAATGCCAGCAGCTAATGCTTTGTCAGCTAACTGAGTTGCAGCGGATTGAATTTTACGCGGTACAGAGATAGCCCACTGGTTGTTGTTGATGATAAAGACTACAGGCAGTTGCCATACCCCAGCGATGTTTAGGGATTCCATAAAATCCCCTTTAGAGGTGCCGCCATCGCCAATTAAGGTCACAGTAGCCTGTTTTTGATTGCGAATTTTTAGCGCTGTAGCAACACCGCAGGCATGCAATGATTGAGTGGCGATTGGGACTGAGTTAGGGAAGTCCTTCTTCATTTTGGGGGATGCATTGCCTCGCTCATCACCACCCCAATATAAAAGAATATCTGCAAGGGCGAGTCCTCTAATCATCTGACAAGCATGGTTTCGATAATAAGGTACAAGTACATCCTCTTCACTCATACACAGTGCAGTGGGAACGTCGATACCTTCGGAGCCTAGAAGGGATGCGTAAGTACCCAATTGGCCAGTACGTTGTAACGCGATTGCTTTAGCGTCAAATTGTCTAGCCAATACCATGTTGTGATAGCAGCGTAGGAACCAATCAGGTGATTGGCACCATTGAGGTAAACGCTGGGTGGGGTTCCCCTCACTATCCAAATATTGCAGTGGAGCGTGACTCATAACTCTTCCTCCTAAACGCGATCATTAGCTTAAGCTGCGGAATTGAAGTCGTTAGATGCACTAATAATTTGTTCAGCCTGATGGTTGGCTAGACGATGTACACCTTGCTTAGTTTGTGCCGCGTTTTGATAAAGCTGGGTGAGCGAATCACCTATCTGAATGACTTTTTGGCGGATTTCTCGACTGTTCTGTTTTGAATATTGCAGTGCTACAAAAATCAAACCACCTGCGTTGATCAGATAATCAGGGGCGTAGAGGATATCTTGTGCGGCTAGCAGATCGCCGTGTTTCTCTTCTGCTAGTTGATTGTTGGCCGAGCCAGCAATAATGGATACGCGAAGTTTCGGCAGCGTTGTGTCGTTTATGATCGCCCCCAGCCCACAAGGGCAGAAGACATCAGCATCGACAGCGTAAATTTGATCCGGTGAAACGCTTGCTGCGTTAAAGTTTTTCTCGCATTGAGTCACTCTAACTTGATCGATATCGGTGACTGTCAGTTTGGCTCCGGCTTGATGAAGTAAGCGGGCTACCTCGTAACCTACATGTCCTAAGCCTTGAATGCTGACATGTACACCTTTCAGTGAAGAGCGATTTAGCTTGAACCTGACGGAGGCTTTAATCCCTTCAAAAACGCCGAGTGCGGTATGGGGAGAGGGATCGCCAGTGTTTTGCGTGCAGGTGACAAAGGAGGTGCTCTTTTGGATCTGATCCATGTCGCTAATCTGAGTACCGCTGTCCATTGCTGTAATGTATTCACCCCCCAAGCCATCAACAAATTGACCAAAACGCTGCATAAGGCCTGCGCGGTTAAAGTCTGATGCGGGCTTGATGATGACAGCTTTAGCCCCACCGTGGGGAAGCCCAGCAAGTGCTGCTTTATAACTCATGCCTCGTGCCAATCTGAGTGCATCAGTAATGGCGGCATCGTCATCGTTGTAGTGAATAAATCTGCAGCCGCCAATCGCGGGGCCACGCAAAGTCGAGTGAATGGCAATAATGGCCTTGAGGCCCGTTTCAGGGTCATGACAAAAATGAAGGCGTTGTGTGCCATTGCTTTCCATCTGTTTAAACATCACGGGGTCCTCCGTCTGTATCTACAGGAAAACATCAATTTTGATCAGTTAATTGGTGATTTGTGGGTCGCACTTTTTACCAGCTAACTGAACTTTGTATGCGGTAGCGTGTCTTTTGGATCTCTACACTTTTGGAATAGCACAGTTTTAGGCAAATTTCAGATTGAAAAATTCAAAATAAATTGCCAACTCTTTTTGTTTTTGCAGTTGCGAAAAAGGCTGAAAGGGCGGCATTTCGCTGAATTTACCTGTGATATCGCTAGAAAATTACTGCGAAAACAAAAAAAAGCAAAAAGTTTCAAATTTAGTAGTGGAAAAATCATTTTTTCAAGGGCGATAGAGTCCCATTCAGGATGAATATCGTTATAATCATTGGTTAATAAAAATAGGTTGGGGCTTTCTGGATAGATGAAAAAAAGTTTCGTTTGTACTGTAGTGATGTTGAGCGCACTGGGGATTCCTCAGAGCAGCTTATTTGCTGAAGAAACTGCTCCCTATGGAATTTCAGAAGGGAATGAAGAGTTACTTTTAAGTGGCTTGAATAACCTAAAGAGTCAGGAGCTGGATTCGGCTTTATCGGATCTTCAAGAGCTTACTGAACGTCGACCTGATTTTCGTCTAGCTCAGCTTGTTTATGCCGATATTCTGGCTGCACAGGCGCAAGGGGCTCCGCTAAGCCATAAAAGTGGCGACCATCAACAAAAGATCGAAGGGCTGATTTCTGAAGCAAAAGTTAGATTGCTGATGGAAATGGACAAGCCATCTGCAGATATGTTGCCTGCAGACATGCTGACTTTATCCCCAGATCAAAAACATATCATCATCGTTGATACCCGTTTATCGCGCCTTTTCGTATTTGAAAACCAAAATGGTATCCCTGTGCTTGTTAAAGACTATTACGCTTCGTACGGTCGTGGTGGCACAGGCAAAGAGGTCGAGGGTGACCTTAAAACGCCTTTAGGGGTTTATTTTACAACCAGCCGATTAGAAGATGAAAACTTACCCTCTCGTTATGGTTCAGGCGCTTTGCCGATCAATTATCCTAACGTTTGGGATGAGAGGCTAGGGCGTACGGGTTACGGTATCTGGCTTCATGGCTCACCCGTGGAAACTTATAGTCGTCCACCTAAAGCGAGTGAAGGCTGCATCTCTCTGACCAACCCTGATTTTATTGAATTGGATAACCTGATTAATTATCAGAACACTCCTGTTTTAGTTGGTCATAACGTGCGTTGGATTCAAAAGGCTGATTGGTTAGAACAGAAAAAGCGATTCAAAAACTTAGTTGAACGCTGGGCGTCTGATTGGGAAAGTCTTGATCATCAGCGTTATATAGATAACTATTCTCAAAACTTTGACGATGGTAAACGTAAATATTCACAGTATTCTAGCTACAAGAAGCGTGTGAATGGTTCTAAGAAGTTTGTAGATGTCGATCTGCAAAACTTGAGTATCTTCCGTTACCCAGATAACCCAAATCTGGTTGTTGCTACATTCCAACAAGATTACAAAAGTAATAACCTTTCTGGCAGCTCAGTAAAACGCCAGTACTGGACCTTTGATCAAGGTCGTTGGCGTATTGCGTATGAAGGTAAACCATCAAAAGGCAGACCTTAAAATATCAGGGAGATAGGGTTGAGCGATTCAAGTTTAAGTTCTTCTGAGCTGCTACTGAGTAATTTATCTGATCATCAGGTTATTCGTATTGAAGGATCTGTCCAGTGGATGGAGTACCTGACTGATCAAGTGAAACAAGCTCAACCTGACACCTTTGAGGTTAGCGGCTCTCTCGCTTTAGATCTATTACAGAATAATCTAGCTGAGTTTCTTCAAGTAGAAGCAGGCGCTTCTTTTATTCAGCAGGAGCTAAAACGTTGGTTGCTACAAGGGCGTCGTCTACACATCATCGTTAATAGTGATGATGTCAGTACCGAGGCTCTCACTTATCTATTAGGCCTCCCTTCGATTTGTGATGAGACAGGTCCTGCGGTAACAATCATTTTATTAAGTACCCCTGAAATAGTTTCGGCGTTGAAATCTTCTTCGTTGCTTGCGAGTAAGTTGGATGGTTATTACCAAGAGGAAGTCGATTCCAGTTCTGTGTCTGCAGGTGGAAACAAACCCCTGATTGCTATTGGCGCTCTAGCAGTAGTTTGTCTAAGCGCCGGAGGATGGTATTGGGCTGATTCCCAAAAGGATTCCACTACTCCTGTATTAGTAGCAAAAAGTACAGAAGATTTATCTTCACAAAGTGAAGAAGCAGGCGGAGCTGAGAAGCAGTTAGATACCAAGCCGGTTATTCTTGAGGAAAAGGCCGAACTTGTAGCAGAACTCAATGCTAACAAAGTTGAACCTGAACCTGCTGTTGTTAAGTCCCCTGAACCTGCGGTGATTGATAAGAAGTTAAACCCAGAATTAGTGGCTTCTTTGACGGCTACAGTGGAAAAAGCTAAACAGAAACGTGATAAAACGTCAGAAAGTTCGATAGAGCAAGTTCAAAAGGCTCGAGTTCAAGAGCCTACAAAGGTGGTTGAATCGGTAACCGCTGTTGATGTTGTAAAAGTAGCTGCAGCTGAGCCGAAAAAAGTGACTCTACCTGAATCAGCGGTCACGGCTGTTCAGCCTAAGATAGGTTCTTCACTTCCTTCTTCTGAGACTCAGGTGCAAGCTGAACCGGTGACTGAGTTTGTAGTGAAGCCTGGTCCTAAAGAAAATAATGAAAAAGCTGTGCGCGAAGTTTTTACGACTTGGCATACTGCATGGGAGCAGCAGAACTGGGATGATTACATCAACAGTTATCTGCAGAACACTACGTTATATGGCGTAAAAATGTCCCTTGAAGAGTGGCGTGAATTTCGTAAAAATCGCTTACTTTCACCGCAATGGATCAAGTTAGAGATTAAATCTCCGCAGTACACTCGTCTTAATTCACATTGGTATAGAGTAGAGTTTTACCAGCGTTTTGAGAAACCTGGTTATGCAGATGAGACGACTAAGCGTCTAGAGCTGACCCTAACGTCTGCTGGTTGGAAGATTGCTTCTGAGGCGGCCAATGGAACTGTTGTGTTAAAACGCCCTAAGCCATAACTTTCTAATAGATATAAAAAAGCCCCTTTCTTAAGGGGCTTTTTTATATGGGAATTACTTAATGTCGGTTACTTAAGTAAGCCTAAGCTTCTTTCTAGGCTGATTTTCCATTGATCATCAACCTTAACCAGCATTAGACGCTTTTTAACTGCATCTTTATAGTTATCAGACTGATAGTGCTGATTAAAGCGTGCTTCTGCCAAATTATCTCTCAGCATCTTGATATTAATCTGATCAAGTTCAACACGAATAAATTTAGGTTTACTCAAGCGCTGAGCGCGCTGTTTAACCCATTGTTGGTGGTTCAATTTAGCATTTGGGCGGTATAGCGCTGTATAAGAGTTCACATAACCAGCGTGATTTTTGTTTCTCCAAGCGTCAGCCCAATTATTGATATGGGCTAATACTTCTGACTCCGGTAAAGCCTCTTTTTTAAGTTTAGGTGCATCCGGTGCCGCATTGGTGTGTTCTTTAATTTCGGCAGCTTCTTTAACCGGTGCTTTTTTAGTCGCTGCTGCAACAAGGGTTGGTTCGCTAACAGCGACAACAATTGGTTTCTCTTCAGCCTTAACTGGTGCTTCTGCCTTTGGCTCAGGAGTAGAAACGGCAACAGCTAGGGTTTCTTCTTTAGATTCCAGCGGTTTGACTGGCTTAGGTTCTGCTTTAACTTTTTCTACCGCTGCAAGTTTTACTGGCTGCTTAGAGGTTGCTGCAATAATAGGGGCTGAATGGCCGCCTTGGATTGTTGGTGCTTGGTTGATCATGGCAAGGTTAGGGCCTTGCTCAGCAGCACTTAAATCCAATGCTTTGTTGTAGGCTTGTGATGCCAGCGTTGCATAAAGCTCTTTCAAGTTTACATGCACTTGTGCATAGCTTGGATGAGTCTGGAACGCTTGCTGAAGCGTTTCTATTGCTTGAGGGAAATTACCCTCTTCAGAATAGATTACAGCCAAGTTGTTAAAGGCTTCTGGGCGATCAGGGTGAGATTTCATTAGGCTTTGAAAGATGGCTTTGGCAGCCGTTTTATCACCCTGATTACTTAGGATAATGCCTTTGGTAAGCTGTGCTGAAGGAAGGTTAGGTTGCTGTGCCAAAAAAGCATTAATTTTGGCTAATGCTTCTTGATGGTTACCCTGTTGGCTCAATTTTAAGCTTTGTTCGATCGCAGGTGATGAACTAACAGTAGTAGGCTTAGTAACGCTTACTGTAGTGATATACTCGCGAGAGTCTTCAGTGGTCGTTGGTTTAGCTTGTGGACGAGGTTGTCCGCTATGCGCGGCTTTTTTCTCTTCAGCTATCCATTTTTTGACTTCTGCAAGTTTGGTCTGCATCCACTCTTCATCAATCTCTGCTGTACGCATGTCAGCTTGATCTGTTGCCTTTTCCGGATCGCAGCTGTAATCGTTTGTACGTCCGCCCTTGTAACAGAAACCTTCTGGGATTGGTTTCGCTGTCTCAGCGCTAGCGCTATTTGATTTGATATTCGAGGCAAGATTACAGCCGGTCAGTAGCGACATTGAAATGATTGTACCAATGGTCGTACGTAACAAATTTTTACCGTTGTTTAATTCGAATTTCAGCATGGATTAAGGCAAGTTATAAGATGATGAAGGGGAAGATTATACGCATATAACGATTGATGTCATATTCAAACAGTTGTTTTCAATAGTGGCTGAACTTTTTAATAAGTGGGAGAATGTATTCTCATGAATAAAAGTGATGCTGTGGGCAACATTTTACCCATTAGATACTAAACCCTACGTATTGAGTTGGTGTTTAAACAGGAACTCGTCGAGTGATTAAACTAACGAAACGTTACGCCTTATTATTTTCCTTACTTTTTGCTCAGACAGCTGCTGCTGAGCAGCAAAATGAATGGGGTTATGCGATGCAGCCCGGCGAATCTGTCTGGAGTGTGGCGCATGAGTTACTTACTGACTGGCGAGAATGGAAAACGATAGAACGCCTAAATAATGTGCGTAATGATCGCCAAATGTCTCCTGGCACTGTATTGAAAATTCCGCGGAATCTCATTCAGGAAAAGCAATCAGATATCAAAATTCTGGATGTGAATGGCGATGTCACGGCGCAGGTTAAATTACGTGAAGGAAAAGCCAAAGCCTTACTGCCTTTAAGTCGTGGTCAGAGTTTGTCTCAAGGTGACTTGATCAAGACAGCCTCTCAAGCTTCGGTATTGCTAGAGTTTGATGATGGTACTCAAGTGCTCTTACTGGGCGATAGTGTGCTTCGTATTGAACAAGCAACGGTTATCGGAAATAAACGTAAGGTTGTCGATATCAAGGTGTTCCTAGAGGAAGGTGAAGCTGAAATTCGTGCCAATCCAGCTAAAGTACCAGGTTCCCGTTTCTTGATCGATACGCCTGTTGCTTTTGCTACGACCAAAGGCACCACTTACCGAGTGAGAGCCCAAGGGGAAAGTACCGCAGCCGAGGTAACTCAAGGTCTCATTGGTGTAGGTAATAAGTTAGGTGCTACAAATGTTCGTCAAGGGTATGGAACCTTGACGAAGGCTAATGAGCCCCCTAAGAAACCGAAAAAACTTTTACCCGCGCCGGTATTGCCGGAACTAGACAATGTGATCCGTTATCTACCTGGGAAACTGACTTGGAATAAGCTGGACGGTGCTTCTCAGTACCGTAGCCAAATCTCTCCAGATCAAGCATTCACTGCAATTGTATACGACCAGATTTCAGCTCATCCCAAAATGGGTTTGCCTGCTGCTTTAGAGGATCGTTCTTATTGGATTCGCGTGAGTGCAATCAGTGCTGAAGGTTTGCAGGGATTATCTGCGTTACAGCAGATAAATATTGAAGCGCGTCCTTTCCCGCCTGTCCGTCAGGGGCCTATGCCTTCAGATTCTCTCTATGTTGGTGAAATCGAATTTAGTTGGTCTAAACCAGAATTGGCAAATTCATTTATTTTTGAGATTGCTAAAGATAAAAGTTTTAACAAGATAGTAGAGACACAAGATAATATTACGGATACTGAGCTTGTCGCTGTCGTATCGGAGCCGGGAAATTTCTTTTGGCGCGTGAGTAGTGTGGCTCAGGATGGCAAGCATGGCCCTGAAGGTCATGCAGGTGCATTTAAGGTGAAACCTGTTCCTCCAAAACCGGAGATGAGAGAACCTGTGAGCAGTGAAACAGAGATCTCTTTTAGTTGGCAGGAAGAAGAAGGTGTAAGTTTCTATCAGTTGCAGCTTGCAAAAGATAAGGCGTTTAAGCAGCTTGTTGTGGATAACAAAACTGAGCAAGCAAGTTTGGCGATCGAAAAGCCGCAGGCGGGAACTTATTACATGCGTGTCCGTTCTATCGATGCCGATGATTACGCGGGGGAATGGACGGAACCTCAAGAGGTAGTTCAGCCGGTGGAAAACTGGTGGCCAATGATCATTAGTGGGTCTCTATCTCTGCTCTTGCTGCTGTAATGCTAGTTAGTTTCAAGCAAATACTCTTACTAATCCCGCCATTACTCTGCGTTGTAATGGCGGGATTGTCTTCTCTGCCTGAAACGTTTGATCGATTTATTTATGATGCTTTAGCTAAGCATTATTCCCCAATCAATCTTCAAGATCGTTCAGTTGTATTAATCGATATAGATCGTCGTAGTTTAGAGGCGTTTTCTGGCTGGCCCATTGATCGATCTATTCATGCCCGAGCGATCGAGCAACTCAGCTCTGCTCAAGTTTCTTCTGTAACTTACAATGTTGCCTTCATTGCATACGGAGGCTTTCAAAACCACTCTGATCAAGCTTTGTTAAATGCTATTCGTCAAAACGGTAAAGTTATTCTACCTATGCTTGCGGAGCAAAATCAGGAGATGTTGCCTTTTAATGGCCTCAAGTTGAGTGGTGCCAAAGTGGCACATTCAGAGCTCCCGCTGGATTCAGATGAGATGTTAAGACGTAACTATATGCATGCGGGAATTGGTTTTCCCCGTTGGCCGAATGTTCCTCTAGCGACCTTAAGTATTTATGCGCCGGTGAAAGCCGACGATTTTTCTGGATTACGAAGCCCTTATCTTAACTTAGGGTTTAGTCGTCGATGGAGTCGAGATTATGAAGTATTGATCCCTATGGGGATTGATAGATTTCTGCAACAGGCGCCACGTTATAGCTTGGTTGATTTGGTTAATGGTCAAGTAGATTCAGGCGGTTTAAAGAATAAGGCTGTTTTTGTTGGCATTGCTGATGCTCAACTTGAGCCGGAAAAAGCTTTAGCGCAGGGGATGTTCTCCGCTACAGAGATTCATGCGTTTAATTTTGCTGTATTGAATCAAGGCTATGCGTTATCGCCATCTTTACCTATCTGGGCGGTAGCGCTAGGGGTATTAGTTACGTTGTGTATTGGCTTGGTGAGTTTGGTTTCGATGCCAATATGGTTGAACTTATCGTTTATTGTCACGGGCGGAATACTGATGACAGTGCCATTAATGATGGTTAGCGTAGGTTATTGGCTCAGTTACTTACCTATGTTGGTGGGGCTTGTCTTGGTACTCTTATTGAGTGCTGGCCGATTCTTGTGGGCACAAAAAAGCCCTGAATAATCAGGGCCTTTTCAGAAGATTATTTTCGCTTAGCTGTTTTGCTCGCGAGCAATTGCACGGTAAGCGATATCTTTACGGAAGTAAGCGCCTTCCCAGCTAACGTTCTCTAGTAGTTCATAGGCACGTTTCTGTGCTTCTGTAACTGTTTCGCCAAGTGCTGTTACGCAAAGTACACGACCGCCTGCAGTCACAACGTTCTCGCCATCAAGCTTAGTGCCAGCGTGGAAGATTTTAGTGCCTTCAGGGCATTCAGCAGGGAAGGAGATTACATCGCCTTTGCCATAATCACCTGGGTAGCCGCCTGCAGCCATAACAACGCCAACAGATTTGCGCTCATCCCACTCAGCTGTTGTGTCAGCAAGCTTCTTATCAAGCGCAGCATTACATAGATCGACCAAGCTAGATTTTAGGCGCAGCATTATTGGTTGAGTTTCAGGATCACCGAAACGGCAGTTATATTCGATAACCTTTGGTGTACCGTCTGCTTGGATCATTAGACCAGCATATAGGAAACCTGTGTACTCATTGCCCTCAGCTTTCATGCCATTAACTGTTGGCATGATTACTTCGTCCATGATGCGCTGGTCGATCTCTGCTGTTACAACTGGAGCAGGGGAGTATGCACCCATGCCACCTGTGTTCAGACCAGTGTCGCCATCGCCTACACGTTTGTGATCTTGGCTTGTTGCCATTGGTAGAACGTTGTCACCGTCAACAATAACGATGTAAGACGCTTCTTCGCCTTCAAGGAATTCTTCGATTACGACACGGCTACCTGCATCACCAAATGCGTTGCCTGCTAGCATGTCTTTAATCGCGTCTTCAGCTTCAGTCAACGTCATCGCAACGATTACGCCTTTACCAGCTGCGAGGCCATCAGCCTTAACAACGATAGGTGCGCCTTTTTCACGAACGTAAGCCAGTGCTGGCTCAATTTCAGTGAAGTTTTCGTACTCAGCAGTAGGGATTTGCTGACGCGCAAGGAAGTCTTTAGTGAAAGCTTTAGAGCCTTCTAGTTGAGCAGCGCCTTCGCTTGGGCCGAAGATTCGTAGATCTTCTTTCTGGAAGTGATCAACGATACCAGCAACTAGTGGTGCTTCAGGACCAACGATGGTTAGGTCTACACTGTTTTCTTGAGCGAAAGTGCGTAGGCCATCTAGATCCATCACGTCGATAGCAACGTTTTCCATTTTGTCTTCTTGAGCTGTCGCAGCGTTACCTGGAGCTACGAAAATTTTAGCAACGTTTGTGTCTTGTGCTGCTGCCCAAGCAAGTGCGTGTTCACGACCGCCAGAACCAATAATTAGTACGTTCATTCTGTAATCCTTCTATGTAGAAAACCCCGCATCCAGTGTTTCTCTGGATCGGGGTTTAGGGCAATAAGCCTAAAGGGGATAAACCTAATTGAAGGCTTATTGCTATCTAATGCTTAGTGACGGAAATGGCGCATTCCAGTGAAGACCATTGCCATGCCGTGTTCGTCAGCAGCGTCGATAACTTCTTGGTCGCGCATAGATCCACCCGGCTGAATAACTGCTTTAATACCTGCAGCTGCAGCAGAATCGATACCATCGCGGAACGGGAAGAAAGCGTCAGATGCCATAACGGAACCTTTAACTTCTAAACCTTCATCTGCAGCTTTGATACCAGCAATCTTAGCACTGTATACGCGGCTCATTTGGCCTGCGCCGATGCCGATTGTTTGGCCATCTTTAGCGTAAACGATAGCGTTAGACTTAACGAATTTCGCTACTTCCCAGCAGAATAGAAGATCACGGATCTCTTGTTCTGTAGGTTGTACTTTGGAAACAACTTTCAGTTCAGAGGCATCTACACGGCCAAGATCAAGATCTTGCACTAGTAGACCGCCGTTAACACGTTTGTAGTCGAAGCCGTGCGCACGGTTAGCAGACCACTCACCGCACTCAAGCAGACGAACATTTGGCTTAGTCGCCACGATGTCAGATGCTTCTTGAGTTACTTTAGGTGCGATAATCACTTCAACGAATTGACGGTCGACGATCGCTTTTGCAGTGTTGCCATCTAATTCTTGGTTGAATGCGATGATGCCACCAAAAGCAGACGTAGGGTCTGTTTGGAAAGCACGGTTGTAAGCTTCAAGAATATCCGCGCCTACAGATACACCGCATGGATTTGCGTGCTTGACGATAACACAAGCCGGTTCTTTGAATGATTTAACACATTCTAGTGCTGCGTCAGTGTCTGCAACATTGTTGAAAGACAATGCCTTACCTTGAAGTTGACGAGCTGTAGAAACAGATGCTTCTGCAGGCTCTTCTTCAACGTAGAAAGCAGCACGTTGATGAGGGTTTTCACCGTAACGCATATCTTGCGCTTTAACGAACTGAGTGTTGAAAGTACGTGGGAAGTCCGCAGGCTTCTCATCTTCGCCTTCAACGATTGCGCCTAGGTAGTTAGCAATCATGCCGTCATAACCTGCAGTATGCTCAAATGCTTTTACTGCTAGATCAAAACGAGTTTTGTGCGTTAGACCTTTTTCGGAATCTAGTTCAGCAACAACGTTGTCGTAGTCAGAAGCATTAACAACAATTGCGACATCTTTATGGTTTTTCGCTGCAGATCGAACCATTGTTGGACCGCCGATGTCGATATTTTCAATCGCCATAGGTAGATCACAATCAGGGCGTGCGATAGTCGCAGCAAATGGGTAAAGGTTTACAACAACCATATCGATTGGGTTGATGCCATGCTCAGACATGATGCCATCATCCTGTCCGCGGCGACCCAAAATACCACCGTGCACTTTAGGGTGCAGAGTTTTAACACGGCCATCCATCATTTCTGGGAAGCCTGTGTAATCGGATACTTCTACTGCAGGAATGTTGTTTTCCTTAAGTAGTTTGTAAGTACCGCCAGTAGAAAGGATTTCAACGCCGCGAGCGTTTAGGGCTTGTGCAAACTCAACGATACCTGTTTTGTCAGATACGCTGATCAGTGCACGGCGAACGGGAGTGATGTTCTGTGCCATTGTGTCTGGATTCCGAGTAGTCTTAAAAATTGTGGATTAAAGCAAACCGTACTGTTTTAGCTTTTTGCGCAGCGTACCGCGGTTAAGGCCTAACAGTTGGGAGGCTTTAGTCTGATTATCTTTTGTGTAAGTCATCACTGTTTCGAACAGTGGTGCTTCAATTTCAGAAAGAACCATTTGGTACACATCTGTCACTGGCTGACCGTCAAGCTGACGAAAATAGTTGTTCAGTGACTGCTCTACATTGTCACGTAGAGTCTGGTTCGTAGCTTCTGCTGGGTCGGACACGAGAGCCGGTTGCTTAATTTCTTTGTATTCCACAGTACTAAATATCCAATCTAAACTAGGCCGCAACGTTGTTTGCTAAAGCTGCATCGAAATATTTTTCGATAGCCGCGGCCTGATCTGCTGCTGTTTCAATAATATTAAATTGCTTGCGAAAGCTACTTCCGTTTGGCTGATTTTGCAGATACCACCCTACATGTTTTCGCGCGATACGCACGCCCATGTAGTCACCATAGAAACTATGTAGTTCCTGCAAATGAGCTAACAGAATTTCTCTAATCTCAACAAGTGATGGAGGGGGCAGGATTGTACCTGTTCGCAGATAATGATCAATCTCTCTGAACAGCCAAGGTTGGCCTTGAGCTGCACGACCGATCATCACTGCAGAGCAACCAGTTTGCTTTAGTACCCATTCTGCTTTTTCAGGAGATGTGATATCTCCATTGGCAAAGACGGGAATGGATATAGCGTCAGCAATACTGGCAATAGTGTCGTATTCTACCGTCCCCTTATAGCCACAACTACGTGTGCGGCCATGAACTGCCAGTGCTTGAATACCTGCTTCTTCGGCTATTTTCGCAACAGTTAAACCGTTGCGATTGTCTTGATCCCACCCTGTGCGGATTTTTAGTGTGACTGGAACATCCACTGCATTAACAACAGCATTGAGAATGTCTTTAACCAGTGGCTCATCCTTAAGTAATGCAGAACCTGCAGCTTTATTGCACACTTTCTTAGCAGGGCAGCCCATATTGATATCAATAATCTGGGCGCCGCGTTCTACATTCATTGCCGCAGCGTGGGCCATCATCTCTGGATCGCCACCCGCGATCTGAACAGATCGAGGTTCAGCTTCACCGCTATGATTTAGACGAAAAGCAGATTTTCGTGATTTCCATAAGCGAGTATCAGATGTAACCATTTCCGAGACTACTAGACCTGCGCCCATACGTTTGCATAACTGCCTAAATGGCTGGTCAGTTACGCCAGCCATTGGTGCAAGAATCACCTGGCTGTCAATGATGTATGAACCGATCTGGAACATAGCGAGCCTTAAAAATAGTTAATAAACACCCGCAGCGTCATGAATGACACTGTTAGTTGAGTGATTAGGGAGGCGAACAATCATACTCCTTAGCGCTAGGGTCTCCAAGGATTTTTTTGATGATTTTTTGAACAATTTGCCTTGATTTTTTATAGCGCTGGCGCTAGTAGCTCAAGTTGGTAATTTATGCCACGCATCCCCGGTGACATTAGGTCTAGAGATATTTGGATGGGCTGGTGAGTGGGCATGGATTTGAGGTTAACAACTGATCTATCTAGGTAGGATTCTGGCTGTAGAGTTCTACTTGCGACAGGTCGACCTTTGAGATCGGAAAACGCTATATGCAAAGCCGGATAAGGTTGGTTGTGATTGGCCTCATTTATAAGCACTAAATCTATCGTTATCGCATCAGCGATCTCTGAATGGGGGCGAATCAGGAACTGTTGATTGGTAATCTTGGCAGTATTAACTCGTGTGGGTATTTGGCAATCAATATGCTGGCAAACAGTATCGTATAGAGGTCGGTAAGTGTGGGTCCAATATAGATCGCCACGATTAAACCAAAGATGCTGGGCTATCAAGGTTAAGATGGCTAAAACACAACCAATAAACCACCAAGGAGAAGAGGCTTTTGCGCCATTATTGCGATTAAGAACTACTGGTTCTGCTTCAATGGTGAGGGTGGGAACGTCCGCAACTGATACCGTTTTAATTATCTCTTCCTGAGTTTTTTCTGCTTCCGAAGCGGTTTTTATTTCGGTAGGTTTAAAGGCTGGTGTTTCCTCTTTCGAAATAGGCAGATCAAAATCTAATTTCTCAAAAACGTCAGGTGTTTCATCTTTATGTGCTTTTCTGGTTTTGGCTTTTTGTGGCTGGGCTGGTTCGACGTTTTGGGGTTTTAGTTCATATTCAACAGCGCAAAAGATAGCTAGACAGGCACCGCACCTTACCTGTCCGTTAGCTACCTTTAATTGCCCAGGAGTAACACGGAATTGTGTTTCACAGCTTGGGCATTGAGTAATTATGCTGTTGTTTTGCATTTGGATTTAACTGTGTTTTGTTCCTGTAACACGAATCCAACCCTCTTTTTCAGCGATTGGGTCAAGGTCAAACCATTCAGAATAAGTATCAATGATCTCTGTAGCTTGTGGGCTTAGTAGGCCGGATAGGCAAAGTTTACCGCCAGGGCTGACTAGTGCTTCAAGTGTGGGTGCTAGTTGAACCAGAGGGCCTGCAAGAATATTTGCTACTAGTATTTCAGCTTTTTCAGAAGGTGTGTTTTCTGGCATATACACATGTAGAGAATCGTCTTGAAGTTGGTTGCGGGCAAGATTGTCTTTGGTTGCTTGTAGCGCTTGTGGGTCAATATCGACACCGATAGCGCGTTTCGCACCGAGTAATAAACCTGCAATCCCCAAAATGCCTGAGCCGCATCCGTAATCGATTAAGAAATTAGTATCACTGATGTTCTGATCTAGCCACTCCAAACATAGCGCGGTAGTGGGGTGTGTGCCTGTGCCAAATGCAAGGCCTGGATCGAGCATCAGGTTAACGGCATCTGCTTGGGGTGGTTCGCGCCAGCTAGGGCAAACCCAAAGGCGTTCGCCAAACTGCATGGGGTGATAATTATCCATCCACTCGCGCTCCCAATCCTTGTCTTCTAATATTTCTGCTTTGATCGAAGGCGCGGGGATCTCTGGGAATAGCTGTTCATGACCCTGCTTAATGTATTTAAGCGTCTCCTCTAGGTCATGTTCGGCTGCAAAAAGTCCGGTAATGGTAGTGTTTTTCCAAAGAGGTGTGGTGCCGAGGTCAGGCTCAAAAATAGGTTGATCTTCACTGTCTTCGAAGGTGACGGCGGCGCAGCCTGCACTGAGTAATAGATCTTCGTAAGGTTCAGATTGATCGGGGTTGGTTTTGATTTTGATCTGCAACCAAGGCATTAGTTTTCTTCCATATCAAGCGCTTAGATGAATTTATAGTATCGGTCATAATTGTAGATATGAACAGAATGTTTTGGGGCTAGACAATAAAAAACCCGCCGAAGCGGGTTTTCTGATTAGATTTTTCTTAAAGACCGAGCTTCTTCTCAAGGTAGTGGATATTCACGCCACCTTCTTGGAATTTAGCATCGCGAACAATATCCTGCTGTAGAGGAATGTTGCTGCGAATACCATCAACTAGCATCTCGCCCAACGCAATTTCCATACGCTTAAGTGCTATCTCACGGTCTTCACCGTAGCTGATTAGCTTAGCAATCAAAGAGTCGTAATGCGGAGGAACTGTGTAGCCATTATATAGGTGCGAGTCTACACGGATGCCATTACCACCAGGTGCATGGAAGTGTTTAACTGTACCAGGGCTAGGCAGGAAGGTCTTAGGATCCTCTGCATTGATACGGCACTCAAAAGAGTGGCCCTGTACTTTAATATCTTCCTGCTTCAGTGAAAGAGGGTAACCAGAGGCGATGCGTAGTTGCTCTTTTACAATATCTACACCAGTGATCATCTCTGTAACAGGGTGTTCTACCTGTACGCGAGTGTTCATTTCGATGAAGTAGAAGCCGCCATTCTCGTATAAGAATTCGAAAGTACCTGCGCCGCGGTAACCGATCTCGATGCATGCATCAACGCAAGATTGAAGTACTTGAGCGCGTGCTTCTGGATCTAGATGAGGTGCTGGAGCTTCTTCTACAACTTTCTGGTGACGGCGCTGCATAGAACAGTCGCGGTCGTATAGATGAACAGCGTTGCCTTGACCGTCAGCTAGTACTTGGACTTCCACGTGACGTGGGTTTTCTAAGTACTTTTCCATGTATACAGTGTCATCACCGAAAGCTGCAGCAGCTTCGGATTGAGTTACATGGATAGAGCTGATTAGAGACGCTTCTGAGTGAACAACACGCATCCCTCGACCACCACCGCCAGCAGCGGCTTTGATGATCACCGGGTAGCCAATGCGTCGAGCAATCTCGTGAATTTCATCAGGGTCGTCAGACAATGCGCCGTCTGAACCTGGAACGGTTGGTACGCCTGCGGCTTTCATCGCTTCGATCGCAGAAACTTTGTCACCCATTAGGCGGATCGTTTCAGCTTTAGGGCCGATGAAGGTAAAGCCTGAACGCTCAACCTGTTCAGCAAAGTCGGCGTTTTCTGCTAGGAAACCGTAGCCAGGATGGATACCTACAGCGTCGGTTACTTCTGCAGCAGCAACAATTGATGGAATGTTCAGGTAACTTTTAGGCGATGGGGCAGGGCCAATGCAGACAGCTTCGTCAGCTAGGCGCACATGCATTAAATCGCGATCTGCCTGAGAGTGGATAGCAACGGTTTTGATATCCAGCTCTTTGCAGGCGCGAAGGATACGAAGCGCAATTTCGCCTCGGTTCGCAATCACTACTTTATCGAGCATCGAATGGAGATCCTTGCTTTTGCGTTAGAGGCTTAAACGATAGTAACCAGTGGCTGGTCGTATTCAACTGGCTGGCCATCTTCAACTAGGATAGCTTCGATTACGCCTGCTTTATCGGCTTCAATTTGGTTCATCATTTTCATCGCTTCAACGATGCAGATTACGTCGCCAACTTTAACTGTTTGGCCTACTTCAGCAAATGCTGGAGAGCTTGGGGATGGTGCTGTGTAGAACGTACCAACCATTGGGGACTTAACAACGTGACCTGAAGTTTGAGGTGCTTCTGGTGCAGCTTCAGCAGCTGGAGCTGCAACAGGGGCAGGTGCTGCAACGGCAACAGGTGCTGCAACAGGGGCAGCAACTACGCCAGAGCCACGGCTGATACGTACGGACTCTTCACCTTCTTTAATTTCGATTTCGTTAATGTTGGATTCTTCCAACAGCTCAATCAGCTTCTTGACTTTACGAATGTCCATTCTGACTTATATCTCTCTAAACTATCAGTATATTGTTTATTATTCGGCAATCTTTCGAACAGCAGATTGCAAAGCAAATTCATATCCCTGTGCACCTAAACCACAAATTACGCCATCAGCTACATCTGAGAGATAAGAATGATGACGGAAGGTTTCACGAGCGTGGACGTTGGATAAGTGAACCTCAATAAAAGGAATACTTACGCCCAATAATGCATCGCGAAGGGCAACACTTGTGTGAGTAAAAGCAGCGGGATTTATAATTATGTAAGCAACACCTTCGTCCTGAGCTGCATGAATGCGTTCGATCAGGACATATTCTCGGTTGCTTTGGCAATGAACCAACTCGTGCCCACTCTTTTTGGCTTGTTCAACCAAAATTTGGCAAATGTCATCCAATGTATCTGATCCATATACTTCAGGCTCACGCTTCCCAAGAAGATTGAGATTAGGGCCGTTTAGCAGCAGGATCTTTGCCATGACTAGTTTCCAGAAAGTGGGCTATTTTTCACGATTGAGCCCATAGTTTGCCGTAGTCTCTTTATCTTGTCTACATCTATGCAAGTTTTTGCTGTTTTGCTTCATTTTTACCGAAAATACCTTCTAAATCCCTACGAAACATGAATATAAAATGAATTTTTGCTGCTTTGTTGTATTTGGTTTTACTAATATTCGTTCTTTGGGCTATAGTTTGAGGTTTTTAGCTACAAGTTTGTTGACGTTGTCTTCAATATTGTGGATATTGCAATGCGGAAGTTGTGTTTTAAACAAAGGCAGCAAGTGAAGGATTCTGATAATGATTAGACGGGTTGTATTTAACCAGAAGGGCGGCGTTGGTAAATCTAGCATCGCAATTAACCTGGCGGCGATTAGTGCGGCGCGCGGTAAGCGTACTTTGGTTATTGATTTGGATCCTCAGTGTAACTCTAGTCATTATCTTTTAGGTGAAAACTATCAAGAGGTTACGCCGGATATTCGGGACTTCTTTGAGCAAACACTCACCTTCCAATTGAAGCCTGAAGGGCCGGAATATTTTATACATCAGACTCCGTATGAAAATTTGAGTGTGATGCCAGCCAATGCTGAACTGGGTGACCTTCAGTCCAAGTTGGAATCTAAGCACAAGATTTATAAACTGCGTGATGCGTTAGATAAGTTAGCGGGTGATTACGATGTGGTTTATATCGACACGCCTCCTGCATTTAACTTTTATACCTTATCGGCGCTAGTTGCTTCCGATCGCTGTTTGATCCCGTTTGATTGTGATGAATTTGCCCGTCAGGCTCTATATAGTTTGTTGGCGAACGTGCATGAAACTCGTGAAGACCACAATGATAAGTTGGAAGTTGAGGGGATTGTAGTGAATCAGTTTCAGCCGCGTGCGAGTCTACCTAAGCGTATTGTGGGTGAGCTGCTGGATGATGATTTACCTGTGCTTGAAACCAAAATCTCTGCATCGGTTAAAATGCGCGAATCTCACGACGACACTTGCCCGTTGATCCATTTTGCACCTAAGCACAAACTGACTCAGGAATTTGTGACGCTATTCGAAGAGTTAGCTCACTAAAATTTGGGTTGGACATAAAAAAAGCTGCATTAATGCAGCTTTTTTTATGCTTGAAGGATATATTAGCAGGCTTGTTCTTCTTTATTCGGTGCGTTGCAGGCTAGCTCTTCTGGTGCGACGACTGCACTACCAATAAGTAATGAGCCTTGGTGCTCACCTACATACATCTTTGTGGTGGAGCGCTTGTTTTTATTGTCGATGAAGACAATATTAAGTTGACCAGAGGGCTTTAAATTCAGTTCATAGGTTTTGCCGTCTTGCACATAGCTAGGGTTTGTTCCCTCAGCAATAGGTTCAATGAAAATACGACGAATCTGACGGCCTTTGAACCCCGATTTAATATATTTCTGTAATGAGCGACGAGACTCCTTGTCGACACCTTCCCAGTGAATCAGATTGAAAATACCTTGAGCATCACGGCTGCCAAAAGAGTTTAGGTAATTTTGTACCAGCTCACGGTTCTGATCGGCGAAAGCGCTGTTGGAGATCAGGATTGCGAAAGCAGTAATAAGTGTCTTTCGAAGTGTCATTTTTCACCTCTGTTTTTATGAATTTCCTGAGACAGCTGTGCTTAGTATATATTTTTTTTAGCTTACGAAAAGCTGAATGGCGATGAGATAGGGAATTTTATGTAATAAAAAACCCCGCAAAGCGGGGTTTTTTGAATAAGATTGGCAAAAGGTAAACTTATTTAGCTTCTTCGTACGCCTTAACGCCTGCAACGATAGCTTCTTTAGCTGCTGCAGCGTTGCCCCAACCTTCAACTTTAACCCACTTGCCTTCTTCTAGGCCTTTGTAGTTTTCGAAGAAGTGCTTGATGCGGTCAAGTTCTAGCTGTGGAAGATCTTCAATGTCGTTCACATCACGGTAAGCTTTAGTTAGCTTGTCGTGTGGTACAGCAACTAGCTTAGCGTCTTCACCAGCTTCGTCTGTCATGTTTAGAACGCCTACTGGGCGGCAACGGATAACAGAACCAGCGATTACTGGGTAAGGAGTCAGAACTAGTACGTCTAGTGCATCGCCATCATCAGCTAGTGTGTTGTTGATATAACCGTAGTTAGCTGGGTAGAACATTGGTGCAGCCATGAAACGGTCAACGAAGATCGCGTCTTCTTCTTTCTCGATCTCGTATTTAACCGGAGAGCTTTCCGCCGGAATTTCGATGATTACGTACAGATCGTTTGGCAGATCTTTACCTGCTGGTACTTGTGCGAAGCCCATGTTTGTCTTCCTGTAAGTAGTTTTGAAAAGGTTACATCTAAAGTCTGGGGATTATGTCCCAGACTTTAGCGGTTATGAATACTACTTAAAGCTGAAACGTATAACTTTAAGTATTGAGTTTAGCTGCTTGACCATCACCAGATTCAGCGTGGTACGACAGCAAAGTCTCTACTTCATTTTTAGAACCGAGTGCTACGCCGCTACGTTGGTGAATATGATTAGGCTCTAAATCCATGATGTTTTTGTAGCAAGTGCTAGAGATTCCGTCCGCTTGCTCAATAAGCATGCTCATTGGGTTGCCTTCGTACATTAGGCGAAGTTTGCCCGGCTTAGTTACGTCACGGCTATCCCATGGGTAGCAAAAGATACCGCCACGAGTAAGTACGCGGTGAACTTCAGCAACCATAGACGCAATCCAGCGCATGTTGAAGTTTTTGCCGCGTACACCTTCGGAGCCTTCTAGAAGGTCGCCAACATAGTTGCGCATCTCTTCTTCCCAGAAGCGGTGGTTCGACATGTTGATCGCAAACTCTTTAGTGTCTGCAGGGATAGTCACTTTTTCACGAGTCAGGATGAAGTCACCTGTGTGAGCCAATGTGAAGAAGTTCACGCCGTTACCCGTTGTCAGCGCAAGAATAGAGGACTGGCCGTATAGTACATACCCAGCTGCAATCTGCTTGCGGCCTGTCTGCAGGTATGCTTCGTCAGAACTTGGATCCATACCTTCTGGTAGTTCTAGGATGGAGAAAATAGTACCCACTGAAACGTTGATGTCGATATTTGAAGAGCCATCTAGCGGATCAAAAATCACTAGATATTTGCCTTCAGGGTTACCAGCTACAGGGTGGTCTTCTTCTTCGGATGCCAAACCTGCTACTAGAGGATTATCTAGTAAGAATTTTTTCAGTAGATCGTTTGCGATTACGTCCATTTTTTTCTGGGTTTCACCCTGGACGTTGGTGTTGTCTGTGGATCCCAAAACTCCAGCTAATTCACCTTCACGAAGTTGGATCGCAACTTCTTTACAGGCAAGCATTAAGGTGCCAATCAAATCAACTAATTTGTCTTCGGTTTCCTGTTGTTTCAGGAACTGGCTCAGCAGAAGCATTCTTGTATTTTCTCTCAAGTAGAGTGGTTGGAAAGTTGGCTGTGAATTTTACGTGAAACTTTGATGAAATGCATGGGGTGTTGAGGGATTTAGGTTAAGAAATACTCAGTATTTGGGTCAAGGAAGTGGGATTTTTACCCAATCTTAAAAATAGCTCTGTATGGGAGCTGAAATCTCAGGTCTTCAACAGGTAATTTGGCTGTCAGGGCGGTTGTTAAAACTGCTATGATGACGGTCGCTTTTTTGAAGGAGTATACGGGTGCATATTCATATTCTAGGTATTTGCGGAACCTTTATGGGATCGCTGGCAATATTAGCTAAACAGCTAGGGCATAAAGTGACGGGGTCCGATCAAAATGTGTACCCGCCTATGAGTACGCAGCTGGAATCTCAAGGTATCGAACTAATTCAAGGATTTGACCCTTCGCAATTTACCCCAGAACCCGATTTGGTTGTTGTGGGTAATGCTATGTCCCGTGGTAACCCAGCGGTTGAATATGTATTGAATAAAGGGCTGAAATATACCTCTGGCCCACAATGGCTATCAGAGCATCTTCTTCAAGATAAATGGGTGTTAGCGGTATCTGGAACCCATGGTAAAACGACGACTTCAACTATGCTGGCTTGGATCTTAGATCATGCAGATATGAAGCCTGGTTTCCTGATTGGTGGTGTGCCGTTGGACTTTGGTGTTTCGGCTCGAGTAGGCGATTCCCCCTTCTTTGTTATTGAAGCAGATGAATACGATACAGCCTTCTTTGACAAACGTTCTAAATTTGTTCACTACCACCCACGAACTCTGATTATGAATAACTTGGAGTACGATCATGCTGATATATTCCCTGATTTAGCAGCCATTCAGAGACAGTTTCACCATGTTGTAAGAATGGTGCCAGAAAATGGTCAGATTATTCTTCCGCAAGGGGAAAGTGCGCTAGAAGACGTTATTGAAATGGGGTGCTGGACTGAGGTTTCCAGAACCAGCTTAGAGTCTGATAACAGTGAATGGCAGGCGAAATTACTAAGTGAGGACGGTAGTCAGTTTGAAGTACTCCATCAAGGAAAAGTACAGGGAACTGTTACTTGGCAGATGACAGGCCGTCACAATGTTAACAATGGCTTAGTTGCTATTGCTGCAGCTAGAAATGTTGGCGTTCAGCCTCATCATGCAGTCGAGGCGTTAAATGCCTTTGCTGGTGTTAAACGTCGTATGGAGCTGCTAGATACCGTTGCAGGAATCTCTGTTTATGATGACTTTGCACATCACCCAACTGCAATCAGTACTACTTTGCAGGGCATTCGAGCCCAGGTTGGAGATGCTAAAATAGTAGCTGTGGTTGAGCCTCGTTCAAATACGATGCGCCTAGGTACGCATCAATCTTGGTTAGCTGAGTCGGTAGATTTGGCAGACCAAGTTTGCTGGTATCAACCGGAAGGGTTGAACTGGTCTCTCGATAAAGTCGTAGAACAGGGGCAAGTGCCGGCGCAGGTGTTTTCGCAAACACAAACACTTATTGATGAACTGGTACCGACGCTAGAATCTGATACACACATTGTCATTATGAGTAATGGTGGTTTCGAAGGTATTCATCAGCGCTTATTGGCAAAACTGCGTGAGCGTTTTGAAGGTTAGTCATTCAAGTTAGGTTTTGAAATTTTATGAGTATTAATGAGCAAGAGAAGATCACTTTAGCTATCACAGGGGCTTCTGGTGCACAGTATGGCTTAAGGCTTTTACAGTGTTTGTTAGCTGAAGGGCTGCAAGTTTTTGTAATGATCTCACGTGCTGCTCAAGTTGTGATTAATACAGAAACAGATCTGAAATTACCGGGTACACCATCTGAACAAGAATCTTATCTTGCGAATTTGTACTCAGCGAATGATGGACAATTGAAGGTGTTTGGGCGCGAGCAGTGGATGGCACCTGTAGCTTCTGGTTCAGGTGCGCCGAGTCGGATGGTTGTATGTCCCTGTAGTACAGGAAGTTTGTCTGCGATTGCTACGGGTGCGAGTAACAACTTGATTGAGCGAGCTGCAGACGTGGCTTTAAAAGAGCGCCGCCAGCTTATTTTAGTGCCACGAGAAGCCCCTTATTCTGAAATCCATTTAGAGCATATGTTAAAGCTTACCCGTATGGGGGCAGTGATGATTCCAGCGAGCCCAGGTTTTTATAACCGCCCAGAAACGGTGGAAGATATGATCGATTTTGTGGTCGCGCGAATCCTTAATCAATTAGGGATAGAGCAAAGCCTGTTACCTCGTTGGGGTGAAGAGCTTATTTAGATGCAATAAAGCCGCCTAGCAGGTAGAATTGCGCCCTAAAATAGAGATGAAATGACTTGATATAGCCGTTTCTCTTTAAAGGTAAATTTTAAATTCCAAAGTGATCTGATTAATGTCCAAAATTTTAGCGCTTGATACTTCTACTGATGCTTGTTCTGTAGCTTTGAGTCTTAACGGTGAAATTCAGGAAGATTTTCGGATCATCCCTCGTCAACATACCCAGCAGCTTCTACCGATGGTGCAGGAGATGTTGGCAAGTGCGGAATTAGCTGTGACTGATTTAGATGCGATCGCGTTTGGACGTGGTCCGGGGTCGTTTGCTGGTATTCGAATTGCCACTGGCGTTACTCAGGGCTTAGCTTACGCTGCAGATCTACCGGTACTGCCTGTATCTACTTTGGCTGCGCTTGCTTTAGCCGCTTCTGATAGAGAGCAAGTTTCGTCCGTTGTGGCAGCTTTAGATGCTCGGATGAATGAGATCTATGTGGCGAGCTACCAAATTGAATCAGGTGAACTGACAACGCTTTTAGATGAAAAAGTATGCGCACCCGCGGAACTGAGCCTAAGTGAAGGTTCCTATTTTGCAGTGGGCAGTGGCTGGCGTTATCTCGAAGATATGAGCCCAGACACGCAGAGCGCCATTTCTGTGAGCGAAGAGCTTTATTATCCCTCCGCAGCTTACATGCTTAAATTAGCCGAACAAGATTGGACGCAAGGGAAAGCGGTCGCAGCAGATAAGGCTTTGCCTGTGTACCTCCGTGATGAAGTTGCGTGGAAGAAAAAGGATCAACAATAGATGGATTTTTTTCAGGTCATTATTCTGGCCTTACTTCAGGGATTGACGGAATTTCTACCGATCAGTAGCTCTGCTCACCTTATATTACCTTCTCAGCTTTTAGATTGGCCTGATCAGGGCTTGGCGTTTGATGTCGGCGTGCATGTTGGGACTTTATTCGCAGTTGTTGCGTATTTTCGCCAAGATTTAAAGCAGATGTTCTGTGCTTGGATACGCAGTATTTCAGGGACGCACTCTCCGGACTCACGTTTAGCTTGGTTGGTTATACTTGCCACAGTGCCTGCCATGTTTGTCGGCGTATTTCTTAATGACTTTATTGATCAAAACTTACGCTCAATGTTGGTTATTGCAGGAACTACCCTGATATTTGGTGCGTTATTGTGTTGGGCTGATCTATTTAGGGTTGAAACTCGCCAGATTGAATCGTTGAAAATTAAAGATGCTCTTGTGATTGGTTGTGCTCAAGCACTTGCGCTCATTCCGGGCACATCTCGAAGTGGTATTACGATCTCTGCAGCTTTAATGCTTGGCTTAGAAAGGCAGGCTGCTGCGCGCTACTCTTTTCTGCTTTCTGTCCCAATCATCTTAGGGGCTGGTCTTATAAAGGGCATAGATCTTTACGCTCAAGGTGAGAGTGCTCCTTGGTTAATGGTTGCTTTAGGTACTTTGATTGCGGGCATTAGTGCATTCAGCTGTATCCACTTCTTCCTAAAATGGCTGGATCGTATAGGGATGCAGCCATTTGTTGTATACCGTATGATTCTGGGTATCTTTCTTTTAGTTATCTGGTTTACTACCGTTTAAGGCTTTTCGGTTTTTGAATGTCTAATCCAGCTCTTACAGATATAGTTATTGTCCCAATGCATGCTGATTTTGCTGAACAAGCAGAGCAGCTTGCCGCTAGATTACAGTTACCAATCAAATCACCTGATCAAGCTCATGACTTCTCTTTAGAGTTGCAGTTTTCCGAACAAGGTTTAAGACTGCAGCCTTGTGGCAAAAAAGCGCCAGGTCCAACTTACGCTGATTTTGTTTCAGGTGCGGTTGCTCATCGCCGTCAGTTTGGTGGTGGTAAAGGCCAGATGATTGCTAAGGCAGTGGGAATTAAAGGCGGTATAACGCCACAAGTGCTAGATGCTACAGCAGGTTTAGGTAAAGATGCCTTTGTATTGGCAACCTTGGGTTGCGATATGACTTTGCTAGAGCGATCGCCAATTGTTCACGCGCTCTTAGAGGACGGTTTAAACCGGGCTTCAGATAGTGAGGTGGCTGATATTGTTGATCATATGCAGCTTCATAATGCGAATAGTATTGAGTGGATGACGGCTCAGGCTAAACAAGGTATAACTTTTCAAGTGGTCTATCTCGATCCTATGTTTCCCCACAACGATAAGAGCGCGTTAGTGAAAAAAGAGATGCGCGCGTTTCGTCCTGTGGTGGGGGATGATCTGGATGCAGATCAGTTATTGGATGCGGCACTAGCGATAGCCGAAAATCGCGTTGTGGTTAAACGCCCGCGTAAAGCTCCCTTTTTGGCGGATCGAAAACCTTCTTTGCAGTTCCAAGGTAAATCCAGCCGCTATGATATCTATCCTCTGAAAAAGCTTGAGGCTTAGTTCTCACTAAGCGACTGGCTTAAGTTAACGCTCTCTCAGTTTGTGATCGATTAGTGAGATCATATGTGGGCGAAGAATTTTGTTCGCTTGTTTAAACAAACTTTCGCTATCAAAATTTGCACTGATCCTAGCGTTCTCTTCTCGAATAAAGTCCAAATTACGTAGCTGTTTGATAAAGGATTTTAATACTTGTTCATCCTTATATTCAGGCGTGCTGTAGCCATATTCTAGGTGGATCTTCTCTGCAATTTGCTGGCTGCTATGGATAAGATCGTCACGGCTAATCTCTTCATATCGAGTGAGTACTCGAAGCAAAATATAGTAACGCAGAAGAATCGGCTCAGCGTTGAGTATAAGCGTGTTAACCAGTGCGTTAGAGGTGGTTTTCCACACTTGCGGTTCGGACTCTTCAAGTAGATTCTGCTCTAGTAGTACATCTCGAATCTGTTTTAACTGATCGGTGAGCTCTTCCATTTTGTAAGGTAAAAATAGTTCGGCCTGTAAAAATGGATAGAGCATGCGAATAGTTCGATTGATGTTTTGCGCGCGTGGTGATTCCAAACGGTGAGCAAGTAATAAGTACATGCTTGGTAGGACTAGCATGTGTTGAATGTTATTACGGTAAAAGCTTATCTCTTGTGCTTGAGCCTGATTGATCTCTACTAGATTAAGCTTGGTTTCTAGCTGCCTCATATTATGGGCACTTTGGATCCAATCAGAAGGTTTTCCGTCTGGCAGTAGAGCTGTGTTTGGGTACAGTTGCGTTAGTAGGTTGAGTAAACGCGTGCTTTTATCACTCAGTTCAGCAACAGATTGCAGCTGACTTCCGCTCAGTAAACAGGTAGCTAGCAAGCTGCTTTTAGTAATGCCAGCTGCTTGGTTTATATTGCACATAACTTGCTGAGAGATATTGGTGACATCTTCTTCAAGGGGAAGGGTAGAGTCAGAGTGATCTTCCAAAGGTATAGGTTTACCGAAACTCAGCAGTGTTTCACCAAACTTCTGTCTTAGGATTTTTAGAGATGAGAAAAACTCAGTAAATGACTCTCGCTTCTTCTTTGCCCCGGCTAACTCTTTTTGGTAGCTGCGGCTTTCTACTAGACGATCATAACCAATCCAAACTGGAATTAGTGCAACGGGCTTGGGGCTACCTTCACGGAAAGAATCGATACTCATAGAGAGGAGGCCGGTTTTAGCTGGCAGTAATCGCCCGGTGCGGCTACGCCCACCTTCAATAAAGTATTCTAAGGCATGGCCTCTATGGCTCATCTGCTCCAAGTAGGTTTTATATAAGCAGGCGTAAAGTGGATCACCATGAAATTGACGACGCATAAAGATTGCGCCACCGCGTTTTAAGATGGGGCCAATAATTGGTATGTTCAGGTTTTCACCTGCAGCCACATGAGGAATCATTAAACCATGGCGATATAGAGCCCAAGACAACAGTAGATAATCCATGTGACTGCGATGGCAGGGTAGGTAGATAATCTGATGGGTTTTAGAAATCTCTTGGATTTCTGCAGTGTTATGGATTTTTACCCCGTTATAGAGACGTTTCCATACCCAGTTAAGAATAGGATCTAAAAGCCTAATTGTTGTTGGGCTGTAGTTCGCTGCGATTTTATCGAGGGTTTTAAAACAGTGTCTTTCGATTCTATGACGACTGGTATTTCTCTCAGCTGCTTGAAGATCTATAGCTTTTTGCACATTGGGGTGCTTCAGCACTAAAGAGATCAATGTTCTACGATGAGAAAGGTCTGGGCCAATGATTGATGCCCGAAGAATACTGAAGTGAGTACGAAGGACCCTAGCGGTTTTGCGTGCAATGGATTCAACATTGTCTTCTTTAACCATCAGCTGTTGCAGATCTAGTGGTTTATCCACAGAAACCAGTGTTTGACGGCCATTTATAAGGAGCTGCATAAAACTCCCTAGCGGCCCAGCTTTATGCCATGTTTCAGTGCAGAGTAAATTTAACCAAGAGTTTTCTCTGTTTGGCCGACGGCCATGGAAAATGGAGACAGGAATAATCTGAATTTTTAGCTTTGGGTTACTTTGCTGTGTCGCAACGATTTCTGTTAAATCTTCTTTTAGCGGGCTTTTACCTTCCGAGTCAGCAAAAAGTAGCTGTTGCTCAATAAAAGGGATGCCTTGTTTTTGCAGTAAGTTTTTTAACAGAAGTTGGTGGCTTAAGCGGTTGTTTTCCAGAATGTAATAGGTATTACGGGCAGAGTTTGCTTGCAATAACTCAGGGTTTACCACGCGAGGACGGGTAACGATACTGATGAATTGCCGACCTAAATAATGTAAACCGCTTTGTAACAACGACAGCATATTTCCCTTTTGCCTCAATAATGTGGAGGGGGTGGCTCATTTTCGCCAGCGCCAGCAACTCCGTCCACCGTTAGGTTTTTTAACTGCTGGTTCATGATCTTGAGCATACGTTTTAAACGCTCTAGTTCAATCTCCTGAGATGCAACCATATTATTTAATTTATCCAGAGTGTCTTCTTGAAATGCCACGCGGGTTTCTAACTCTGTAATGCGTTCTTGATCGTTCATTGAATGGATCCAAGCCATGCGTGTTATTGAGATTTAGCATAGTTTATCAGACTCCGATATTAAACGAATGTGGCTTATTTAGGGGATTAACAATATAAGCTGTTGAAAAAAATCACAAAATTCGCTATACCTCTCTGTTTGGTAGGGATAATCATTATTCCGCCAGTACAAGTGCTATTCATGTGATAAATGACAATATAATACAATGAGGGTTAATCAGTGATTCGTAGTCTGATTGTGAGTGCTATCGCGGCCGTTTTAGTGCCAGTTCTGTTAGGTTCGGTAGCGGGTGTTGAGGTAGAGTTATCTAATATTGCTGCTGTTGCAGTTGTGTTTGTAGTGACTTTTGCTGCTTCGTTCTTTGCAGCTTCTGGTAACAATGCTGAAGCAGATGCTTCTGTAGTAAATGGCGCAGAAGAAGAGTATATCGACGAAAACGATGACCGTGAGCAAGGCACCGTTAAGTGGTTTAACGTGTCTAAAGGTTTCGGCTTTATCACCCGTGGTGAAGACGATGACGTATTTGTTCACTTCCGTAATATTCGTGGTCGTGGCCACCGATCTTTGGCAGAAGGTCAAAAGGTACGCTTCCATGTACGTGAGAGTGATAAAGGTCTTCAGGCGGAAGATGTTTCTGTTGTAAGAGACTAAGCTCATTCCAACGGGGTTGCTGTTCTGGTAACCCCGTTGTATTTACCTCTGTAATTCTCACCTGCCTAAAATCGCTTCAATTCTTCTCGTTACTTCCTCGATTCCACAATATCCATAGCTAATGGCATGTGCTCCGGCTTCTGTTGCAATAAATAGCGAAGGAAACCCTTGGGCGCCCAAAGCGTGGCTCTGTTGAATTTGTTGTTCTAGTTCGGTTTGGATTTCTGGACCGTTCATTAGCGAGCTGAAACTGTCTTTGTTCAACCCAATACCTTCTGCAAGGTTAGTAAGTACTTCTATATCTGAAGGGTTTAAAGCCTTTTGGTAATAGGCTTGTTGAATAGTTTCTATCATTTCAAAAGCAGTGTCCGACTCGAGATGCTCAGCGGCGATCACAGCGCGACAAGCTGGATAAGTACTGCGTCTAGGCGTGTTGTCATGCCAGAAATCAAAATTAAATTTGGTTCCAGTCTGTTCTTCAATATGCTGCCAAATTGAGATTAATTTTTGTTGCATCGCTTCAGGCATAGGTACATCAGAGTCTGGGGCTAAACCTCCCATCAGTAATTGCCACTGTAACTCTGGATACTTATCCTTTAAGTGGGAAATAACCGGTGAAAATGCCCAGCACCAGCTACACATTGGGTCCATGACATAGATGAATTTGTTCATGTTTAACCTTCTATCTGGAAGTTCAGTTACACCACTTAAGTGATTCTTACAGACCTATATTACAGTGAGATAGTTCCATAATTATCTGTAGTTTTACTTAGATTTAGATATTAGTTCTCTTTCAGTGAACAAATGGTTCTTTAAAAAGAGTTAGTTAAGTGTACATCCACTGGTTAGACTCCTGAGTAAAGCAATTGCCTGCTTAACTTATTAGCTTAGTAGTCGAAGGATAATGTATGAATATGAATGAAATGTTAGATATTGATGTCGCTATTATCCAAGCGCCTATGGCTGGAGTGCAGGATTGGCGCTTGGCAACTGCTGTATCTGATGGAGGTGGATTAGGCTCTATTCCTTGTGGGATGTTATCTACGGAGCAAATATGCGCCGAAATCGAGCAGTTTAGAGCATATACAGATCGGCCTTTTAACCTTAACTTCTTTTGTCATCAGGTTCCCTCAGTAAGTGATCAGGCGATTGTTGCTTGGATTGATCAGTTATTACCTTACTATCAGGAAGCGGGGCTAGAGCCTGAATACAGCGCGAAAGCATCGCGTATGCCTTTTAGTAAAGAGACCGCTGATGCGATCGAAAAATACGCGCCGCCTGTGATGAGTTTCCATTTTGGTTTGCCAGAACCTGAGCTACTAGCCCGAGTGAAAGCTTGGGGGGCGACAGTGCTTTCGAGTGCGACAACAGTCGAAGAGGGTATCTGGTTGGCTGCAAACGGTGCTGATCTGGTGATTGCTCAAGGTCTTGAAGCAGGCGGTCATCGCGGTATGTTTTTAACTAAGGATTTGGATACCCAGTTGGATACAAAAACGTTGGTAGCAAAATTATCTGCTGAGCTTTCGATTCCAGTGATTGCTGCAGGTGGTATTGCGGACCAGAGTGATATCAAAGAAATGCTAAGTCTAGGCGCTCAAGGTGTGCAACTAGGTACAACTTATCTGTTATGCGATGAGGCTAAGACGAGCGGTATCCATCGGGGGATGTTGCAGCAGACAGATATCCCTACCGCTATTACTAATCTGTTCTCAGGTCGACCTGCTAGAGGCATTCGAAATCGGGTTATGCAGGATTTGGATGACTGGTCAGAACTGGCATTGGCTTTTCCTTTCTCTACTCAGGCGATAACTCCTTTACGTAGTTATGCTGAAAGCAAAGGCTTAGGTGATTTTACGCCCTTGTGGTCAGGCGAAAATCGTTCTGGATGTAAGGCCATATCTGCACAGGATTTAACTGTCGAATTGTCGCTAGCCTTTAAAGCATAAATTAACTGTTTTTAACTTGTTTTAGAGGGGCAATCTATTTCTTCTGTCCGTAATCTAACTTATAGTCATTTTTATCAGAATGATTCTCTTTTAAAGGGATTATGGATAGTTAAGGAGTTAGATGTGGACATTGGATTAATTGTTACGTTGGTTGTTCTGTTAGGTGTGATTTTTTATATAGTCAGCATCTACAATAGCTTAGTGAAATTGAAAAACCGTTATGAAAACGGCTTTTCACAAATTGAGGTGCAGCTAAAGCGCCGTTACGATCTTATTCCTAACTTAGTGGAAGTCGCTCAAGGCTATATGAAGCATGAGCGTGAAACGCTTGAAGCGGTCATTCAGGCGCGAAATGAAGCGTCCGCTTTGTTAAAAGGTGCGGCGTCTGTTCATAGTGCCGACTCGCTACAACAGTTGTCAGGTGCTGAGAATCAGTTGCAGTCGGCTTTGGGTAAGTTGAACTTTGTAATGGAAGATTACCCTGATCTAAAAGCCAATGAAAATATGATGCAACTTTCGGAGGAGCTATCATCCACTGAAAACCGTGTCGCTTTTGCTCGTCAAGCGTTTAATGATTCGGTGACTGAATACAACACTTACCGTCAATCTTTCCCACCTGTTTTCTTCGCAAACATGTTTGGTCACTCTCAAGATGCGACTTTGCTTGAGTTTGATGACAGCGAACAGATTCAAGCAGCGCCAAAAGTAAGTTTTTAACAACTTGCGAGGTTGCTGATTCATGAATTTTTTTGAGCAACAGGACAAGGCCAGACGTAATACCGGCTGGCTTGTCTTTCTTTTTTGCCTAGCTGTTCTGAGCTTGATTCTAATTACCAATCTGTTGGTGGGTATTGCTTTTCAGCTTCTATCAGGTGACACCACTGACATTGCTGCAGTCTATGGTTCCTCCCCATTTGAAAGCCCAGGTATTTTCTCTTGGCGAAACTTTGCACTCATTAGTTTGGCCGTCGGAGGAGTGGTTGGTTGCGCTATTTTGTACAAATGGTGGCAACTATCCTCGGGTGGTAAAGCGGTGGCTGAGTCTCTAGGTGGTGTGCGTATCTTGCCTGATAGCGAAGAGCCAAATGAGCGCTTGGTGCTTAATGTTGTTGAGGAGATGGCGTTAGCCTCGGGCATGCCTGTGCCACCGGTATACCTTATGGCACATGAGATGGGGATAAATGCCTTTGCAGCAGGTAATACCCCAGCGGATGCGGTGATTGGTGTTACCCAAGGGAGTATCGAACACTTTAAACGAGATGAACTCCAAGGTGTAATTGCACACGAATTTAGCCATATCCTGAATGGAGATATGCGTCTAAATCTGCGTTTGATCTCTTTGTTGCATGGTATTGTATTTATTGGTCAAGTCGGTGAGTTATTTGCCCGTGGAGGCAGTGATCGTCGTTCTGATGGTCGTGTGGCCCTACTAGGTTTTGGCTTGATGATCATTGGTTGGCTAGGGATTTTTTTTGGAAAACTAATCAAATCTGCTGTCAGTCGACAGCGGGAATTTTTAGCCGATGCTAGTGCAGTGCAGTTCACTCGTAATCCTGAAGGTATTGCGAATGCACTTAAGCTGATTGGTGGATATTCGCCGGGCAGTGAGATTAACAACTCTCATCGTAGCGAAGTTAGCCATCTGTTTTTTGGCCAAGCGATTTCTAGTCTTTCCAGTCTATTTGCAACACACCCTCCCATTGTTGATCGGATTCTGCGTGTCGATCCTCACTGGGATGGCAACTTTCTTTATCGCGGTAACGAAACCCGAGAGAGAAAGCTTGAAGAAGAGCAGCAGAAAAACGAAGAAAAACGTCAAAGGGTTCAAGAGGCCGCTGCTATAGGTGCAGCGGTTATGACGGGCACTGGGGAGAGTGCTTTAACAGATAATAGTTTGAGTGCAGCGCGAGAGAAAATAGACCAAATCCCTGAGTTCTTGTATGAGCAGGCGAAAGAATCTTTAGGCGCGATGTCTATCTGTTGCTCCTTACTGCTTCACAGTGAAGGTGATCTACGCCAGAAACAACTGGAGATGATTAAGGCAACGGGGTTTCAAGGCTTAGAGAAAGAAGTGCTTAAAACAGCTCAAGCAGTAGATAATCTTCAAGAGCATTGTCGTTTACCACTGATCGAGTTATTGCTGCCAGCATTGAAGTGCATGTCAGCTGAGCAGTATAAGCAGTTCAAGCGTCTACTCATGCAGCTAATTAGAGCGGACAAGAAAACTGATCTATTTGAATGGTGTTTATTCCAGTTGGTTCAGCATTACCTAGCAGGGGAGCACGAACCAGAACTCAAGAGTGCTCCGCGCTATAAGACACCAGGTCAGATCGGTGATGAATATGCGCAAATATTATCTGCTGTGGCTCGTTTTGGGCATGAAGATGAAGAAACAGCAGAAAGGGCATTCAATCGAGGTGCAGGTGCTGTTTCGCTCTATAATATCCACCTTTTACCGGCTGAAGAGTGTGATGTTCAGGTGTTTATCAAAGCGGTAAATGTACTTGGGCTTGGGTATCCCTTGCTACAGCGGCGTTTACTAATTGGGCTTTGTCGCTGCATTGAGCATGATGGCAAGCTTACAACGACCGAGCGCGAGTTAATCACGACGATTGCGGCCATAATGGGATGCCCTTTGCCAAAGCTCGAGCATCTAGACGAGGGCAAATAGACAGTAAGCAAGCCCTTATCGGGCTTGCTTCTCTTTTAAATGGTAGTGTTAGTTAATTAACAGGCGAGTTGTTTCTTAGTGGTGAGCCTTTCCATCTCTTCTTCAAGATGTTCTGGAGAGTAGTCTACAAATTTACGCCCAGCGACTAAGCGGCTAAGTGAGCGGCCTTCTAAATGAACATACACTCGATCATGAGAGCGATGGAACTCAATTACCTCGCCGCTACCATCCGTTTCAATGTGGCCATCATCAAAAACCTTATCTAATTGCACAGTAAGGTCATCACGGTTATTTGTTTGTTTTATGACGGTCGCAGGAATGCAGTGTCCGCTTTCTAAAATAGTGACGCCATCACCAATAGTGTAGTTACCATATTTATCTTCGGCTTTACGTTGTAGAAGTTCGTCGACCACGTCGATAAGAATGTTTTTAACGACTTCATGGGCTTCAAAGGAGCCTATGAGGTTTTCGCAGAAAGCGCGGTGATCAGTGGCGGCATGCCAAGCGGCAGCATTATTATCATTTACTGCCTGACGAATAAGTTTGTTAAACCGATTTATATCCATCTACTTCTCTCCCTGAGTTGTTTACTACCTTGTTAGGGTGGACTCTCAGTAGATTAGACGTGATTAAGCAAAACTCAAGAAATCCTCTAGCCAAGCAAGTTGAGAAATTTTCATTATTAAGTAGTGGGAATCTTGTCTTTATGTACTTCTAAAGTACTGGTCTTGTGTTTATAGATCCTTTTTCCACTCTAAAGACAGCGAAACTGAATCAGCAAACCTTAGGGCGTGAGGTTTGTCGATCGTTACCTTGGCATAAACTGTCCATGGGTGGGTTGTGCAGATATCTAGTACATCTGAAACGAGCTTTTCCAATAATAAGAAGCGACCGTCTTCCACATGTTTGATTACTTCTTTTGTGATGGTTTTGTAGTTGAGGGCTTGATCAACATCATCATCAGCAAAGGCTTTGCTCGCTGGATACTGAATTTCAATATTGATAACAACATCCTGCTGCTTTTCCATCTCTTCAGGGTTGAAACCGATAAAAGTACGTAAACGAAGATTGGTGATGTTGATAATTGCGTTACTGAGCATGGAAGTCCTTTTGGTCACAGGAATAGTTTGGTTCAGTTTATAGGGAGTTTGATAGTGAAAGTAGTGCCTTCACCTGTTTTACTTTGTAATTGAATTTCGCCGTTGTGCTTTTTTATGATGTTATGTGAAATGGCTAGCCCCATCCCCGTCCCTTGCCCTACAGGTTTAGTGGTAAAGAAAGGCGTGAAAATGTCTTTCTGTACCTCTTCTGAGATGCCGCAACCATTGTCAGCTATTTCTACATATACGTATTGATCATCGTGTTTGGATCTCACAGAGACGCAGGGATTCTGTGAATCGACTGTGGCGTGCTTCGCGTTCATAATCAGATTCAGAAACACCTGATTGAGTTCGTTTAAGTTGCACTCAATTTTGGGGAGTGGCTCAAGTGAGATATCTAAGGCTACAGAGTTTTTTAATTCGCTTTGCAGCAGTTTTAACGTGCTGTTGATGCCTTCTAGCAGATCATAACTGCCATGGTCACTCGCTTGGGTTCTAGAAAAACTCCGTAAGTTTTGAACGATATCTTTTACCCGTTGCAAGCCTTCTTGGGTATCTTCCATCAATTGCGGAATATCTTCGGATATAAAATCGATATCTTCGTCGATCAGGAGTTGCGCTAAAGGTCCCTTCTGATCCTCAGGAAGCCTTGGTAATAATTGCTTTATTTCAGCGAGAATAAGGTTATAGGAATCAAAGTACTGTTTGAGCGATTCGACGTTGCTCTTTATGAAAGCAACAGGATTGTTGATTTCGTGCGCTACGCCAGCCGAGAGTGTACCTAGTGTTGCTAGTTTCTCGTTTTGCAGCATCAAGGCCTGCTGTTTTTTGAGTTGTTCATAACTTTGCTCTAGATGTTGATTTTTTTGGTACAGCTCTCGCGACTTTTCTTCCAATAGGTGCTCAGCCTCGAGCCGAGCTTTGCGCTCGCGCTCGTATGCTTGTTTAAAGGGGTTAGGCGCATCGGTCATGTGTGAAACTCAACGATTATGTCGCAATGGGGATCACCTTTATGACAGCAAACATCGTGGGTTATCGATATAGGTGTCTCATATTTTTTTGCTGCACCTCTAATCAGTCCTTCAGCCAGAATGCACAGCTTTCTGGGTGAGGTGTAGCGCATTAAGAGTGATCCGTTTGCTAATTTTTCGTATTCAAAATGAGGTAAGGCTGGGTTGTCGAATAGTTTTTTAACTTCTAAGTGAATGACGCCATCCACGCTTTCTAGAAAGCTACAAAGATCAGGCTGTTCCTCAAGAAAAACAGGATAGCGGCGAGCTAAGTTATCAAATAGAAACTCGCCAAATGCGCCGACTAATGTTCCTGCTGCTATGCCCGTTTGTTCCGAAATTTCAGTAACCAGTGCAAAGAGCTCATCATCCGGGTAGGTTTGACCTGCAGTATAAACCCCATCTAAAGACAGCTTATCTAGAATGGTATTCCACTGTTCTAAACCGCATTGGTCTAGCACCATCTCTTCAAGAATATTGAAAATAACTCCTTTCATTGTGCGTTACCTTCATTCCGTGGATTTAAGTTGTGATCTTCAATATAGACTATTTTCTGACTACTGGCATAAATGTCATCTTGTTCACTGGGTAACACATTGATTTAACGCTGTTGATCAATTCTTTTATATGACTTTTGTGACAAATGCGAAATCCATGACTACCTTTATATATAAGATCAAAAGTTATAAAGGACGGGTTATGAAAGCTTATACATCAGGCGATGTTGCAAAGATCTGCGGTGTAAGTTTACGCACGGTGATCCGTTGGATAGAAAAGGGTGAATTAAAAGGATTTAAATTGCCGGGCCGTGGGAATAACCGTGTTTCGGAAGAGAATTTAATTAATTTCCTTAAAGCTCATGACATTCCGTTCCCCGAAGAATTGATTAGCCCTAGTGAGAATCTAATTCTAATTGTAGATGATGAACCAGCTGCAGCTAGAGCGATACAACGAGTTTTAAGAGGGGCCGGCTATGAGACACGAATTGCTGCTAATGGTTTTGAAGCAGGTTCGTTACTCACACAGTTAAAACCCGCTGTTATGACACTAGATCTTAATATGCCAGGGTTGAATGGTGAGGATGTTATCAGTTACGTTAGACATGCAGATCATCTAATATCTACGCGTATATTAGTGGTATCAGGCACTTCTGACTCTGCATTGGAAAGAGCCGTGAAGCTCGGAGCAGATAGTTATCTGCCAAAGCCTTATGCTAATTCTGATCTGCTGAAACAGATCGAACAGTTAATGGAAAGCTCGCAAGAAAAGCTAACTGAAACCTCTAGAGCAATCTGATTATGAAACAGGGAACCGTTGTATTTATTGACGATGAAGCAAGTACGCTCCGGGCGTTAAGGCGCAGCTTAAGGGAATATGTGAGCGAATGGAGTTTTGTCTTCGAATCTTCCCCGCTACAAGCGCTTCAGATCATCAAAGAGCAGAGGCCATCTATCGTTGTTAGTGATAAACGCATGCCGGAAATGGACGGTGAGCAGTTGCTGAGGGAGGTAAAAGAAAGTGTTCCTGAAGCGATGCGTATTTTAATCAGTGGGGATACCAGTGATAGCACTGTGTTGGCATCTGCTGATGTTGCTCATCTTCTTTTGCCTAAACCTTTTGAAGCGGAAGAGCTGGTTGAAGTTCTAGAAAGGGCAAAGGCGCTAAAACACATCCCTATTTCAGATGCCCAGCGAAAGCGAATTGGGTCGTTACAGCACCTACCTGTGCTTCCTTTGGTATATACCAAGCTTAAGCAATATTTAGATCGTGCGGATGAACCTGAAATTTCCCAGTTGGCGTTAATTATTGAAGGTGATCTGGCGATCTCAGCCAAAGTCATACAAGTGGCAAATTCAAGCTTCTTTGGTTTTCAATCTAAGACGGATAGCTTGCAGCAGGCACTTATGCGTCTAGGTGTTGGGCTGGTTGAAAATCTGGTTTTATTTTTTGGGATCAGTCTACAAGCACCTAAGCAATTTGATGTAGACCAAGCGCAGAAAGTGGTGACTTTACTGGAACAATTACCTTCAAACACTAGCGTGGATGAAGCCGATGATCAGATTTATCTGGCAGGCCTTTTCCATGGTATTGGAACATTAATTGAGATGGCTGCTTTATCGGAAACGGATGCAATCGGCGCTTATTTATTGAAATTATGGGGTTTTTCGACCGACGTGGTGAATGCCGTTTTATACCAGTCTTGCCCATTGAGTCAGGAGCCTTTATCGAAACTAACTTGCCAACTGTTTGTTGCAAAGCAGATGGCGGCTGGAAATCAATCTTTGGATGAAATCTCAGAAGAGATTCTGGATTGTGCGGAAATTATTGTTAAGGAGAGCACCTAATGAAAACGTTACATTCATTGGCATTGGCGAGTTTGATCGTACTTATGCCGGTTAAATCTTTCGCTGGAACATTAACTTTAGGAATCGTGCCGCAACAATCAGCTAAGAAGTTGGCGAAATTATGGACGCCGATAAGTGCTTATTTAAGTGAAAAGTCTGGTGTGAAAATTATGTTTGCTACTGCTCAAGATATTCCTACTTTTGAGAAGAGGGTATTGGCAGGTGAGTACGATATCGCTTATATGAATCCTTATCACTATACGGTGTTTAGCCAGAAACCGGGCTATCAGGCGATATTGAAGCAGCAAGATAAACGTATTAAAGGGATTGTTGTTGTACAAAAAGATAGCCCTATCCAGAGTTTGTCAGAGTTAGATTCCAGTACACTGTCGTTTCCTTCCCCAGCGGCATTTGCAGCCAGTGTATTGCCTCGCGCCAAGATGAATAAGGATGGCATAAACTTCCAGCCTAAATACGTTTCCTCTCATGATTCGGTATACCTCACAGTATCACGAGGTTTATTTCCAGCGGGTGGTGGGGTCATGAGAACTTTCAATAACACAGACCCTAAAGTAAAAGACAATCTACGTGTTCTGTGGACCACACCAGGTTATACGCCACATGCCATTGCGGTTCACCCTCGTGTTGGCGATGAAAAAATGCAGAAAATACAGCAAGCCTTTTTAAGCATGAATGATGACCCAGAAGGTAAGGCTCTATTGAAATCCATCAACTTCAAAGGAATGGAAGTCGCTGTCAATGAAGACTGGGATGATGTAAGGGGCTTGGATATTAAGTTGCTCGAACATCTATTGCAGTAACGGCTGGGGTTAGTAGTGTCTCTTCGACTTAAAACGATTCTGGGTATTGCCACTATAGAAGCATTATTGCTGGTGCTGTTGATTAGCATGACCTTGGATTACCTTCGTACCACTAACTATGAAGGTTTAACTAAGCGTGCTCAAACAACCGCGACTTTGTTTGCGACTACGTCTAAAGATGCGGTACTCAGTTATGACTTGGCTTCTTTGGAAGCCTTTGTATCTGAAGTGATGGTCAATCCAGACCTAGTGTACGCTCGGGTGCTTGGGCCAGAAAACATAGTTTTTGCCGAAAAGGGCAGCGCGAACGTGTTGTCGAAACCCTTTTCCTCAGATCAATCAGTTTCGACTGTGGAAGACGGTATTTTTGATACTTATGCAGAAATATCTGAAGGGGGTCAAGTTTATGGTCGAGTGGAGTTAGGGCTAGATATCAACAGCCTTAATAAAACGATCGAAGAGGCTGAACAGCGAAGCGCATTGATTGCGGCTATAGAAATGGGGCTGGTGGCCCTGTTTTCTCTAATTTTGGGTACCTACCTGACACGCCAGCTCAAGGTGCTGACGCAAGCTGCGAAAGTGATCTCCGTCGGGGATTTTGAGGTAAAAGTACCCGTAAAAGGCGGCGATGAAGTCGCAGATGTGGCTCTCGCTTTTAATGCAATGGCGAGTAATCTGCAGGAAGCGAGTGCACGAAGAGATGAATTTGAAGTTCAACTGACAGAACTCAATCGCTCCCTTGAGGAAAGGGTCAAAGCGCGTACTAAACAGTTAGTGGCTAAGAACAAACAGTTAGAGCAGGCCAATAAAGAGATCAAAGAAGCGCAGGCTAAACTACTCCAGTCGGAGAAAATGGCTTCAATTGGTGTGCTGGCGGCAGGCGTTGCCCACGAGATAAACAACCCAATGGGGTTTGTGATTAGTAATATTGGCACCTTAGAGCTCTATGCAAATAACTATCGTAAATTACTCGCGGCGCATCAAGAGATTATAGAGGCCCCCGAAGGTGAAAAACGCGATAGCCTTATCGTTCAACTTAAAGAGCTTCAAGAAGAACTTGATTTGGAGTTTATGAATGAAGATCTGGATGAATTGTTAAAAGATACCAAAGAAGGCTCGTCTCGAGTCAAAGATATCGTTCAAGGTTTAAAGGCGTTTTCGCATGTCGATCAGGTTGAAAAGTATGAACTGAGTAATCTGAATGACTGTATTGAAGCAACTTTAAAGGTTGTGAATAATGAATTGAAATACCATTGCGAAGTATCTACTGATTTAGCTGATATTCCGTTAACTTATTGTTTACCCGGAAAAATTAAGCAAGTACTTTTGAATTTGCTGGTTAATGCTGGGCAAGCGATTACCGATTCTGGTTCGATTGTTGTGAGCTCAATCGTCAATGAAGATCGGATTGAAATCAGGATTAAAGACTCAGGGCAGGGGATTGCACAGGATCAACTAGATAAGTTGTTTGATCCTTTTTACACCACTAAGAAAGTGGGCGAAGGCACAGGATTAGGCTTATCTATCTCCTATGGCATTATTGTCGAAGAGCATAAAGGTGATATTTTGGTGGACAGCGAATTGGGTAAAGGAACTTGTTTCACCCTTATATTACCCGTATTAACCAACGAACCTTCTCTAAAGGAGAAGCCTGAATCACACGACCTAGTACAGGAGTAAAAATAGGTTATGAGTTATCCGAATAACACGATACTACTAGTTGATGATGAGCAGGCTGTTCTTAATTCGCTTAAACGTTTGTTAAGACCACTAAGATGTAAAGTGTTGACGACTGTTTCTCCTTTGGAAGCATTAGAAATATTGCGTGAAAACCCCGTTGATATTTTGGTTAGTGATATGCGTATGCCCGAAATGGGTGGCGAAGAGTTTCTTGAAAAGGCTGCGCAAGAGTTTCCAGATATTGAGCGTATCGTTATTTCTGGTTATGCCGAAGCTCAAGCGGCTATTGATGCTATTAACCGCGGCAAAATTAGCCGCTTCTTACTAAAACCATGGGAAGATAGTGATGTCTTAAAAATGGTTGAAAAAGGTTTTCAACTAGCGGGTCTGCAGCAGGAAAATGAAAGACTACAGCAAGAAACTAAAGAAAAAAATGAAGAGCTAGAAGCGCTTAATCGCTCTTTAGATAGCAAAGTGCAAGAGCGAACCCGCCAACTAAAAATGGCAAACGACCGAATTAAAGATAGCTATCGGTCGGTTGTTCGTATGTTTTCTGCTCAAACTGCTCGTCGATTAGGTATTAAGGCGACCAAAGAAAACCGTAAACTTAATCAGGTTCTAGTTGCTATCGCGAGTAAATCGGGGATAGAGGGGCAGGAGCTAAAGCAACTTTATTATGCTTGGCAGCTGCGTCAGATCGGCAAACTGAGTTTCTCTGATGAATTGATTAAAAATCCATATTTAAGCATGGATATCGAACAACAACGTACCTTTCAACAACACCCTTTGTTAGCACAAGCTGCATTGTTATTAGTGAAACCGCTTTATCCAGCTGGGCAGATTATTTTGCAGCATAAAGAGTATCTAGATGGTAGCGGCTATCCTAAAGGCTTGAGTGGTGATCAGATACCAATGCGTGCACAAGTACTTTGTGTGATGAATGATTATGTTGAGATGATCACAGGTCTGTATGACGAGCGCGAATATAGCACTGCTGAAGCGATTCGTTATATGCAAACTACTGCGCCAGAGCGTTATAACCAAGAGGCGGTGAACTTATTAGCCGAAGTGGTAGCCGGATTATCTAAGACAGGTGAAGTCCTTAATGATAAACAGCTATCGAGTGATCAGTTACGTCAAGGTATGAAGCTAAGCCGAGACTTGATTAGTCGGGAAGGCATATTGTTATTGAGTGCCGATCAAGTTTTAGATGATGTTGCTATTGAGCGTATTCGAGAAATGGAATTTAACCTAGAAGAAACTTTAGAAGTGTACGTTTCTCAAAAATAATAGCTTGGTAGAGGGTACTGCATGGATGTTCAGGTACTACTGGTAGATGATGAGCCCCACATTTTAGCTTCTTTGAAGCGACTAATGCGTCAGGCGCGAATCTCTGTAGCGACCACCTCTTCAGGGCAAGAGGCACTGGATTGGCTGGGAAACAATCATGCAGAAATTATCTTGTCAGATTACCGAATGCCGGGGTTATCTGGAACCGAACTGTTAACCAAAATCGAAGCAAAGTGGCCTGAAACCAAGCGTATTATTCTAAGTGGTAATGCTGATTTTGATACGGTTCTGCAGGCAGTTCATAGCGGTGTAGTACATAAGTTCTTAGCAAAGCCTTGGAGCAATCAGGAACTTATAGAGCATATACAATCTTCTCTCTCTCAGATTGAGACGGAAGCGGACGTCACGGCTCATACAGAACAGGTTGCTTCTCCCACTATAGATCTATCCCCACAAGCAACAGCTACGCAATTGCAGGTCATCTTGGATACTGTGATCGACGGTATCGTTACCATCGATGAGAAAGGAAAGGTGGTTTCTGCTAACACTTCGATTGAAAGAATTTTTGGTTATTCCAAAACGGATTTAATCGGACAAAATGTTTCCTTATTAATGCCCGAGCCCTATAGAAGCCAGCATGATCACTATCTGGCTCAATACAAAGGTGTTGGCTTAAAAGAGGTCGTAGGTAATCAAAGGCGTTTGGTAGGCCTACGTAAAAATGGTGAAGTCTTTCCAATTGAATTGAGTGTGTCTGAGATTAATATCGAAGGTCAGTCCAAGTTTCTTGGGATGATCAGGGATATTAGTCGCCGAGTCAGTGCCGAGAGTGAAAACGAACTGCTGATCGGTGCCTTAGAGATGGCTCAAGATGGCTTTGCGCTGTTTGGTGCTGGAGATAAGTTGCTTAGGTTTAATCGCCAATTTTCAGATCTATATAGCGACTATGGCGTCGATCTTTCGGGAAGCATTACCTACGAGTCCTTTTTTCGTAGCTGTGTTGAAAAGGGGCTATTTTGCGAAGCGCAAGACAACCCTGAACAGTGGATAGCACAACAACTAGCGCTGCACGCTTCACTCCCAGTCGTTGAACAATATGAGCTTGTACCTAATGTGTGGATTGAGATTCATGAAACGCAGGCTGATAACGGCGCTATCATCGTTTCTCACCTCAATATCAGTGAATTAAAGCAAACCCAGTTTTCTCTTGAACAAGCGGTTGCAGAAGCGAATCTTGCCAACAGTGCCAGAGGACGTTTCTTGGCGATGATGAGTCATGAGATTCGTACCCCTTTAAATGGTGTGCTGGGTTTACTGCAACTATTACAAGATACACAGCTTGATCCATCCCAAACCAAGTTTGTCGAAAGTGCTTTAGCGTCGGGTCAGGGCTTGCTGACGATCATCTCGGATATTCTCGATTTCTCGAAAATTGAAGCCGATAAGTTAGAGATCATTCCTGCGCCATGTAACCTACGTTTGCTGCTAAGTCAGCTTGAGCAGTTACTAATGCCTCGGGTGGAAGAAAAATCCATTGCTGTTGATTTTAAAATCGATCCGTCAGTGCCTGATTGGATTGAAATAGACGAACAGCGCTTGCGCCAGATACTACTTAATTTGCTCAGCAATGCGATCAAATTTACAGATTACGGTGAAGTCAGTCTCACCGTAAACCTACAAGCGGATAATCACTTAGACTTTAAAGTGATTGATACCGGTATAGGTATCCCTTGGGATGAACAGGGGCAGATTTTCTCGGAATTCACCACCATCAGCAATACGCAAAATCGCCCATACGAAGGCACAGGCTTAGGTCTTTCGATAAGCCAAAAGCTAGTGAGTTTATTGGGAGGCGAACTTAAATTTAGCAGTGAACCGAGTAAAGGCAGTACATTTGGTTTCTCACTAACCGTTGTTGCATCAGTAGCCCCTGCTAATGGCTCAGCAATCACAGGTGATGTCAGATTTAATGCCTCTGTCTTAGTTGTAGATGATAGTGCGACCAATCGGATTGTTGTCGAACATATGTTGGTGGCATTAGGGCTTAAAACCGTTTGTGTAGCCAGTGGTGCAGAGGCGATTGCAGCCTACCAGCCAGGGCGCTTCCAACTGATCTTAATGGATATATCCATGCCCGATATGGATGGCTATGAGACAACTGAAAGACTGCGTTTACGAGACGATTGGGATTGCACACCGATCATCGCTTTTACCGCGTACGTTATGCCTGAAGATAGAGAAAAGATAAATCGATATGACATGTCGGGTTATCTGGAGAAGCCGTTAGATAAAAAAGTACTGGTACAGGTAATCTCGCCTTTATTAGCCACTTATAAAGTAGACCTAGATAAACTGAGTATTGATTCCGTTGTTGCGGATGATGGTACAGAGTTGCTAGAACCCGACTACGTAAATCAGTTAGCGCGTGATACATCTGAAAAAGTTCTGCCCCAGTTGGTCAATGTCTTTAAAGAGGATGTTGATAAAAGGTTAGAGGAGCTTTCTAACCCAGATATCGATGATGCATTGCTCGAACGCAACCTGCATACGATCGGTAGTAGCTCAGCACTATACGGCTTGATGACCCTATCTAAGAAAGCCAGAAGTCTTGAGAAGGTTTGCCGAGAGGGTGGATGCGTAAGAGCATCGCTGCTCGATTTTTTAACGCTCGCCCAGCAAAGCTTAGAGTGTTTGGATCAATTTATGTTGGAAAGAAAAGCTTAAGCGTTATTCTTTCCAACTATTACGTTTCCGATAGATGGTAGCTGCACTGATTTTTAGATAGTGCGCTGCCGTTGGAATATTGCCCCCACAAAGATCAATTGCTCGTTCGATCGCTTCTCGTTCGACATCGGCCATAGGCCTGATTAACTCTGAAAGCTGATCTTGAACAGGGCTTGATATATCCGACGGTGCAAATGCGGGTGCAGGAACCATAGGTTCTGGGGCTGCAGCAGCCATGCTATGTACTGCTGCCGATTGTACCGGCTTGATACAGCTATCCAATGGAGCAGGTAACATAGCTTGAGTGACTTCATCACCGTTATGTAACACCACGATATTTCGGACAACGTTTTGTAACTGACGAACATTACCCGGCCAATCGTAGTTGCTTAAAATTAGCTCGGTTTCAGGTTCAAAGCGCTTAAAGCCTTTACCTTCCTCTTCGGCGTACTGAGTTAAGAAGCTCTGCGCGATCTCAATAACGTCATTTTCTCGCTCTCGTAAAGGCGGAAGATGAATCGGAAGAACATGCAAACGGTAATACAAGTCTTCGCGGAAGTTACCTGCTTGAACCTCGGCAAGAGGGTCTTTGTTGCTCGCACAGACAATGCGGACATCAACCTTTTCGGTTTTATCACTGCCGACTTTTTGCAGGGTACCTGTTTGTAAAAATCGCAGCAGTTTGGATTGCAGTGACAGTTCCATCTCACAGATTTCGTCTAGGAACAGCGTACCGCCATTGGCTGCACTGGCAGCACCGTCTCGATCGCTAACAGCACCGGTAAAGGCGCCTTTTTTATGACCGAAAATCTCGCTCTCAATGAGATCTTTTGGAATAGCACCGCAGTTTAAAGCGATAAAAGGTGATTTTTGGCGTTCACTTCGTTGATGGATCGCTTCAGCGCAGACCTCTTTACCGGTACCACTTTCGCCCGTGATAAATATGGTCGCTTTCGAGCTCGCCGCACTATCGATGACTTGATAAACCCGCTGCATCGATAGAGAAGAACCAATAAAGCCACAGAAGTTGTGACGATCGATCTCTTCTCTATAGGTTTCGACAATGCGTTTGAGCTTTTGGCTTTCGAAGGTGTTATTGAGTGTAGTGACCAAGCGGTCTTTGCTGAACGGTTTTACCAGATAATCGCGGGCACCGAGTCGCATTGCCTCGATAGCGGTATTCATTGAGCAATCGCCAGTAGTGACAATTACTTCGGTGGCAATCTCTTCTTGATTTACCTTCTCGAGAATCTCTATCCCGTTCATATCGGGTAAACTGAGATCGAGAAGAATGCCGTCGAAGCTCTCATTCTGTAAGGCGACTAATGCGCCCTTGCCTGTTTCTTCATGGTGAATCTGGTACTGCAAACCAGTGAGATAGCTACGGTAAACCGCCGCCATTGAAATATCATCTTCAACAAGCAGAATACGATTAACTTCAGGTACGGGCATAGGAAATCCTCTCCAACCAAAAACCTACCCTTAGCCTATGCTACAGGGTAGGCTGTTACAAGCACCAAGTGATTGAATTTTATCCGATATCGGTTTGGGCAGGGAAATGACAGAATTATTAGGCGAATGGCATTTACAACCTCAGTTGGAAGAAGCGCGTAGGGTTCGCGAAGAGCTCGCTACGCTGTTGGAGCAATTTGAATGCAAAAACAAAGATGCTTTCTTATTAGCGACCGCAGAGTTAATCGTTAATCTATCCCGCTACCCTGATCCCAAACCAACAGAAGTTGTTCTGACTTTAAGTCGAGATCAATTTGACTACTGGCTAGAGCTACGTGATAACGGCCCAAGTTTTAGTCAGTTTAGCCAGATGTTGGATGATCCAGAGGACTTAACTGCCGCCGAAAGCGGCATGGGATTAAAGCTGTTAGCCCATTACTTCGATGATATGCACTATGTCCCAGCCTGTTATCGTGACGATGCTTGTAATGTCATGGTATTACGTCAGGCAAGGCCACAGGCTAAATCAGCACTCACCGTGCTAGTCGTTGATGATGATCCCGCTTATCGCTTAGTCATTGAGCAATACTTACTACCTCAATACAAAGTGGTCAGCGCAGCATCGGTCGCAGAGGCGTTTCAATCTGTTCTTAAATACAAGCCGGATCTGGTGGTTTGTGATATCCACATGCCACAAGCCGATGGTCCAGCCTTATTCGATAAAATCTCCCATATACCTGAAGTCGCTGATACTGCATTTATCTATGTAACCGGTTGTATAGAACCTGAACTTTTAAACAAAGCCTTAAGGCGTCCGATTGATGATCTGCTTTCCAAGCCCGTAAGCAGAGAACAATTGCTAAGTACGATCCAAAGAGTCGTCTGCAGGCGCGAGCACCTGAGTGCGCAGATTCATCAAGAGGTGGATCAGAAAGTAACCCTAGGGCTACGGCCAAGCCTTCCCAAGCAGATCCCAGGCTATGAGATCGAGCTAAGAACCGTCAATCCAGAAGCCGGAGGCGGGGATTTAGTTCAGTTTTATCCACACAAGGATCGATCTTTGTTTCTATTTGCCGATCTGATGGGGCATGGTTTGTCAGCCAAAGGCTTCTCTTATGCCCTTGCTGGCTATCTAAGAGGTTTGTGCTCAGCTTATTCTGCGATGGGTATAGAGTTACCCACACTGTTTAATCAGCTAGCTCTTGGTTTTGATGAAGATCCTGTGCTCAAAGAAACCTTGGCTACGATTGCTGCTATGACCTTATCTCCAGAAGGGGATGTAGCCATTATCAATGCCGGCCATCCGAATCCTATCTTGTTTAGTGATACCGAGGTTAAAGAGATTGAGGCTAAGTCGCCAATGCTTGGTATGGGGATTGAAGGTTATCAACAAGCGTGTTTTTCTCTAGAAGTCAGAGATAGGGTTTTACTCTATTCAGATGGCTTTAACGACGCGGCGGTCGAGATGCCAAAAGAGCTAACAGCAGCTATTGAACGGAGCCTTCATCTACCTTTAGCGGCAGCGGCTGATCACCTGTTACAAGCGCGTTTGAATCTGTCTGCTCCTGATGATGATCTCACGCTGATACTGTTGGAACGTGCAGAAAGTTAGAGCTCCTGATTCAATAAGGTCATCTGGCTAAAACGTTTGCGTAGGTACTGCATCAGTTTCGGTAGTCTTTTGTTGAAGCGATAAGTTTCTCGAATGAGTTCCTGCTGCAGTGAGGGCGCAAAGCGATCATTCATAATGATTCCAGCCAGAATGGCTCCGCTGTTTTTTAAACTTTCTCTTGCTTCATCGACTTGAGATTCGGTGGTTCGGCCAGTGACAATGTTCAGTAATGTCGCTTTGCTGGCCGAGCAGATAATATCCACAGGAAGATGGTTATCGTTTTGCAGCTGTGATTTTTCAGTTAACACCGGCGCACAGTCACAAATAACCATATCGAACAGATTTAGGCAGCTGTTAAAAAATAGTTTTAGGGTTTCTAGATCTCTAAACTCTACACAGTGACTTGATTGCACAGGGCAGTTTAAAACCATCAAGCCCGGTACATCGGTTTCTTGCGCGGCATGTTCCCAGTGCCCAGTTAAAGGTAGCCACTCATTATTAGTCAGCGATAACCAGTTGGCTAACTGGGGTTTGCCGGTATTCAGTTCTACCAACAAAACCCGTTTACCCGCCTTAGCTGCTCGCGTTGCAACAGCTAAGGCCAGAGAGGTGTTGCCTGCGTCAGATTGGGTGCTACAAATGGTAAATTGCTGTAGGTTCTGACGCAGTACTCGTGTGTAAACGGTTTCGATCGCGCTATGTCTATGCAAAGCTAACATTGTTGTTCTCCTCTACAGACCAACCAGCGTGGCAAATGATATAACAGTTACAGATTCCTGTAGGGTGCTGACAAATCGATACCAGGTACTTTGCTCTTTACCCGGTACGTACAGGGTGTCACCGGAGCGAATCACTGGTAGATCGCGGTAATCACCTGTTTTTGCAAAGTCGACTAGGTCGAATAGACGGGAGTGAGCTTCGCCATCAATACGGTTAATCACCATAATTCGATCCTGCAGAGCGCTGTTCAGTGGACCACCGGCTTCGGCTAACAGATCCAAGACAGTCATGTTGTCATCAAAGCTATAGCGACCCGGACGAGCAACCGCACCTAGCACACGAACTACGGTTTCTTTTGGCTTTTCTAACCATGCGCGGTCACGTTTAGGGATAAAGATTACATCTTCGTTTTTCACTGTAGGCAGTAGTGTTTCATCACCCGTCTGAAAATAGTTGTGTAGATTCAGATGGCTAACTTCCGTTTTACCCTGTTTACGATGAGTGATTCTTACGCTAGATAGATCCGCCAACCCAGTAGGGCCTTGCGCTGCGGACAAAATATCGAGGAAGTTAAGTTCGTTGTTAAAGGCGTAACGGCCTGGCGCACCTACTTCACCAAAGATATAGATTGAGCGGTCACTAGACTGTCTTACCCACTGTGAGCGGTTGTCATTTGGATCTTTTGGCAACTCTGGAATCACCACTGTATCGCCAGCGCGAATTCGTGGGATCTGGCGAATATCGCCACCTTTATCTAGGAAGTGTTTTAGGTCAAAACTAACTGATTCAGTAACGCCGTTACCTCGGTTCTGAAGAATCTGTAGGTGCGCGGTATCAGCACTGGCAATTGGGCCACCGGCATGGGCAATCAGATCCATCATGTTCATCTCAGATGCCCACTCATAACGGCCAGGTCTTCTAACTGCACCGATAATTTTTACCGCACGATTAGGATGAACTTTTAACCAGCTTTTCTCGTTCATATCTGTTTTTTCAGGGACAAGTATCGCATCGCCCGGAAGAATCTCTGGCAAACGGCCACGACGTTGGCCATCTACATAGCCCTGCAAGTCAAAAGGAACGACTTGGCCATCGGCACGGATAATGCGAATCTGACGTGTTTCAGCAAAACGCGTTGGACCACCCGCAGTCGCTAACAGGTCATAAAAACCACTGTCATCGCCCATCTCCATTGCACCGGGTTTGAAAACTTCACCCATGACATAAACGGTACGAGAGCCACTCTGAACTTGCTCGGTCGCTTGAGGGATAAAGATCACATCACCTTGATGGATTTCAGGCATAAGGGCAGGGTTACCTGTATCTAGGTATTCACGCATATTGAATGGGAAAGGCTGGCCGTTGTGGATAACACGGATCTGCTCAATACCTGCATAACGTGTTACACCACCGGCACGCATGATTAGATCCATTACTGATGCTTTATCTTTGTAGGCAAAGGTACCTGGGCGGTGAACCTCACCAAATACTTTTACGGATTCACCATTTTTACCTGCATCACCAGATGCAGTCAGTGTACGGGCATCGAAATCGACTTGGACATTACCAATCAGCGGCGAAGCAGGCACAAAGATCACATCCATTGGATCAAGATCAGGCAGAGAGCTAGGATCACCGCTGTCTAGATAGCGTTTGTAATCAAATTCGATCAGCTTGTTTTTTCTACGGATTTGCAATTTGTTAAGTTGCGCACCTTGAGCCAGACCACCGGCTTTGTTAATCGCCATCTGGACGTTGGAATGAATCGGTAGATCAACGGCACCTGGTGTTTTTACATAGCCTAATACAGTGACCGAAAGACGACGTTCTTTGAGGGAAATATCAAATTTCGATAGATCTTTATAAATGCTCCCAAGGCGATTTTTAAGCAGCGCTTTAGCTTCAGCTAAGCTCCTTCCTTCTAAGTTGATCGCGCCGATCTCTGGCAAAGCGATCTGTCCTTGTTGATCCAACTGAAAGCTTTGTTCAAATGCGCTTTCACCCGGTAGTTTTATCTGAATCATGTCACCTGGGCGCAGTGTTTCAGCCCAAAGGTTACCGCTGAAAAGTACAAATAAGATGAGTGTTCTGATTAGAGGGATCATATGCATGCCTCCTGAGTTAGCTGTTGGTTGCAATGGCTTTTCACTCTTAAGGAAGCAGCTCCGTTCTCCAACGTTTGCAGTAACTTTTCTGCTTGCTCTAAAGGTAGCTGAGCTTGCATAAGGTAATTTGCCTCATACAGTCTTCTGCTACGGGTGACCAGCAATTGAATCTCTTGATAGATCGCTGGATATTGGTCTTGTTTGCCATCTAAGTTGTGTTCACTAATGACTGCTTCGCACTTTTTCAGCCTTGATTGCAGTGTCGGAACTTCGCTTTTAATCGGGAAACGCTCCGCTACTCCGCCTTCGCCTTCAGGTACAAGGTAGAAGCAGCCTGAAGAGGTCATTAGCGTTGTGTGTAACAGTAATAGTGAGATCAATTTCATTGTTCTGGCCTCAGTCCTGAACAGTGATCGATTGATCAATACGAAGGTGTTTAAGCAGCTCTAGAGGCTGACCATGAACACCGCAAAGGCTTAGCTTGCGTTCTTTGGAGCGTAAGCGTTTGAAAAGGAAGACGATGGCGCCAATACCGGAAGAATCGATAAACTCAATTTTTCCTAGGTTAAGTACCACATCAGATTGATCTTGAATTAATTCATCGAATTTTGGTCGAAGAATCTCTACGGCAAGAGCATCTAATGATCCTTCAATCTCTAGATGTAGTTCATTTTGTACGGTTTCTAAAGTTGGCATAACGATTCTCCTTGCGTCGGTTATGACTAAGAAGGAGCAATCCTTATGCCAGAGAGGTAAGGGTATGATTTATAAGGATTTAACGATTTTTTAGGTTGTATTAAATGAGAATGCAGCTCGCTATTCTCATTTTGCGAATCAAATTGTAAAACGTATTTTTAGCGCTTTATTGCTGGGCTTGGATGAGCTCAGAGCTATCGATTTAGACTCACTCTGGGCTACTACCCAATTTTCATCGTTACTGCCCCCGTCCGCACACCATCACGATCAGGGTTTTAAACATGATGCCAAAATCCGACCGGAGCCAGCCTACTAGGCTTCCAAGACTAAGTGCATAGGCATGATCGAAGGCAACCTTGGAGCGAACATCATCGATGGTGCGGTCGTAACCTTGGTTCACTTGAGCGAGGCCTGTGATGCCAGGTTTAATTCCCCACGTGCGCTCAGCAAAAAATGGAATCGCGTGTTCTAGTTTTTGATAGAAGCCAGGGCGCTCTGGACGAGGGCCAATCAGTGACATGTCGCCTTTAAGGACATTAAAAAACTGTGGTAGCTCATCCAGTCGAGTCTTGCGAAGAAAACGGCCGATAGTTGTGACTCTAGGGTCATCTTCTGTTGCCCAGGTCGCACCAGAAACTGCTTCTGCATCTAGACGCATTGTGCGGAATTTATACATCCAGAAGAGTTCTGTTTTTTCGCCGTTAGCATGGCCAATACGGAGCTGTTTAAACAAAATCGGGCCCGGCGAGCTGATATAGGTTGCCAGTGCGATAAAAGGGTAGAAAAGCAGACAAATAATCAGCCCTGTGGTTGCAACCACTATATCCATTAAACGCTTGGCAAAAATCACGGGTGTTGGAATATAACTGTTCATGGTGATCTCTCCTTATACACATTAATCTCTAACTGATTTCCAATGGCCTTTTTCTAAACCTGCTAAGTAGCGCAGACATCCAGTAAGGCCGTTGTAGTAACCGTTAATGACATAAAAACCGAGTTTGAAAGGTTTATATAAGATATGAGTTGGAGTTTTGTGTTCTGGAACCAGTGTGGATAGGCGTGCCAACGCAATGCCTAGCAGTTGGAGCGCAGTGAAAATGGCAAAAACATCTAGATAAAGTGCTAGTAAACTGCACAGGATAAATTGAGCGAGCAAGATCAGCGGCATCAGCCCTCGTAGTGCTTTACCGGAAAAGAAACTAAAGGCTGTACCGCCAAAGCTTGGTGAAAGTAACGAGCTCAGTCTGAGGACTTGTTGTAAGTTACCTGCGGCGATACGAATGCGTCGTTTATGATCCATATCGAGAGAAGAAGCTTCTAATTCCAAGCCGATAAGATCACAGTCATATTTACCCTCATAACCTTGCTCGATGATCTGCATAGGTAGAATAAAATCATCATTGATTGTATCGGCCTGTAGCGGAGTAAATAGGTCTTGGCGGATAAAATACAGAGCGCCATGCACACCAATCGCACTACCTATGCTGGATTCACCTTGTTTGAGCTTAGTTTGATAGTTCCAGTACTGCTTTTCACCTTCACTACCGGGAGATAAGAGTTTGTATGTGGCGGCAACAAAACCGGTTTTTGGATCATCGAAGTGGCGATTAACCAGCTTTAACGCATCAAAAGAGATCAGCGCGGAAGCATCACTTAATGCCACAATGTCGGCATCGATATTTGGAATGATCTGGTTAATAAGTGCGACTTTGCCGTGGTTTTTACGGAAGTTCAGGATATTGACATTTAAGTGAGCCAACTCGGGTGCTTTTAGAGCCTCACGAGCAACTTCTGCTGTTCTATCCTTGCAGCCATCACAGGCGATAATGACCTGCAATTTGTCGCTTGGGTAATCCAAACTGGCGATATTTCTTAGCTTATCTGCAATGAAATTAGCTTCATTGTAGGCTGGTACAAAGATACATAGGCTTCTGTAATTCTGCTCATCTATATCCTTTTCTCGTGGTGAAAGCGATCTCTTATTGAGCTGATTCATAATTAGAGGATAAGCAATATGGTGATAGATAATTAAGGTCCAACTCAGCGCAAATAGGCTTAATAGGAAAATAATCATTTTACGCCTCCTTTGGTTGTGACAGTAGCTGGAAGTAAGCGTCAGCGGTTTTATGTAGGTTGCCTTTTTTCAACACGAACTCTCGTGGGCTGCGACGTTTAGGCATCAGATACTGACGTAAAATGGCATGCTGAAGTGCGACACGGCTGCCCGGTGGAATCAGGTCGCCAGAGTCTGGGCAGACAATGGTTTTACAGCCTCCAACATCGGTCACGATCACCGGTACTCCACATGCCTGAGCTTCTAATGGTGACAGCGGTAAACCTTCGTTAAGTGAAGAAAGGCAGAAAATATCAATCGCGTGGTAAAAGGGAAGAGTGTCATCTAAGTGGCCCAGAAAAAATACGCGATCACTGATACCTAATTCAAAGGCCACGGTTTTAAGATGATTCAGTAGAGAACCATCGCCAGCTAGAACCAGAGACAGATTTGTATGAGTGTTGCTTAAGGATTTTAGCAATAGTTCATGGCCTTTAACCGCTTCTAATCTTGCGGCACAGCCTAACAAAGCCCCTTGCACTGGGAGGTTTAAACGCTTACGGCTTTTTAACTTCTCGATCGGTGTTGGTGGACAGAAATGCTTGGTATCTACGCCATTTTGAATAATATCAGGACGACTATTTGGGAAGTGGTGTAACAGTTCGTTTGCAACCGCTTCGCAATCTGCAACCAGCTTAAAGGTCAGCGATCGGATTAAATAATCCTGCAGGCGTTTATTGGCTGAGGCATTGAGGTGCCATGCATCATGTTCTGTATGAACATGGGGTAGTTTTAATAATTTGGCCGCAACTCCGCCGTAAAGCAGAGGACCTATATGGTGAGTATGAATAGCGGTAGCATTGATCTCTTTTAATGCGCTTTTTAAACGCAAAAATAAGCGTGGGCTAATGCCTTCTTTTTTGTGGAAGAACTGCAGTTGAGATTGATACTTTTCGAGTCTTGGCCACTCTTTTACCGCATCTTCATAACAGCCTTCTAAGCTAAAAATATAGACATCGGCCTTGCTGCTAAGTTGGTTTAACAGGTCTAAAGCCATGGTTTCGATTCCGCCAGGGCGGAGATGTTGGACGATTTGTACGATTACTGTATTCACGATGTACTCTCCTGCAATGCTAGATCTTTTAAATCTTTCTCAAGCGGCGGAATTCGAACGAGCACAGGGACATTTAACATCTCTGTTAAGGTGTCTTTACGGCGAACGGTGGTATCGAGGACTTCTGCGATTACAGCGAGTCCAAAACCAAGTCCGATGCCCGCAACAGCGCCGGCAATAACAAAGGCGATAAGAGGAAGGTTGATAGGTGCCAAAGGTTCAAAAGGTGGATCGATCAGCTTTACGCGTTCACTCTCTTCATTCTTACCAAGTGAACGAGTAACTCTGGCCATCTCATGACGTTCGGCTAAGTCTTCATAGATTTTTTGGCGAACCTGAATGTCGCGCTCAAGTTCTTTTAAACGACGCTCGTGCTGGCCGTAGCCATTCACGCGGTTTTGTAGGTTTTCTATCTCTGCAGTTAAGGAGCTGACCTCTTTGCTTAAACGTTCAATATGGTCGTCGGCTTGCTGTAGGCGCTCTAACTGTGAAATAAGCAGTGGATGTTGATTACCGCCTTGCTCTGATTCATTAGTCGTTGCGGTAGTAGCGATAGCCCAAAGACGCTCTAGTTTTACTTTATTAAGGTCGCCTTGGTTTAGAGCTTTCATGCTAGCTAAAATGCGACTGCGTTCTCTTTCTAGGGACTGTAACTGAGCCAGAACATGTTGAACTTGGCTGTGTTCGTCGGTGTATCGAGCACGAAGTTGTGTTAATTCTGCCATCACGTTGATGATGGCTTCTTCAATTTTGCCGACGACGGGGTTCGTTTGAGATAGGCGCAACGCTAGGCTAGCTTGAGCGGCTTTAGCGCCTTCAAGTTCGATGCGGCGTTCAGCAATATAGGCTTTTAGATTGGATAAGCGTGCCACATTAGCGCCATGCAGTGCGGGTAGCTCGCTTGCGAACTCATTTTTATATTCGGCTAAGGCTTTTTCTGCCGTTTGCAGATCGGCTTTTCGGGTCTCTAGCTCTTTCGCTAAGAAAGTTTCAGATTGAACGATTGATGAGCGTTGTGGAGCAAGTACACGCTCGACAAAACGCATACTGACAACAGACAGTGTCTCTTTCATATGCGTTTTTTCTTCGGCTTTGTAGGAGATCTTAATCAGATTGTCGCCAACCAGTTTTGCGGTTAGAGACTTCGAAAGTTGGCCGATGATGTAAGCCTTCTCTTTCTCATCCATCTCTTCGGTAATCATCTCTCGCTGCCAAGCGACGCCCGCAAGAATATGGCGGCTATGCAGAAGAGCATTGAGGGCTTCCATACGATGGCGAAGGTTAGTCGCGATCGATAGATCCTCTAAAAATGGGTTATGTTCAGAGGCTTCTTGAAACAAGATAGTGGTGGTTGTTTCATATTTTTTAGGCGACAGAATACCGATCGCCAAACCAATGAATGGCATAAGCAAAATAGGCAGCGCGATTAAATAGCGACGCCTCCATCCCGCCCATAAAATGGACGCGATGTTTTTGACTAATGCGCTACGAATCATGGTTAGCCACCGATAGGTTGTTGGCTTTTTTGATCAGAACCTGATTTGGCGCTAATGCAGGGGATAAGCGCATATCGGTTTTCTTGGCGCGTTTTTCTAGGAAGTTACTCACAGCGTTACAACGGTTAATACCTACACCGACCGCTACAAAACGATCAGCACTTTCACTCGGTGAACATTCGACGCTGAGTTTTGACGATTGAGTGTTGGCATATTCGTTGAGGTTATCTTTTTGTTTCTCATCTAATGCGACGGTGTCATCTGCGAAGTGCAAAACAAGTTCACGAGGGACATGATTCTCTGCGTAACCTTTCTCGCCGCGGGCACGGGAGAGAAGTTGATCTACGCTGATACTTTCTTCTGCTACAGGCGTGTCTTTAGAGCCTAAAAAACCTATATCCATGGTTTTTAGTGTTGCAGTACATCCTGTCAGTGAAAAAAGGCTGCAAGTGAACAAAGTGGTTGCAATAAACTTAGAGCGCATGATCTATCTCCTGAGCAAAATTTTGTTATTGCTCAAGAAATTGCAGCTTTCAGGCCAACCTAAAAAAATTGATCTGCAAGCCCCATGAATACTGGACTTCTGTTGCCTGAGTAGAGAGTGGTTGAGGCGGGGTGAACTAGGCTTTTTGAGGTTTTTCTCAAGCTGATTCTCAAAATGAGAATAAGCTTGAGAAATCTTCCAGAGGCATGTTTTTTTGAGAAATTAACGCTTTCTAATCACTAAGCTACCTATGGAATAGCCTGCGCCAAAGGAACAGATAACGCCTAAATCACCCTTCTTAAGATCGGATTGGTATAGGTTGAATGCGATAAGTGAGCCGGCAGAGGCTGTATTAGCATATTGATCTAAGATGATCGGCGCTTCCTCTTGCGAGGCTTCTCTGCCTAATAACTTTTTACCGATCAGTTGATTCATATTGATATTGGCCTGATGCAGCCACCAGCGAGTGACTTGCTGGTTTTCGATCCCCAGAGACGCTAACTGGGTCGAGAGGTGTTCTACGGCCATAGGGCAGACCTCTTTAAACACCTTTCTTCCCTGTTGAATAAAGAACTTATCCTGCCCAAAGGGATCGCTATCATTGGTGTAGGCAAGGTAACCAAAATTAGAACGAATATTGTTGGAGAAAAGCGTCACGGATTTGGTACTTAGTACATCGTAACTCTCTTCTGAAGTGCAGCTATCGGCGTTCTCCATTACCGTAGCGACAGCGATATCACCAAAAATGAAATGGCTGTCTCTATCACGCCAGTTATTCTGAGGTGATGTTAATTCTGGATTGATGATCAAAACCGCTTTTGCAGTCCCAGCGGTTAACATTTCATAGCCTCGTTGCAGGGCAAATGTAGCAGAAGAGCATGCAACCAACATATCAAAGGCAAAGCCCTGGACGCCCAATGCTTGTTGCACCTCGATTGAAATCGCTGGGTAAGCTCTTTCGGTATAGGAGCAAGCGACAATTACTGCATCAATATCAGCCGCGTTTTTATTCGCTTTTGCGAGCGCTTTTTTAGCGGCTGCTTCGGCCATTTCTGCTTGATGTGAAAGCTGATCATTGCCTCGTGGCTCAATGTAAGGGCGCATTCTTTCTGGATCGAGTGCGCCCTCTTTACGGTAGACAAATCGACTTTTAATACCTGAAGCTTTTTCGATAAATTCGGCATTTGATAGAGGCTTAGCTTCGTACTTACCAGCAGCGATCTCTTCGGCATTTTGTTGGTTATAGTTATCGGCGTATTGGTTATAGGCCTCTACTAATTCTTCGTTGCTGATACTGTATTCAGGGGTCCAAAGACCGAAACCGCTGATGACGACTGAGGAAGGGATCGAATTCATAAAATTGTCTCGGCAGGGCAGGTTATAGGGCTGTAATGGTTATAAAAGCCAACGTTAGATTGTCCCGTTAAACATAGCTTATGCCATTAACATAAGCGTTATTTTTTACTGGCAAATTCCTTCAGTTATTAAAGTTGAACTTCAAAATGGCCACTGCCTATCAGTCGCTTCTCACTATGAAAATAATTCCGAAGAGATTGCTGTCCCTTTCTCGCTGAAAATCCTATCAGCCACTATTGTTTGTGTGTATTAGGAAGGTTTGTTGATCGTCCGTCGGATAGTTAAATATCAAAAAAATTTAACTCGCCGTTCTATGGAGCCTTTTCTAAAGGAGGGAAGGAGTATGATGCTTGCAAGATGGCATATAGATGCGCGGTTTGGACACAAACAAACAGTGATTGATTCACTGTCTCGGTGGTTTGAAGAGATTGGCAGTCAAATAGGATGGACCTCTGGCAAAGTAAGAATTGTCACAGGGTCTGTAGGTGCCAAAGAGTCTGTTGTAATTTCTGAAGTGGTGATCTCGGGATTAACCGAACTCGATGAATCTTGGCAAAAATTAGGGGATATAGAAGCTCACAAGACGTGGAGTAAGGAACTAGAGCCTTATATTGTCTCCGGTTCACAATATTGGGAGATTCTTAGAATCGTCTAATCTGACGATTCTCTTTTTCAGGGGAATTAGATGCGATGATCTATTCCCCTGATTAATGGTGCTTTATTAAAGATCATTCAGCATCTCTTTTAAGTCCTCAGCACGTTGAGTCCAGCTTTCGCGGTTTACACGATTGCGGCGGATCTCTTTCATCAGTTCTCTGTGCTTTTCGGTGTTACCTATCTCTTCTATTGCAGCGGCAAAACCATCTGCCGCATTACTTACTTTTACGAGATCTCGATAACCGTCTAGCGCAGGGAAATCAGTACTTACCACTGGAGAGCCAGCTGCAAGATATTCCCTTAATTTCAGCGGATTGCAGGCTTCGATTTGTTCATTACGAAGGAAGGGCAATAAACCTACATCCCAATGCTGACTATAACTAGGGAGTTCATGATGAGGTTTAGGGCCTAACCATACGATGTTGGGTTGTTTTAGCAGCTTACTGATATCGGTGTGTGCAGGGCCGATCAACACGAAGGTCCAGTGGGGAAGTCGTCTAGCGACTTCAATGTAAAGCTCTTGGTCAAACCAGCCTGCTAGCGCACCGTAGAACCCAGCGACCGGACCATCAGGTAGGTCAGGTGCACGTTCTGCTGGTTGGCCGAACATCTCGCAATCGACACCATGGGGTAATACCAAAGTTTTTCCTGCTGGGAATTTCTCGGCCAGCTTAGGGCTTGCGGCAATAATTAGCTGACATTTTTCAACGAGCTCCTCTTCCATTGCAGCAACTGGTGCATGGTCCACACCATCTAGGGCAGAAAAATCATCACCACAATAATAGATGGCCGCGCGCTCGCCCATTTTGCCCACAACATCTACTGCGGAGGGTAGTGAAGTCCACAAAATTGGTGCTTCGCTTTGATCCTTCAGGTAAGGGCGAAGTTTGTTGGTGAGTAACTCTTTATTCACTGTTCTCGCAAGAGAGCTACCCGGGAACGGCAGTGCCATAGGATTTACCAAGCTTGGGTGTGCGCCAGATAACTTAGGCGTAGGCGCTTGCAGTAAAGCCTTGAGCTTATCCCAGATGCGACTCATATCGCGCAGATTCAGCCTAGGTTTTCTTAAGCCTAAGGAGTTTACCCATAACACTTCGTTATCGGCTAAAAGGTGCTTCATCAAATGCTGGGTGCTGCTGGGGTGTCCACCCCAGTCCTCACCAAAAACTAATAGATCGATATTCATGTGATCTCTCCTTTAAGCCACTTTGCATGGTTTAGGTTGAGATAGCGGTTTGATCACTTTTGCGGGTACGCCAGCTGCGATCACAAAAGGAGGCAAGTCTTGAGTCACCACACTTCCAGCAGCCACAATGGTACCTTCACCAATCGTGACCCCTTTCATTACGGTTACTCCGGAGCCTAACCAAACATTTTTGCGTAGGATGATGTCGCCAATCTGATCTTCCGTATCCGGTAATCCTTTGGCACGAGCTTCTGGATCTACAGGATGACCAGGGTAACCCGCTAGAAACCCCCGACCTGCGATACGGACGTTATCTTCCAGAACAACTTTGGTACCGACAGCGATGGTGGTTTGCCATGCGATACCTACGTTGTTGCCGATAATTAATTGTGGTGTTTCTTTACCACTCCAACGACCGGAGAAGGTGGTCTGGCCGGAGATACGACAGCGATCACCCATACTGATCTCAAGGCTACCTTGGACAAGCGGCATGCCTCCGTAGAGATACAATTGGCGACCTGCGTGGCTTAAGCGAGTCTTAAACATCGGTGTCCAATAAAAGACCCGTGCAAGACCGCTGATAAATCCAGTGCACAAGGTGTGCCCTAGGCGAATCGGTTTAAACACCAGATTTACCGCCGGGATTTCGAAATTGTGCAATGTGTAATGACAGGCTTTTAAAGTACGAGCCAGTGGATGATTACCTGCTTTAACCCACTGTTTAAGCCCTTGTAGTGTGTTCATTCTACTGTCACCGATTTAGCTAGGTTACGAGGTTGATCCACGTCGGTGCCTTTCGCCAACGCAGCGTGATAAGCGATGAGTTGCAAAGCGATGGTGAACAAAATAGGCGTCACGATCGAGTGAGCATTAGGTAGGGTTACGGACTCCACTTCTAGGTCTTGTAGCGAAAGTATGCTTTCGGAATCACCTAAGAAAATACAGCGCCCGCCACGGCTCATGACCTCTTCCATATTGGCTCTGGTTTTATCCAGAAGCTCGTCGTTAGGCGCGATAACAAACACAGGTGTGCCTTCTTCGATTAGGGCTATTGGGCCGTGTTTGAGTTCACCTGCACTAAAGCCTTCGGCATGGATATAACTGATCTCTTTGAGTTTAAGCGCACCTTCTAAAGCGATAGGGAAGTTAGAACCTCGACCGATAAAGTAAGCGTCTTGGCAATCTTGCATCGATGCGCCTATCGACTCGAATAGGGATTCTTGCTGTAAAACCAGATCGACCTGTGATGGCATAGTCGATAGCTCTATGCTCAAGTTTGATGCTTCGCTCAGATCAATCATTTTGCGACAGTATGCGGCGCGAACGGCTAAGGTAGCTAACACCGTCAATTGCGCGGTAAACGCTTTGGTTGAAGCTACGCCGACTTCGGGGCCTGCTTGGGTCTGCATACTGAAGTCCGTTTCGCGGGCGATAGTACTTTCAGCAACATTCACAATACCAATGGTCTTTTGCCCTTGCTCTTTGGCATAGCGCAGTGCCGCGAGGGTATCTGCTGTCTCGCCGGATTGAGAGATAAATAGAGAGATGCCCTGTTTGCTCAAGAGGGGGGAGCGATAGCGAAATTCGGATGCAACTTCGACATCAACAGGTAATTTGGCAATTTTTTCAAACCAGTATTTCGCAACCATTGCGGCATAAAAGGAGGTGCCGCAGGCGATGATGTTGAGTCTGTCGACTTGACTAAAATCTATCGGCGCTTCAGGTAGTACTCTTTGTGTGTGATAGAAGGTATCTCGGACACTATCGGTCTGCTGGTGGATCTCTTTATGCATGTAATGACGGTGGTTTTGTTTGCCCTGAGTGTGATCCTCTGCCTCGAATAACTGCATCTCACGTTTTATAGTGCGACCAGAGGCGTCAACTAGGTTAAAACCGTCGCGATCTAAGCAAGCTTGATCCCCTTCTTCTAGATATAAAATATGGCTAGGTGCGCCACTAAGCGCTAGTGAGTCAGAGCCAAGGCTCATTCCTTGTTCACTTTTACCTATGACCAAAGGGCTGCCGCGGCGAGCCGCGTAAACATGTTCTTCGTCACCTTTAAAAAGCACACCTAGAGCAAAAGCGCCTTGAAGATGGGATAGAGCACGGTTGAGGGCTTTTTCAGGCTCATAGCCCTGATGTAAGAACAGACTGATGAGATGAGGTATGACTTCAGTATCGGTCTGGCTTTGAAAGACAAAGCCTTCACTTTGCAGCCATTGTTTTAAGTCGATGTAATTCTCAATAATGCCATTGTGAACTACGGCAACATCACTATTGGAGTGGGGATGTGCATTTAACTCATTAGGTTTGCCATGAGTTGCCCAACGGGTGTGACCAATCCCTGCATAACTAGAAAGATGCATCTGATCGAGTTGGTTCTTGAGGTGCTGTAATTTCCCTTCACGTTTAACGGTGGTGATGCCATTAGGTGCAAGGATTGAGATACCCGCTGAATCATATCCGCGATATTCGATGTTGCTTAATCCTTGTAATAACTCAGGGACAATGTCGTTGTGATTAATCGAGCCTACTATTCCGCACATGCCTAATCTCCTGCAGATTTTTAAAGTTATATCTAGGTTTTGCAGAACTTGTGCCAGATTTATAATGTAATTAATTCAATGGCTTAGATGGTTTATGGTGGGCTGTTGAAAATGCTTTTCGCAATATGCGATTCACTTTGTTAATTGGCGCTTTTGATATTGAGACAGGGCAATCGCTACAGACAAAAGAATATAGATAGGCCAAGTAAATCCCATAGTTAGGAAGGTGCCCGAAATACAGAAACCAGCCAGTCCAGCCTGAACCGATTGGGCACAGGCGTACAGAACCGGCGAGTAGGGTAGATTATCTTTCGGGCGAAAATGCTGAACGGTAGTCAGGCTTATTTTGGCAATGCTGGTGATGATGGCGATAAACAGAATAAAGCCAAGGATGCCGGTCTCAGCCATCACCCCAAACCAAGTACTGTGTACAGCATGGTTTTTACCATCCCAGTGAGGACTGTATTCAAAGTAATTAGATATAAAGTTATTTAGACCGACGCCAGTAAGTGGGTGATGAATCGCCATGCCCATTGCGGCTTGCCAGGCGTAGATTCGACCCATCGCCGATTCATCAATCCCCTCTTCGTGGGCACCGCCGGAGGCACGGTCACTTACACCGGCAATTACAAATAAAATACTTAATGCACATACACCTGCACCGATCAGCAGTATTTTATTTTGCACTCTATGCCAAGCGAATACCGCACCGACAGCACAAATTCCTAACATACCGCCTCGACTTTGAGTGGCGATAATGGCACAAAATACCGTCAGAAATGCGCACAAACTGAGTAGTTTGATGGTTTTGCCAAAGCCTGGTGTCATAAAGCTGGCTAGGGCAAAACTAGCTGGAAATAAAAGTACAAGAGAAAGGTCGTTAGGGTCACCCAGCATAGAGCCGATACTACGACCAATAGTGACACGGGTGCCTTCTACTAACTCAAGTCCCATCTGTTTGTTAAACAGTGCTACTGCGCCTACCGCAATACCACAAAACATCATGCTGATAATCAGCACATTAAACTGTGATTCCTCTCTTAGCAGCCAGCTAATCGCAATCAACATTAGCGCAATTTTTACATAAGTTCCCGTTAGGGAATTAAGCGCTGCATCTCGATTAGTCGCTAAGACAGCGCCGATAACGACCAAGAAGAAAAAACAGATAAACAGTGATTGCTCGCGACACCAGAATACTTGGATACGCTTGGTGATTAGATTGATAAATAGAGATCCTAAAGTTGCGATAGCAAGTAACTGCGGGATTTTCAGTGGGTATAGCTGGGGGAAAACCTCGTGCAGTCTAAAGAAAGAGAAGGCGATAAAAGCTAAGCAGAGTAGGAAGGGCAGGCGTAAACCGATCAAAACCATCAGTGGTAACAGTGCAATGGCGCTCACTGCGGGGTGAGGTACGAGATACCAAGCCGCAGCAAGCAAACCTATACAGGTGAGTGCCACCAAAATTTGTGAGCCATTGCCCTCTATTCGAAGATTCATCGCTATGACCTATTCAGAAGTTGAGCCGTCATATTTAGAACTTTTTTCGGGATTGGAATCAGTCCCACTGCTGTAGCTGTAGCGATAAAACCAACAATGATGGCGCAGTTTTGCAGCAACACTAACCAGCTTAAAGGTGCTGATGAGATTAGGCTGATGCAAAGGACACCTACGGCACCTGTGAATAACAGACGGCGCAATTGATATGGAAGCTGTAATGATCGCTGACTGACCCAGTAAGTGGCTGCCAAGCGACTACCTAGCGCTAGACATGTGGCAGCAATCGCCCCCCATGCGTGGAAGATAGGAATCAAGGTTAAATAAGCAATCAAAGCGACGATCGCTGCAGCACCATCAATCATTGCCGGGCGAACGGTGGTATTTTCGCTCATCGCGCCAAAGGCGAGTGTTGACGTCATGTTATGCACAGCTGCTAAGGCAGCTAGCCAAGGGATAAAAGCGATTGAATCGTGATAGGTTGCAGGCGTTAATAAACGAACCATCGTTGGGCCTGCAGCTGCGATGAACAGTGCTGCGCTAATGGCGATGACTGCACCCAAACTACCGATTTTGGCGCAGCGAGTTTTGCCATCGTCTTCTTTAAGGCAACTAAAGCGACGGGCATGCCACCATAGGTCAAATGGTTGAATTAGCACGGCTGTAATCAGGCCGAATTTAGCAGCAAGAGCATACTGTGCCATCTCGGCGGTACCTACAGCATCAGCCAAGATCCAGCGGTCGAAGCTACCTAATACAAAACCGGATATGCCAACAAAGATCAGCGGACCACCGTAAATGGAATAGGTTTTAAAACGGGAGAATTCAAAGCTAATCCCGGTATCGTTTAGCTGCTTCCAGATTAACCAGCTACACAACAAAATGGCAGAGGCGAGCGTTGCGCAAAGCACGCCCGTTACGCCGAAACCCATAAACAGTAGCGGTACAGCAATTGCCACCTGCAATGCCACTCGCCCCGCCGTTCCTATTAGATACGACCAAGCCATACCAGACATACGCAGCCATGCCAGTGGGATCAAAATGGTACCGACCATAGATAAGCTGGCAAGAATCAGACGCGTATCCAGTTCGGCAATATCCCCTGGAAGTAAGCGACTGATAGGTCCTGCGAATAGCTGGCCTAAGATCAGTGCCAAGGTGCCAAGGCAGATCGCCATACCAAAAATATTGGCACTGGCTTGACGTTTTTCGATTTCGTTGTCGGCACTGCCAGCAAAGCGAAACAAGGTTTCAGCTAACCCCATACCAATCACGATACTTAATAGATCAGCCAAGGTTTGGAGTATGTCGAGGCGACCATAATCTTCTGGGGTTAAAAAATGGGTGGAGACAGGTACCATGATCAAAGCCAAGCCTTTTGAGAGGGCAATGGCCGAAGCGTAGATCAGACTGTGCTGAACCGCGGTGGGTAAATTAGCTATACGTTTTAACATGGTCAGCCTCCTTTCATTCAGATACCCAAGAAAGGAGCGAATTACAGGCCATGTTTGATAAAGTCTTTAAATTCAGTTGCTTAGTATGGTTCTTGGTTAGTAGGAGGGGATGTGGAGGTTAAAGAAAAGCTGATATTTAAATTTTGATTCGCAAAATGCGAAAACGGCCCATAGGCCGTTGTCGCTAGGGGTGAAGTATTTAGCCTAGGCTGATTTAGTTGGTTTACGTCTAAGAGTGAAAAAGCAGAGTAACGCCGTTAACAAACCTGCACTACCGCCGCCGAGAGAAGGCGCAGGTGCTGCCTGCATACTGATAACGGTTTCAGTAGATGGAACGTCTGCATACAAAGCGGTTACGGGGTCTGTTCTAATACTAAAAACTGCATCGTTAAAGTCGTTATCGCCATAAGGTCTGACAAGATCCTCAAAGCCTAAGATCATTTCACCCTCTGCAGAAATACTGCTCATCATGGCAACGTGACGAGAGTATTCATCCGCGTTATCTAAGGTTGCAAAACTATCATTCTCTGGGTTCAAGAAATCGATAGTGTACATAGCGAGTGGATCGGAACTAGTGTAATCCCAGCCCTTAACCTGACTGCCATCCCAGGCGTTTTGCAGTAGGAAAAAACCGACGTTGGTTCCTGCTTCAAACACAGTACCGCCTTCCATATCAAAGTCAGTGCCGTTTATATTGGTGATGTCGGCGCCACCTATAGTGACTGTATCACCTGCAAGTAAATTACCGCCGCCTCCTTGTTCTGATACGTTGTTAAAGATCATCCCTGTTTGGATGCCAGACAGGCCTTGTAATTCAGAAATACCGATATGACCGGAGTTATCTAAATCTATATCGCCAAATGATATGTTATCGAAAGCATCATCGGTGAAAGTGAAATAGCCTAATGAATTCCTATAGCCCGCGCCTTCATCAAGGAAGGTGATAGCCATATGGGCATCTTCTTGAAGGGTAATATTTGGATTGTAAGAGCTATTTAAAAACTCTTGGTTGACGTCGACACTTTCGGGCAACGCGGTTTGAACTTCGCTTAATAGTCCCTCTTCTAGTTGTATATTTACTAAGGAATCCGTTTCATCCTCAGCGGCCAAGGCATTCTGCGCGATAGAAATCATCACTCCTGTGAACACCATACTTCGTATTTGATGTTTCATATCTCCTCCTATACCTGCATGCATTTGAGGTATTTCTGACAGAGCTATTTAGGTTGCAGCAAGAGTCGTTCCACATAGTTGTAGCCTGTAACTTATTGATTTTGTTTGTTATGAAAGTTTCTGTGTCGTTGGTCGTTTTTAAAATGACTCTCAAATTGATAAATTTTCGCATTATGAAAGCGGCATCAAACATTGATGCGCGCTACCTTTTCTGCAATATGACAACCACCAATTTCGATAAAAGCTAAAACTGCAGGTTGGGCAGTCGCTGTAGATTTGGTGGAATAAATAAACTTGGAAACGCCAGTTCTGATACGGTCGATGGTGTAATCCAATTGCGGAAACTCAGGGTAGATCTTTCCCCGGAAAATAACGCCAAAACGATTATCTTCAGCCCTAATCAGGCGCTTCAGAATATGGCTGCCTTCGGCATTCCTAAAAAGAGGCAGCAGAGCAATAGAACCATCACATTGCTGATCCTGAAAACCGCTGACTTTATAAGGGCCTTGGTTGGCCGCTTCGATTGTTCCTAAATACCTAAGCGAAGGGATATCTAGCGAAACAGCTCCGGCTTGTGCCTCAAGAGTGCCGAGATTAATGGTTTTTAATGTTTTTAAACCGAGCGATAAGCTGGTGGATAAAATCAGAACCAGTGGAAGTAGAATGGCCATTTTCATAGTTATCTCTCCTACGAACGCAGATTAAAGTCACAATAAAGGTGAATATTTCGATGGCGGTTGCGCCAAATCCATCATGTAAAAAGCTGTACCAGTCGTGATCGATCGTCATGACGGATAGACGGAGCCCGTTAATGGTGAGTACTACTACAGCCAAAATTACGGCGTGTTTAATATCTCTTCGCTCAAGTTCGCCATGTTTTAACAAACTCAGGGTCAACCACAGCAGCAGCGCTAGAGACATATTGGTAAATGCTGAGCAGCCTGTAAGGACAAGCAAGCTATAGCCGTTAGCCTGAACAATCGTGTTGCCTGCAACGGCGGCTTCTATCTGAAAAATGGGTAAAAACAGACTACTGAACCAGGCATCGAAGGTCAGAATCTGGTTAGCAAATAAGGTCAGACTGAGCTGACAGCAGGGCTCCCTAATTGCCATTGCAAAAAGGATCGTGGCTGCAATTCTGTGTTTCTCCTGCATCGGGTGGCGTAACCATAGCCAGGCGGATGCTGCGGCGATCAACCAACTTAATAGGGCGCTAGGTATCAGTAGTAAGCCGCATAACAGAATGCCTGCATAGATATAGATCGGTGTCGTTTTTACCTTGTTAAAACGTACCTCAAAGGTCAGTCTGACACTGATAAAAAGTACGACCCAAACGACAAAACTATGCCCTAAACCGCTAAATACTGCAGCATTAAACGGCTCACTGAGCAGGGTTCTAATCACTTCTGGCAGCAGCGCATTTATCACCGCTAAGTAAGTTAGTAATGGGAAGAACAGTGATTCAGCAGATGCTTTGGTAGCTAAACTTCTCATAATGACCTCCTGTCGAACTTAAGGTTTAAGAAGCCTTTGTGGTGTGCCGCTTGTGCGTAGATCTCTAAAATTGAAGGGATTACAGTGCTATCGCTGTAGTACTTACAGATTCTGTGGTGAGCTGCGATCGACATAGCTGCTTTCTCTGTACCCGATTGGATCCACCAGTTTGCAATCACTTTGCCGAGCGCGTTTTCATCACCTGGCTGCACTAGCCAACCGGATTTATGATCTTCGATCAGATCAGGAATCGCGCCTAGTCGATAACTAGCCACGGGGATACCTTGGCTCATTGCCTCCAATGCTACTAAAGGTAGGCCCTCGCTTTTACTCGAAATACAGAGCAGACCTACATCGTCCCAATGCTGATCCATCTCGACCTGACCAAAGAAGTTGAGGTGGGGGTTCTCGCGTTCTAAATCAGTTTTGAGAGGACCATCGCCATAAACATAGCAGGGGAGTTCTTCAGGTAATTTTTCTGTAATCCGAGCAAAAGCTTCGGGCCCTTTTTCGTCGGAGAGTCGGCCGACAAAAGCGACAGCCTTACCGCGTTCCGTTTGCAGCTTGGCGGGGGCTACAAAGTTAGCGATCTGTTGCGAGGTAATCGGTAGTCGGGAAGAGATTTCAGGACTGACGCTAATAACACGGTCAGCTAATATCGATGTACAGTTATCTAACCAGCTGTAAAACCTTAATTTCCCTGTACCCAGATCCCCAGAGTGAAAAGTAGATATCACTGGGGTAGCCGTTAATTTTCCGAAGATACGTCCAACAATTCCAGCTTTATAGCCATGAGTATTTAAAAGACAGGGAGAGTGGGTGAGTAGCTTATACAGCTCTTTGTAGCTACTTAAACAGCGAAATGGCAGTCCCTCTTTAGTTAACTTATCTTTTAGAGGGTGCGCGCCGAAGTCTCGCATAAAGATAACTTCGCTACGGTAACCGTTTTGGTTTAGCCAGCGAGTAAGGTTAAGAATATGGCTCTCGATCCCGCCTTGATGGCGACTATCAACCAGTTGATAAATAAGCCAGTCGTGAATAGACATAATCCCTTCCTCCTATATCGCTGAGATTGTTCACCTAGATATCAGCAAGGCCTAGGCCATTCACAAGCTTCTCTAGTAAAAACAGCTGCTTAGCTCATTTAGTCAATCTGAACTGGCGAGAGGGGCTTTCAAATCAGATAAATTAACGCAATTTGCAGAGATGTTTCGCATTTTGAGAAACAAAATGCGGTTGTAGTTTTTGGTGGTTTGTTAACTTATTGAAAATTAGGGATAAATATTTTGGCTGGCTTCTTGCTGTAACCAATACATCAAGCAAATTGGTTTCAATAGTAAGGAGAAATACTATGAAATATCTGGTCACTGGAGGCTGTGGGTTTATTGGTTCGCATTTGGTTGATGCCTTGTTAGCGCAAGGCCATCAAGTGAGAGTATTGGATAACTTATCAACCGGTGTGGTGGACTATTTACCCGATCAGGTAGAGCTTGTATTGGGTGATGTGGCCGACTTAGCCATTGTTAAAGGTGCGATGTCAGAGATGGATGGCTGCTTCCATTTAGCGGCAATCGCATCGGTAGAACAATCTAATTCCGACTGGGTAGGCACACACAAAGTTAATCAACAGGGTAGTGTGAATGTATTCGAAGCTGCACGATATAGCGGCAGTAAAGACTCTATCCCTGTAGTTTATGCATCATCAGCCGCGATCTATGGCGACAACGCGACTATCCCTTTAGATGAAACCTCGGCTCCTCGGCCTATCAGTGCTTACGGTGCTGACAAGCTAGGCAGTGAACACCATGCCCGAGTTGCTTGGCTCAACCATAAGGTATCCACCGTGGGGATGCGTTTTTTCAATGTTTACGGCCCCCGTCAAAATCCCTCTTCACCTTACTCTGGGGTTATCTCCATCTTTATCGACCGCATTCTTAACAACCTACCGATTTCGATCTTCGGGGATGGTAAACAAACCCGCGACTTTATCTATGTAGCCGATGTGGTGAAACATCTGATCGCTGCTATGGAAAACACCAAAGGCGAAGCATCAGTGTTTAATGTCTGCACCGGACAATCCACCTCAATTTTGCAATTAGCGCGAACCTTATCGATGGTGGCGGGAGTAGAGGTGAATATCGAACATAAACCTGCCAGAACCGGCGATATAGCTACCTCGCTAGGTGACCCAAGCCGAGCATCAGCAAGACTAGGGCTACGTGCGGATGTTGGCTTAGGCACTGGTATGGCCTTTACCGTTGAAGCGATGAAAGAGAACTCGTTAAAAGAAACTGGCTAACACAACAGAACCGAATTTCTCCCGTGAGCTTGGTAAGTCTTACTTTAAATACTGCGCAGAGATCAGATTTAAAGTGGGGCTTACCTTTTTTAGTTTGGGAAGTATGAGAGGACTGATTTTAGGAGCGATTCATCGAAAATTACTACTAACTTCCACAATTAACCGACAGGTATTGGATGGGATAAATTGGTAAAATAACGCGCAATTTAAGAAAGCATTATTTTAGACAAGAGCCTGAGTGATTACTGATGGATACTCCCAGCTGTGAATACGGTGTAAACGACAATTCCTACAAGATGGCAGGTGAGATAGCTGGCCTAACTCAGTTGGTCGATGACTTTTATCAGTTTATGGATGAACTGCCAGAGGCGCAGACCATTCGTAAAATGCATCCAGACGACCTTACCGAATCACGACAGAAACTTGCCTACTTCCTATCTGGCTGGTTAGGTGGTCCTAAGCTCTTTTCTGAAAATTACGGTTCTATTCGTATTCCCCATGCCCACAGCCATTTTCCCATTGGCCCAGAGGAGAGCGAAGCGTGGATTTTCTGCATGCAAAAAGCGGTTGCACAACAGCCTTACGAAGAGCCGTTTAAGGTTTATCTGATTGAGCAGTTACGTGTTCCCGCAGAAAGAATTACCCAAGCCTGCCGCAGATAGACTTTCCACAGCAACGCTTTCTTTAAAAAGAATTTTTACCACTTTTTGAGCTTATTTAATGATCAAACTACTTCGCATCGTCAGCCTGCTTGAAGGCCTCTCTTACATCGCCATCTTAAGTGTCACACTTGGGTTTATCAGCCGAGATTATGTATCCACACTCGGGATGACCCATGGCATCCTGTTTATGATCTACGTAATTCAGGTGCTGAATATCTCACACAAAGAAAGCTGGACCTCAAAGCAACAGCTAGGCCTGATGCTAGCATCGGTAATTCCATTCGCTTTTATCCCAGCTGAAATCTACCTGCGGAAATTAGAGCAGAGCAAACGGCAAGAAAAGGAAACAACGGCGGCATAGCGAGGAGCTACCATCGACTTTGGCAGAAGAAAGATAAAGCAATGACCACCGAGTAGTGCCAGTTTTACTTAAGCTCAACAGGTTGGAATATCTGAGGGTGCAATAGCGAAGCGTATTGCACCGTGAGGGTTCCAGATTTGTGTAATACGCTCCGCTATTACACCCTGCTTACTCGTATTAGTTTGGTTCAAAAAGTGTAGAAATTGACAGGATAGCTAAAGCCTCCCATAATGGGAGGTGCGTGAAAGGGAGTTTCACTCAATGCGAATAATTTCTAAGAAAACGCTTAGGGAATTCTGGGAATCCGACCCTAAGTATCTGGATGCTAAAGGGCAGTTGGAAGCATGGCACGAAGAGGTGCTCAAATCCGACTGGAACACGCCACAAGAAGTCAAAGTACAGTTCAGAAATGCGAGTATTCTGAAAAATAGCCGAGTTGTTTTTAATATCAAAGGTAATGACTATCGGCTGATTGTATCGATAAATTACCCATATCGAATTGTGTTTATAAAGTTCGTTGGAACCTATAAACAGTACGTTGAGATCGATGCGGAGGCAGTGTAATGAACATCAAGCCAATCAAAACTGAAGCTGATTATGAAGCTACTCTAACGCGCATCGCCGAGCTTATGGATGCGGAATTGAACACACTTGAAGGTGATGAACTTGATGTCTTAACAACGCTAGTTGAGCATTACGAAACTAAGCACCATCCAATTTCAGCGCCAAACCCCATCGAAGCCATCCGTTTCCGTATGGAACAATACGGTCTACAAGATAAAGACCTTATTCCTTACTTAGGCAGATCAGGGCGGGTATCGGAAGTGTTGAATTACAAACGCAAACTAACCCTGCCTATGATCAGAAAGCTACATAAAGGCTTAAATATCCCAACCGAGAGCTTGGTGCAGGACTACGAACTCAAACAGGGCTAGATTTTATTGGATTAAAGGACTTAGATTCCTTTAATCTTTGAGATGGTTGCTAGATGGACTTTAGTTTTAATACGGGTATGCAGGTAATATATAGTGCTTGATTTGATAAGTATGGTGTCTTTTATAGGTTGTATCCTTATTCTTGTTCTCTATCCAAAGCTTATTAAAGATATACATGTTGCCGCAGAAAGAAATAATGAACGTGATAAGGTCTTCTTAGATCAGAATTCAACTTTGATAGGATCTAATTCTATTAGCATCAAACTTCTGATTTATATTTATTCAGGAAAGTTTAAAACAATAGATATCACTTATGAGTTATTAAAAAAACTCAATAGAGTTCGCCTTTTGATCTTTTGTCATTATGCCTTGTTGATCATATTTTTTCTTACGATCCTTTTAAGGAAGGGGTATTTGGTAGAAGCTTTAACTTGATACGGTCTTGGTATTAAAGGGGGTAGATCCCTTTAATCCAAACTATTTCTAGCAGCTAGTCACTAACTCCTTTGTTTACCTCTAGCCACTTCGTGGCGTCCTCTAGGCGAAGCCGTCCTATCCCCCAACATACCCCAAAGGCATCGCCGTACTATCCACAACCTTACGCATGATAAACGCCGACTTAACTCCCGTTACACCTTTAATCCGCGTGATCTTGCCGAGCAATATATCGTGGTAACAGTCCATATCTGCAACCGCCACTTTTAACTGGTAGTCAGCGTCGTGGCCTGTGATCAGGTAGCACTCCATGACTTCCGGTAAAGACTGAATCGTGCGTTCAAACTCTTCAAATCGTTCGGGGATATGTTTATCCATGCTGATATGCAGGATGGCGATGAGGTTTAGATCGATTGCGCGTTCATTTAGACGGACTACGCGATCGCGAATAACGCCGGATTCTTCCAGTTGTTTTACCCGGCGAGAGCAGGGGGCTGCGGTAAGGCCAACGCGCTCGGCTAGCTCCTGATTAGATAGGTCGCCGTTTTCCTGTAATTCTCGCAATATTTTTAAGTCGAAGCGGTCTAAATTGACAGTAGATTTCATGGTTTTTTGTTTGTGCGCAATAAAATATGTCTGTTAAGTTTATTTCCTTTTGTTTTGTTGCGCAAATGACGAAATAAAGTTGTTTTTAGATCGGTAATTGCGCATGTACCTCTATAAACTTCTCTTCATCGGTTGAGGGGTAACAAATTACATATCAATCAGTATGTGAGGGGGTAATCATCATGAGTGAGCGCTGCCAGCCTACGAAGGTTTATCGAATCTTTAACTCAAAAACTGATACCACAAGTGTCTACTGAAAAACTTCCCGCTGTCATTGCTTCCCCAAAGGCGCCTGACAGCGGGTTTTGCCGTTTAGGCTATCTGCTCGAATAAAAATAATGGATTCGCACTATGTTTGATCATCGTAAATATCGTCGTTTTGAAACTGTCCGTTTGACCGATCGCACCTGGCCAGATCAAGAGATCAATAAAGCACCGGATTGGTGTAGCGTAGATCTGCGCGATGGTAACCAAGCGCTGATCAATCCAATGAATGTAGAGCAGAAAACCCGTATGTTTACCTTGTTGGTAAAAATGGGGTTTAAAGAGATTGAAGTCGGCTTCCCATCAGCATCTCAGCCTGACTTTGATTTTGTGCGTAAGTTAATTGAAGAAAACCGAATCCCAGAAGATGTAACGATTCAGGTGCTTACCCAAGCACGCGAAGGTTTGATTGAGCGTACCTTTGAATCCCTTGAAGGCGTGCGTCGCGCCAATGTTCATGTGTATAACTCCACTTCGGTTGTACAGCGCCAGCAAGTGTTCAACATGAGTAAAGACGAGATCAAAGGTATTGCGGTACAAGGTGCGCAGTGGGTGCGTGATTATGCGGCTAAATACCCTGCGACAGAGTGGGAGTTTCAGTACTCACCAGAAAGCTTTACCGGTACAGAGATGGATTATGCGGTTGAAGTCTGTGATGCTGTCATCGCTGAATGGAAACCAGAAACAGGGCAGGCGGTTGTGATCAATCTACCTGCAACAGTTGAGATGTCCACACCGAATGTTTTTGCCGATCAGGTTGAGTATTTCTGCCGTCACTTAAAACAGCGTGATCAAGTACGTATCAGCTTACATACCCACAATGACCGTGGCTGCGGTGTTGCGGCCGCAGAGTTGGGTGTTATGGCGGGTGCCGATCGTGTCGAAGGTACCTTGATGGGTAACGGTGAGCGTACCGGTAATATGGATATCATCACCATGGGTATGAACCTTTACTCACAGGGTGTTGATCCAGAATTGGATTTCTCGGATATCAAAGAGATTATTGAGGTGGTTGAGTATTGTAACGAACTACCTGTTTCTGCCCGTCATCCATGGGCAGGTGAGTTGGTTTATACCGCTTTCTCAGGTAGTCATCAGGACGCGATTCGTAAGTCTGTTAACTACCACCAAGAGCATAATCAACTACATTGGGATGTGGCTTACTTGCCAATCGATCCACGCGATATTAACCGTGAATATGAAGCGGTTGTGCGTATTAACAGCCAAAGCGGTAAGGGCGGTGTGGCCTTGGTATTGGAGCGTGATTACGGTATCCAGCTACCAAAATGGATGCATATCCCACTAAGTAAAGTGGTGCAGTCTGCTGCTGAGCAAAAGGGTATCGAGATCTCTCCTGAAGTGATCCACCAACTTTATCAACAGCACTTTGTTGCTGTACCAGAGCAATGGCAGCTTGATCGTTACGATCTGCACACTGACAACCAACAAGTTGAAGCTAAATTCAGCGTTGGTAACACTGTATTTAACGGTCAAGGTACCGGTGCTCTAGAAGCGCTAAGTGATGCCCTAGAGAAACAGTATGCTTGCTCCATAGAGATCACTCAGTTTGATGAACATGCCATCGCGACTGGCACAGCAGCGCAAGCGCAAGCAGCAATAGCTATGACAGTGAATGGTGTCAGTGCGCAAGGTGTTGCAACCAAGGAAGATACATCTGCTGCAGCACTGCAAGCAGCGCTAATCGCCTTTAGCCGAATTGCTGAGCAGAACGCGGTAAGTGCGGCTTAAACTCGAAAAGAATATGCAGCTACAGATCTGATCTGTAGCTGCAAAATAACGATCATTTCTTACTAAACTATTTTTTACGAAGAAGCGGGAATACTTGCTGCTTTACCCAGCCCTCAGGCACATAGTCCCCAACCACACCGTAATCCTGCGGCCACTCTTTTTGACCTTTTACCGCTGTCCCGAATAGATAATCGATAAAGGCAAAGTGTGCTGCGTAGTTTCGATCAATCGCTGCTTTATCTGAAGAGTGGTGCCAGTGGTGGAACTGCGGTGTCACGATAATGTACTTTAGCCAACCCACGTTGATTTGGGCATTGGTGTGATTCAGTACCGCTTGGAAGCCAACAATAATGATGTAGGCATCCAATACGCTTTTATCAAAACCCAGTACAAAGATCGGTGCTAACACGAAGCAGCGGGTCGCAATCAGTTCACCGATATGTTGACGAGAGCCAGCCAGCCAATCCATAGTTTTGGCACTGTGGTGGATTGCGTGGAAGCGCCAGAAGAAAGGTACTTCGTGGTAAACACGATGCAGTGCATATTGAACCAGATCGGCGACCAACAGCACTAAGAACAGTTGCACATACCAGTTGATACCTTGGATCAGTTCTTGTGATCCGCGCTCTACTGCCCAACCAAATGCACCGGATACAAACTGATTCGCGACCAGTAACACAAAGCCGACGATTAGGTGGTTTACAAAAAAGTGGTGTAGATCGGTTTGCCATTCGGGGCGTAGAATCGCCTGTTTGCGATGGGGGATGATCTTCTCGATAAAGATAAAGATCAGGGTGGAGCCTAGTAGATCGAGAATAAACCAGTCCAAACCTATGTAAGGTGTATCGGTTGGGATATCACCCACTTCTACTCGATGACCGCCCAGCGCGATCGCAATCACAATCAAGACCCACGCCAGAAGCCCTGCGCGTTTATTGGTATTACGCACAAAGTTAAGCAGGCCTAAACTACCTGAGATGATTAGCGATACAAACATCACTGTGCGTAGAACGTTCGCGTCATAAGCGGCGCGTAGCTCGGGTGTTGTTAAATACTCAGGGAAGTGAAAGGCGCAGACGCCGAGTAGTGAGAGTAGGGCAAGCGTAACGGCGATATAGCCACTGATGCGGCCTTCGCCAAAACGTAGTTCGCCGCCTTCTAAGCGTTTGAGTAACATCCGTTGTCCTTACGGTGGTCCAATTTAAAGTGCTGCGATTATATACAAGGCAAGCGTTATTCACATCTTGCCCTGCAACATAAGCATTTAGAGGGACTCTATTGTTTTAGCCAAAACAGCGCAGCACTCATTAATCTCCTTTTTAGTTAGATTCAACGCGGGCATAAACCTGAGGGTGCGTGCATTCGGGGCGTTCAGCAGTAGGCCAAGCTTTCTAGCCTTATCCACAAGCTCAGATGCCGATAGCTCAGCGGTATCTAATGCGATCAGAAGGCCTTTACCTCTCACTGAGCCTAGTGAGTATTGCTGAGAAAGCTCTGTGAGTTTTTGGCTGAGTAGCTGGCCCATCTGTTCAACATTTGCGAGAAAGCCTTGTTCCAGTACTTTATTCACAACCGCTTGCGAGACGGAGCACATGAGCGGGTTGCCGTTATAGGTGCCGCCCTGATCGCCGTATTCAAAACAACTGTGCTCGGCTTTGGTGAGCAGCGCTGAAATCGGTACACCACCGCCTAAACCTTTACCTAAGGTCATGATGTCCGGTTGGATATCTAAACCTTGGTATGCGAAGAGATTGCCGGTTCTACCTATACCGGTTTGTACCTCATCGATGATCAGCAGTAGGTTGTGCTTTTTGCACAGGGCTTCTAAGCCTTTAACAAAATCGCTATCAGCAGGGATTACGCCTGCTTCACCTTGAACCAGCTCTAGCATGATTGCGACTGTATGTTGATCGATTACCGCTTCGGTTGCGGCTAAATCGTTGTAGGGCGCTTTGTTAAAACCGCTCACTTTAGGTTCGAACAATGGCGCAAAGGTCGCTTTACCGGTAGCGGACATAGTCGCTAAGGTTCTGCCATGAAAGCTCTGTTCAAAGGTGATGATCTTAAAAGCACCTTGTTTGTGAATCTGCCCCCATTTTCTTGCTAGCTTAATAGCGCCTTCATTGGCTTCGGCGCCGCTATTGGCGAAGAAAACCTGATCAAAATCTGAGTTGGAACAAAGGGTCTTAGCCAGCTCGATCATTGGTTTATTGTAGAAGCCAGGGCCGGGATTAATCAGTTGTTGTGATTGTTCTATGAGTGCTTGCTGGATGAGATCGGGACTGTGACCGAGAGTATTCACCGCCCAACCTTGCACCATATCCAGATATTGTTTGCCGTTCTGATCAAACAGGTAATGTCCTTTGCCCTGGGTAAAGCAGAGTTCTGGCCTTGGTGCGATCGGCATTACAAAGTCTTTATCGGTCAGTGGGTTGTTAACGGACGAGTCTTGAGCGCTTAATTGTGTGGGAGCTACCCCAGTTAAATGGGTCATTTTTAGATCCTTGAGAGAATTTAGAGCAAAAAAAAGCCGCAGGGGTTACCTGCGGCTTTTTGGGAATTTGGAACGCTTATTAGTTATTTGCGTCGTCGAGATCCAACACCCAAAGAGGCACAGGCAATCGATACGCGGCGTCGCAACGTATTTGTCGTAAGAGTCTGTGTGCTAGGTGTGGTTTTCATAGTGGCTGAGTATGTCAGCCACTTTAGGTTGTGGTCAAGAGGACTAGCTTGAATGGATTCTAGCAGACCAATAGATTCGGCAGGATCGAGTGATATTGATCCGCTGAATTGATCAAGGATTTAGCGGTAAGTGCTTCTACACCATAAACCTCGGTAGTGACGCCATAACGTTTTTTGATGTGTGCGAGTAGGAGATCAAAGTCGCCATCGCCTGAAAGTAAAATCACTTTATCCACATCAGGTGCGGTATCCATCACATCGATTGTAATGCCTACATCCCAATCGCCTTTGGCCGAGCCGTCTTTACGTTGGATATAAGGTTTTAGTTTTACATCAAAGCCAATATGACGCAGGGCATCCTGAAACTTCTTCTGGCCGTCATCTTTGCGTTCAATCGCATAAGCGTAGGCGTGAACAATCTCTCCCTGTTTGCTGATCTCTTGCCAGAATTTACGGTAGTTAAACGGGCAGCCGAACGCCTGGCGGGTGGTGTAATAGATGTTCTGTACGTCTACAAAAATAGCAATGCGAGACACAATAGAGCCTTTGTTCTGATTCAAGAAAGAGCACTATATCAGACTCGTGTTTAGATATGCTGCTGCAAGCCGCGGAAAAGCTGGAAAAAAGCCCGAGTCTGCACTATCGTTGCAAGAGTTAGTAAAAAAGGTTTTACTGGTTGTTACTGATTGATTATTCGGAGTTTTTTAATGTCTGCTTCAGACGCTGCTAGCCCACAACAAACGAATAGAAAAAAGATCGATTTATCGATTATTTTTGCGATCTGCGGCGCACTATTTTCGCTGCTGATTTTTCTATTTATGTTCAAGCAGGAGCGTGATGCGTCCATTCAACAGTTTCAGGTTGAGATGACCCAAGGGGCAGCATCGTTCCAGCAATCATTAACTCAGAATACATACTCTCTAGAAACCTTGCAGGCCGTTTATCAGTTAGATCAGACGGTCGACCAAGCACGACTTCAGCAAACGATTAATAGTTTGTTTAGTCGTCATACCGCTTTGAAAGGGATGGCTATCGAAAATGGTGAAATCTCGCTTCGTATAGCTGACTCTACTACCGATTTTATTTTTAACCGTTCTGAAGTTTCTGAGGCGTTAATTGGCCTTTCCTCAGAACGGGTAAAGACGCTGACAATCGAGCAAGAAACCTACGCATTGGTTTCAGCTCAAGCTGACAATGCCGAACTGGCAGGTATTATCTCGCTTAACTCTGTGTTGCAGCAGAGCCAACTTCAAGAGGCATTAGGTGAAGTTCAATTTACCCTGACAGATGCGAACAAGCAGGTGATCCTCGCGCACGATCACACTTCACTTGCCCTAGATGCGATGCTTTCTAGTTCTGTTCAGTTACTAGATCAGAAATGGAATTTAGATATTACTGCCACTGAAGAGCGTATTGCTGCAGGTATGAGTTTTACCCCTGCACTGTTTTTGATGACTGGCCTACTGCTTTCTTTCTTGGTGGCTTCTTACCTAAAACGTGTCGGCCGTCATGTTAAAACGCTACGTACTGAGCAAGCTAATTTGACTGAACAGATCGCAGAAACAAGTTGGTCTGATCCTCTAACAGGCTTGGTCAACAAACTGCATTTTGATGAAGCTTTGGATGTTGAATGTCGCCGCGCGGTACGTGAGTTCTCGCCACTCACCATGATGCTATTGAAGATTGATAGCTTTAAAGAATTCAGTGATGAATATGGTGTTGAGGCAGCGCAGGTGATGCTTCAAGAAGTCTCTAGTGTGCTTAAAAATTCTGTTGGTCGTCCGGGCGATATGATTGCACGTATCGATGATCATCTTTTCGCCTTTATCCTACCTTCCACTAATGAGTTGGTTATCCAGCTAGCTGAACGTTGCTGCGAAACGATTTACGACCATGCTATTCCTCATCAAGCATCACCGGTTGATAAGGTTGTTACCCTAAGTATTGGTGTAGCGACGATGCAACCGTCTCGCTTGCTTACCCCTGAATACCTGTTGGAACTTGCTAAACAGCAGCTTCAAGAAGCTGAAGCGAAAGGCGGTAACCAGTTCCATGCGTTTGTGGATGGTTTAAAAGAGCCCCCATTAACTTATAACGTATAGGTCGATAGGCCTGATGCGAAATATCGGGCCGGTCAGTCGTCGATGGCTGGCAGAGATCGAAATCTACACCTTAGCTGATCTAGAACAAGTCGGGCCAATAGCTACTTATAAGATGATTAGCGCTATGCGTGGCGGTAAGGTCAGTATCAATCTGTTGTGGGCGCTGGTTGGTGCCTTAGAGGATTTTGATTGCCGTGATCTCTCGCCTGAACGAAAAGATGAACTTCGTAAACTTCTAAAAGACTCGTAAAGCTCATTGGTAACAGACCCACCTAGCTGAAAGGGATTGATTGATGACTGCTCTAACAACCTTGTACTCTCGATTGCTTAACGATGCACAGGCACAACAGCATCGTCGATTACTGGTGGTGAGTGGTAATCAAGAGTGGTGTTACGAACAAGCAAGAGAACTGCGTTGTGAAGCTGAATGGTTGTGGGTCAGTGATCACTCGCCGGTGAAAGCGCAGTCTGTGCGTGCCACTCAATGTCATCAGTTATTAGGCCAGTCGCTCTCAGCGGTGATCTTTGATGCCTGGTCCGGTTTTAATCCCAATGCCTTTGGTCAGATCTCCGGTACTTTAAGCGGCGGTGGAGTGATGGTTTTACTCTGCCCCGATCTAGATCATTGGGCCGAGTTTGATGATCCCGAACATCAAAGCTTAGTCGCGCACCCTTATTGCTCTTCCGATGCTGGTCGTCGATTTATCTCGCGTCTAGCGATGATCTTAGAAGATGATGCCTATACGCTGGTGTGTCGAGAGGGGCAAGCGCTCGCAGGTGTTGAAGCCGAGCTGCCAAGCTCCGCAGCATTGGCGGATCAGCCAGATGATAATGTGGTGTTGCCGAGTAAAACCAAAGATCAGCAACAAGCTGTGGAATTGATCCTATCTCAGTTTCGTCGTGGTCGACGTCCAGCAGTGATTACGGCGGATAGAGGTCGTGGTAAGTCTGTTGCTTTAGGTATCGCAGCGGCACAGTTATCAGGCTTAGATTTCGAAGATATCTTAGTAACCGCACCTGAACAGTCATCGGTTGATGAAGTCTTTAGCATGGCCCATCAATTACTGCCTGATTATGACTATCAACTGGGTAAATTGTGTCATTCAGATCATTGCATCCGTTACGTGCCCCCAGAGCAAGCGTTGCAAGAACAAGGCGAAGGGCAAGTGCTACTGGTGGATGAAGCCGCAGCGATTCCGGTACCTGTATTAAGTAAGTTACTGCAGCGTTTCCCTCGTATTGCTTTTGCTTCCACTATTCATGGTTACGAAGGCACTGGGCAGGGTTTTGCGGTTCGTTTTAAGCAAGTACTAGAAAAGCATGCGCCCAATGCAAAATCGCTTCATCTGAATCAGCCGATCCGTTGGGCTAGCAATGACCCGCTGGAACAACTGACCTTTAATCTGCTGTTACTCAATGCCGAACCTGCTGCGGCAGAAGATCTCAAACGTACATGTCAGTCTATCTCAGACTGTCAGATAGAGAAGTTGGATCGTGATCAGCTTGCGGAAGATTATCAGACCTTAACCCAGCTATTTGGTTTGTTAGTGTTGGCTCACTATCGTACATCGCCTGGTGATTTAAGGGTGCTTTTAGATAGCCCTAATTTACATATCTGGCTAATGAAGGTCGATGGCCAAGTAGCTGGTGCTGCGTTGGTGGCCGAGGAAGGTCCTCTGCCTGAGGAATTAGTCGATGATATCTGGTCGGGTAAACGTCGTCCTCGTGGCCATCTGTTACCGCAAACGCTGGTTGGACAAGAAGGTGCAAAGGACGCCGCTTTACTTAAGGCGGGTCGGATTATGCGTATAGCGATTCATCCAGCCCTACAGCATAAAGGTTTAGGTAGAGCACTGTTATCCTCTGTATCTGACAGTGCGAAGTCTGCAGGTTGGGATTACTTAGGTGCTAGTTTTGCAGCCAGTGCAGAGCTGATTAGTTTTTGGCAGCACTGTGGTTTTGATACCGTACGCATGGGGTCTACTCGTGACAGTGTCAGTGGTTGCCACGCAGCATTAGTTTTATCACCTTTAACTGAGCAGGGGCAGAGCCTAGAGAAACAACTGAGGCAGCGCTTTATTGAGCAACTTAATTATCGCTTGAGTGATGACTTGGTTGATCTCGACCTGTCTGTGGTGTGCCGTTTGTTGCAACATGGTGGCTATCTTCCAGAGTTAACCCCTCACGACCAATCTGATCTGGTCGCGTTTGCTGAGCATAACCGAAATTATGAAGGTTGTGCTTTTGCTATCCATAAGCTGCTATTACAGTTTTTGGATCAGGTGGAAGATAAGCAACTTGAAATGTTGCTCGAAAATGAAGAATTTACCCTGCTTATCGAGCGTAACTTACAGCAAAAAAGCTGGGAACAGTTGGAAGTCAAAGGGCAGGGGCGTAAGCAGATGATGCGCCAGCTTAAATCGATTACGGCGTTGTTGTTAGATAAGCTTTCATAACGAACTTAGGCGCGGGTTAGCGCCTAAGTGTGAGGGTGTTTCCTTTCTGAATGATCTCTAGGTATTTCATAAAGCTCATCCCGAGTAAGACAGTTTCGCCGTCCATGTGTGGATTAATATGCCCGCGGACGTTTTGCATGCTAATCCCACCAAGGGTGACGGTATTTAGCTCAGTGTTATATACATCAATCACGCCATTTGCGGTATCTACCTGACGCTTTAACCCTGGTCTAAGACCAATGCGGTCGGCCACTTCTTGCGGCACGCTGATATTGGTCGCGCCGGTATCCAAGAGAAAGATAACCGGTTGGCCGTTGATCTCTCCTGGTGCAACGTAGTGTCCCGCTCTGTTTTGCTGCAGTACCACTTCGTTACTGCCGCTGGTGACGAGATTACGGTTGGGATTGTATTTGTCGTTAACCTGCTCTTCAAAGAACAGCCACAACATCCCTAAAAACAGGACCCATGCGACTGCCCACATTCCTTGGCCAATACGTTTTGGTGTGTGTTGAGATTCCATCCAGCCCCACAAAAATTAATCGATGTTAATTTATTGTAAGGAACTCGCTTGCAGAATAGAACCTCGATTAATTCAATCCTTAATTAGTGCATTAACTCAGTTGCTGTAGATGGTCTCGAGTTAGTTGGATCTGTTGATCAATCGCTTGGGTCAGATGGCTAAAGTAAACTCGTGGTTCGATCTTGATCTCTTCGGGTTCAAGTATCTCCTGGGTGACTAGTCGGTCGATATCGCGAATGGCAGGATCACATAGCTCATTATCGCGCATGTTCACCAAAAGGTACTGCAACTGCACTCTTACCGCTGCAGGGCAGTGGCCTAAGTTAGCTGCTTTGTTACCCAAGCCGCGTAAGCGCGCAAGAGATTCTGCAAAGTGAGGGCGGCGAAGTAAGTTTTGCCATAGCTCTTCGCCGTTATGATCATTATTGCTAGCGGTTAGCGAGCAGATATCTGCGATAACGGTGAGTTCGTGGAGCAGTTTTTCGATCAGTTCACAGTGTTCCATAAAGCTGCCAGCTGGCTCCGCTTCAATCTGCTTCCACTTAGTAAACTGCAGGTTAACTCGCTTCACATTGCCGCCGTAGCCTTTATCAAGTAGAGGCCGCCATAGGTAGTTGATCTCATTACTTAGCTGGCGCTGCTGTGATTGGTTAGTGCTATCCAAATTTGCGCAGATACCGCGGTGGCGCTGCAGGCTTTGGATGAGGTTTAGTAGTGAACTTAGTTGTTCAATTCCGCGGAGAGTTTTCTCACGGCGCTTTTTACGTAATCTACGGCGGTTATACCAACTGGCTAAGCCAATCAGAACGAAAAGAAACAGTACAAGGCTAATCTCTATCATGATGTCACCTCCTTATTGGCTGCTTTAAGCGCGAGGGCTTCTAGATAGCCGGTAAGCTCTGTTAGGGAATGTGCTTGTTCGCTGTGGTGCTGAAGAATGTTGCCTATATCGGTAAGTTTCTCGCTCAACTCGTTACTAGCAGACGCATGCTCGTCGATGGAGAAGTTAACCTCCTGAATAAGTTCAAGGCTGCGTTCGCTACCAGATTCGATTTGCTGAAGAAGGTTGTGCATCTCTTCACAAGTTTGTGAACCCGTTTGTAATTCCTGTTCGCTGCGGTTCATGCTTTCGGTGACTTCATTCACACGTGTAAGCATGGAGTTAACCAGCAGGGTAATGTCTCCAGTCGCTTTTTCAGTATTACCGGCTAACTGGCGTACTTCATCTGCTACAACTGCGAAGCCTCGTCCTGCTTCACCTGCACGTGCTGCCTCGATCGCTGCATTCAGTGCCAATAAGTTGGTTTGTGCTGCAACTTCTTCGATTGTACTAACGAAAGATTGAATCGCTTCAGCTTCTTCAGATAGCTGGGAAATTTTGGTGCAGGTATCAGTAAACTGATTTCGAACACCGCTAATCGCTTGGCTTAAATCAGAGGCTTGATGAGTCCCTTTATTGCATAAGGTCTGCGAGTCTTCGGCACTGTTTTGAGTGTTATGCACATGATCTCTAATCAGCTGTACGGTTTGGCTCATCTCTTCTGACGCACTGGCAACCGTTAAGAGCTGATTTTGCTGTTCTGATGCGGCATGAGCCGTGTGCTTAGCTAAGTTCTCTAACTCATGGGTAGAGAACTTCATCTCGTTGCACAGCTGATCGGTTAAGGTATTCAGCTCTTCATAGTCACGGGCAAAACCATACAGGTTTTGTGCAGCGTCTCTAAGTGGTTTGTCTGAACTGGTATGTCGTGTACGGAACTGCATTTGCTTTTGCGAGAATGCTTCTATCACTAGAGACAGGTTATGCCAGCGACGTTGGCTCAGCAGAATATAGCTGAGCTGGAAGTAGCCCAGTGGGATCAATAACCACAATGCTTCTATATAACCGTTTACCAAGATGGCTATTGTGAGTAACCAACCCAACAACAGTAATATGCCTGAAGTGAGTAACGAACTGCGGCTCAAAACACTGTAGCCAAATGTTAGTAGCAGCATCTTAGTGCTCCCCATAAAAATCTATTATCTGTAGATTTAGCAAAACTTAAGCCAGATGTTTGATGGGGATACTCTAATGCCCGGTATTGTTGCGTTAGAGAGAGATGGCTAATTTTAAAACGCACGGATTTAATACATCTTTGTGCACTGCGATAGTGCGGAGGCTTTATTCTGGAGCGTTATCTTTTAATCGAAATTGTGTAAAAGAGTTTTATTTTCTATCGGCTAAAGTTGCTATAGCGATGTAGAATAACTGTCATAATTGGGCTTTATGCTAAAAGAAAAGAGAGGGTTTATGCACATTTGGGTTGATGCCGATGCCTGTCCCAAGGTAATCAAAGAGATTTTGTTTCGGGCTGCCGAACGTAAACAGGTGCCTGTAACGCTGGTGGCAAATCAATTCTTAAGTACACCGCCTTCACCACTCATTAATGCTGTGCAAGTTCCGCAGGGCTTTGATGTAGCGGACAATCATATCGTGGCCAAAATGGAAGAGGGGGATCTGGTGGTAACGCAAGATATCCCATTGGCTTCAGAAGTGATTGATAACAAGGGTGTGGCTATAAATCCTCGCGGCGAACTTTATACACCGGAAAATATTCGTCAGCGGTTATCTATGCGAGATTTTATGGAAACCCTGCGAAGCTCGGGTGTAGAGACTGGTGGACCGTCTGCTTTTAGTCAGGCTGATCGCCAAGCGTTTGCGAATTCTCTGGACCGTTTTTTAGCAAAAAACCTTAAAAAGTAATTTTTTTGTGCACTGCACAAAAAAAGTTCTTGACTAAAAAACGTACAAGATTTATCTTTGCTGTAAATGGATTGCTGCACCGCAGCAACGGAAACTTTTGGAGACAAAATTATGTACGCTGCTAATAACCCTTTCGCTGATTTCATGAAGCCAGAACTACTATCTAACGAAATCGCTGAGCTATTCAAACCAGTTCAGTCTCTAGTAGACGTTAACACTAAAACTGTTGAAACTTTGGTTGCTCTTCAGAAAGCATACGTTGAAGAACTAGCTAACGCTTCTGTTGAACAGTTCAAAACTCTATGCGAGTGCAAAGACCCTAAAGCTGCTCTTGATCTTCAGGTTCAGTTCTACAAGTCTGTTGAAGCTAAAACTGCTGAAACTGCTGAGAAAAGTGTTGCAGCAATGACAATTGCTAAAGATGCTTACGTTTCTACTGTTGAAGAGTCTGCTAAAAAAGCGACTGAAATGGCTGAAGAAACTGCTAAAAAAGTTGCTGATCTTAAAGTAGCTTAATTTCAGTTTCATACTGAATAATAAAAAGCCGATGTAGAGAAGGGCATCGGCTTTTTTGTGTCTGCTATTTAGTGTTTTAAATTAAACCTCAATCACGACATCTGTTTCTGGTGTACAGCTACACGCTAGAACCACACCTCGAGCTTTCTCATCTTCAGATAACGGAATTTCCGACTGGCGATGCGCTTGACCTGACACTAAGGTCACTTTACATGCGCCACATACACCCGCACGACAGCCAGAAGGAATCATGATTCCTTGATCTTCAGCTTGCTCTAGCAATGTCGTTTGGCTATCACCGGCAAATGAAACCTCGCCAAAGGTTAGCTGAACACTGTGCTTTTCTGCTTCTGGATCAACACCCGGAGGTGCACCAAAGCTCTCTTCAAACCACTGTTGCTCCGCTAATCCTAGTTGACGGCAGTAGGTTTTAGCATGATCCATAAAGCCTTCAGGGCCGCAACACATCACAGTACGTTCTGGCAGATCTGGAATTAGCTCAATGAGCTGTTGGCGGCTAATACGGCCTTTAATGCCTTGCCAATCATCATCCGGTTGGCTCAAGCTGAAGATGATCTTTAGGTTAGGGTTTTGGCGCTCTAGCCAAAGTAGCTCGTCTTCGCAGATGAGATCTGCTTCAGTTCTGGCTTGGTGATAAAACACTATATCGCGTTGGCTATTTCGATCGGTTAGTTCGCGAGCAATCGAAAGCATAGGCGTAATACCGCTACCGGCAGATAACAACAATAGCGGTTTGTTACCTGTATTGCCTTCGTGGAACTCACCTTGTGGAGCGAGGGCAGGTAATTTATCCCCAACCTGTAAATTATCATGCAGCCAATTGGAGGCGATGCCATCGGTCACACGCTTAACCGTGATTGAGATATCAGCGCCGCGGGAAGGTGAAGAGGATACTGTATAACAGCGGGTGACTGTCTCACCGTTGATCGGCAACATTAAGGTTAGAAACTGACCTGCGATATAATCTGTCGATAGGCCCTGAGGTACTGCAAAGCGGAAGGTCACAACATCACGTGTTTCATCAATGCGGCGGATGCATTCTAAATCGATTTGTTGAGTTGCGGCCCACGTTTCTTGGTTTTTATAGTCGTTTGTATCTCTTATTACCGGCGCATTATCGGGGTATTGAGCAGGCTGTTTAACCTCTAATACCTCAACTGTATCACCTTGCTTAATCTGGCCTTCGTTAAGAGGTACAAGGTTTTGGCCAAAATAAACTTCGTTATCCTCTCCTTTACGGTAGTTAGCCAAGGTTTTAATTGGCTCACCTGCAGGTACGGGTTGTCCAGTTTTTGGATCGATAGTCGTTAGTACGCAACGAGAGCAATCTTTAACAATCTCAAATTCTACTTCACCAATTCGGATGCGCTTCCAGCTATCTTCTGCAAAAGCTTCACATCCTTGTACAACAAGGTTGGTACGGAAGTGATCCATATTCACTTGTGTGGAAGCGCGGCTATTGAGATCAGCCAATGAAGCTTCAGAGATCACAAGTAGAGGATAACCATCGGCAAAAGCGACAGGCTTATCGGGTCTGCGAGAGGTTACTCGCTCTGATTGTTCGCCAAAATAAAGAAGCTGGCATTCACGGCCCAGTTTCTCACTGAACCATTCATCTAGCCATTCACCACAATGTTGAGCGTTGATCTCGGTTCCCCAAACACGTACCTGACGGTAGTTTTGGAAAAAGTCCGGGTAGCGCAAGCTTAAGTGATCGCCATCAGGCGCTATCACCTCTACACCATCTTCCCGTAAAACCGTTTCGAAAAGCAGCATCGATGGCACTTGGCGAGCAGACAATAACTCGCCTTCTGGATCGCTCAACATAAAGCGTCGGTCAAAAGACAGTCCGCTCTCCGTTACAAAAGCATCCGATAAACTGATACCGCCTAATGATTTTATGGGGAAAGTATTAATACCACTGAGTTTAATATCTGACACGTCGTCGGCCCTTAAGAGGATTAGTAGGGTAGGCGGCTAGAGATAGAATCTAAACGAACTCTATAGTTATTACCTTCTTGATCTTCGGCAATCAGAAACTCCCCCTCCGGAGTATATTCGAGATCAAGAAAGCGTAAGCGCTGGCTAAATGCGGTATCATCTTCTTTCCATTCAACAAGATGGATGGCGTTGCGCATACAGGCTAATTCGTAGCCGTCATGAATTTCGCAATTGATAGGTTGATACGCTTGCTTGTCAGCCATGGCCTAAACCCACTATTTATTATTTTCTACAGAATACTGTTTGCTCGCTGTAAATAACAGGCTGTTAAGGGGAAAGCATTGGATCTGGATAAACGTCATCTACTTAAACTGGCTAATATGAAGATGCCATTTGGTAAGTATCAAGGGCGAGTACTGCTTGATCTTCCCGAAGAGTACCTGCTTTGGTTTGCCAAGAAAGGTTTTCCAAATGGGGAACTTGGCTCGTTGTTAGAACTGATGCTAGAGATTCGTATTAATGGCTTAGAATCGGTATTGCAGCCTTTACGAAACACCCGTTATTCCTAACTCGCTTTTTTACTTTCAATCCATTCTACAATCCATCCCAATATAGCCTCGAGCGACTATTATTTAGTTAACCTCAATAGGCTTAAGGATGGATTCATGCCCAAACAATTATCATCTTTTTTATTCGCATGTTGGATAGCACTGTTCAGCTTTAATGCTTACTCAGCCTCCAATGCTGAAATCAACGCTAAGACCACAGAAGCCTTACAAAGATTTTATCAACACAGCTCGGCTGGACAGGCATTAGTCCAGCAAGCCAAAGGGATCTTAGTTTTCCCTGAGGTTTATAAAGCGGGTATAGGCATCGGTGGTGAATACGGTGAAGGTAAGCTTTTAGAAAAAGGTAAAACAACGGGTTATTACACCATTACTGCGGCATCGATTGGCTTTCAATTAGGCGCTCAAATTAAGTCAGAGATAATCCTGTTTATGACTGATGAAGCTTTAAAGCAGTTTAAGCGTAGCGATGGTTGGGAAGCGGGTGTCGATGGCAGTGTTGCTGTTGTAACAGTAGGCGCGGGTGGTGAGATTGATACCAGCACGATTAAAGATCCGATTATTGGGTTTATCTTTTCTAATAAGGGGTTGATGTATAACCTGTCCTTAGAAGGCTCGAAAATTAGCAGGAAGAGATGATGAAGAAATTGATTTTAGCACTTTGTATGAGTGGATTAGCTTTAAATACTTACGCAGCCAAACCTGAGTGGGCAGGGCAAGGCGCGGATAAACATCAAGCTAAAAAAGAGGCCAAGCAAGCGGCTAAAAGCTATAAAAACAAAGATAAGGATGACGAAAAAGAGCAATCCATCGTAAGTGATACTAAATCCATTTTGGATGATCTCTTTTCTGATAAAGAGAAAGAGACCATCAAGGATTATTACAACGAAAATGCCAAATCAGGAACAGGTAAATACAAAGGCAAGATGAAGGAACTGCCTAAAGGTTTACAGAAAAAGTTAGAACGTGGCGGTGAACTCCCTCCTGGTTGGCAAAAGAAAGTAGCCCGTGGCGAAGTGCTAGATAAAGACTTACGAGATAACGCTGAATATCTGCCTGACGATCTTTTATCTCGTTTACCAAAAGGGAATGCGGCGACTGAAATTATCAAACTAAAAGATAAAGTCATTAAAGTGGGCAAAGGTGAAGGCACAGTAGTCGACATCATTGATATTGCTGATATCCTAACGGGCGGCAGTGCTAAGTAAGCACTGTTCGACCTGAGCGATATGAGTAGATAAAGAATGACCCCAGCGATCAATGCAGCCAAAAAAGCTAAAGTAGCCTATCACGTTCACGAATATGATCATGATCCGAGTGCTGAATCCTACGGCGAAGAAGCTGCGCAAGCGCTGGGTTTAGATCCTGCTCAAGTATTCAAAACCCTCCTAGTCGCGATCGGTGGCGACAACAAAAAGCTGGCTGTTGGCGTTGTACCTGTGTCTGGTCAGTTAGATCTAAAAGCAATGGCTATGGCACTAAAAGCAAAGAAAGTCACTATGGCAAACCCGCAAGATGCCGAGCGTGCAACGGGGTATGTCGTGGGTGGCATCAGCCCATTAGGCCAAAAGAAACGTTTACCGCTGATTCTGGATGAAAGTGCAGATAACTTTGAAACCATCTGTATGAGTGCAGGCCGTCGTGGTTTAGAGATCGAGATGTCAGCAGAGGATTTGCTTAAGCTAACGTCAGGAAAAATGGCAGCTATTGGGCGATGAGAGCCTGTTTCTACTAGTTATACAATCCAAAACACAGCTTACCCGTATACATAAGTAATCATTACTGATGTAAATGGAGTATCAAGTTGACTGTTCAAAACTTTCTTTTCCGCTTATTTCTTATTGGACCTCTATTTCTAACGGGGTGTTCCTCTATCAATATTGAGGAATACAAGGATAAATCCCCTGAGTTAGTGTTAGAGGAGTTCTTTGATGGTGATCTAACTGCCCATGGTGTGGTCAAAGATTGGTCTGGAAAAGTGATTCGCCATTTCAATGCCGACATCAAAGCTTATTGGCGAGAGGGTGTTGGTGTATTGGAAGAAGATTTTGTTTTTGATGATGGTGAAAAACAACGCCGGGTTTGGACGCTAACCCCTGATGGTTCGGGCAACTATATTGCTGAGGCGAATGATGTGGTTGGGCCAGCAAATGCTCTGGTCAGTGGCAATGCGTTGTTTATGCAGTATGTTCTTAGAGCGCCTTATAAAGATGGAACTATCGATCTAACTATAGATGACAGAATGTATCTGGTATCACCTTCCGTGATTGTGAACGAGTCAAAGATGAAGAAATTTGGAGTTTCGGTTGGGCAGGTGCTACTAACGATTGTTAAAAAATAGGCTGGCTTTGTTTTTTGCATTGGGAAGATCGGGGCGAATACATAATGCTTGCCCCGATACCTATGGTTTTTTATCTTAAAAACGGCTGCTAAAGGCGAACTACTTTTTAAGGTACGCTGGTGAAACTTCTTCTGAGCGGTGAGTAAATTTCCCTTTTGTACACACAGCTAATGCGTTGTTAAACCGTTCCAAAAAGCCTGGGTTGTGCCTTAGGAAATGATGACCAAAATAGACACCTAAGTTATGGCTGTGAATCACTGTTCTTTTGGTCATAGACCTCTGTTTGTCAGTCATCGCATGATCCATCGCTTGCTCATTCATTAGAAACGCATCTATCCGTTTATGTATAAGCATGGAGAGCAGTTGTTCACTGTTCGTGGGTGGGTTTCCGGTAACTTTATAACCATTGCTCTGCAGCCAGCTGTGCATGTTTGATCCCAAAAAGCTGGTGGTTACAGCTTTCTGTTTAAACTCTTCAGATTCAGGGTCAAAAGGGGAATCCTTCAGTTGGAAGAACGTCCAGTTCTGGGTTTCTATGGCACCTGAATGTGTTGCATAACTATCACGACTTTTTTTATGGGATGCTGAAAAGAAACCGTCAGCTTTACCTTGTTTTGTAAGCAGTTTTGCTCGATTGAAAGGCCTTGCGTGTATAGCGACTTTTTCAGGCATTGCTTCAAAAGCACAACGGATATTTTCTACTGACGTGCCGGTAATCTTGTCGTCAATTATCTCCGTATAGGGAGGGTAGGGCATCGTTAATAAATGTACTGAATCGGAATCGAATTGTTCACCCTCAACCGCGTCCATGTTTATATCGTCTTGTGCAAAGGCTGGAAGGCTTAATGTGCAGATTAATAAACACGCTTTTACTCGCATATACATACCTATCTATTCGATATGACAACTGATCAAATATGAGTCGTAACTGACTAAAGTCACTTACGACCTCTATGTGAATCCAGTAATAAAATATAGTTGAGAATTTTGAGGTTTGTAGAATTTGAACATCTTCTACTAAGCAATCAAACCTATTAGGGTAGATCTAGAAATCACTGACTTTTACATGGTTGGGCATCTACGTTATTTTGAAGGTCGTGTTTTAAATAGCCCAAAGGAAAGGGATAGATGAGTAAGTCTGTGAATAATCTAGAGTCGGACAAGTTTTGGGATGGCGTTGCTATAAAGTATTCGCAGAAAGCGGTTCCGAATGAAGCGATGTATCAAAAGAAATTAAAGGAAACGCAAAGTTACTTTTCTTCTGATATGCGTGTGGTTGAGTTTGGCTGTGGTACAGGTACGACTGCTATCCATCATGCACCATTTGTTGGGCATATTGATGCTATAGATATCTCCGAGAATATGTTGGAGATTGGGAGAGAAAGGGCGTATCAAGCAGGTGTCGAGAATGTCGATTTCCATCTAGGGACATTGCATGATTTTAATGCTCAGGCTGAAAGCGTTGATGCAGTTTTAGGCTTAAATGTGATTCATTTGATTCCCAACTGGCAAGCGGTGATTGCTGAAGCTGCTAGAGTCTTAAAACCCGGTGGCGTCTTTGTGAGTAGTACCGGGTGTCTGGGCGGTTCTTACATGCGCTTTCTTAAACTGATTGTGCCTGTGGGTAAGTGTTTTGGCTTAATGCCTGACCTCTTAGTAATCAAGGAAGAGGAATTGGCTGATGAGATTAAAGCCGCTGGCTTTAGTATTGAGAGCCAGTGGCATTATGGCCATAAAGATATGGAAGTGTTTATCATCGCGCGCAAGAATGCTCTTTAATCTATTAATCAAAGAGTATTCCTTGTTTGATTAAACTTTGTAATCCGCAGCTTCTAAACCGTGTTTTTTCAAGAGCTTGTAGAGATCTGTACGGTTTCTTCCCGCTATTTTTGCTGCTTGGGAAACATTGCCTTCGGTAATCTGTAATACCTTTCTGAGGTAGCGTTTTTCAAAATCAGCACGGGCGTCGTTAAAGTTCTGGATCACCTGATCCTGATTGACCAAAGCTCGATTAACGGCGCTATCAGATATGACCGGTGTTGTGCTTAATGCCGTTACTTTCTCGATAACATTCTCTAATTGGCGGACATTACCGGGCCACGCCGATTGAGCTAGAACCTGAAGCGCATCTGAGGAGATATTCTTTACCTTGGGGTTATGCTTCGCTGCTGCTTGTTCAACAAAGTGGCGTGCTAGAGGTGGAATATCTTCAGGTCGTTCTGCAAGCGGTGGTAAGTGAAGATTCACTACGTTAAGGCGATAGAACAGATCCTCACGGAACTGTTGCTCTTGCATCGCCACTTCCAGGTCACGGTGAGTGGCAGAGATTACGCGTACATCGACAGGAATAGTGTCGGTAGAACCCACAGGTCGGATTTGTCTTTCTTGTAGAACGCGCAAGAGCTTAACTTGAAGAGATAGCGGCATATCGCCAATCTCATCCAGAAACAAAGTTCCGCCGTTGGCTGCTTGGAAAAGCCCTTCGTGCTTGCTGACAGCTCCAGTGAAGGCGCCTTTGGCGTGACCAAACAGTTCGGATTCCAAAAGTTGTTCTGGCAATGCGCCACAGTTAATCGCAATAAACGGTTTTTTATGGCGAGGGCTTGCTTGATGGATAGCGTTGGCTAATAGCTCTTTACCACTACCGCTAGGACCTGTTACGAGCACACTAACATCGGAGCCTGCGATCTGTTCTGCTTCCTGAAGTAAGCTCTCCATAATCGGGCTGCGGCAGATAATGTTTTTACGCCATGTACTATCGGATCTACTCGTACCCGCAAGGGCTGCATTAATTGTTTCTAAGAGCTGGTCTCGGTCGATAGGTTTGGTAAGAAAGCCAAATACGCCTTGTTGAGTTGCCGTTACTGCTTCTGGGATCGATCCGTGAGCAGTAATGATGATGACTGGTAACTGTGGATAGCGTTGTTGCAGTTGCTGGAAAAGGGCAAGGCCATCCATACCTTCCATGCGAAGATCAGTGATGACTAGATCTATCTGGTCATCGAGGATCTCGAGAGCTTGTTCAGCGCTCTCTGCACAACTGATTTTAAATCCGCTGGCTTCTAAGCGCATTGAAAGTAGTTTTAGTAGAGAAACATCATCATCTACCAATAAAATATGAGGAGTCATTCCTGTACCTCACGCTCATTGTTTAGATCGGTTTCAATTTGGGTGAGCGCATCGATTTTAATTTGCAGGTTTCGATTCTCTTCTAACAAATTATCCTGCTCTGCTCGCATCCATAACAATGCAGTTGCGAACTGGTTACGAATATCTAAGTAACGATCTCCAGGGCAGGATGGATGAGGGTAGAGCACAATTTTAGAGAAATTACGTTTGGCTTGCTGTAATTGCTCTGTTGAAGAAAGCGGTGTTGATAGAAGTAGAGCTAATAGGGCGCTGTCTTTACTGCGAATAGCTCGCTGCATGATGCTGCTGCGCTGATCAGGCTTTTGTAAAAAGCGGCTTTCAATTCCTTGTAACTGGTCAAGTCGTGATTCATTGATGCGACAGATTGGCTTCTCTGTTACTTCTGGTTTAGGCATAGGTGATTTTGTCGGTACAAATTCGCACCCTTGTAGAAACAGTAACAAGATGAGTGGAGCGTATTTAATCATGGGTATTAAGCTCTTTAACTGGCAGGCTGACGCGGAAGCTGACAAAGCTATCCAGATTGCTATGTAATGTGACGTGGGCACCTAATGAGTCAGCGGCATCTCTAACAATACTCAATCCGATACCGGAGCCTTTAACAGGCCCAATGCGTCGATTTTGGCCTTGGTAGAACGGTGTAAAAAGGTGCGGAATATCTTCATCTGGAATGATGGGACCGTCGTTACCCACTTCTATTACCAGATGGTCTGCGTGTACGTTGGTGCTAACAAGTAAGCGACCACTGGAGCTTCCATAGAGTGCCGCGTTAGATATCAGGTTACCGATAATCCGGATAAGCATTGCTCGGTCAGTAAACCATTCGATATCTTCTTGAGGCAGCTGTACCTGCATCTTTTTTTGTTCGAGCAATAGCTTATAAGGTTCAATCGCTTCGTTAATAACCGGCAATACATGTACTTGATGGAAGTTAACCGGTTCATTCTGATTTAATCGGCTGTAGTCTAAGAGTTGCTCAATCAAAGACTGCAATTGACGAGAGTTAGTCTGCAGTAGATTAGCCACTTCAAGCTGGCTGGTATTAAGCTCGCCAATAACCTGTTCTGCTAGAAGGTCAGATCCTTCACGCAGTGTGGTCAATGGGGTTTTTAATTCGTGTGACATATGGCGTAAAAAACGCTGCTTCTCGTTTTCTACTTCGGCTAGTTGTTCTGTTAACCAATCAAGTTGTCGATCTAACTCAACTAACTCATCCGGTCCGCCGACTTTGGCGCCGATATATTCTTCGCCGGTACCTAATGCTTGTAAACGCGCAGCGATCCGGTTAACTGGACGGATAATTTTAAAACTGAAAAATAGGATTAACAGGGCTTCTAAGCCGAGGAGAACAATTGCCAAGGTACTTAATTTAGTTTGCGTAGTTTGTGCGGTTTCGTTGAGCGCTTGTAAGCGTTGATCTAAAACTAGGTCAATCTGCTCGTTAACGGCTCGCGTGAGGCTGAATAGTGAATTAGCCTCTATAGGGTGAGCGCGTTCAATGCCTTCGAGTAATTCAGTGATCTCGTTAGCTTTATTCTGCTCATTAAGCAGGAAGCTGTGGATCATCAGTGCTTGCCTGTATTCCGACAAATATTGATTTAAGCGTTCTTGAATTTCAGGCTTTGCCAGTATCTGGTATTGCCTTGCAGAGCGAGTGATATCTTCGGCTAATCGTTCGAGCTGTTGGCCTCTGCGCGTAACTTCTAGAGCTTGTTGTGCGAGCACACGGCCTTGCGCCGACTGTTCTACAAGAGCATCAGTAGCGTAAAAAATGAGGATGCCGAAAGGTGTCACGACAACCAAAAAGGATAGAAGTACCAGCTGCTTCAATGAGCTGAGCCGCCAAGGTTGGCGAGTCGATTTGGCCATTAAACAATCATAGTTAAACAAGTGTATGAGTATTATCCATCAATTACGCCTTAATTGGGTAGTCTCCATTCATTCTGAATCGATGGGTTAGGTTTATAGGGCTGGCCGGGATCATCCTGATCACCGGCCGTGTCAAAACAGAGCTGGCGGCTATGTTTGTGGACATGGATGCTCTGAATCAACTTGTTACCTGCTGGTATTCGACTAACTGAACTGAGGCTGTCTCGGAATCAGTGGGGCTAGTCTTATACCAACAAGTGAACCCTTTTAAACGAATAGTTTCTTAGAAGCTACGTAAGACGGCGTCGCCTTCACTTGTAGTTGAGAAAACTCATCCGGGCTTAGAAAACCATCTTTGTTGGCATCAATTTTATTGAAGCCTTTTACCAACGCCGGAGAAACCTGCGCTTCCTGAGGGCTAACTTTGCCATCTTTGTTTTCATCTAGTTTTTCGAAAATGCTTGTTGCTTTTGGTGCTTCTTGAGTTATCACTTCAGGTTGAACGTCCTTAATAACTTCAGCAGGTTTTGTTTCTTCAGCAAAAGCGATTGTAGAAACACAAAGCATGGACGCTAGAGTAAGTGCTGCAGATTTCATATTTTTCTCCTTAACGAAATAGATCGGGTAATAACATAAATTTTAAATTCGCTAGGGATATATCAAGTGTTGTGCCACTTTTTAAAAGTTTATATAAAACAAATGGTTATGGTGTGTTTTGTGATTTTTGTATTCAGGCAGTAAAAAAAAGATTAGAAAAGGAGTGATATCTGTCGCCAATAAGAGACAGCGGGCTGGTTGTTAATTATTCAAACTTAATAAAATCAAAGAGTTATGTGGTTTCTTTTTAGAGACAGGGGTATATATTATGCAGTGTAGGTGGCTATAAAGTCCCTGAAAGCTACTTAATCGTTTTGTTCAAATCGATGTGTAGAGCGATAGATAAAAAATAGCCAAGAGTGAAAACTCATATTTTTCTTCTATCCTAGATTGGGCTACGTAGTACTACGTACGTCGTCTAAGTAATCTATCTAGTACTTATGCGCATTTATCCCAATATCGGGGTATGACATGCTGTGTAAGACTATAAGAGCTAGCATGGTTATAGCTTTAGACGTGTTAGCTGTGGTCGTAGTTGGGGTGGACAGGAGATTGTTTCAGGTGCGACCACACTTATATGACGGTTTAAAAACGCGGATTATAGAGAGAGGATGATAATAAAAATGTTCAAAATGACTTTTCCTAAGCAGTTAATTACTGCAGCTGCATGTACTGCAGTACTGGCTACGCCAGCAATGGCTGCTGACAAGGTTTACAAACTGAAGCTGGCAGAAACTTGGCCAACTAACTTCCCAGTTTTTGGTGATGCGACTAAAAACATGGCTAAGCTAGCTGAAGAGATGTCCAACGGCCGTCTTAAAATTCAAATCGACTCTAAGAACAAGCACAAAGCACCACTAGGTGTTTTCGATATGGTTCGCTCTGGTCAGTATGATATGGGTCACTCCGCGTCTTACTACTGGAAGGGTAAAGTACCAAATACGCTTTACTTCACGACTATGCCATTTGGTATGACTGCACCTGAGCAGTACGGTTGGTTCTACTACGGTGGTGGTCAGGAACTAATGGATGAGGTTTACGGCAAGTTCAACCTAATGTCCTTCCCTGGTGGTAACACTGGTAACCAGATGGGCGGTTGGTTCCAGAAAGAGATCAACTCTCTGGACGACCTAAAAGGTCTGAAAATGCGTATTCCTGGCTTCGCGGGTGAAGTACTGGCTAAGCTAGGTGCGAAACCAACGAACATTCCAGCAGGAGAGCTGTACACAGCACTTGAGCGTCGTACAATCGATGCATTGGAGTGGGTAGGTCCTTCTCTTGACCTACGTATGGGTTTCCACAAGATCGCTCCTTACTACTACACTGGCTGGCATGAGCCTGCGACTGAACTTCAGTTCTTGATCAACAAGAAGAAGTTTGAGCGTCTACCAGCAGATCTTCAGCAGATCCTTAAAACAGCAATGCGTACTGCAGCGTACGATATGTACATCCAGTCGTACCACTCTTCTGCTGAAAACTGGGCAAGCATGAAAACTGAATTCCCGAACATTCAGGTTAAATCTTTCCCAGCTGAAGTAATCAGCGCAATGCGTAAAGCTAACGATGAGCTACTTGCTGAGAAAGCAGCAGCTGATCCACTAGCTAAGAAAATTCTTGAGTCTCAGTCTGCGTACATGGAAAAAGCACGTGCATGGACAGATATTTCTGACAAAGCTTACCTAAACAGCTTGTCTAAGTAATCGAGTCGTAAGAACCCCCTCGTTGGTGCTCTGGACATTGTCCCGATCTGGGGCACCAACTTCTTAATCTTCTAGGAGAAATCATGTTTCTAGTGAGACTGGAGCAGGTGATCAACAGCTTTTCAGATTTGATGGGCAAGATCTCTGCAGTTCTATTTGTAATCATGCTGTTCAATGTCTTTATCGACGTTGTAATGCGCTATGTCTTTAATGATGTCTCCATCGGGATGCAAGAATTAGAGTGGCACCTATATGCAGCAGTATTTCTATTAGGTGTGTCCTACACGCTACGGGTCGGTGGCCACGTACGTGTTGACCTGATCTACGAACGTTTGTCAGGCAAAACCAAAGCAATGATCGATATGTTGGGTTGTGTATTTTTACTCTTCCCGTTCTGTGCCCTAGTTGGTTGGTACGGTATCGATTTTGCGCGTGAATCATTTGAATTAGGCGAGACCTCGGGCGATCCGGGTGGTCTTCCTTATCGTTGGATTATCAAATCCGTTATCCCTTTTGCTTTCTTTGCCATGTTAATTAGCGGTATCGGTTTGTTCCTTAAATCTTTAAACATCTTCTTGGGCAACACCAAAGAAGATCATTACCAACCACCACAGCACTAAGGGGCGTTTAGTAATGATTGGTATTATTATGTTTGTTGTGGCGCTGTTGATGCTGCTTGTCGGCTTCCCAGTTGCCTTTACCTTTGGTGGTGTAGCGCTGTTCTTTGGTGTTTTTGCTGAAGGCGCTGAAATGTTTGCTTTCATGCCGTTCCGTATTCAGAGCATTATGGAAAACACGGTATTGATGGCGGTTCCTCTATTTATTTTCATGGGTATCGTTTTACAGAAAACTCAGTTGGCTGAGCAGTTGCTTGAGTCCATGGGTAAACTGTTTGGCGGTGTTCGCGGCGGTTTGGCAATCTCTACTGTATTGGTAGGTGCATTGCTAGCGGCTTCTACCGGTGTAGTAGGTGCATCTGTTGTAGCAATGGGTTTGATCTCGCTACCGGTAATGTTGAAGTACAAATACGACAAGTCACTTGCCTGCGGTACGATCTGTGCGTCTGGTACGCTAGGTCAGATTATCCCGCCATCGATCATCCTCATTATCTTGGGTGACGTACTGGGTATCCCTGTTGGTGACTTATTTAAAGCAGCGGTTGGTCCAGGTCTAATGTTGATCGGTATCTACGTTGTTTACATCCTAATCTACAGCTTTCTTAAGCCAGAAGCAGCGCCAGCACTGCCTCTAGATGACGATGTTGATTCTAAGCGCGAGCAATATATCAAAGCGCTTAAAGCGATCATTCCACCACTAGCGCTGATCTTGATTGTATTGGGTTCTATCTTTGCAGGTATTGCGACACCGACAGAATCTTCTGCACTAGGTGGCGTAGGTGCAATCGTATTGGCGGCTATGTACCGTCAGTTCAGCTGGAAGATGGTTCTGGATTCTGCAACTGAGACGGTAAAAGTTACAGCGATGGTATTTGCGATCCTGTTGGGTGCAACAGCCTTCTCAATGGCGTTTACTTACACCGGCGGTGACTACATCGTTGAGGAAGTTCTATCTGATCTACCAGGTGGTGCACAGGGCTTCTTGATCCTATCCATGCTTGCGATCTTGGTTCTAGGTTTCTTTATCGACTTCGTAGAGATCAGTTTCATCATCGTACCGATCTTGGCTCCAGTTGCTGATGCACTGGGTATTGCGCCGGTATGGTTTGCGATCCTAATCGCGATGAACCTACAAACAAGTTTCTTAACTCCGCCATTTGGCTTCAGTCTGTTCTATCTCAAAGGTGTTGCGCCACCTAATGTACAGACAATGGATATCTATAAGGGTGTTATGCCTTTCATCCTGATGCAGGTAGCGGTTGTTATCTCAATCCTAGTATTCCCAGGATTCTATGGTTTGGCGTAAGACGGTTGAGTGGCCGTTATCACTCTTCTCTCTGGGCGGGTAACCGCCCAATTAATGGTTCATTCCCATTTGCCCCGTTTATCGGGGCGCTTTTTTGTCTGGAGTTAGCTGCTTTTATTTAAACCGCTTACTTCAGACAGTGCCTGTGAAAGCCCTAGTTGCGCAATCAGTTCAGCTTGGGCTTTATCCTTTACCAAGATAGATCCCACAAAGGCTAGAGCATTTAGCGAAATACCTTGAAAGGCTTCCTGTTTGCGTGGCACGACCATCATCCACTGTTGAGTGAGTAGAAGGTTGTGTGGTGGCACGGTTTTATCACCCGAGCTTTCTAGAGAAAGTGTTGTGCGCAGTCGATCATACAAATGCTGTAATTGAATTGCTGAATCTTCAGGCGTGTCCCCGTCGAAGAGATTATTTGGCAAAGCTAAGGCGGCATGTTCGAAGGGGAGGGAATCTAACTTCCTTGGTACTTCATCATGAAGTTGCACAAGCTGCGGGCTAAAAGAGATTAGATCAGCAGCGTTGTCACCCAACTGAATTAACTGTAGATGTTTGTGTGGTTGGCTAGCACCGGCTTCGGCAGAGCTATTATAAAAAGCGAGCGCAGGGCCTTGGGCTAAGCATTGATATAAGGCGCTAAAATCATCGAGCGACAGCAGAATGTTCTGTTGCTCAAAGTGATTGGTTACTAATAACAGATGCTGTTCTAAGACGTTAAACTTGTTCAGCAGTAACTTATGATTTTCACCTACAGGGCCAACGTAAAGACTAGGCTCGTGGGGAAGGAAAGGGTCATTATTTGATGTCGCTGAGTTGGCTTTGGCCTTCTCTTTTAAGCTGGATAATTGTCTTAGTTGAAACTGGAGATCGCCTTCTTGAATCTTAAGCGATGAGGTCGTTAGGCTTTTTAACTCGCCGCGGTGAGAAACCGATGTGTAAAGCACTTCAGCCTTGGGCCATAGTGAGAAATCCATGGAGTGTTATACCCCGCATCCTTTATACTGGAACCTTAACTATCAGCCGAAATGATCAGGAAAGCTAGTACCAATGAAACGGGTTACAGCCTCTTTAAAAACCAAAATCTTACTGCTTTCCATCTTGCCTCTGGTGATGGTGACTGTGGCTGTCACTATGATCAGTTTGACGCAAGCGAAGCATCTTTCTGAGCAAGAGATCCATACCTTCGAAGAAAACCTGCTGCGGTCTAAACGCCAAGAACTGCAAAACTACGTAGAGCTGGCGATGAACTCGATTGAGCATATCGTTAAAGATGCACAACCGGGTGATAAAGTTGCTGAAGAAAAAGTTAAAAATATTCTCGATGGCCTTACCTATGGCGAAGATGGGTACTTCTTTGTCTATGATCGTCAGGGCGTTAACTTGGTCCATCCGATCCAGCATGAGCTGATTGGTCAAAACCTGATGGATCTTAAAGATGAAAACGGCAAGATGGTAATCCGTGATCTCATCGAAGTAGCAAAGAATGGCGGCGGCTTTTATCGCTATGTTTGGAAAAAACCTTCTAAAGGTGATCTGGAAGATAAGCTCAGTTATGTGGTCGAAATTTCTAAACTAAATTGGATGATGGGCACCGGTTTATATATCGATGATATAGCCAAAGAAGTTGCCTCAATCCGGCTTAAAGTAACCCGTAATATCCGTAATACCTTCTTTACCGTTGTGGTGATTCTGGCAGGAACCATCATCGTGATTGCGTTGGTTGGCATAGCTATCAACATGCATGCTTCCCAGCTTGCCGACAAACGTTTACGTGAACTTGCCCACAGTTACGTGCAGTTCCAAGTGAGCCAACGTCGTAACTTTGCTCGTGAGCTCCATGATGGCATTAACCAGTTAATGGTATCGGTTAAGTTTAGGTTGGAGCTTGCGAGAGATAAGTTACTCAAACAGGATGAATCGGCCGCCAACGACCTGAATAAAGGCTGTGATGTCTTGAATATGGCGATCCAAGAGGTGCGACGTATCTCCCACGATCTACGTCCTATACAGCTAGATGATCTAGGCTTAGAGTCAGCGCTGCATAGCATGATCGCAGAGTTTTCTGAGCGTACCGGCATACAGACCAATATCCGTTTAGAATTACCAGAACAACGACTACCAGATGATATCGAAATCACCATGTACCGTATCGCCCAAGAAGCACTGACCAATATCGAAAAACATGCAGAGGCTACTCAAGTAGGGCTGCGCATTTGGTCGCGAGAAGGGTATATTTGGGTCGAAGTAACGGACGATGGCAAAGGGTTCTCTCCAGGGAAGACAGCTTCGGGCATCGGCTTACTAAATATGCGAGAACGTACTGAACTGTTAAGTGGACGTTTTGGTGTGAAAAGTAAAATAGGGGCAGGTACGCGGATTCGTGCAGGGTTTACAATTCTTTAACTTGAATACAGTGGATAATATGAAAATACGTGTCGTGTTAGTAGATGATCATCCATTAGTGTTAGATGGCATTAGTGCACGTTTAGAAGGTGAAGAATCACTGGAAGTGGTGGGCATGGCTAATGATGGCAAGCAGGCACTTAAGCTCGCTGCCGAAGTGAAGCCAGACGTCGTGCTTATGGATGTCTCCATGCCTGTGATGAATGGCTTTGAAGCTACCGAACGATTCCGTGAAGAACAGCCTGATATCAAAGTGCTGATCTTAAGCATGCATGATGATCGTGAATACATCGTTAAACTGATCAAATGCGGCGCTGCCGGTTATGTCTTGAAGGACGTTTCTTCAGAAGAACTTATCTCAGCTATCGAAACCATCTACCGCGGCGGCACTTACTTTAGCTCCGGCGCATCTCAAGCACTGTTCAGCCAGTTTGAACAAGCGGTACCTGTCGCAGTTGAAGAAGAACAAGAGCCATTAACGGGTCGTGAAAAAGATGTACTTAAGCTGGTGGCCGAAGGCAACAGCAATAAAGAGATCGCGCGCGAGTTAGATATCTCTGTTCGTACAGTAGAAACTCACCGTCAAAATATCAAAAATAAACTCGATATCCACACTGCAGCGGGCCTAACGCGTTACGCGATAGAGAACAACTTGGTGGATTAGTTTTTAAGGCCATAGAAACTCGATTATCAGACCAACCTTGTCTAGGTTGGTCGAGCTTTCATATAGTTATGACTGGTTAACACTGCCTCCATCGAAAACTTCATATCTAAAATTCTTCCTAAAATAGCGCACATTCTTCTTGTCGCACCAAAACAACGCTGCCTGCAATCTACTTAATTCACCGCGATCTTTTCTAAATTACCGGCAAACCTGCATAACGCCCTGAATTCTTTACAAATTTAACTACTAATGGGCTGGGCGAGACTTGGCATAGATATTGATGCCACACCACAAACTTATATGAATTGTAGGAACCCTTTATGTTCTTCAATGAATACTTCGGTAAGTATCGCGCCATTGTGATTTCGGTCGCGATGTTTATCTTTCTCGATTTGGGTGTACTCGGCCTTAACTTTTATATCTCTAGTCAAATTGCTGATGATGCGGTCAATGTGAACTTGGCCGGTCGTCAGCGAATGCTTTCACAAAAAGCAGCCAAAGCACTGCTGTCATATGAAAGTGCGTTAGAGCAAGGGCAATCTGGACAGCGGGCTTACGATGAGATGCAAGGCGCTGTGCAGTTATTCGATCAAACGCTGCTAGCTTTTTCTACCGGCGGTTTTACCAAAGACGCGACGGGCCGTGAGATCTTTTTGGAGGCGGTATCGACTGATAAAGCCGTTAGTGCGGTGAAGGATAGTCTTAAAATTTGGGAGCCGATCCGGAAAAGTTATGTCGGTTTAAGGAATGAAAACGTAGTAAACAATGCTGTACTGGCACCTTTAGTGAACTTGTCATCAGAAAATAATCTTAAGCTGCTTACCCTGATGAATGACTTAACGGTTGAATTGGAAACGGTCGCAAAACAAAAATCCGACACCCTACGATGGATACAAGCAAGTGCTATTACGCTGGCCATTGCTAACTTCTTTCTGATTCTATTCCACTTCATTGGCCAGCTTCGACAAAGTGATGCGCAAATAGAAGAAGCTCGTAAAGAAACCACAGAGATATTGGATACAGTGCATGAAGGTCTTCTGCTGCTAGATTCAGACCTAAATATCAGTAACCAATATTCAGAGTCGGTCAAAACTATTTTTGGAGAAGACGATATTGCAGGTATGTCATTCAGCAATCTACTGCATAAGATTGTTGTTGGCGATGAAATGACAACCACCCAGGAGTACATCAAACTCCTGCTTAATGAAAAAGTAAAAGAGAATTTGATTGTCTCGCTTAATCCACTGGCTGATGTTGAAATCAGCGTGTCTGATGATGCTGGGCAGTACAGCATTAAGCACCTTTCATTCCGGTTTAACCGTACCATCGAAAACGGTTATATCAGCCATATCCTCGTAACTGTATCGGACATCACTGAAACCGTGGTTTTACGTCAATCTCTAGAGTTATTACGTGATAATCAAGGGATGCAAATAAGCGCATTGCACAAGCTTGTCCATCTTGATAACGACACGATGAAGTTATTTCTGGACAGTGCAGAAAAAGAGCTGCATGCGATTAACGACCTAATGAAAAACGCAGGTGATAACAGCAACTTAGGCGCAGTTTTAGAAGAAAGCTTCCGCAAAATGCATAGAGTAAAAGGAGATGCAGGGGCGCTGGAGCTAGTACAGATCTCATCATCTGCGCATAAGTTTGAAGAGCGTTTAGAAAATCTGCGAGAAATAGCTCATCTGAAAGGGAGCGATTTTTTACCACTAACACTGATGCTGGACGATATGCTCAAGCTTATTTCAGAGTTGCACGAGATCGGTGACCTATTGCAGAGTCTCCGCGCGCAACAGCAAGGGAATATTATTGCCAGCGAAAACCAACCGACAGCCTTGCCGCTAGATGAAATCCAGATAACGCGTCTTGCACAACGTATAGCCCATGAATATAACAAAGAGATCGATATCAGCTTTGATTTGGAAGCCGCCAGTATTCTTTCACAAGAGCAAAGAATGTTAGTGCAAACCAGCGTGGTTCAATTGGTACGTAATGCGGTAGTTCATGGTGTAGAAACTACAGAAGAGCGCTCAATCACAGGTAAAACAGGTACCGGGAAAATACAGGTTTCGGCCTGCGAAGAGGAACACGGTTTACGTATCAGTGTTAAGGATGACGGTCATGGTCTCGATGTGGATAAGATTAGTAAACGCGCGCTCGACAAAGGCTTATACACAGCTGAGGAATTAGAAAGCTTTAGCCGTACTCGTTTGATGGGACTTATCTTTAAACCAGGATTTTCCACAGCCGAAGTTCAAAGTGAACATGCGGGGCGAGGTGTTGGGATGGACTTAGTGCGGGTTAATGTCAATCGGCTTGGCGGTAAAGTTCGCATAGGAAACCAGCTGAAACACTATTGTGAAATATCTTTTTTAATCCCTTCTGCACAGCTAACTACTGATCAACTTTCCACGGAGGTTGTATGAAACGATTACTCATCGTAGATGACTCCGCCATTATCCGCCGTCGAATCGAACGCGCTCATGGTCTAGAGCATTATGAAGTCATAGGTACCGCAAAAGATGGTAGAGAAGCGGTCAAAATGGCCCGTACTATGCAACCGGATATGATCACTATCGACCTGACTATGCCGACGATGGAAGGGACTGTTGCGATTCCTCTTATTGCAGAGATCTGTCCGGATGCTCGTATCTTAGTGGTCTCGGCTTTGGCTGATAAAGGCACAGCAATAGGTGCTTTAGCTAGCGGGGCACAAGGTTTTTTATGTAAGCCTTTCACCGACGAAGAACTGGCCGCAGCCCTAAAAGAACTAGATCAAGATTAAGGTATCACCTCGCAATGAACAAAACGTTTGAACAAGAAACGATCGAAGTGTTTATAAATAGTTTGGAGCGCTTCTATCAGCAAATTAACCTCGATGAAATCGAGATCGGCGTGCCTTATCTACTTGATTCTAATGAACCTATTGTTGAGGATTTTACCGGTATTATTGGTATTTCAGGTCAACGAAAAGGCTGCGTTTACTACACATGCCCACGTGCGATGTTGAGCTACATCTTAATCGCAATGGGAGAGAATGAGGTCTCTAATAATCATTTATGTGATCTAGCAGGTGAAATAGCGAATACCATAGCCGGTAATGCACGTAAATTCTTTGGGGCCGAGTTTTTAATCTCTGTGCCGGTAGTATTACAAGGCGAACCTGAAAAAATTAACCTCCCTCAAAATACCCGCTGCATCGTTATTCCTACCAAATGGAAGTTTTATGAATCTATTATTGTTGTCGCACTTGAATAGCTCGCTCAGAGTTCGAGGATATTTATTTTTTTGCTGCTTGATCCACTGAAATGGCTGCGTATAATACGCCAACACCTGATCGTAATTTATCGCGATACAGATATAGGACTATAGCTCAGTTGGTTAGAGCGCTACCTTGACATGGTAGAGGTCGGCAGTTCGAATCTGCCTAGTCCTACCAGACTTAAGAAACCACCTAAAGGTGGTTTTTTTGTGTCTGAAGGGCGGCAGATGAAAATCGAACGCAGAGAGATAACGTCGGAACTTGAGACGACGGCCCGCAGGGTGAGTTGCGTAACAACGAATAATCGCCGAAGGCATTCGAGCCTCGCGAAGCGAGACCACATCGGAGCCTGCGACGATAGTCCCGAAGGGGAAGGAGCGAAGCGACGTATAATCTGCCTAGTCCTACCAGAATTCTAAGGAGCCTGCACTTGTTGCGGGCTTTTTACATTTTAGGACCTACTACCTATATCGAGCTGAAAAATCAGTTGTTGCAACACTGTCTATAATGAGTGAGTCAGTGAATTAGAGATTCAGCGAGATAAAGCATGGGTTATAACCCGCATGGACATTACGAGTTATGGGTTGAAGGTACAACGGTATTTGCCAAAGTAAGCGGCTCATGGAATATGGAATGTGCGCAAGAGTTTGAAAAGGAATTTATGGCATTAGCGAAGCACTTCTCAGGTGGCTGGGGGCATATTGTTTGCCTAAATGACTGGGAGTTAGGAACCTTAGAGGTTTCGGAAGTCATTGAGCGGTTAGTCGAGTGGTGTATCGTAAATGGCCTTGAAAGAGCTGCGAATGTATATCAGCCTTCTGCTCTGAAACATGCTGTTATAAATAAGATGATTGTTTCTGAGCAGGATGGTTTTGTGCGTGCTGCTTTTGACAACCTACAAGATGCTGCTGACTGGCTGACCGAAGAGGGGTTTCCTACAGCTATAGCGTAAATTTTTATATTAATTTGTGCCTCTTTCTAAGAAAGATACTCAATCTTTATTATTCCGCACCGCCAAATAAAATCTGAATATTCCCGTATTTCCCCTGCCTTTATAACCACTAATTAAAGATCTGTATGTATTTGTAATCTTTTGTAACATTCTGCTTTTATTTGTAATGCTTTGTTTTGATTGGGGAAAACCCTAATACTTTAGGGGTGTTTTTTTACTAAAGTAGAATGCTCTAATATCGCTTACTGCGTTGCAGCAAATTATGGTGGCTCCACCTAGGTCAGGATGAACGTTTTCTGATCAATTTTTAACGCAGCAAGGTGGACAAAATGGCACTGATAAAAAGAAGTCATGGAGCTGAGCACCCGTATTGGGGGTTCGGGCCATTCAAAATTCGACTACCGCTAGTGCATTACCGTTTAGAGACCCCGGAGATTATTCAGGGCTTGGTGATGTTCGTTGTAGGTTTGGCAATGATTCCATTACTGGAGAAGTATTTGGGTATGCCGTATGAAGCTGCCCTTGCTTTCACGTTTATTGCTGGCCTAGGTTATATTCTTCCGGCCTTACTGGGTGTACCTCTGGTTCCGGGCTGGATTACGCCGGCGATTCCTGTCGTTATTCTTTACCTCAATGGTTTTGAACCTGGTCCTGAAGCGATCAAAGCGATGTTTGCTTTGCAGATTGAGGTGACACTGATATTCCTTATCTTAGGGGCTACAGGTTGGGGCTCTAAGTTGGTGAATGTCATTCCTAACTCTCTTAAAGCCGGGATTATCATTGGGGCGGGTATTGCTGCAATGATGGGCGAACTTAAGGTGGGTGGTCGAATTGATGCGACACCAGTTTCCCTTATCGTCGGTTCGATTATTTCTGCTTACGTGTTGTTCTCGCTATCGTTTAAAAACGTGATTGATTCCAATCCACTAGCTAAGAAGATAGCTAACTTTGGCATGGTGCCGGGTATGTTAATTGCGATGGTTGTGGGTTGGTCTGTGGGCGAATATCCACTGCCAGCAATTGAATGGGGCATCACTCAGCCTGATTTCGCTTTGATGGCTGAGTATTTAGTCTTTGCGGTTGGTTTCCCTGATTTGGATGTCTTCCTCTTGGCTATTCCGACTGCCATTATTGCTTACGTTATTGCTTTTGGTGACATCATTGTTGGTTTTACCTTGGTAGATCGTGTTGACCATATTCGTGACGATGAGAAGATCGAATCTAGCGTAGACCGCGTTCATTTAGTGACTGCGATCCGTAATGGTATTCACGCTTTCTTTGCACCGTGGCCGGGTTTGGCTGGTCCTTTATGGACAGCAGCACACGCGACGGTAGCTGAGCGTTACGCGATGGGCCGTAAAGCGATGGATTCTATCTACAGTGGCGGTGGCACGTTCTGGATCACGGGTTTGGTTGCGCTGTTTATCTTACCTCTAGTAACTCTGTTTAAGCCTGTTTTACCAATCGCGCTATCGCTGACCTTGGTGCTAACGGCTTATATCTGCATCATGGTTGGTATGGAGCAGTTGAAGAACCCTACTGAGCGTGGTGTTGCGGGTATTGTTGCGGTAACACTAGCGATGCCTGATCCAAAATCTACAGTGTATGCAGTAGGTATTGGCTTGATTTTGTACTTCTTGATTGAGCGTCCGAAACTGATGGGTAAGCACAATCCGGGGGATGAGGTCATATTTGCTGATGGCGATGATGTCCAGCCCAAACAAAAGGAAAAAGAGATAGCTTAAACCATATAGGTTTTAGAGCCCGATCAGTTGATCGGGCTTTTTGATTGTAAGCTCAAAGAGTCAGTGAGCAGTTAACCATTAAGCCACCTGTACTTGGTTTCTGCCTTGGTTCTTTGCTTTGTATAGTGCTTCGTCTGCGGCTTTTAATAAAGTGAAGATCTCTGTGCCATGGTGAGGATAAAAAGCAAGTCCTGCACTCGCGCTAAGTTTGATGGTTTGTGATTCTATATGGTAAGTATCATGAAGCGTTTCAACACTACGGTGGAGTGAAGATATGGCATCCTGCATTGTTTCTAGATCTTCTAAAACGACAACAAACTCATCTCCTCCTAAACGCGCAACAGTGTCCGAACTACGACAGGAGTGCATCAGCCTTTCCGCCATTAGTTTTAAAACCGAATCGCCAACATGGTGCCCGTAGGTGTCATTAACGGGTTTGAATTCATCCAAATCTACAATGGCTACACCGATTAATTGGTTATGGGCTTTTGCTTTTTCAATGGCTTCACCCAGTCGCTGTTCTAGTAGAGAACGGTTAGCTACTTGTGTGAGATGATCAACGCGGGATAAACGTAGGACCTCTTGTTCTGCTGCTTTTCTTTCTGTTATATCTGTAGCAACTAAACCGGTCGCAAATATGTTTCCTTCGGAATCGGTTATGGGGAATTTTATCGATAAATAGTCTCGAATTTGACCATCCACGGGTGCTTTCTCTTCTACGGTAATGACTTCCTGTTTCTCGATCACTTGTAAATCAGCTTGTCGAAAAGCCGTAGCAATATCTTCGGGGAATATTTCGTGATCGGTTTTACCGCAGAAACTATGCTTTTCTTGGTGGAATAAACGGGAATATTCTTGATTTACATAGAGGTAACGACCGTCTAAATCTTTAGCGGCAATAACGGCTGTGGCGTTATCTGCAAGCGCTTCAAAAAGATTTAGCCGTTGTTGTAGTTGATCTAATTCAGGTTTGTCCACGTGCTTCCCTTACTCTCTGAACCTTAGATAAGCCTAGTAGTTGTTTTTCTTGAATGAAAGCTAAAGATTTTTTATGAGTATAGTTGGCTTTCTATCCAGTTTGGATTGGGTAATACTGAGTAAAACCTTATTAGACCTAGGTGTATTGAGGGCGTCTTTCTTCTGTATTACATTGTAAGTCATGATGTTTGTTTCGGACGACGATATCTCAAATGCTTAGGTTAATTTTCGCAGCCACTTTCTTTCTTTACTGCTCTATTGGTTTAGCCGCAGAAAAAATAGTGATCGCTGCTGATCGCTGGTGTCCTTTTAACTGTGAAGCTAACGCGCCTTTACCCGGCTTTATGATCGAAGTGGCTACTGAAGTTTTTGCAGAGAAAGGTATAGAGGTTCAGTACAAAGAGATGAACTGGTCTCGTGCGATTCAGGAAGCGAAGAAAGGGCATATCAATGCAGTAGTCGGTGCCTTTAAAGGCGATGTGCCGGGGTTTGTTCTACCTGAGCAAGAGTTGGCAATTTTAGGTAATACCTTTTTTGTACATAAAGATTCGAATTGGCAGTATCAAGGGGTAGAATCGCTTCAAGGTCATCAGTTGGCGGCTATTAGTGGTTATGATTATGGCGATGAATTGCGGGACTATATTCAAAACAATTCCTCAGATAGCGTGACTATGTTGGGTAGCGAGCAACCTCTTCACAGGGGTATACAGATGCTTTCTTTAAAGCGGATTGATATGCTGGTCGAAGCCGAACCTGTTTTTTTGTACACCGCTAATCTATTAAATAAGGCTGATCATTTTAAAGTGGCAGGTAGTGCAAAGGAGTTTGAAAAGTCCTATATCGCTTTTTCGCCGATTTTAGATGACTCTCAGGGATATGCTCAGATTTTATCTGATGGAATAGATCGATTACGCAAGAGCGGTCAGCTACAGGAAATTCTTTCTAAATACGGTATGACGGATTGGCGGGAACAATAGTTAGATGCGCTTTGAAAGCGCTATTTGATGTGGCGAATGACTGTATAAGTTAGAAAAAGTTCCACCCTTCATGGGGTATTCACCTAAAAAACACCAGCGAAAATGATATTAAAATGACGAAAATTGTCATTTTTAATGGATTCCTCTGCGAACGCACCAGTTTCGAGCGTTAAACCCTGCAAACCTGAAAATTACAAAGAAAAATCCTGCCTTTATTTTCTTAAAATAGCCACCTTCGCAAATAATAACTCAGGTTTGTTACATTATTATGTTTCAGAAAAAACTAAGCGTAGCGGCTCTGGCATTTGGTGCAGTAGCTAGCGGCTCCAGCATCGCAGCTGAAGCGCAAAATGACGGTTTTAAAGTTGATTTAGGTTTACGTACTTTCTACATGAACCGTGATTTTGATCAGGGTATCCCAGACACTATTGCTGCGGGTCAAGCGTTCAAACTAGATGTTGCTTCTCCATACTTTGGTGGCTTCGTTGGTTTTGATGCAACTGTTACTGAAGTTGTAGCTTTAGAAGACGACAAGACTGTTAACACTTCTGACGTGTTGGCGACTGGCGGTAAAGGCTACACTGCGGTTGAGAATCTATACGTTAAACTGAAACCTCTGGATAATGTAAACATCCGTGCAGGTCGCATGGTAATGATGACGCCACTACTGAACGATCTTCAGTCTCGTCTTTCTGCACCAAGCACACAAGCTATTTACGGTGACATCGCTCTAGATAACCTGAGCCTATATGCATTCTACTCTGACGAAGCTTCTCGTAATACTGACGAAGGTTTCCAGAAGTATGAAGCGAACGGTGAAGACTACGACATCACATCTGTAGGTGGTACTTACAAATTCGCTAACGGTGCGAGCCTTGAAGTTCAGCACGCTGTTGCAGACGATTACAAGAAGCAGTCTTGGTTCAACGTAGCTTACCCAACTAAGATGGGTGAGTACGATGTAACACTAGACGCGCGTCACATGCGCGGTTCTGACGACGGTATCCTGCTGGCTGATTACGACAGCAACCTAACTAGCTTAACTGCTCGTTTCGCTAAAGGTGACTGGGCGTACACTGTGAACTACCAGACTGTTGGTGGTGATGATGGTTACAACATCAAGTGGGACGGCAGCGGCACTGAGCGTAATGACGACTCTCAGTACTTCACTTACGGTGCGGTTCAGCTACTAGACTTCGATGCTGATGATGAGCAATCTCTACAGTTCCGTGTAGATTACGATATGCCATCTCTTCCAGGTCTTCACCTAATGGCGCGTCACACTCAGTCTTGGGATGTTGACTACGCTGGTGGTACAGACGGTAAGCGTCACGAAACTAACTTCGACGCTAAATACACTGTACAAAGTGGTAAAGCTAAAGATCTAAGCGTACAACTTCGCGTATCTCACGTGAACGGTGACGTAATTCAGGGTATTGGTCGTGTAAACGATATCCGTTTGATCTTGGATTACCCAATCAATCTTCTTTAAGCATTTTCCCGCTTGAGAACGCAGGGGCCTTAGGGTCCCTGTTTTTATTTGTGCCTAATGCTTTCCGCAAGTCGTTTCAGCATTGATTAAACGCTCCAGTTCGCCATTGGCTTGGAGTTTATTTAACCCGTCATTTATATCTTTGATTAGCTGTTCCCAGTTAGCGTTTTGGCGACTCACCGCAAAATGAAGTGGGTTATAGCTCACTGCTGGCACCACTTCTTCCATGATCTCTTCAGCCTGTTGTTTAATCAATTGTGGAAGGTTAGAGGTTGCGACTGAATAGCGAAATACCTTAGGGTCTCCGATAATAAGATCCACTCGTTTAGCTAACAGCAGCTTAACCAGCTGCAGATCATCGTTTGCTGCAAGTACTTCAAATAGCCCATCATCCATCATCGCATCAAATTCTGGCGAGTTTTGATAACCCCTTACCACGCCTATTTTCATACCGCGAAGATGCTGTACATCCCCAAAATATAATTTAGGGTCGCTACGTCGCTTCATTAAAGAGATATTTCCACCAGGAAAAGGGTTGGATAGTGCGACTAGGCTTTTTCTAAATGTATTTTTGAAGTGATCTGAGGGGGCTGAATCTTCAATAAAATATTCAGGATATAGAATGTCAGCCCAACCGCTTTCTACGGTCATTACTGCGCGTGACCAAGGTAAAAACTTGATGGTGACTTTATAACCGCGACTGGTAAGTACGGCAATGGCTAAGTCGAACGCCCAGCCTTTACCGCAGGGTTCATCACTAATGTAAGGGGGCCAGTTTGTTGTGGAGATAACAACGGATTTATCCGCGAGAGGGTTAAAAACATAGCCTCCACCTTCAGCTATCTTTTGGCCTTTAAACTGTATCTGTTGTCCGTCAATCACGTATTTAACAACAGGAAGACCAGCAGCGAAGAGAGGATTAGATAAAAACAGGGCTATTAATAGACACGCACAGCGAACGATCATTTAACCATCTATTTTAAGGGGTTCCTTAAAAAGATAGTTAGGTAGATCTATATACACAAGAAACGCTAACTCGAGGTTAGCGTTTCTTTTTTGCGCTGCCTTGGCGGGCTTTGAAGCGCGGGTTTGATTTACAGATCACGTAAAGCTTGCCTCGACGCTTTACAACCTGACAATCAGGGTGACGGTTTTTAGCGGTTTTTAAAGAACTTAATACTTGCATGAGGTCACCTCATTAACTTAGCGAGCGTGTTTGCCGAAGCGCTTGTTGAACTGTGCGATACGGCCTTCAGATTTCGCCTGGCGTTTCTCACCGGTATAAACAGGGTGTGATGCACTGGAGATATCCAATGTGACAAGGGGATATGTATTGCCGTCTTCCCAAACAACAGTCTGAGATGATTTAACAGTTGAGCGGATACGAAAATCTTGACCACAGCTGGTGTCGCGGAAGATAACGTAGTCGTAATCAGGGTGAATACCTTTTTTCATTTTTGCCTATCTCTTAAATGTTATGACATAACATAATATATGATTGAGAATCATTTTCAATCTCATTTTTTTTAAATTATTGCTGAGTCCGCCTTGCGATGAATTAAATCTAATGTATAGTGATAGTAATTATCATTTAGATTTGGTTGTTTTTATGTCGCAAACAGCTCAGTTGGATTCGCCAATTAACGAATATCTGCAACATGTCCAGAAGCAGATACGTTTTGCAAAAGAACCGGACAATCCAAGTTTGATCAGTCATTACTTGGATATAGATACATGCCGGCAGAAGAGTGTGGAATCGCTGAAACAGCATTATGAACGTCAGTTCCGTCTATTGTTAGATACGGTGGCGGACGAACTAATACCCAGTCATTGGCGTTGTTGCTGCCTAGATAACATCAATAAGCCTCTTGGCCAATTGGCGCGGTTGTTTGCAAATAATCAAGATGGGCAGGCTTACCTATGCAAGCTTAAGTATGAGCTGAACATGACCTGCCATTACGTATTGTCAGGTCTAAGCCGTTAACCACAGTCAGGAAAATAAGGATAAATAAGATGAGTAAGACACGTATAGCTAAAGACAGTATGGGTGAGCTAGAAGTACCTGTTGATGCTTTGTATGCAGCCCAAACGCAGCGGGCTGTGAATAACTTTCCTGTGAGTGGTCAACCAATGCCAGAGGCATTTATTCGCGCTTTGTTACAAGCTAAAGCTGCGGCAGCAAAAGCGAATGTTACGCTAGATCAAATCCCAGAGAAGATGGGTAGCGCAATTGCGCAAGCGGTTGAGCAATTGCTAAATGAAGATGACCTGATGCGTCACTTCCCGGTAGATGTGTTCCAGACAGGTTCTGGTACAAGCTCCAATATGAATGCTAACGAAGTATTGGCTGCAATTGCGTCTGAAATTTATGGTGACACTGTAGGTGCAAACGATCACATCAACTGTGGTCAAAGTAGTAACGACATTATCCCATCCAGTATTCACATTAGTGCTGCAGTTGAACTATCGGAGCAGCTGTTACCGGCGTTGGAATATCTACAGAAAGCGATTGAAGATAAAGCTGCAGCCGTTGATGGTTTTGTGAAGACGGGGCGTACTCACCTGATGGATGCGATGCCGGTTCGGATGAGTCAACCACTTAACGGTTGGGCGACTCAAATTAAACAAAATATTCATCATCTAAAACAGATCCAGCCAACTTTGCAGAGCCTTGCGCAGGGCGGCACTGCCGTAGGTACGGGCATTAATGCACATCCTGAATTTGCTAAAAACTTTAATGCAGAACTAAGCCAGCTTACCGGTTTGGAATTTACGCCGGCAGATGATTTCTTTGCGCATATTGCCTCACAAGATGTCGCGGTTGCACTGTCTGGTCAACTGAAAGCGACAGCTGTCTCTGTGATGAAAATTGCCAATGACCTACGTTGGATGAACTCTGGCCCGCTAGCCGGTCTAGGTGAAATCGAATTGGAAGCGCTGCAACCTGGTTCTTCCATCATGCCGGGGAAAGTGAATCCCGTTATTCCTGAAGCGGCAGCAATGGTGTCTGCTCAGGTAATTGGTAACGACGCTGCTATTACCGTAGCAGGCCAGTCTGGCAACTTTGAGTTGAACGTTATGTTGCCTTTAGTGGCGAGTAATTTGCTCAATAGCATTAAGCTGCTAAGCAACGTAAGCCGTCTACTAGCGGATAAAGCAATTGCCAGTTTCAAGGTTAATGAAGATCAGCTCAATAATGCGCTTTCCCGTAATCCTATCTTGGTAACAGCCCTAAACCCAATTATTGGTTATATGAAAGCGGCTGAGATTGCTAAGCAAGCTTATAAAGAGGGACGACCTGTTGTTGAAGTCGCGGCAGAAAACACAGATCTATCAGTCGAAGAGTTACAGAAATTACTCGATCCAGCCAAGTTAACCCAAGGCGGTTTATAAACTTCACAGCCAAGCAGGGAGGCGGAGCATGGAGCAATGGGAAGAGTTGATGAAGGCCACAAATAAGGCCTATGAAACAAATTGTTATTACACCGCATTGGAGTTATGTCAGCGAGCGTTACGTCAAGCGGTGAGATGTTTTGAGGGTCAGCTCGACCCAGATTCCGACAAATTGCTCTCTGCTGTGATGGTTAGCCACTTTAATTTGGCTGATACCTACATCGCATTAGACCAAGTGGTTCAGGCTGCAGAAGTTTTTGAGGACGCCTCGATTTATCTAAAGGGATTGTTAGCAGAGCGGCATTTAGGAGAACTGCAAAAATGCGCTGTGCTAAGAGCAGGGAACTGCTTGCATATGGAATGGAATCGCTTCTTCCATAAATACCACGCCGAATTACCTCATGAGATGCAGCCTCGCTGTAATGGCTTGCATCTCCACTAATAAAATCAATGACAATCAAAGAAAGACCTAAGGAGATAAGTGCCATGCTTCACAAGATTTTGAGTGCAATGGATAACAAGTTAGCGTTTACGACTGCTAAAGCTCACTGTGATATCCCTTGTAAGATTTATGACCCTGCGACGGCACAAATTACGGCATTAACCGTTATTCGTATGGTCGATCTCATTACCGAACTAGATACGGGTGAGCCTCTAACCTTGGCTCAACAAGCACAATTAGCGCGTTTGGTTTCTGAAAAAGAAAAGCATGCACTACAAGTGAAAGAAGAAGTGCGAGTGATTTGGGGTGACTACTTTAAAGCCCCACAATTTGAACAGATTCCAGATGCTCATGATCAAGTACACGGTATTATGCTGCAGGCATCAAAAGTTAAACAAAACATCGATCGTGAAGCTGCAGTGGATCTTCTGAATCGCGTAAATACATTTGCAGCAGCCTTCTGGAAAACCAAGGGCGTAGAGACTTTTACGGCGACTTGTCCTTATCCGCCTGCAGAACAGGTTACTTATCCAAAATTAGGTTAAAACAGACTAGGTTATCGAATGCTAAACATCGTCAAAATCGTTGGAGATAGTATGTTTCCTACATTAAGCGCTGGAGACTTCGTTTGTGTATGGCGAAGATTAAAGCGTATCAATGTTGGCGATTTGGTTGTGTGTGATCATCCCGAATATAAAAGAATGATTAAACGGGTGGCAGCTATAGACCTAGACGGACGTTATTTGTTGGAAGGGGATAACCCGACGAGTTTATCTTCTGAGCAGATGGGCTGGATTAGCTTAGATAGTTTGTACGGCAAGGTGATCTTTAAAATAACAAAATAGCGACCACAGCTAGAGTAGAGACATGTCTGGCGAATATTGGGGATCATCTGATCCCCTTTTTTAATTAGTAGGCAGCTGTTACAGATAGCTCTACTAAAATTTCTGGGCGGGCCATACGCGCTTCAACACATGCACGTGCTGGTTTTTCTACGTCAGCAACCCATGCGTCCCATACAGCGTTCATTGCTGCGAAGTCTTTCATATCACGGATATAAATCGTTACAGAAAGGATCTGATTACGGCTGCTGCCAGCTTTAGCTAGTAGATCATCAACCTTGTCTAGGCATCGCTGTGTCTGTTCTGCAATGTCCCACTGTGCTTCGCCAGCAGTTTGACCGCATAGGTAAACGGTACCGTTATGCTTAACAATACGGCTCATGCGATCTGTAGATTCAATACGTTCAATACTCATTGTGTTCTCAAATATATTTCTTATGTACGCGGCGGGTAATGCCGGTAAATAGGGTGTAAGGGATAGTGTCGCTGCACTTGGCTATCTCAGTAGCAGGAAGGTTTTCTCCCCAAAGTTCCACATGGCTGCCAACATTAGCTGCTGGGATATCCGTCAGATCTACAGCCAGCATGTCCATCGAAACGCGACCAACAATCTGTGTTTTATGGCCATCTACTAAAACTGGTGTGCCACTTTTAGCATGGCGCGGATAACCATCGGCATAGCCGATCGCAACAGTACCGATCTTACTCGGGCGGCTGCATCTCCAGGTTTGGCTATAGCCAACGGGTTCGCCTACCTCAAGCTCACGAACGGCGATTACTTCAGAGCTAAGGGTCATCGCTGGTTGCAGTTGATCGGCAAGTGGTTGTGACTTAGCAAATGGTGTTGCGCCGTAGAGCATAATGCCGGGACGCTGCCAATCTCTGCGGGCATCTTCATGCGCGAGAGTTCCCGCAGAGTTAGCTAGGCTAACTGCGGCATCTAAAGTCGCGGCTACCGCATCAAAGCGTTGGATCTGCTCATGGGTGGCAGAAAGCTCAGGCTCGTCAGCAGATGAGAAGTGACTCATCAGCACTACATCTTTGACTTGATCTAGCTGAGATAACTTTTTAAAAGCGGCAGCATAATCTTCAGGTTTAACACCTAAACGGTGCATGCCACTATCCATTTTAAGCCAAGCGGTAATAGGTTTATCTATCGCTGCTTTAGCCAGAATTTCGATCTGTTCCACGCTATGAATAGCGCACCATAGCTCTTTATCTGAGATATAGTTCAGTTCATCGGCTGAGAAGAAGCCTTCTAATAGAAGGATTGGTTTGTTGATGCCAGCTTCGCGAAGCTCTACTGCTTCTTCGATACAAGCAACACCAAAACCATCGGCTTCATCTTCTAGGGCCTGTGCAACTTTAACTGCGCCGTGACCGTAGGCATCAGCCTTGATAATGGCTAATGCTCCCTGATCGGGGGCGGCAGATTTAGCTAAGCGATAGTTATGTCGAATAGCATCTAAGTTAATGGTTGCTGTGGCTGCTCTAGCCATACTCACTCCGGACTGTTGGTTCAGATAGTTTCGTTTGGTTGGTTTTATACAACCATAACAGCTTCAATTTCTATGTCAGCGTCTTTTGGTAACGCTTTTACTGCATAAGCTGCACGAGCAGGATAAGGGGCTTCAAAGTATTTCGCCATGATTTCATTAACTTGCGCGAAATATTCTAGGTCGGAAAGCAAAACAGTGATCTTTACGAAGTCGTTTAAGTTACCGCCAGCAGCCTCAGCAACAGCTTTAAGGTTTTCGAAAACTTGAACCGCTTGGCTTTCAAATGAATCAGTTACCATCTCCATTGTTGCTGGGTTCAACGGGATCTGGCCAGAGATATAAACAGTGTTGCCTGCTTTAACTGCTTGTGAATAAGTGCCAATCGCAGCAGGTGCTTTGTCTGTGGAGATAATAACTTTTTGCATGTTCGTTTCCTTTAAAGAAAAGAGCCTGTAATAAAAAAGGAGATACCGGACAGTGGGAGTCGCCGGTTCTCCGAAACTAGTAATAGGGGGATAAGTATTTAAGCGTAGCGCGCGAGCGATAGGCCTTCTTTATCAATATCTGGAGCGGTGTTGCTGATGATGTCAGACACGTATTTGCCAGAGCCTAGCGACATGGTCCAGCCCAGTGTGCCGTGACCAGTATTAAGGAATAGGTTCTCAAATTGAGTCTCACCTAAAATTGGTGTGCCGTCTGGCGTCATTGGACGTAAGCCCGTCCAGAACTCAGCACTTTCTGTACAGCCGCCGCCTGGGAATAGATCGTTAACAACGAACTCCACATTGGCTTTACGCTTCTCTTCCAGCTCTTTGTTGTAGGAAGCGATCTCCGCAGTACCGCCTACACGGATACGATCATCAAAACGCGTCACCGCAACTTTATAAGTTTCATCCATCACTGTGGATGTTGGTGCTTTACTTTCGTCAATGATCGGCAGCGTTAGTGAGTAACCTTTAATTGGGTATACAGGCACTTTTAGACCGATCTTAGAAAGCACAGGAGTAGAGTAGCTACCCAGTGCTACAAGATAAGAATCCGCTGTCATGGTGCCGCGAGAAGTGGAAACACTTACAACCTGATCGCCTTCAGTGTTTATATTCAGAATGTCGGTTTTCATGATGAACTCGACACCCATTTTTTTGCACTCATCAGCCAAGGCATTGGTGAACTTGAAGCAGTCGCCTGTTTCGTCGCCTGGTAGACGAAGCCCGCCTACGATCTTGTCTTTAACATTAGCTAGAGCAGGTTCATATTCGATACAGCCATCGCGATCTAAGCTTTGGAAATCTACGCCACTCTCTTCTAGAACAGAGATATCTTTCTGAGCGTCTTGCATCTGCTTATCCGTTCTAAACACTTGCAAGGTGCCTTGAGTACGCTGGTCGTAGTCTATATTTAACTCATTACGTAGATCGATAAAGCAATCGCGGCTGTATTCAGCCAAGCGAACCATACGGGCTTTATTGGTGTGGTAAGCGCTTTCTGTGCAGTTGGATAACATTTTGGTCATCCACGCGAGAGTTTGAGTATCAACATCGCGTCCGCTGATCATAAAGGGCGCTAAATCTTGCATTAGCCACTTAACGGCTTTTAGGGGAATGCCGGGTCCGGCCCAAGGAGCAGAGTAACCAGGAGATATCTGGCCAGCGTTGGCGTAGCTTGTTTCTAACGCGACATCGACCTGTCGATCGATTATAGTTACCTGATGGCCAGCCTTGGCTAAATACCAAGCGCTTGTAACGCCAACCACTCCTGCACCTAAAACCAGTACCTGCATAATGTGACCTCATTTTCGTATTTTTATGTTAATGAGAAAACACTAGTTTATTTGGTTTTTGCCAGTGTAAGGCGCTAAAGTTCGGCTATAATACAGAATAATAACCTGCATATTTTACTTTCATAGTGGATATTAATGCATGACAAATAGTAAGAAGCGTGCGCTAGATCGCTTAGATGTAAGCATTTTGCGTACTTTACAAAATGATGGGCGAATTAGTTACGTTGATCTAGCAGAGAAAGTTGGCTTAAGTTCGACTCCCTGTATAGAGCGTGTAAAGCGTTTGGAAAAAGAGGGTTATATAGAAGGATACTATGCCCGCTTAAATCCTCAGTTGCTTGATTACAATATGTTGGTATTTGTAGAAATATCACTTTCTTATCAAACACCTGATGCATTCCAGATGTTTAATAAGGCGGTTGAAGAACTGCCTTATATATTAGAGTGTCATCTAGTTTCGGGTGATGCAGACTACCTTTTGAAGGCGCGTATTAATGACATGTCCGAATACCGTGCTCTTTTAGGGGATATGCTTTTAACTCTGCCAGGAGTTAAGAACTCTAAAAGTTATATAGTGATGGAAGAGGTGCGTGAAACGCTTGAGCTGCCTATTAAGTTCAATGTTAATCGCTAACGCTTAACTTCTCTTCAGTATCTATAGAAGGTGCAATATCAGGGTTCTGATTTGCGCCTTTTTTTATGCTCCTATCATCAATTTTCTGGCCTGATTAGTCCCCTGTATTCACATAGTAGTGTTTTTTGCTGCATAAATGCATTTATCCAGTTTTTATCACTGTATAAATTTTTAATTCAAAGCCATTTTCTGGCTTCTTTGGAATATCGTAGTGCGCAGTTCTATTCGTAGCAAAGAGGCGGGGGCTGCTGGGCTACTTACCCTTGGCAGGATAAGGTTGTTTGATATTTAGTCAGATGTGTAAGCATTTTCTCTGTATCAAAGATCCAGGCGAGCACACTAACCCCGTCTCGCTGCGAAAAGAATAAGAGCAGATTGCTGTGTTTAAGGTGTTGATAAGACCTTTAGGCTTAACACCTTAAGGAATGAGCTATCTAAAAATTAAAAATAACTGAGCAGTTATTTTCCCTCGTAGAAAAAAACAATATAGAGGAATCATAATGGAAGCATTGACCGGATTTATAAGTACGGTTAACGGCATCGTTTGGGGTCCAATGATGCTGGTACTAATTTTAGGTGTAGGTTTGTTCCTACAGCTAGGTTTGAGACTAATGCCAATTTTAAAATTGGGCACTGGTTTTAAATTAATGTGGAGCGGCCGAAATACGGCTGAATCCGAAAAAGGCTCTGGTGAAATCTCACCTTTCCAAGCCTTGATGACAGCAATGTCTGCAACGGTAGGTACAGGTAATATTGCCGGTGTTGCTACGGCTGTATTCCTCGGTGGTCCAGGTGCTCTGTTCTGGATGTGGTGTACTGCGCTAGTAGGTATGGCGACTAAGTTCTCTGAAGCTGTATTGGCGGTGAAATATCGTGAGGTTGATGAGAATGGCAACCACGTTGGTGGTCCAATGTACTACATCAAAAATGGCCTAGGTAAAAAATGGGCTTGGATGGGTACGACTTTCGCGGTTTTCGGTATGATCGCAGGCTTCGGTATTGGTAACACAGTTCAATCAAACTCTGTTGCTGATGTTCTAGAAGCAAACTTCCAGATGCCAGCATGGGTTACAGGTGTAATCTTGATGGTGCTTACTGCAGCTGTATTGTTGGGTGGTATTAAGCGTATCGGTGCGGTAGCAGGTGCTTTGGTGCCTTTGATGGCAATTAGCTACCTTGTTGCAGGCCTAGTTGTTCTTACAATTAACGTTGATGCAATCCCTGCTGCTCTAGACCTTATTTTTACTTATGCATTTACTGAACATGCTGCTGAAGGTGGTTTTGCCGGTGCTGCTGTTTGGGCTGCGATCCAGTTCGGTGTGGCACGTGGTGTATTCTCTAACGAAGCAGGTCTTGGTTCTGCTCCGATTGCTCACGCAGCATCTCAAACTAATGATCCAGTTCGTCAGGGTCTAATCGCAATGCTAGGTACATTCCTAGATACAATCATCATCTGTTCTATCACTGGCTTGGTTATCATCACTTCTGGTGTCTGGACTGACGGTGTATCAGGCGCAGCTCTAACATCTGCCGCTTTCGCAGATGCGCTACCAGGTGTGGGTAACTACATTGTTGCTATCTCTCTAGCGATCTTTGCTTTCACAACGATCCTAGGTTGGAGTGTTTATGGTGAGCGTTGTGCAGAATACCTATTTGGTGTGAAAGTAATTATGCCTTTCCGTATCCTTTGGATCATCGCAGTGCCTGTAGGTACGTTGATTAGCTTGGATTTCGTATGGCTACTAGCGGATACACTAAACGCAATGATGGCTATTCCAAACTTGATTGCTCTGGCGCTATTGAGCCCAGTTGTATTCAAGTTGACTCGCGAATACTTTGAGGCTCAAGTGGCTTCATCGTTAGAAACAAAATAAGTCAGGCTCTTTATTTTGTGACTAAAAAGACCGGGCATTGCCCGGTCTTTTGCTTTATAGGGTTTGGCTTTTGCTTTGCAGCCGTATACTGTGTTGGTAGTTCTATGTAGTAAGTGAGGCCAAGATGGAAAAGAAAGACGGCAAAACCATATATAAAATTATAAAAGCCTCTGGATTAGATGATACCAAGCCTCAAACTGAGGTTGCAGATGATACCCAAGTGATCGAAATAGATTTAGAAGAGGTGTTTTTGTACGGGAATCTGGACTTTGTAGATATGCCGCAAGAACTGCGCGATGCCCTGTATTCGCAAATGGTTTCCAGTGGCATGCTGACGGTGCACTAACTTGGATATAACTGATCTTAGAAATAAAAAAGGGCCATCATGAGATGGCCCTAATTGTTTAAGCTGTTTTCTTATCCGCCGAACGGATATAGCATTTCTTCTTCCTCGTCGTCTTCATCTTCATCGTTAATCCAACGAAGCGCTTCGAGCAGTTGGGTCATTCGATAGTGGCGCATCTCGCCTTGAGTAAGCAGATCGCCCACTTTGGTCATCCACTCGGTCCATTTAGGATCACCAACGATCGCGATACGGTAAAAATCGCTTGCGTGTTTCGTGCCGAATTTTAGATCTTCCCATAATGCACCGGCTTCAAAACCTGAAAAATCTGGAGCAAAAGTAACTAGCAGACGAACTTCAGGATGCGTGTTCTTTACATGCTCAAACAGTGGCAGGAATGTTTCGGTGTAATCGCTTGCTGTCAGAGTGTCATTCGCTTGCAGGACGATGATGTCGCCTGTTGTTTCAGGAAGTACATAGAGCATGGAAGATGCCTTATCCGGATCAAAAAAACGGATTATAAAGGCAAATAGGGCTAGAAGGTAACTCCAAGCCCTATTGTGATTATAGTGTCGAAATCATCTTCCTGAAGGTCGTAGGGAAGTTCTAGCAGGGTATGCAAGGTTAAGTTTTTAGAAAGAGGGTGATCGTAGCCGATAATGGGGAGCACCTCTTCGAATTCAAAATCTTTAACCGAATTATCATTGCTATAAAGACGCATAGTAGGCGCTTCTAACTCTAAGTTGAGTTTTCCTTCGCCTAGGCTTTGGCTCCATTTAAGTGTGGGTTCAATCTCGATCTCATAGATATCAAAATCACCGTCGAGGTAGTAATCGATCTCAAGTTCAAATCCTGCCTTTAAGCCATTGCCCAACGTGATGTAGTACATGGGAGTAAGTTCGGCGCTATTGGTATCGCTGTCTATAGTGCGATCAAATTCATGCACTAGTTTAATAATGCTGCTTTCATCTAGCTGCCAGGTGTATTCAACCTGCCAAGTTAGATTTTGACCATTATCAATCCCGTTTCTAGGTACGTAAATGTACTCAAGATAAGTCCCAAAATTGCCTTCGCTGTATTGCAGAAAGGGTTTGTAGGCGTAGTGTCCACTTTGGGCTTCTGGCTGGTACTCGGTAGAAAAACTGGCGTACCAGTCGGCTTTTGTCTGTACGGAAAAGCCGATTAGTAGGGCAATTACTGCAATGAGAACGGAGGATTTAAGCGCAAACATAATATGGAGCCCTCTTTAATACTTGGAGTTGTTATCTTTAGTTCCGAAAAGAAGGTGCTTAAACCCAGTGTAGTTGGGATTTATATATTTACGTTATTCATGACCACTGGAATAGAACTCAATTGCAAATAAGGGGTATGGCGGGTAGAGTTGTGCGCTTATTAGGTCGTACATTTGTACAGGCTGAAATTGATGCCCAAATGAGGTCATGGGTAGCAATTTTGATAGCCCGGGAAGTTGGTGAGCTTATGAGCCAGGATTCAATAGCGATCCCAACACTGCCCCCGCAACGGTAAATTGGTTATATCAGCTTTTATGCCACTGTATCTAGGATATGGGAAGGTAAGTTGATTGAAGGTATATCCCTTCGCTGATGAGTCCGGATACCAGCCTAATAGTTGTTTACCGTGGTGTTGCGGAGGGCTTCACCGAGTAATTGTTTGGTTTGTCTAAACATACTTATCCTCCCAACTCCGACAATATTTCATGTTGGAGATTTTTTGTGCTTAAAAAAATTGCGTTTTCAGTAGCAGCAGGCGCTGCGCTCTATTCTTCTATTGCATCAGCTCACTTCCAAATGGTTTATACGCCAGAATTACTGCGTGAGCGTGGTGGTCAGATCAACCTCAAAATGCCATTTACCCACCCTGCGGAAAGTGGTCATGTGATGAAGGTTGAAGCGCCTGAACAGTTCTATGTAATCAAAAAAGGTAAGAAGACAGAGTTACTCGACTCTGTTAAACCATCTCAGTGGACCAGCGCTGATAACACTGGTACGTCTTTCGAAGCTGATGTGAAGCTACGCGGTCTAGGTGACTACGTATTTGTTCACAAAATGGCACCTTATTTTGAAGAATCTGAAGATATCTATATTCAGCAGATCACTAAATCTATTGTTAACGTGGGTAGCTTGCCAACAGATTGGAATGAAGATTTTGGTTTGAAAGCTGAGATCGTTCCTTTGACTAAGCCTTACGCTATTTACGAAGGTGGAACGTTTACCGGTGTTGTGAAAAGCGAAGGTAAGCCAGTTCCATTTGCTGAGATTGAAGTGGAATACGTAAACTATGAGCCTGATATGAAAGCTAACGCTTTCGCAAAAGAGGCTAATATGGAAGCGCCTGCCGATGCTTTCATCACTATGACGATCTTTGCTGACGCGAACGGTACCTTTACTTTTGGTATCCCTAAAGCCGGTCAGTGGGGCTTTTGTGCATTGGGTGTAGGTTCTGACAAAGAACATAAAGGTAAAGAACTTTCCCAAGATGCAGTAATTTGGGTTCAGGCTCACCCAGTTAAATAATTTAGGTACACCAAGATGCACATTGTAGATGGCGCTTTGTCGGGTTCGGTATTAGCAACGGGTGCTGCTTTGACAGTTGCTGGGGTAGCCTTAGGTTTGAAGAAGATGGATTATGATCATCTTCCTCAAGTAGGTGTACTCTCAGCCGCCTTTTTTATCGCTTCTTATATACACTTGCCTATTGGTTTCTCCAGTGTGCATCTTATCCTGAATGGATTGATCGGCTTAGCGCTAGGTTGGGCCGCTTTTCCAGCGCTTTTAGTTGCCCTGTTTCTACAGGCGGTGTTCTTTGGTTTTGGTGGGTTCCTTGTTTTGGGCGTAAATGCGGTCAATATCGCGCTGCCTGCGGTGTTGGTGTATTACCTCTGCCGACATGGAATTGGTTCGCCGTCACCTAAAGTGGCAGCAACGTGGGGCGCTATCGGTGGCGCAGGTTCGATTGTGATAACCACGATTATGGTGGCATTTTCGTTAATGCTTTCGGGCGAGGCTTTCTTGCTCGCAGCTAAAGCGACCTTTGTTGCGCATATTCCGGTCATGATCGTAGAGGGCTTTGTCACTGCGGCAGCTGTGTTGCTGATTCGTAAGGTGAAGCCTGAAGTCTTTGGTCTCGATGAGGAACGCGCTTATGGCTAAGTTATTAGCGCCACTTGTATTCCTATTTGCCCTGATTTCTTCAGGTGCACATGCCCATAATGTTGTCGGTGGTGTTTACGCTATTGGTAACACGATAGAAGGTGAAGTTGGCTTTTCTAATGGTGATATGGCTCAAGAGGGTACGGAAATTATCGTATCTGATGCGGCTGGTAATGAACTCGGTAAGACTGTAACTGACGCTGATGGCTTGTTTGTATTTTCGGCTCAGCAACGAATTGATCACCATTTCTTTGCCAACCTGAGTGCGGGTCATGTGCTTGAAATCTCCCTACCAGCTGATGAACTGCCAGATAGTTTACCCGGCGGTAATGTCGCAATGAGTGCTTCGGGCAATAGTGGTGAAATTCCACAGTTTAATGGTGATCAAGCAGCGTTGCAGGCGTTGATCGAAAAAGCGGTAGCAAAACAGGTTAAACCATTGCGTCAGGAATTGGCTGCCTATAAAGAGAAAGCGGGTCTTCAAGATGTGATTGGTGGTATCGGTTATATCTTTGGACTTTGTGGTTTAGGCATCTGGTGGCGTCAACGTCAGAAAGAGAAGCAGCAGGAAAAGGAACATGCCTCAGTTTCTTGAGCATAGCGGCACCTCATGGAAGGGGCAGAAGGTTAAACACGATCAATCGATAATTGATCGTCTTGATCCACGCATGCGCGTTATCTTAGTGACACTGTTTGCGTTTGCGACAGTGCTTTCACACAACTTCTTTGTCTTAACCACAGCTGTTGTCACTGGCTTTATGTTGGCGGTACTCGCTCAGTTAAATGTTAAACGTACCCTTCGCCGTGTGATCGCGATGGATATGTTTATGATCTTCTTGATCATCTTACTGCCTTTTACCACCCCCGGAGAAACCTGGTTCACCTTGTTTGGCTTATCAGCAAGTAAAGAGGGTTTTTTTCATGCCCTTATGATTCTATTGAAGGCACATGCTGTGGTATTGGCATTGCTTGCATTGGTAGGAACGATAAGTGCTACCACGCTAGGTCATGCATTAGCGCACCTTCGAGTCCCCGATAAACTTGTACACCTCATGCTGTTCACGGTGCGTTATCTTGAAGTGATCGGACAAGAGTACAAAAGGATGCGTAGAGCCATGCAGGCCCGCGCCTTTGTGCTTCGTACCGATATGCATACCTGGCGTTCGATTGGTTACCTAATTGGCATGTTGCTCGTACATTCATTAGAACGCTCCGAGCGGATTATGGATGCAATGAAGTGCCGTGGTTACAAAGGCCAGTTTTACCTGTTTGATGATATGCGCTTGGGTAGTGAAGATTACCGCTTCTTAGCGGTGTTTGTGCCTTTCCTTTGCATTTTGACCGGATTGAATTTCTTATGAGTGAGCAAAACGCACTAATTAAAGTAACCGGTTTAAGTTATCGCTATCCACGTCGTGGAGTGGTGTTAGATAACGTCGATTTTGCCCTTCATGCAGGGGAGCGAGTGGCATTAACCGGCCCTAACGGTGCGGGTAAAACTACCTTATTGCATCTATTGGTGGGCTTGAAGAAAGCCAAAGCCGGTGAAATCTGGGCCTTTGGCGAAACCCGTTGCGAAGAAAAGCAATTCATCGATGTACGTGCGCGTGCTGGCTTCTTATTTCAAGATCCGGATGATCAGTTGTTCTGCCCAACGGTTTTGGAAGATGTCGCGTTCGGTCCGCTAAACCTTGGCAAAAGCCGTGAAGAAGCACTAAGGATAGCCAGTGACACTTTAGCTTCGTTAGGTATGGAAGGCTTTGAAGAGCGTATTACTCACCAGCTGTCTGGCGGTGAAAAACGCATGATAACACTGGCTTCGGTATTAGCCATGGAGCCCGAAGTGCTGTTGCTGGATGAGCCGAGTAATGCCTTAGATACGGAAGCGCGTCAAAGGCTGATTGATACGCTGCTTGACTTACCGCAAGCAATGATCATCATCTCCCATGATTCAGATTTTATTGCCCAATTGGCCACTCGTGAAGTGCGATTAAAAGATGCAAAACTTAATGCTGTAACTGTTGCTGAGCCGCAGTTGGAAAGCGCTTAATGGAAATTTTTCAGCCCCTTTGTAATCCTGCGTTTCGTTGGCTTTTTCTTGGCCAATTAGTTTCGCTGGTGGGTACAGGGCTGACTACGGTTGCTTTGGCGCTGTTGGCGTTTGATCTAAATCCTAGAGATGCTGGCTGGGTCTTAGGTGTAGCCCTAGCAATCAAAATGGTCGCTTATCTTTGTGTGGCGCCCGTTGTGGGTGGTTATGCCAGTAAGCTACCACGAAAGAGATGGTTGGCTGGGCTGAATATTGGTCGAGCAGCGCTGGTGGTGTTAATGCCGTTCTGTCAGGAAGCGTGGCAGCTGTTTGTGTTGATGTTTCTGCTTAATGCGATGGCCGCAGGTTACACCCCGGTCTATCAGGCGTTATTGCCCGATGTATTGCCCGATGAAAAAGAATATACCCGAGCGCTATCTTTATCGCGTTTAGCGATGGAGATGGAGAGCTTATTGAGCCCAGCATTAGCGGCTTTCTTATTAGTGTTTACTAGCTATGCCTTGTTGTTCGAGTTGAATGCTGTTGGTTTTGTTATCGCAGCGTTGTTTCTTTTACTCGCGGTTGTTCCAGCAAATACTGTGAGTGATCGTAGTGGTGGGGTGTGGAAAAAGGTTAGCTTTGGGGTTCGTAGTTATCTGAAAACGCCGCGCTTACAGGCGGTGCTGTTACTCAATCTAGCGCTCTCCGCAGCAGGTGCAATGATCATTGTGAACACGGTTGTTTATGTGCGAGCAGTGTTGGGTTTATCCGAAGAGCAGGTTCCACTATTAATGTTAGCTGCGGGCGTAGGCTCAATGATAGCAGCGTTTATCTTGCCTAAACTGCTTGAGAGTGTGCATGATCGCCCGGTTATGTTTATCGGTGCTGGATTGTTGGTTATGGCTCTGTTAGTAGGGTTAAGTGGTCCAGGGTATTGGGGGTTATTCCCAATCTGGTTTGTGATCGGTGTTGGTACAAGTTTGATCCTTATTCCAACCGGGCGAGTAGTCAGAAACTCCTGCCAAGAAAGTGATCGAAACGATTATTTCTCAGCGAATTTTGCTCTGACTCATGGTATGTGGTTGTTAGGTTATCTGCTTGCTGGATGGCTAGGTAGCCGATTGGGTATGGACGGTGCTTTTCTTGGTTTAGCTGCGCTGGCCGCAGTAGCGTTGATTGCGGCAATGATAGTATGGAAAACAGATGATCAGCATGACTTATGGCATGAGCATCCAGAGATGGATCATCTTCATCCACATGTACATGATGAACATCATCAGCACGAACACGAAGGATGGGAGGGGCCGGAACCACATGTGCATCCCCATTATCATCCGAAGCAGAAGCATAAACATAAATATGTAATAGATGAACATCATGCCCACTGGCCTAAGCAATAATCAGATGTGAGTGGCTAGCAGCTAGTTGCTAGATATAGAAACGTTTAATAGGTAGCAGAATGAGTAAGCCTCATTTTCCATTTACAGCGGTATGCGGGCAGGCGCAGTTTAAGCTTGCTTTGATACTTACAGCGATCAACCCAGCTATCGGTGGGGTGGTGATCAGTGGTCCGCGTGGTAGTGCAAAATCTACACTTGCGCGTGGTATGGCGGATCTTTTACCCGATCACCTTCAAGCGGAAGGGGATGATCTAGTCGCGGCTGAGTTCGTGACGCTACCCTTAGGTGCTAGCGAAGAGATGCTGTTGGGTACGCTGGATCTAGAACAGGTGTTGAACGATAAGAAGATGCAGTTCAGCCCTGGTCTATTGAGCAAAGCTCATGGTGGAGTGCTTTATGTTGATGAGGTCAACCTGCTACCTGATAACCTTGTTGATCTATTGTTAGATGTTTCTACCTCTGGCGTTAACCGCGTTGAGCGTGATGGCATAAGCCATAGCCACCGTTCTGAGTTTCTATTGGTTGGCACAATGAACCCCGATGAGGGGGAGTTGCGCCCACAGTTACACGATCGCTTTGGCTTTTCGGTCAACCTGAGTAACCAGTATGCGCCGCTTGAGCGGGTCGAGATCGTAAAACGTCGCGAGCAGTTTGATCGCAATCCTGTAGCTTTTATTGCTGAATATGCTGCTCAGCAAACTGAACTGGTTGATCAGATTTTAGCGGCTCGTGAAAAGCTACAAACAGTCACCTGCTCTGATGATCTGCGTTTAGATATTGCTGAACGATGTGCTCAAGCGCAGGTAGATGGCTTGCGTGCTGATATTGTTTGGTACCGAGCAGCGTTAACCCATGCGGCGCTTAATCAGCAAGCGGAAGTGACAAAACAGAATATCGATGCAGTAGAAGAGTTGGTTTTAGCGCATCGCCGTAAGGTTACGCCTGAGCAGAATCCTCCGCAGCAACCGCCAACACCGCCTAAGCAAGATCAGCAAGGCTTTAAACGCCCTGATGATAGTCATCGCCAACAGTCAGGCGAAGGTGAGTGGGGTGCTATGAAGCCGCAACAACAAAAGACGGCTGAGAAAACGGCAATAGACCTTCCTGATCTGATGACTCACAACCACGAGAAGCAGGGCATTAAGCAAACATCAGAACAGAGCAGTCGTCCTGACTGGTTTAAAACCTTGATTAGCAGCCTACCTAACTGGCCTCCGAAGGCGCTGCAGTTTAAGAAGCAGGGCAAGAGTTCAGATCGTTTACATCTGGTCTTGTTAGATACTTCAGCTTCCACTTTGCAGGCACAAGGTTTTGCTTATGCAAAAGCTGCTGTGCTGCAGATCTCTGAGCAAGCGTATCTGAATCGTGAACAGATCGCTCTGTTTGGATTTGGCAATACCGAGGTTAAAAACCTGCTTTCTAGAATTAGGGCGCCGAAAGAACTGCGTAGTTGGTTAGATCAACTCGGTGCCGGTGGTGGCACACCTATGCGCGAAGCCTTTGTTGAAGCGCGAAGCTATCTACAGCAGTTGCGCAAACAACAGCCTGAGCTTGATGTCGCTATCTATGTATTAAGCGATGGACGCAGCAGTAGCTCTTTAAATGGCATTGATTTAGGTGGCGATCTGATCTGGATCGATACCGAACTCAGCCAAGTGAAACGAGGCAAAGGCCGTCGTTTCGCCAATGAATTAAATGCAACTTACCTATCTTTATCTGGAGCATAAGAACCCGATATGAAAACGCATCAGGAACGCATGGCGAAAAAGAAAGAGGTGATCGATAAGCGTATCGCCCAAGCCACTGAAGAGCGCGGTGTACTTATCCTGCTAAAAGGTAACGGTAAAGGTAAGAGTAGCTCGGCGTTTGGCACTATGGCACGTTGTGTGGGCCATGGTAAAAAAGCGGCGGTTATCCAGTTTGTAAAAGGCCGTACTGAGACCGGTGAATATAAACTGTTCCGTGATCATGAGCTGATCGACTGGAATGTTATGGGCCATGGTTTTACCTGGGAAACGCAGGATAAAACTCAGGACATAGAAGCGGCGAAGAAAGCTTGGGCCCTAGCCGAGCAATACCTGAAAGATGATAGCTACGAGATGCTGGTATTTGATGAACTGAGCTATATGTTCAAATACAAATATCTGCCGCTAGAGCCGGTTATCGAAGCTTTACAGAGTCGTCCGAAGAATCAGAACGTCATGATTACCGGTCGTGTTATGCCAGAAGGTTTAGAAGAGATTGCTGATACGATCAGCAGTATTCGTGATGAACGCCATGCTTTCCGTCTTGGAGTCAAAGCGCAAGCTGGGATCGAATTCTAATGGCCGAACAGCAATCTGTACTTTGCCCCGCGCTGTTTCTAACAGCACCAAGTTCGGGTGAAGGTAAAACCACGATCACAGCAGCGCTGGCACGTTATTTCCGTGATCAGGGCAAAGTGGTTCGTGTATTCAAAACCGGCCCTGATTATCTCGATCCACAGATCTTAGCGCAGGCGAGTGGTCAGGATGTCGAGCAGCTTGATCTGTGGATGGCCGGCGAAAACTACTGCCAGCAAAAACTCTATGAAGCAGCAAAAACAGCCGATCTGATTTTGGTTGAAGGCGCTATGGGCATGTTTGATGGCGAACCTTCCAGTGCAGACTTAGCCGCGCGTTTTAATATCCCTGTTGCCATCGTTATGAATGTTAAAGGCATGGCGCAAACCGCTGCGGCAATTGCGATGGGCTTAGCTAACTATCGTTCTGATATTTCGGTTGCCGGTTTAATCGCCAATAACTGTGGTACTGAGCGCCATGCTCAACTGATTCGTGATGCACTCCCTGAAACTTTACCTCTGCTAGCTACATTAGCGCGTGATCCGGAGGTTGCCTTACCTGAACGTCACTTAGGTTTAGTGCAGGCTGTTGAAGTCTATGACGAGTTAGAGCAACGTTTTGGTTTAGGTGCTGAGTGGATAAAAGGCCCGTTAGAGACAGTCAATCAGATTACTAACTTGCCTGAACCAGTAGAGTTTTTTAGTGCAGAGTTGCCTCAGGTCGAGCCGTTACTTGACGGTAAGCGCATAGCGATTGCAAAGGATGAAGCGTTTAGTTTTATCTACGATGCTAATTTGCGTTTACTAGAGCAGATGGGAGCAGAGCTTAAGTTCTTCTCACCACTACATGATACTGAACTACCCGAAGCGGATAGCTTATGGTTACCGGGTGGATATCCAGAACTGCATGCACAGGAGCTATCGGACAATCAAACCATGCAGGCGCAGATCCGTGAGTTCCACTCAGCAGGTAAACCGATTTTGGCTGAGTGTGGCGGCTTCCTCTACTGTCTTGAAGATCTTACCGATCTAGAAGATAACTGCCGTCCCATGGCTGGAATAATGAAAGGCCATGGTGCTATGCGCGGTAAACGCGGTTGCCAAGGTATGCAAACGGCGATGTTACCTGAAGGAGAGGTTCAGGCGCATGCTCATCATCGTTCGCGTAGTTCTGATACACCGGAACCGGTAGGACATGGCCGTCGCCAGCGTCACCCAGCACCGGGCGAAGCGATCTACCGAGAGAAAGGATTAACGGCGAGTTATCTACACCTGTTTTTTGCATCTAACCCAGAAGCGATCGCTGCGATCTTTAGTGGAAATCTAGAGGGTAGATAAGAACGTGTGGCCTGAGAGTAGCGAAAATCAACAGCCTGAGTTGCGCAGCGGTTTAACCACCGGTTGCTGTGCGACTGCGTGTTGTGTGGCTGCTTCACAGGCCTTGTTGGCAGGTAAACAGCCAGAAAACGTTGAGGTCTTGCTACCTCGTGGGCAGTTGGTAGAGCTGGAGATCATCGCTTATCAACCGCTAGAAGATGAGCAGGGTATTCGCACCGCAACCATTAAAGATGCCGGTGATGATCCTGATGTCACCCATGGTGCAACGGTCTTTGTTGAGCTTCGACTGACTAAAGAACCGGGTGTGGTATTTAAACCCGCAGAAGGCGTGGGCACAGTGACGCGTGAAGGTTTAGTACTCGAAGTAGGTGAGCCTGCGATCAATCCTGTACCACGCAAGATGATGACCGAGCATCTACAAAAAGCCGCTGATGTTTATGGCTACGAAGGCGGTTTTGAGGTTGCTGTGGGCGTGGAAAAGGGCGAACAGATCGCCCTTAAGACCATGAATCCACGCCTAGGGATTATCGGTGGTTTATCGATTTTAGGGACAACAGGCATTGTCCGTCCATACTCTTGTGCTGCTTATATCGCATCGATTCGCCAAGGGGTGGATGTTGCCAAAGCCAATGGAACTAAGCACTTGGCAGCAACGACGGGCAGTACCAGCGAAGCTGCGATCAAAGCGCACTACAACTTGGATGATATGGCTCTGATTGAGATGGGCGACTTTGTTGGGGCTTTGCTTAAACATCTGCGCAAAGAGCCAGTAGCAAAACTCAGTATTTGTGGCGGCTTTGGCAAGATGACCAAACTGGCGAACGGTCATATGGATCTGAATAGCCGCAGCTCGAGCATCGATTTTCAACATATGGCGAAGTTGGCTGAGAAGCTGGGTGCTAATGCACCGTTGTTGGAAAAGATCCACAATGCTAATACCAGTATGGAGGTACTGAAACTCTGTCAGGAAGCCGAGATCGATCTGGCACAAGCGGTTTGTACACAGGCGTTGCTGGTTGCAGAAGGGGTAGTGCATAAAACTCAACCTCAGGTTGAGATTGAAGTGTGGGCCACGGATCGAAAAGGCAACTTTGTGGGGCATGCTCAAGGGCTGGCGATGTCGGAGATATCGAAATGAATATCCTGATTCTTGGTGGCACATCGGATGCACGAAAAGTGGTTAAAGGCTTAGATCAGCAAGGACTATCAGGTGATAACCGCGTGATCTATAGCGTGGCAGGATTGGTGAGAATTCCGCAGCTACCTTGCGAAGTGATCTCGGGTGGTTTTAGCCAATACGGTGGATTGGAGACTTATCTAAAAGAGGAGCAGATTGGTCTTCTTCTAGATGTGACCCATCCTTTTGCTGAAACGATGAGCACTACTGCGGTGGATGCTGCTAAACAGCTTGGCATCCCTTGTTGGCGTTTCCACCGCGAAGCTTGGCAAGCGCAGCTGGGCGATAAGTGGCGTAGCTTTGCGGATATGCAATCACTGGTTGCGGCTGCAGAAAACTATAAGTCGGTGCTTTTAACGGCAGGACAGTTATCCCAAGCAGTGATCGATCTGTTTAGCGTTTATGCACAACGTAATGGACAGAATCAGGTGTTCCGCACAGCGGCTCCTGCACAAGCTGAATTACCGCAAAGCATGCAATGGTTAAAAGCGATTGGGCCGTTTAATCATCAGGATGAAAAGGCACTGTTAGAAAAACATCAGATTGATCTGCTGATCAGTAAAAACAGTGGCGGCGCAGCAACAGAAGCCAAGTTGAGTGCTGCCAGAGAGTTGGGCGTAGATGTGTTTATGTTAGAGCGCCCAGAGCTACCAGAAGCGGATCGGATATTCCGAGAGATAGACGGTTGTGTAGAAGCCGTCAGAACACTAGTTAACGAGTCTAGATGATAATAGGTAAGAAACAGCGTGGCGTTTGAGTACGAAATTAATCCACAGGCGATAGAGAAAGATAGCTTTCGACAGATTCGCGAGCTAACTGAGCTAAGTCATTTCGACCGTGAGCAACAGCAGGTTGTGATGCGTATTGTGCACAGCTTAGGTATGCCTGAGTTAGCGGAACAGGTGCGCTTCAGTAAAAATGCTTGTGAAGCAGGTATGGCTGCGCTGTCCCAGGAGTGTGAAATTCTCTGTGATGTCGAGATGGTACGTCAGGGAATCACTAAACGAATGATTCAGCGTTTACCTAGCTGTTATCTGAATGACCCACGTACCGCAGATTTGGCAAAACAAACGGGCGAAACTCGTTCTATGGCTGCGGTAGAACTATGGCGTGATTCATTGGCCGGCAGTGTCGTGGTGATTGGTAATGCGCCTACGGCGTTGTTTCGTTTGTTAGAGATGATCGAACAGGGTGCAGATAAACCGGCGTTGATTATCGGTATGCCGGTGGGTTTTGTCGGTGCCGCTGAGTCCAAACAAGCATTGTGGGATGTTCACGAGCAGTTAGGTATTGAGTGTATAACGCTGCTCGGTCGTCAGGGTGGTAGTGCAGTATCAGCCGCGAGCTGTAATGCGCTACTGCGCTGTAATCGTGGGGAGTTTTACTAATGATCCACGTAGTTGGTTTGGGTGTTTCTCACCTTGCTGAACTCTCCTCAGATGCGCAGCAGGCTTTAGCGCAAGTTGATCTGGTGATAGGTTCTGAGCGTCAGTTGGCGACCATCAAAGCACTGATGCCATCGGATAAAGCTACCACGGAACTTCCAAAACTAGCTGAGCTAAAACCATTGGTTGAAGGCGTTATTGCTGAAGACAAATCAGTAATGATTCTAGCCTCAGGTGACCCACTGTTTTATGGCATCGGTCGTTGGTTTAGCCGCCATTTCTCTCAGTCGGATTTGAGATTCTATCCTGCGGTTTCGAGCTTACAGATGGCCTGCCACCGTTTGGGTCTGGCCCTGCAGGATCTAGAAGCATTAAGCCTGCACGGTCGTCCGGTCGAGAAGCTGAAAACACGTTTACGCCAGAACCAGTCGTTGCTGATCCTGACGGACAGTAAAAGTTATCCTCAGGTGCTTGCTCAACATTGTATTGAGTCAGGTTTTCCACAAGCACAGCTGACCGTATTGGAAACCTTAGGTTATCCAGATGAGCAGATTCGCCGTTTCTCTGCATCGGAGCTATTAGTAAACGACCATGAGTTTGATCCACTGCATCTGACCCTTATTGAACCGGGTTCAAATCAAGGTTACCTACCTGAGTTTCCGGGTATTCCTGATCAGCACTTTATTACTGATACAGATAAACCGGGTAAAGGGATGATTAGTAAACGCGAGGTCAGACTTACGATTCTCTCGTTGATGCAGTTAAGCCGTGATGATCAGGTTTGGGATATAGGTGCTGGTTGTGGTGGCGTAGCGGTTGAGCTTGCTTATTGGCAGCCGTTAGCGACAGTACAAGCGATAGAGCATCACCCAGATCGCCTAAGTTGCTTAGAAGCGAATCGTCAGCGTTTTGGTGTAGTAAGCAATCTTAAAATTGTTGAAGGGCGCGCGCCTGAAGCATTGGAAGGGTTAGCTTCGCCAAACAAAGTATTTATTGGCGGAAGTGATGGTGAATTGCCACAGTTGCTTGCCCAAGTATGGGCGTTACTGCCCTTGGGTGGTGTGCTGGTAGCCAGTGCGGTAACTGAAAATACCAAACAGCTACTGATGCAGTTCTGGCAAGAGCGCTCTTTAGCTGAAGATAGCCAATTGGAAACCACTCAAGTGTCTGTTAGCCGTGGCGAAACTTTAGCAGGGCAGTTGATGTATCGACCGAATTTACCGGTGAATTTGTTTAAGTTTGTAAAAGTTGGAGCTTCGGTATGAATCTGGTGAAAGGCCGTTTTATAGGTGTTGGTGTTGGCCCAGGCGATCCAGAGCTACTTACGGTTAAAGCATGGCGTCTAATCCAGAGCGCTGATGTGATCAGCTATCTGGTGAATGATAAAGGCGAATCACAAGCGAAGAACATCGCGTCCGATGCCATCTATTCAGCAACAACAGCGCAATCGGGTATTCCGATCTATATGCCGATGTCGACGGATCGTAATAAAGCGAACGAAGCTTATGATCAGGGCGCAACGGCCATCGCTGAACAGCTAGAGCAGGGCTTAGATGTGATCTTCCTGTGTGAAGGTGATCCCCTGTTCTTCGGCTCATTCAGCTATCTATTAGAGCGTTTACAAGATCGTTTCACTTGCGAAGTTGTACCGGGCATTACCTCGGTAAATGCCGCCGCAGCCACTCTAGTTCATCCGCTTACCATGCTGAAAGAGATGTTTTGCGTAGTAAGCGGTCGCCATACTGATGAACAGATTCTTGCCGCACTTAAACAAAATGATTCGCTGGTGATTATGAAAGCGGGTCAGGCGCGCCCTCGTTTACTTAAATTACTGGCTGAGAGCGGACGCACTGAAGATGCTCAGTATTTGGAATATATCGGCCGTGATAATCAACGCATTGTGAACGATATTAGTGAGCTGGAAGCCGAAGCGGGCCCTTACTTTTCGTTGTTTGTGATTACCCGTAGTGAGAGGGTGAGCCGATGAATTATCTAGCCGATATGGCATCGCCCACAGGGTGGGCTCCTACAAGTTCATTGGATGCTGATGTAGGAGGCCAGCCCCTGGCCGAGACTTGGCTAGTCGGTTTTTTGTTATGACAAAGATTATTGCGCTGACAGAAGCGGGCAAGAGTCTCGCTGAGCGTCTTAGATCCTCGATTGAAGCCGATGTGGCGTATAAACCGAAACCTTTTGCGGAGCAAGTTCAGGGCTTTTTTAAAAATGGTGAGCGACTGATCTTTATCTGTGCCACTGGCATTGTTATGCGCAGTTTAGCGCCGGTGCTACAGGATAAATATCAAGACCCGCCCGTACTCGTGATCGATGAGCAAGGACAGTTTGTGATTCCGCTGTTATCAGGTCACGAAGGTGGAGCGAATAACTGGGCTTTAGAGGTTTCTAAGCTGTTAAATGCACAGCCGGTGATAACCACCGCGAATGGCTACCTAAATCCAGTTTATAGCGTCGGTATGGGCTGTGAACGTGGTTGCCCTGTGGATGAATTGGAACGTTTGCTGATGGAATGTCTGCAACAGTCGGGTTTGGTTTTAGATCAGGTCAGTTCTATCAGCAGCATCGATATCAAAGCAGACGAGGTTGGCTTAATTCAGTTGGCTGAAAACCTCGATAAGCCTTATCAGACTTGGGATAAAAACCAGTTATCTGAGATGGAGCCATTACTGAGTACTCGATCTGAGTATGTGTTCAACACAGTAGGTGTTTATGGCGTAGCTGAATCAGCAGCCCTATTGAGTGCCAAGCAGCAGACTGGGCAGCAGCCTGAGCTGGTCTTGAATAAACAGAAAACGAAGAAAGCGACTTGCGCAATTGCGAGAAGCTATAACGGCAGATGAATAATTAATGTCAAAACTATTTGTAGTGGGCACAGGCCCGGGTGATGCGCAGCTTGTAGCGCCAAAAGCTTTGGAAGCGATCAAAGCAAGCTCCGATCTAGTCGCGTACGGTCTATATCTAGATCTGTTGGGCGATGTTTGTGATAACAAACAGCACCATGATCTGCCTTTAGGCGAAGAGATCGGTCGCGCGCGTTTAGCGTTAGATCTGGCGGCAAGCGGCAAAACCACTGCGCTGATCTCCAGCGGCGATATCGGTATCTATGCCATGGCGACATTGGTATTTGAGCTGCTGGATCAACAGCTACAGGGCAAAGAAGATCATCCTGAATGGCTAGATGTAGATATCGAAGTGATCCCAGGTATCTCGGCAATGCAGGCGGGTGCCAGCCGTGTTGGTGCGATGTTGGGCCATGACTTCTGTACGGTCTCGCTTTCGGATCTGTTAACCCCTTGGGAAACGATCGAGAAACGTATCCACAGTGCGGGTACGGGGGACTTTGTAATCTCTTTCTACAACCCCGTATCCAAAAAGCGCGATTGGCAGCTGAATCATGCCCGCGACATCTTGTTGCAATATCGACCTGCGGAAACGCCAGTGTTACTTGGCCGTCAGTTAACTCGTGAAGATGAGTCGATCCGTATTATTACCCTAGGTGAGCTGGATGCTAAAGATGTGGATATGTTCACATTAGTAAGCGTAGGTAACAGCGAATCTCGCCATATCGTCAATGGCTCGAAAGAGTGGGTTTATACCCCGCGAGGCTATTCTAAGAAATTGTAAGCCTGCGAATATGGATCCCAGCCTTCGCTGGGAAGACGAGGTTTATAGAGACCCTCGCTGTCATTCCTGCGAAGGCAGGAATTTGATGACAAGAGTGGATATACATATTGCGCATTCACTCGAAGAAGTTAGTAAGCCTTCGAATATGGATCCCAGTCTTCGCTGGAAAGGCGAGGTTTATAGAGACCCTCGCCGTTATTCCTGCGAAGGCAGGAATTTGATGACAAGAGTGGATATACATATTGCGCATTCACTCGAAGAAGTTAGTAAGCCTTCGAGTATGGATCCTGGCCTACACTGAGAAGACGAGGTTTATAGAGACCCTCGCCGTCATTCCTGCGAAGGCAGGAATTTGATGACAAGAGTGGATATACATATTGCGCATTCACTCGAAGAAGTTAGTAAGCCTTCGAGTATGGATCCCGGCCTACGCTGAGAAGACGAGGTTTATAGAGACCCTCTTCGTCATTCCTGCGAAGGCAGGAATTTGATGACAAGAGTGGATATACATATTGCGCATTCACTCGAAGAAGTAAGTAAGCCTTCGAGTATGGATCCCAGCCTTCGCTGGGAAGACGAGGTTTATAGAGACCTTCGTCGTCATTCCTGCGAAGGCAGGAATCTAATTTTAAAAGCGCAAATTATGCGTTAAACGGCAGATTATAGAGAAGTTATGACAGTCTACTTTATCGGCGCAGGTCCTGGTGATCCTGAGCTAATGACCCTGAAAGGGCATCGCGTATTACAGGAGTGCCCGGTGGTGCTTTATGCTGGTTCTCTGATTCCACGTGAAGTACTGGAAGCGGTTGAGGGTAAGGCGGAAAAGATCATCGATACCGCTACCATCGATCTAGATCAGATTACCGATCATATCGTTCAAGCGCATAAAGAGGGTAAGGATGTTGCCCGCCTGCAGTGTGGTGATCCATCACTCTACGGTGCTATCGGCGAACAGATCCGCCGTTTAGAAGCCGAAGGGATCGATTATGAAGTTATTCCGGGTGTGAGTGCGGTTGCGGCTTCTGCGGCTTACCTGAAGAAAGAGTTGACGCTTTCAGGTGTGTCCCAGACGATCATTATGACCCGTTATGAAGGCAAGACGCCGTTCCCTGAGCGTGAACGTTTGCCTCAGCTTGCACAGAGTGGTGCAACCTTGGCGATCCACTTGGGTGTAACCCGCATCCATAAGATTGTTGAAGAGCTGATTCCGCATTATGGCGAAGATTGCCCGGTAGCCGTTTGCTATCGCAGCTCTTGGCCAGATCAGGACAAAGTGATTGGAACCTTGGGTGATATTGTCGCTAAAGTCCGTGAAAAGGGCTTTACCCGTACGTCATTAATTCTGGTAGGTCACGTATTGGATACCGATGAGTTTGCCGATTCCTATCTGTACGACAAGGATCAGGCTCACGTTTTCCGTAAAAAAGAACACAAAGCAAAACTTGTAAAAGAGACAACAGAGTAACAGTTATGCAACTGAATAAGATTCCAACCACTGTAGTAACAGGTTTTTTGGGTAGCGGTAAAACAACACTACTGTCTAGCGTTTTGAAGCAAGCGGCAGGCAAGCGTATCGCCGTGATTGTAAATGAGTTTGGTGAGCTGGATATCGACTCTGACTTGCTACGTAGCTGTCCGCTTGATTGTGAAGATGAGTCAGCGGCAACGGCTGAAGACCAGAACGGATTTTACGAGCTAGCTAACGGCTGTATCTGCTGCACAGTAGAAGAAGAGTTTCTACCAGTTATGCAGCAGCTAGTTGAGCGTCGTGAAGATATCGATCACATCTTGATTGAGACTAGTGGTCTTGCGTTACCTAAACCACTCGTTCAGGCATTCAACTGGCCGGGCATTAAAGAGTACTGCACGGTAGATGCGGTAATCACAGTGATTGATGGCCCTGCGGTTGCAGCAGGTCGCTTTGCTAACGACGAAGCTAAAGTTCAAGAACAGCGTCTAGCGGATGAAAGCTTAGATCACGATCCAAGTCTTAAAGAGCTATTAGATGATCAGCTAAGCGCAGCAGATCTAGTGGTTGTGAGTAAAAACGATCTGCTTGAAGGTGATCAGCGCAGCCAAGTTGAAGCGACGATTGCTGCAAAAGTGCCTACTGAAGTTAAGACCTCTTACATCAGCAACGGTGAAGCGGATCTTGAAATGTTGATGGGTCTAGATTGCGCGACAGAAGAGCGTATCGAAGCGGTACACAACCACCACGATCATCACCACGATCACGGCCATGATCACGACCATGCCCATGATCACTTTGATTCTTTCGTTATCTCTATCGGTGAAGTAGATAGCGATAAGCTGCAAGGCATTCTTAAAGGTCTGCTAAGCGACTTTAATATCTTCCGTGCTAAAGGTTTTGCCGCACTTCCAGGTAAGCCGATGCGTCAGGTAATGCAGGCGGTAGGTAAGCGTTTGGATGTGTATTTCGATCGTCCATGGGGCAACGATGAGCCGAAAACTCAGTTGGTATTTATCGGCAAAGGCATCGACGAAGCAACTATCAAAGCCGCGCTTGAAGAAGCTTTGGTTTAAGCCTTTAGGAGTTTAGAGAGCCTAACCACTAGCAGCTGCGCAGCAGCGTTCTAGTAGCGAAGCGTTCTCGTCACTGTTTTTTATGCACCTATTAGCAGCGCAACCGGGCGGGTTTGTCGATGATGAAGGTATCATCGATTTAAACCAGACACCGGCCGATATGATCATTCTCTCTGCAGCCGATAGCTCGCTTGCCGCGCTATCCGATGCTGCGTGCCTTTTTGCAGATGAGCAGATTGAAGGCAAAGAAGAGCAGCCATCGGTTCGTCTGGCCAACTGGATGCAGCTACTAAAACCTGCTGCTTATGATCTGTATGAGCATAAAGTGCTGGAGCAATCCAAAGTAGTTGTCCTATCACTCTTAGGTGGTGCGAGTTACTGGCAATATGGCTTCGAACGCCTGCAAGCATGGGCGCAAGCGGATAGTAGTCGTACGCTTATTATCGTGCCGGGGGATGATACCCCCGATCCAGAACTGTTCTCCGCAAGTTCGGTCAGCGATAGCGAAGCGATGCGGATCTGGCGCTACCTGCGTGAAGGCGGTGTGGATAACAGTCTGCAACTGCTTAACTGCTTAACAGATCAATACTTGCAGCAAGAGCGTCTCTGGCATGAGCCAAGGCCGCTGCCTAAATGCATGATCTATCTGCCTGCTGCTAGTAACACGTCAAAAAATACTGTACAGGCGGCAACCTTACCAGAGTGGCAACAACGCCAATGCGATACGAATAAGCCGGTAGCCCTGCTGTTGTTCTACCGTAGCCATCTGCAAAGTGGCAATACCCGCATGTTTGATCAACTGATCGAACAGCTAGAAAGCAACGGTTTAGCGCCATTACCCATCGCGATTGCCTCGCTTAAAGATGCGGAATCCTTAGCGCTAGTGAATGCACTTCTAGAACAGAGCGGTGCCAATCTGATTATCAACAGCACGGGATTTGCCTCCAATACAGTAGCAAGCCCCGATCTGTGTTCGCAGCCGAGTGAGTTTTACTCGCCGTTTATACGTAAAGTACCTGTTCTGCAGTTGGTGCTATCCAGTAGTACCGAAGAGGACTGGCTAACGCATTCACAAGGTTTACGTAGCCGTGATATCGCTATGCAGGTGGTTCTGCCAGAGATGGATGGCAGGGTGCATACTCGTGCGTTGAGCTTTAAAACCGAAGATCATTTTGATGAGCAAAGCCAAGTTTCAGTGGTGCGTTATCAACTCCATCAAGAACGCGCAGGTTTTGTGGCGCAGTTAGCGCTTAGGTTCGCTCAGCTAGCAAACAAGCCCAATCCTGAAAAACGCATCGCGCTGATTTTGGCCAACTACCCAACCAAAGATGGCCGTATCGGCAATGGTGTAGGTTTAGATACGCCGGCATCCGCGGTGAATATTTTAAGAGCGTTGGAAGCATCAGGTTATCCACTGCAGGATATTCCTGAAAATGGCGATGCTTTAATTCAGGAACTGCTAGGTGCAGTAACGAACAACCCGAATACCCTGCACAACCTGCCGTGCTGGCAGAGTATGTCGCTGGAGGATTATCAGCGCTGTTTTGCTCAGCTGCCTGAGGTTTGCCAACAAGCTGTTATTGATCAGTGGGGTGAACCACAGCAAGATACTAAATACCGTGAAGGCCGCTTGATGCTTTCCGGTATTCGCTTAGGTGAAACCTTTATCGGTATCCAGCCAGCCCGTGGTTTTAATATCGATCTGGTCGCTAACTACCACGATCCTGATTTGATTCCACCGCATAACTATCTGGCATTCTATTTCTGGTTACGTGAATGCTATCAAGTGGATGCCGTGGTGCATGTAGGTAAGCACGGTAACTTAGAGTGGCTGCCGGGCAAGGGTAGTGCGCTATCAGAAGAGTGTTGGCCGGATATCGCTTTAGGGCCAATGCCGCACTTCTACCCATTTATTGTTAATGATCCCGGTGAAGGTGCGCAGGCGAAGCGCCGTACCCAAGCGGTGATTATTGATCATCTTATGCCGCCGATGACCCGCGCCGAAACCTACGGCGAAATGGCCGTACTGGAAGGGCTGGTTGATGAGTATTACCAAGCGATGGGCATGGATGATAAGCGTCAGCAATGGTTGCGTGATGAGATCCTGAAGCAAGTTAAGAATACTCATTTGCTGGAAGAACTAGGCCAAACATCCGATGATGAAGATGCCGTTTTAAACGAACTGGATGCTTACCTTTGTGATATTAAAGAGGCGCAGATCCGTCATGGTCTGCATCGTTTGGGCGAACTTCCAGAAACTGAAAAGCTGGCAGACACTCTAGTGGCCTTGTTACGTCTGCCAAGGGGCGATGATCCCGACAGTCAGGGCATTCTGCATAACTTAGTGCAAGATCTGAATCTACAAGTCGATAACGATTTTTTTGATCCGCTAGAAGCAGGCAGTAAAAATTGGAGTGGTGAAAAGCCGGCACAACTCGTTGATCTGACAGAAGATGACTGGCGCAGTGAGGCGGATACCCGTGAGCGTTTGGAGCTATTCGCGGCTCAGTTAGTAACAGACTATGTCTTGGCAGATAACTCGCTTGAAACTTTAAGTGATCTACCAAGAACCGCAAAACAACTCACTTATGCTCGTGCAACTATCCATAAGGCCTTACTGCAAAGTGCTGAGCTTGAGATTGAATCTCTCATTGCTGGTTTAGGCGGTGAGTTTGTCAATCCGGGGCCGAGTGGCGCACCGACCCGTGGCCGTTTAGATACCCTGCCCACAGGTCGCAATTTCTACTCGGTGGATAACCGTTCTATCCCATCTCCTGCAGCATGGGCGATTGGTGAACGTTCCGCTCAAGCGCTGATCGAGCGCCATCTACAAGAACATGGTGATTATCCGCGTACGCTGGGCCTATCGGTCTGGGGTACAGCAACTATGCGTACCGGCGGTGATGATATCGCTCAGGCCTTTGCATTGATGGGGGTTCGACCTATCTGGGCGCCGGGCTCTAATCGTGTAGTAGATTTTGAAGTACTCAGCTCGCAGCTATTAGGGCGACCGCGCGTTGATGTTACTTTGCGAGTTTCCGGTTTTTTCCGTGATGCTTTCCCTAACGTGATGAAGCTTTATGATTCCGCTGTTCAAGCCATTGCCGCGTTGGAAGAACCGGGTGATAGCAACACCATCGCGCAGAATATTCACAAGCGCGAGCAGGAACTACTCGATCAAGGCTTGTCTACGGAGGACGCGCAGCGTCAGGCGAGTTACCGTGTTTTCGGCAGTAAGCCGGGTGCATATGGAGCTGGCTTACAGGGTTTGATCGATGAGCGCTGCTGGGAACAGAAAAGCGATCTGGCAGAAGCCTACCTAAACTGGGGCGGCTATGCATACGGGAATCAGAAAGGTGATGGCGTGGCTGCACCGCAGGCGTTCCAGCACCAGTTGTCGCAACTGGAAGCAGTGGTACAGAACCAAGATAATCGCGAACACGATCTGCTCGATTCCGATGATTACTACCAGTTCCAAGGTGGCATGAGCAACGCGGTTGAAGTCTATCGTGGTGAAGCACCGCAGGTGTACCACAGCGATCACTCCAATCCGCAAAAGCCAAAGATTCGCACCCTGAAAGAAGAACTAAACCGTGTAATCCGCTCCCGCCTTTTGAATCCAAAATGGATCAATGCGATGCAGGAACACGGTTATAAAGGCGCGTTTGAGATGACTGCCAGCGTCGATTACCTGTTTGCTTACGACGCCACGACTAACCTGATTGCCGATTATCAGTATGAAAAGGTCAGTGATGCACTAGTGTTTGATCAACAAAATCGCGAGTTCCTAGAGCAACATAACCCCCACGCCCTAGAAGAGATGGCCGAACGGTTATTAGAAGCAACTCAGCGTGGCTTATGGCAAGAGCCGGGGGATTACTCCGAACGACTCCAAGATCTACTGCTAGAACTAGATGAACAGCAAGAGTCCGCGATGTAGGAGAGACGCCCCGTCTCGAATGAAAGGTACGAGAGACTAGTGGCTAGTTGCTAGAAGAACTGAACAAGATTTTAATTTATGTGTTTTGAATTGATGACGAAAGTAATTAAAAGATTAGGGCTATCAATGCGCGGCTTTTTCTCGCACTTATACACTTACAGAGCAAGCTCTGCGGCTTCTAGCAACTCGCAGCTGGTGTTCAAATGAGCACCTTTAAAAACCCGCACACCCTAATGGTTCAAGGCACCACGTCTGACGCCGGCAAAAGCATCGTCGTTACCGCGTTATGCCGTATTCTTGCTCGCCATAAAGTCTCTGTTGCACCATTCAAACCACAGAACATGGCGCTTAACAGTGCGGTAACCGCAGAGGGCGGTGAGATCGGTCGTGCTCAGGCGGTGCAAGCAGAGGCCTGTTATCTACCGGCCTCGGTAGAGATGAATCCTGTACTGTTAAAACCGAACAGTGATATTGGCGCGCAGGTGATTCTTAACGGTAAAGCCATCGGCAATATGAAAGCGACCGAGTACCATGAGTTTAAGCCGAAATTGCTAACCGAGGTGGTGAAAAGCCACACCCAATTACAACAGAAATACAGCGCTGTGATTGTTGAAGGGGCGGGTAGTCCAGCCGAGATCAATCTGCGTGAGCATGATATCGCCAATATGGGTTTTGCCGAGGCGGTTGATTGCCCGGTGATTATTGTTGCGGATATAGATCGCGGTGGCGTGTTTGCTCATCTGTTGGGGACTTATGAACTGCTCTCTGATTCCGAAAAAGCCCGTGTTAAAGGCTTTGTGATTAACCGCTTCCGCGGTGATGTTAGCCTGCTGCAATCGGGTTTGGATTGGTTGGAAGCACAAACCGGCGTACCTGTTTTGTGTGTGATTCCTTACGTAATGAATCTGCATATCGAAGCGGAAGACGCGGTCAACCAGCAGCAAAAGAGTAACAGCGAGCAGCAACTCAAAGTGGTTGTGCCTATCTATCCGCGCGCCAGTAACCATACCGACTTCGATGTACTGCGTATGCATCCGCAAGTGGATTGCGAGTTTATCCGCGATCCACAACAGTTTACGGGCGCTGACCTTATCGTTCTGCCGGGCAGTAAGAATGTCCGTGGTGACCTTAACTGGTTAAAAGAGAATGGCTGGGACAAAGTGATTCAGCGTCACCTACGTTTTGGCGGCAAGCTGATCGGTATTTGTGGTGGCTATCAAATGCTAGGGGAGTGGATTCACGACCCAGAGCAGATCGAGTCCACAGCCGGCTCCAGCGAAGCGTTGGGTATTCTGCCGATGGAAACCACGCTGACTGGCAATAAGATGCTGCGTAATGTTAAAGGCGTGCTTTGCGGCACGGATACCCTTGTGACAGGTTACGAGATCCATGCCGGTATTAGCAGTGGTGAAGCGCTCGATAACCCGCTATTTGAGTTGGATGTTGATGGGGTTATCCACACCGACGGTGTGCGTGATCCGAGTGATCAGGTGCTTGGTACTTATCTACATGGTGTATTTGATCAACCAGAACTACTGCAAGCGTGGCTAGATTGGGCTGGTTTGGATCAGCAGAATAGTTTTGACTACCCAGCGTTTCGTGAAGCGCAGATCAACCGTCTGGCGGATGAAGTCGAAGCGGTTATGCCATTAGACAAGTTACTCGGCCTGCTTGAGTTAGAGGTAAATGGCTTAGATGAAAAGGCTGGGGAACCCGCATGAGCATTGCTTTAAGTTTACTAATCGCGCTGCTCTTAGATTACTTCCTCAAAGAGCCTAAGCGATTCCATCCGCTGGTGGGCTTTGGCAATTTAGCCATAGCGATAGAGAAGAGATTAAATCAGGGGACTGCGGCCACAAACAGTCAGAAGCGTGCCGGTATTATTGCGTGGTTATTGGCTGTTATACCGTTATCTTGCATTGCGTTGATTATTGATCTGTTGTTGTCAGGTTCGGCGGTTTTTTCTGCGGTAGTGGGCGGGGTAGTGCTGTACTTAGCGATCGGCTGGCAGAGCTTACTCAGTCATGCTTTAGCCATTGCGAAACCGCTGAACCAAGGCGATCTGGATAGCGCTCGCACCGCTGTAGGGATGATTGTTAGCCGTGATACCTCAGAATTAGATGAGAAAGCCGTGGCCTCAGCAGCGACTGAATCGGTGCTAGAGAACGGTGCCGATGCGATCTTTGCGGCAATCTTCTGGTTCTGTTTGTTGGGGATTCCTGGCGTAGTACTCTATCGCTTGAGTAACACGCTGGATGCGATGTGGGGTTACAAAAACGAACGTTTCCTGCATTTTGGTTGGTGCGCAGCACGCATCGATGATCTGCTGAACTTTATCCCAGCGCGCCTAACCGCCTTAAGTTATGCCCTGGTGGGTGAAACCAAGATCGCACTGGATAGCTGGAAGCAACAAGCACCGACATGGAAGAGCCCAAATGCTGGTCCTGTGATGGCCGCTGGTGCTGGGGCGATTAATGTTTCGTTAGGTGGTGCTGCGATCTATCACGGTGAAGTTCAGCAGCGCCCGCCACTCGGCCCTGTAGGAGGTGATCAACCTTCAGCAAAGAGTATTGAGGATGCCTGTGGTTTGGTAAACCGTGTACTGATGCTGTGGGGTATTGGCCTTTATGTAACACTGGCCTTAACGGCGGCGATTACTTCAGGGGTGAGCTCTTGAGTGATCTGATTCACGGTGGCGATCTTATCTCGGCATCCGCGCAATACGGTATTCCGGTAGAGGAATGGTTGGATCTATCCACAGGTATCAACCCTGTACCTTACCCTGTACCTCAGATAAGCGAACATTGCTTTCAGCAGCTGCCTTATCAATCAGCAGAATTTAAATCTGCGGTTAAAAACTACTATGGCGCTGAAGGCGTAGCGGCTAATGGCACCCAACAGATCATAGAGTTGTTGCCATCAGTGCTACCGTCAGTGTCGCAAGAGTTACCGATCCTGCTACCCGATTGTGGTTACCAAGAACATCGCTACAGCTGGCAACAGCACGGGCGTGCCATTAATTATTATCCCGCGACTGATCAGAAAGCAGCCGAACAGTGTATCCAAGAGTGTATTGAACAGCAGCTAAATACAGGTGTGGCCATGCACTTGTTACTGATCAATCCGAACAATCCAACAGGGATTAGATTCAGTCCAAAGCAGATCTATCGCTGGGCAGAGCAGATGCAGCAGGGTGCTTATCTGATTGTGGATGAAGCCTTTATTGATCTAAGCCCTGAACAGAGTGTTTTAAGTGATTATGATCGGTTTGAGCAGCTAGGTAATATCTTAGTACTGAGGTCATTCGGTAAATTCTTTGGTTTAGCGGGTATTCGTTTAGGCTTTGCCTTTGCTAATCAACAGATACTGCAACAGTTACAAACGGAACTAGGCCCTTGGGCGGTAAATGGTCCGGCCCAAGCTGTGGCCATCGCTGCATTTAACGATGCTAAATGGCAGGCTGAAGCTAGGCAGAAGATTCGCCAAAATGCACAAGCGACCTTAGAGCTTTGGCAGCCATTGCTTAGGACATTTAATGCAGAGCTTTTATCGTGCGATGGCCTGTTTCTAACGGTTAAATTGGACGCTGAAAAAGCGAAGCAGATTTACCAATTTTTAGCCGAGCAGGGCATACTGATCCGCCTTGTTCTGGATGACGAATTCAACTGTGATTTATCAGCTGATAAAGCACAGAGTGATAGCAAAAACTGTTTGCTGCGCAGTGGGTTAGTTGATACCCAAAATGCAGACCCGTGCGAGAAATTAAAACGGGTTATAAGTGAGTTATTACTTACACTGGAATGATCTATAAACGGGCTCATATTTGCTTAAAAAGTCCGTACAATAACAATGTGTTTTACGAATGATTGGAGAAAGCCCTGTGCCTAAAAAAGGTATTATGGTGTGTGGTCACGGTAGCCGTGACAAAGATGCAGAAAGAGAGTTTGGCCGTGTTGCGGAAGGGTTAAAAAAACGCTTCCCTGATATGCCGGTAGAGTATGGTTTCTTAGAGTTTTCTGCACCGAATATTCATATGGGGCTTAACTCCCTGATTGAGCAAGGTGTAGAAGATATCTACGCCGTGCCGGGTATGCTATTTGCGGCAACCCACGCTAAAAACGATATCCCTTCTGTACTGACTACTTACGCTGAAAAGAACGACGGCGTAAATGTTCACTACGGTAAAGAGCTAGGCCTTCACCCAGCGATGATCGAAGCCTTTCAGGCGCGTATCTACGAATCCCTAGGTTTAGACCCAGAAAACCCACCAGAGAATCTTTACGACACTATGCTGGTGGTTGTTGGACGTGGTACCTCGGATACCGAAGCCAATGCCGAAGCGGCAAAACTAACCCGTATCGTCAACGAGAACATGGGCTTTGGTTGGGCTGATACAGTTTATTCTGGCGTAACTTACCCATCGGTTGGCGTAGGTCTTGAGCGTCTAATGAAGCTAGGCTTCAAAAAGATCGTTGTGGCACCTTACTTCCTATTCACAGGCCGTTTGATTAAACGCATCTTCGGTTATGTGGATAAAGTGGCAGAAGAAAACCAAGCGATCGAATTTATCAAAACGCCGTACCTAAATGATCACGACAAAGTGATCGACGCGTTTGAGATCCGTGTGCGTGAAATTCTGGATGATCTTCCACAAGGTGATGAAACCCTAATGGAATCCTTCCAGCGTCGTCTGGCTGCAGGTGAAGTAGATGTTCACCACCACCATGCCGAATTCAATCCAGATGCTGAGCATGGCCACAGCCATGATCACAGCCACGATCATTCACATGGGCATCACGATCATCATGATCACTCGCACGGGCACTCTCATGGGTATTCACATAGCCATGAACACGGCCATTCTCACGAGCATGGTCATTCCCACGGTGTATACAAGCATATCGGTCACCCGCTAGGCCCACGCACTATGATTGGCGAAGGAATCTGCTGCTGCTTTATGTCTCAGTTCCCGGAAGAGATTCTGGAAGAGGAGAAAGCAAAGGTGGGGCTTTGTAAGGCTGAGGATGCGCTTGCTCATAAGTAGATAGTGGCTAGAGCGCTTCGCTTATAGTGGTTAGGACGCTGCTTCGCAGCTAGAGAACGCTTCGCTTTTAGGACGCGGCTCTGCCGCTAGAGAAAAAGATTTTAAAACCGGCTTATGGCCGGTTTTTTTGTGGGTGGTTATTAAAATGTCTTACAAGTGAAGGCTGGTAACCATATCTAAATATAGGCGCGAGTTGTTAAGTTAAAACTGAAAAATTGCATCTATTTATTTTATGAATTACTTATGTAAAGATAGTGAATTTTTTTACCGTCCTCAAAAACTTATCAGCAAGGAAAGCCTATGATATTTTAAGAATTTCTCTACACTTGTTTATATATATTTAGCTGTTAGGATTGCTTAAGGTTGAAGAATGGAATCTGTATTAGAATTTTTAGAAAGTGATGATAGTATTTGGTCAATGAACTTTGATCGATATGATGGTTTCATGCATGTAGCAGAAACATTTGGATATGAATTTGAAACTCAAAAAACCACTCGTGAAGTTCAGGAGTTTCTAAAGCAAAAAATAACAAGCACACTTTGCGGAGGTGAGCTTAGTCAGATTGATTTTGAGAAGGTACAAGATCACCTCGCGCTAAAATATTTCTCATCAGGTGAGGTTGAGTGTAAGAATGCATTTAAATTTTTAGGATTGATTAGATACGTCATTAATCGTCTGGAATCTTACTCAACTTCCGTAGAAGTATGGGGGGTGGTGAGAAATTATCTAGAAGCATACTTATGTCTTTCTAATCATAGTAGTGATCATAATTATCATTCATCTTTGTATAATGAGAAGAAATTAGTATCACGCTCCGTAATATTTTTGAATAAGCGGGGATTTAAAACCACGATTGAAGCTGGAAATATTGTTATCAGCAAGGATTCTGAGCAACGATTACTTTCAGCTATTAGCTATAGATTTAAAAAGCTTGGATACCATTCGATATACTTAACCCTTAGTTGTATTTCACGGCATTATGATCATGATGCCAAACGATATTTCTTACGACCTGAACCTTCTGTGTCTCACGAATATAGTGCTGATCCACCTTGGGGGTACTTATTCAATGTAAGCTTGGCTAATTTGCACAATGTCAGGAAGATCAAAAGGCCTGATAAATTATTTCTGGAATGCATTGAGTTATCAAAGCACTATTTCTGTATTAAGAATTTGCAAACATTCAATAAATTCAGCGATATAAATCATAGACATGATACTATCTTACCTGCCATACAAAAACATATTCTTTATGATCAATACTTTTCAATAGATCAAATTAGTTCTGATCATATTGTTAAAATGGTTGAAGGTATGTTCGTCTCTTCATTAATTGAACCTTTGAATATTAATGTAGAAATCTACATAGATATACTGAAATGGGTCTCAGGTAAATCCAAGCATAATGAACCGTTAGCCTTCGCAGCAGATGAAGTTAGACATGGATTGAATTACAAGTACTTATTGGAAGATATAATAAAGTCATTATCTTTTTTGTCATTTAAAGTTAATGAGATTAATTCTTCATATTTAAAGCCTGATGAAATATATAAACGAAATTATTTCGAGAAACCTTTTGTCTCTATTGAGGGTAAATACTTGTATGTTAATCCTATTATTTGCAACTACGGATTTTATAATTGTTTGCTAGAGTTGTGCAAAAGAAATGGAGCTGATGGGAACTTAATAGGTAAAGTGTCAGAAGAATTGGTCGAAAAGCTTTTTGATCGAAGTGGAGTGAAATTTCATTCAAATAAAGAGTATAAGATTCCGAAGATTTTATCGAAAGAATTGTGTATTCAAAGCCAAAAACGTGAATGTGACTTCATTGTAGAAACCGAAGATACAATCATATTTATTGAGCTGAAAAGAAAAACCCTTACTTCTGATGCAAGGGCTGGAGATACACTAAGATCAACAATTGACTTATCACAATCTTTATTGCATGCATTGTCACAAACAGGTTGTCATGAATATATGCTCAGACGTAGTGGCAAAATTGAATTTGATGATGGTACGGTAATAGAACTATCAGGCCGAAAGGTTGAACGTGTAGCTTTGTCTTTGTTCGGGTTCTTTGGCATTCAAGATGGATCTTTTGTGCACCAAGTACTTGGCAGTCTAATAAATGCGAAGATTGATAGTGGTAATGTAGATGAAGATAAGAAAATAAATAAGCATCTTGCTGAGCTTCAAAACCAATATCGAACAGATATTTTTTCTAGTACTTACTGCGGAAAAAATAATCCATTTTTTAATTGCAGATTCTTTAGTGTTCCGCAATTAATTGAAATTCTCTCAAATGCTAACAATAACGAGCAGTTTAAGGTGGAGCTTAATCGCACTCGACACGTTTCAACTGGATGTAAGGACTGGTTTAAAGATTATCAATTCATTAGAAAGCTTCAAGCCTAACAAGCGAAGATAATTGGGGTCGAGATAATTGGGGTCAGAGTAAATTTTTACTTTGCTCATAAGCGTCCAACTGAGCGTCCCAATCAATTAAGGATATATGGGGTCAGAGTAAAATTAAACTCTGTTCTGCAGCGCCTTCCTGAACAATAAAACCGGCTATATGCCGGTTTTATTGTAGTCAGATCCTAACGAACCTCACTATCTCTTTCTTCTCTCTGTGACAGTCTCGTAGCCGATTCCCCAGTTATCTGTATTTACTTCGTTGATTACCACAAAGGTCGATTTAGGATCTTTGTTTAAGACTTCTTGTAACAGCTTTGTGGTGCCTTTGATCAGAGCCTTTTTCTCGGCTTGGGTGACGCCTTCATCGGTAATTTTGATATTCACGTATGGCATTTTAGATTCTCTTGATGGTTCGTTACTGGATTGGGTCAGTAAACCTTCTCTGTACAGGTGTTTTATACGGCAGCTACGTCGGTTGTTTGGGCGATATCTGTGTACATCTTGTTCACGATCAACCAGCGGCCTTGTTCCTTTAGTAAGCCTAAAAAATCGATATAGAAATAATCGAATAATGGGCATTCCAGTTTGACCATCGCTTGATCGTGGATGATCTCGATGGACAGGATCTTAAAGTTAAATGGTTGTCCAAGTGACTCAGGGGTTGCACGGGTTTCGACATCTTGCAGCCAGCGCTCTAGAGAGCGGAAATTACCTGGGCTTTTTAGCATCGCCGTTGGGTGAAAGATCGCTTTCAGTTGGCTGCTGTTGCCCTGATACAAACCGGTAAAATAGCTGTTGATGATGGTACGAATCATCGTGAAGTCATCATCTATGGCAGGGTTAGTTGTCATTTTCGGCCTCCATCAGCAGGGCTTGCTTAAATGTCGGTCTTTCAATAACGCGGTTGAGCATAGCTGTGGTACGTGAACCCAGTTTGATCTCAACGGGAAAATACTCACTCCAACGTGAATAAACGGCCAGCATAATATCAGCTGCTGAAACGGATTTTCCGCCGAGGTAGCTGTGGTTTTCTAGTTGTGCTTCTACTGATTCCCATAGGGTATTGATGGCGTTAGCGGCAGCGTTTAAGGCCTTATCCTTCTCAGGCCCTTCGGTCATATTTTGAGAGATAAAGAACAGTCTGCCGTAGGCAGGGTGCATTGTTGCATTGGCAAACATAATGTCCTGAATTGCTTTTTGCTGATCATTTTCATCTTGAGGAAACAGCTGATTGGTTTTAGAGCGCAATAGGTAAAGCATGATGGCTGCCCCTTCCTTCAGCGTTTTATCCTCATTGATTAGTACGGGTACGTTACCTACAGGGTTTATTGCCGAGAAGTCAGTAACCTTATTTTTGTTAATCAGTCTGACAGACTCATCCATCTCTAACAAAACAGTCAGCGTCGCGAGTGAGCATGCGTTGGGAAGGTAATACAAGGTGTACATAGGGTTCTCCTGATTAGGTCAGATCGTAAAAGACAGAATCAGAATAAATGCCTTGCTAGGTTTCATATATATCTACAATATGAACGTACTGTTCACATATTGGAAACTGGTATGGATAAACTTAGGGCAATGTCGCTGTTCATTCGCTTAGCTGAGCGGGGAAGCTTTACTGAAGTCGCTGAAGAGCTCGGCTTGTCTAAGTCGATGGTGAGTAAAGAGATCAGTCGGCTAGAGACTGAAATCGGAACCCGGTTAATCCATCGATCTACCCGGTCGTTACAGCTAACCACTATTGGCGAGGGCTACCTACGTCACTGTCACGAGATTTTAGAGCGCATTGATGACGCTGAAAGCTTTGTGCAGGGGGCGCAAGATTTACCTCGCGGTAAGCTAAAAATTAACGCGCCCATGGCTTTAGGTATTTCGCACCTAAGCCAAGTTTTTGCAGACTTTATGCGTGAATACCCAGAAATCGAATTGGATATACATCTTGATGATGCCCCTGTTGATCTGATTGAAAATGGATTTGATCTTGGCTTCAGAGCAGCAAGCCGTGCATTTGATTCCGGTTATGTCGGTAAGCCGCTAATGGAATTTAGCTATAAGGTGTGTGCATCTGAAGACTACTTGAAAGAACAGGGCCCAATTACGACGGTTGAAGAGCTGTCGGAGCATAACTGTTTTATCTATAGCTATTTCAGAGGTCAGGATATTTGGCCTCTAGGCGAGGGCGTAAAGGTTGGTGGTAATCTACGCGTGAACAGCACCCCCTTTATGCTTGATGTCGTGAAAAATGGCTTAGGTATTGGCTTTATTCCTGACTTTATTGCTGGAAATGCAATTCGAGAAGGGCAGGTTGTAGAGCTGCTAAGTAATGTAGAAAAGCCACGTTTAACCCTATATGCCATGTATCCGGCTAGGCGATTGACACCTCCTAAAATTAAGCTGTGTATTAGCTTTTTAGAACGCTGGTTTGAGGAAAACTGGGCAGGATAAATGAGAAACACTGTAAGGGATAATGCCTGAAAGGCAGCTGATTGATCAGCTGCGTGCCTATATCAAATTGGGCAAAAGACTAACCCACCTTAAGTTATCGTCTATCCTGAATCTAAGTGTGTTGCGTCAAGGTTGAATCAGGTCTGTTTGAGGAACGATCAGGGACAATGTACCAATTATACTGTTTTGCTAGATCACCAAACATACAGTTGATGCCGCTAGTTTAGGGTTAGTTATGCTTTTGAAGAAATGTTCAGTCTTATGTCTATTCTTACTTTTCTCGGCTAATGCCATCTCGGATAAGTTAACGATCAGTGTTCAGGATTTCCCGCCATTTACCACAGTTGAACAAGGCAGAATTTCAGGACCTTTTGTTGAAATCGTAGAGAAAATTTCAGTTCATTCAGAGATTGAAATAGAGATCCTTCTACACCCAAATCGGAGATCGAAGGCCCTCTTAAAGGAAGGCTACGTTAATGCCAACTTTCCTCTTGGTTGGAACGAGGAAAGAGACAAATGGTTACATTGGTCTTTGCCATTGATGAGTACTGAATACGGGTTCTTTACCCGCACAAATGAGGCTAAAGAATACAAATCTATCGAGTCATTTTCGGGTCTGAAGGTAGGTGTTTTTGGGCCTTCAAATACCTCTTATTCATTGGAACGTTTAAGTGAAGACTTAGAGGAAAAGGGCCTCGGACCTATCAATGTGAAAATGCTACCCAATAGTAACGGTCAGAATCTAAAGAAGCTGGTGGCTAAAAGAATTGATGCCGTTTACTTGAACAGAGATTTGGGTGAGTACCAAATTAAAGCATTAGAGATTGTTGGGGCTGAGTATTTATTGGGTGTTGAGCAGATCAATTATTACATCGGATTCTCAAAGGAGAATACGAGTAAAGACTTAGTGGATAAATTCAATGAGAGTATCCGCTACTTAAAAGATAAAGGCGAAATAAGCACGATTTTAAGTACCTATAAGATTAGGGCTGCATATGAAGAGATTGAGTGAATTCTTATCAGTGATAAGCGGACTCTGACCCTTTTAATTCTTCCCATCAATCCACTCGTTTGAAACGAGAAGCTCAGTAGAAATGACACCATCGGTAAAACTGAACTGATAATGTCACTCCCTTGCTACTCATCAGTCTGATTTAACCTATTTGGCTTATCAGATAATCCAGTACATGACGACGGGTAAGGACGCCAACCAACTTATCGCTTTCGTCTACGACTGGATAAGTTTTAGGTTTGGCATCTAGCATCTGTTGTGCCACAGAGAGTAAGTCATCATTGGTTTTAATGGTTAAAACATCGGTGCTCATGATCTCATTCACAGTAGCAACACGTTGATCAAGATAAGCTACCTGAACAGTGACTTTGAGACAGTCCTGTTCAGAGATCCAGCCCACTAAGGTCCCTGTCTCATTAATGACAGGTCCACCGAGTAAGGTTTTTTTCGTCAGGTTACGTGTCGCTTCGGCAACCGGCATATTTGGGGTGATTTTGGCAAAATCTGCCGACATACAATCTGAAACTTTTTGTAAATCCATTTCTGACTCCTGCTCAACTGTCGAACCGGCGGCGTTTACCTTTGTCTTTGCACTATGTTGGTGCTGAGTGCGGTGAGGTGCCGGAATATGTGCATTTAAAATAGCTAATTTGCCCTTTGTTGGGGCCTGTGTCTTACATAAGGGATAACAGCAATAACTAAGCCAAGGCCCAGTCATTAAGAGGGGAGTCAGACTAAGGTGTAGTTTGAATGGCTAGGAGAAAAACGGGGGCAGGATTAAGTCCGGGTAAATAATCTGCCCCCTTCAGATCCTTATGGCTCAATTATCAGTCCGCATTTCCTTGTTTTCATCGAAAGGGGAGGTGAGTTAGACCGTTAGTATTGCAAGGTAATACTTAGGGCAAAGTTATTTTCCATTAAGCATAAATCGATATTCTAAGTGCGACTTAGCTATTGAGGTATATGCCTTAGTAGTTGTCAGGAAGAGGCTTTAGAAATCGCTAAGGTGATTGTGCTGTCAAAGCTGGGTTATCAGGGAATAGATCACTAAAAAGAGGCTGAAGCTTTTAATAGGTATCAGCTAATAGGAACATGCTTATGCTTGCAGCAATATTTGTATTAATACCCTTATTAATAGTGATTTTTAGGGGCTTGTCTGATCGTGAGTTAATGATAAACGCTTTTCTTACAATCTTCATTGCACCCATCGGTGCCATTTTTGCTCTTGCGGGTGCTGCCTTTGGAGATATTGGGGCTTCAGCAGCAATTTTTACTGTGAGTATTCCATTTATTCACGCTTTATATGCCCCTAATCATGCGGACGTCGCTGAAAAAGGCAGTGAATATTAAATGGTTAAGGGGTAGGAAATGATAAGGGAATATTTTCAATTCATCGTATCTACGACAATAAGTGTTTTTATCATCATTGCTTTACTTTCAACCATTTTGGGTTTTAAGGCGGGGATGATTATTTGTGGATTTTTTATGGCAGTGGGGGTTGGTTATTCAATTGTTTGGTGCACTCTCTGCCAAATTGCACAAAGATATTTTTCTTTAAATTATTTCGTAATATTTTGTGCAGGAATAGTGACTATCTATATAGGAGATTATTTTTGGTTAGCTGATAAATACGGATGGGACCTTACTTTTGATCAGCACATTTCTGTAGGGCTAATTGCTTTTCCCTTTGGTTTTTTAAGCAGCTTAATTTTGTGGTTTGCTTTTTTACGAAATTCAAAGTCAGTTCATGAAGGATGAATTGGTCAGATAGCTAAGGGATTAGCTATCTGACTTCATTGAGGTTTGATTTACTAACTCGACAGATAAACCCCAATCAGAGATTTCTTCTCTTCTGTGATGGCTTCCTGCATCTCTTGCAACGCTTCTTCTGTAATGGGGTTTTCCACATGTTGATTGCAGAGTTCTAGTGCGGCGTTGATCTTTGCTTCCTCTCCACAGGCCATCGCATTAGCCATATAAACGCAGAGTACGGTGGGTTCTGGCGAATTAGTTAGATCGAGTTCGTGGTGTTGTTTTACCGCGGTAGATAGAAGCTCGGGTAGGTTCCAGGAGCGGATCAGTTCGGCACCGGCTTCGGTATGGTCAAAACCGATTAGATCTTGTTCCTGTTGTGGTATTTGGTTTGGCCAGATCTTCTGGATCTCTTCTAACTGATCTTTACAGGACTGGACGATAACGAGTTTACCGACATCGTGCAGAAGGCCTGCGATAAATAGGGCTTCCTGTTCTTGTCGATTCGCCCAGTGTTTGCCTAAGGTTTTTGCAGCTATCGCAACGTGTAGGCTGTAGTCCCAGAATTCGTTAATCGAGAAGCCAGTTTCTCGCACGTCTTCAAACTGTTTAACAACGCTAGAACCTAGAACTAGGTTTTTAAAGTCCTTAAGGCCAACGAGTGATATAGCGTGAGAGATGGTGGATATCTGGCTTGGGAATCCATAAAAAGAGCTGTTCACAATCGCTAGCAGTTTAGTGGAGATACCTGCGTCGAGTTTTACGATTTCGGCTAGCTCATTATTGGTTGTCGTTGGTTGATCGATCTTTACGGTGATCTTTTGATAGATCGCTGGTAGTGAGATCACAGATTTACAACGTAGAATCGCTTTATTCAGATTTTTATTCATAGTTCTTATTCGGTCGGCTTCTTTCAGAGGTTGAGCTGTTTCTGAATTAAGGCAATAAATTCATCTTTAGGAACGGGCCTAGCGTAGTAGTAACCTTGTCCGAAATCGCAGTTAAAGGCCTGAAGCATAGTTTGGTCTTTTTCCTCTTCAACCCCTTCTGCAATAGTGCTCATCTCCAAGGATTCAGCCAAAGTGCATAGGGTACGTACTATGGCTTTACTGGTTGGATTGTCGGCCATGGTGGAGACAAAGGAGCGGTCGATCTTAATACTGTCGATTGGGAAGCGGTGAAGGTAGCTGAAACTGGAATAGCCGGTACCGAAATCGTCCAATGCGATTTTACAGCCGAAGCGTTTAAAGTCTGTAAGTATCTGCGATATACGCAGTGGATCTGACATTAACAGGGTTTCGGTAATCTCAAGCTTAAAGTTAGCGAGCTCTATATCGTTATCTAGTAGGTAATCGGTTAGATCTTCAACCTGACGGTCGGTCTCAATTTGACGGCTAGAAAGGTTAACGCTGACAAAGAAGGCATCTTCTTTATCTGTAAGCTGATTGAATTCATTCACAGCTTGGTGCGCTTCGGAGAAGATCCAGTGGCCGATCGGTTCGATCAGGCCTGTTTCTTCGGCTAGGGCGATAAACTGAATAGGAGGTACTAGACCGCGATCGGGATCTTGCCAACGGATTAGCGCTTCACAACCAAGGATCGTGCCCGTTTCTAGATCAACAATCGGCTGATAGAACAGGCGAAGTTCGTTGTTATCTAAGGCTTCACGTAAGCGTTGTTCTTCAGTAACACGGCGAACGGCCATCTCGGTCTGTTCTTTGAGACGATCGTTTTCTAGTTTGGGTTTTACTTCGATGCTTTCGATTGAACCGCCTGCAGAGATCGTATCAAAGTGGCCTTTCATCTCTCGATAACGCTGCAGTACGATCTGCATCAGCAGGTTTACCGTTGGGTCTGCTGTACCAATAAGGCGATGAATGTACTCTTTTGGAATTACGATTAACTCGGCATCGCTTAATACCGTGGCCGTAGCTGTTCGAACACCGTCATCGATCAGGGCCATCTCCCCGAGAATATCGCCGTGCTGTGCTATAGCGAAGCGAACATCGCGATCCTTAACTTTGGTGGATACACCTACTTCGCCGCTATCTACGATATATGCACGGTCTCCGGCTTCTCCTTCCTGAAATATCACAGCGCCAGCAGGCAGCTGAATTCGATAGCCTTCAGTTTCCAAAACGGGGTTCCTCTTTGGTCATGCAATTTTTAAGCACTGCGTTCCTTAGCAGTTTAGCTATTTAACCACTAAACAATAGTGACAGAGCACAATTTTATGGCTTTTAACCCTATATAATTGCAATTGTTGTGCCTTTTAGAAGAGAGGGCGAAGAGCAGGTCTTGTGATTCCCACCATCCTAAAACCGCTGTAAGATCCTGATCTTCAATATTCGTTAGCCAGTTATACAGCCCATGAAAGCACCTGATCCCTCGAAAATTAAGTCCTTTGCTACTGCTGAAGAGCTTGCTGAATGGTTACGAGATAACCATGCCTCTGAAACTGAGTTGTGGGTAAATATCTATAAAAAGAAAAGTGCTATTCCCAGTGTGACTTGGGATGATGTAGTGATTGAATCGCTGTGTTGGGGGTGGATCGATGGCATTAAAAAGTCGATTGATGAACAAGCTTACCTGCAACGGATCACACCAAGGAAAGCGAAGAGTGTGTGGTCGAAACGAAACCGAGATCATGCTGAGCGTTTGATAAGTGAAGGCCGTATGAATGAGTCGGGTATGGTTCAGGTTAATGCGGCTAAAGTGGACGGCCGCTGGGATAACGCTTATAGCGCGAGTGAAATGGAAGTACCTGAGGATTTCATTAAAGCGCTGGAAAGTAACCTAGAGGCGAAAGCGTTTTATGAAACGCTGACTAAATCTAGGCGTTATGTCATAGCGCATGGTTTAGATAGCGCTAAGAAACCAGAGACTAGGCAACGTCGATTTGATAAGTATATGGATGCACTTACGCGTGGCGTATACCCATAAATTGCAGGCGTTATCTAAGTGAAGTGCTATTCCGTCTCGTGTAAGAAATATCTGTTTAATGGAGGAAAAATGTTGGGGCTTAAAAAATCAGGATTGGTATTGTCGGTGGTGTTCACGCTTGCTGGTTGTAATTATCAAAATGTAGAGCATAGTCATTCGCACGGCCATGACCATGGTCATATCCACGATTATGATGATAGTTACTCCCACAGTCATAGTCATAGCCATTCTTTACACCATGGTGTTTTAGTTCCACTTTTTTCAGCTCAGCAGAAAGTAGGTTACGCAGAACTGAAGTTACACGATGATAAGGGTGATCTTGAGTTGTGGCTTACTGTAGACAAGGCAGGTGCTAACCCGCTTGATATGGCGCTTAACTCAGAGGTCAGGGTGTCTTTCCCTAAATTAAGCACTCAGCAGGTTCAGCTTCGGGTGCGTAATACAGAAAAGAACGAAGATGAAGATGGCAAAGGGAATCTTCGTGGTAACAATACCAACTACTTTATTTTTCCAGGCGATACCGGTGTTGATGCAGCGTTCCTAACAGGCAAAGAGTTTGCTTCTGATGCAGTTATCTCTTTTGAAAAAGATGGCGTTCAATATACGACTGACGTGTTTGTATTACGTCCACATACGCATTAAGAGTTCTAGTAAGGCAAGAAGTAGGGTGCAATAATGAAGTGTATTGCACCCTTTTTTGAACTTAGGCTTCGTGTTTGGTTAATCGATTTGGAAAGCCATCTTCTGGGGTAATGTAGAACCCCTGAACTTTTACTGCTTCATCAAGTTTGACCAACTGAATGGTAATAACACTTTTAGCATTCTCGAAAGTAGCTTTATAAGTGAGGACTGCAATAGTGCCATTTGTCCCCTTGTTGTACTTTTCCATTGTGATATCTGAAATGTTACTTAATGAACCTAAAGCTGCGAAATGAGAAAGGGCATCAACTCCTTGAGGCTTTTCAAATTCTAGGATTAGATTGTTATCAAGTCGTTCATAAACATCAGAGACTTCCCAGTTTTTAGAAAAATCTTGCGTGAAATCACTTATGAATTGAGTTTGGTTAGATACAAATTGTGCTGAGCTGAAAGAAAGGAAAAAGGCTAGGGCTGCAAACAAACAGAACAGAACTCCTAAACCTACAAAAACTCGATAGACAATCTTCATATTATCACTCCATTGATTAATTCTATTCTTCAGAATTGAAAACGAAAATTATCTTATAAATTTCATGGTAGTAATGAAAGTGTACATTGGGCCTGTGTTGGTAAGTAGGGTGCAATAACGAAGTATATTGCACCCTTTTTTTGACTTAGGGTTATCGATCTTTTGGGTTACACTTCGCTAACCCAACTTACACTGTCTAGCAACTAGCAACTAGCAACTAGCAACTAGCAACTAGCCACTACTTAAGCTCTTAGCTCAGAAACCAAGGTGTTAAGCTGAAGTAACTCATTACTCACTTCTTTGTTGATATCCGAAGTTTGGTTAGCACTGTCATTGGTACTGCTAGCGTAGAGTGTAATGCTCGATAGGCTGGCATGAATCTCTTTCACCACAGCTGATTGTTCTTCTGCCGCTGCGGCAATTTGCGTATTCATTGCAGACATACCTTCTACTGCTGCAGATGCCTCTTCGAGTTCAGCTGCGGTATGATTTGCTTGTTGAATACAATGGCCAGCATTTTCTTGGCCTTTTTGCATCACAGAGATCGCACCATTGGTAGCTGATTGAAGGTTCTCTAGCAGTTCTTGAATGTCTTCAGTAGAGGATTGGGTACGTTGAGAAAGAGAGCGGACTTCATCGGCTACTACCGCAAAGCCTCGGCCTGATTCACCTGCACGTGCAGCTTCAATTGCGGCGTTAAGAGCAAGTAGATTGGTTTGTTCTGCGATGCCGCGGATATCATCCAGTACTTCACTGATTCGGTTTGTTTCAGTAGCTAACGAGGTAAGCTGAGTGGCAGCGCTCTCGACATTGATATTGAGCTGTTCGATCGCTTGCTGATTTTGTTTAGCGATGCCAGAACCGGATTGAACCTTTTCTAGTACATCACGGCCAAGTTCAGCTGCATGATCGGTCGATTGTGCAATCTCAGTGATGCTACCAGACATCTGCTCTGCAGCAGTGGCAGTTTGTTCTGTTTCGCGTTTTTGTTGTTCAACTTGATCACGGGTAGCGTCCATCAATACAATTGATTGTTCAGATCGTTGAACCAGTTGCGTCGATGTGGAACGGATAGTTGTCACCATCTTACCCAGCTTTTCCATTAAGCGGTTAAACGCAGCGGCAGCTTCCGCCGTTTCGTCTTGACCGGTTACGGGTAGACGTACAGTCAGATCGCCATCACCATCGGAGATCTCTTTCAGGCGATCACGCATATTGCTGACAGGGATAGTAATTGTGCGGGATATAAGCAAGGCTAGGGAAACACCTAAAATAAGAGAGGCCACAAAGATAATCATAATCAGCTTTTGTGCTTTAAGCTCTTCGTGCTCGGCACGTTGTGTTGCTTCAAGCGTGAAGGCTTGAATCTGATCAAGCGCATCAATCAGTTCATGATCGATTTTATCTTCGAGTTCAATAATATGGTCGGCTGAAGCAATCGCAGATGCCGCGTAACCATCTTTTACCTTTTGGAATAACGATAGAGCTAACTCGTCGTATTCGGCGTGATTTTTGTCTATGTCCAAAATGGTTGTTAGTAAGGATGCGAACTGTTCTTTGGCCTCTGTGCTATGCGCTTTGGTAATCGCATGCTCAAGCAGCTCTTCTAGTTGCTTAAACTCTTGATCCACTTTATCAGCCAAAGCGTGGAATGCTTTTGTAGTTTTAAGCATCTCTTGCGAGCGATCTTCGCCGTATTTTATTGCGGTTGCGTAAGAGAGGCTGCGCTCAAAAAGAATGGCTTGCTCTAGTTGATGCTGAGCCACTTTTGAAAGCATATTGGTTATTGGTAGGTCTTCTTCTGCTACTTCGATTAACTCGATACCGATCTTGTTCATCTGGTATGTAGCGACGCCACCAAGGGTGAGGATGAGTAATAAGTTTATCCCTGCTAACAGGGCTATCCGCGAAGAAATTTTGAGTGAGCTAAGCAACATCTAAATGCGCTCCCATTCTTAATTATGCACTTGTGAATTTTTTGTAACTTTATAATTTATATAAACCTTTTGTTTTGTATGGTTTAACTGGTATTAAATCATTATAAAACATGGGCTTATTTGCTTTTTTAGCTGTTTTGAATATAACAGAATAATTGTTGCAAAATATGTAGATTTACAAAGAAATCTATATTTTTTGTTAGTTTTGTAACAATTAATCAAGAAAGCTGTGGAGGTGCACAAATAAGGTGCGTTTTTCTTAGTTTGGAGTGGGGTTATTGATCAGGTTTGGTGCTGGAAATTGCTATTGCTCGAGAACGTTTCGGGTGTTGTTCTTCTGCTCCAGTAAGCTTGGGATTCATATCTGATGATTCTAGGTAAATGTCTGTTCCTGCTCTCAGGCTTGGTGTTCCTTTGACCACCTTATTGATGATGATAATAAATCGCAAAATATAATTTTTTTGCGAATGCGTAATTGATCTTAGTGGTTGGTGGATGGAGCAAGGTGAATATATTGAATCTTCTTGCCCTTGGATGGTTTAAGATCGTTGATCACAGCTTTCTGTTAACCAGAAAGCAAAGGATTTATGAAAGATATAAAGCTATCTCAAGATCAAAAAGATCGCATGGTGAGTAAGATAAAGCGTTATTTTACTGATGAGCTGGATCAGGATATTGGCGGTTTTGAAGCAGAGTTTTTGATTGATTTCCTTACTAAAGAGATTGGGCCTCATTTTTATAATCAGGCTTTAGCTGATTCAAACCGCGTGTTTGTGGAAAAAGCTGAAGATGCGAGTTACTTAGTTCAAGAGCTTGAGAATCCCACTATTTAATTAACATTTAGACGAGTTCCGTACATCGTGTTGTTTGGATTAGGCCTAAAATGAAAGTATGACATACGTACCCATTTTCTTTTCTCTTTTTCTATTGCTTCAGGGCTTCGCTAGGGCTGAAAGCTCGTTAGTAGAAGAGCCTAAATATCAATCTGCTGAAAGCCACGAACTAATAATTGTCAGGACTATTGGTTTTCCCCCTTATGGTATTAAAAGCGAGTCAGGCACGAGCGGTATCTACTATGAAATGGCAAATAAGTTGATAGAAGAAGCGGGATACCAGCCTGAGAATTCTATTGTCCCCTACAGCCGCATTATTAGGGAGTTAAAGTCGGGTAAGGCTGATATGACTATAATGTTCAAGTATGAAGAGTTAAAAGAGCATGTCATCTATGTAGCCCCCTTACCTGCCTTGCCAACTGTAGTGATTGGATTGAAGGGAACTGTATTTGAATCGGTAGAGAGTTTAAAAGGCAAGGAACTTGCCTATCTGCGTGGAGCTAAATTTAATGCCGAAATTGATAACGACTCTGAGATAAGAAAGTACAGTACGGTCGATTTTGCGCAGGGTGTGAAGATGCTAAAGAGGGGACGAGTTGATGGCATTATTGGCCCAATTGATCCTATTTTAAGTGCCGCTAAGCAATTGAATGAAGATAGAAGCCTGTTTGGTGAACCTTTGATTGTTAATGAAAACACCCCTTGGGTACAAATCTCGAAAAAGAGTAAAGCTAAGTTGTCTATTGATAAGCTAAATGAAGCCTTTAAAAAGCTTCAATCACAAAATGTATTAGAAGCGCTTAGAGAAAAATATTTATCAATGCAGATGAACAACTCTAACTGACATTTGGTAAGTAGGGTGCAATAACGAAGTGTATTGCACCTTATTCTTGTCGATTCTTTTACCCAACCTACACTCTATCTAGCATCTAGCCATTTCCTGCCCTATACCTATGGTTGATTGTTTTTTGGTCATAACAACGTGATATTGTGTTTATTCGATTTGCCTAAATGAGCGGTAGCTCACTTATTCAAAAAGATGGGACAACGATAAGCCGGTAGTTAATTTCTGCGAGAAGTTACGGGCGATATAACAATATGGGGAATGATCAATCATGACTAAAGAAGTTGTAGTTCTTAGTGCTGTACGTTCAGCAATCGGTGCATTCGGCGGAAGCCTAAGTACTATGGAGCCGGCTGAGCTGGCAGGTCAGGTAATGAAGGAAGCGGTTAATCGTTCAGGTGCTGATCCAGAGAAAATTAATTATGTAACTGTAGGTAACTGTATTCCTACGGAATCTCGCTATGCTTATGTTGCGCGTGTTGCTGCGATTCAGGCAGGCCTGCCGATGGAGTCGGTAGCAATGTCGGTTAACCGTCTATGTTCTTCTGGTTTGCAGGGTATTGTGACCACTGCTCAGCAGATCATGCTAGGTGACTGTGATTACGGTATCGGTGGTGGTGTTGAGGTGATGTCTCGCGGTGCTTACCTATCCACAGCGATGCGTTCTGGTGCTCGCATGGGTGAAACTACCATGCTGGATTCTATGGTGTCTGTACTGACCGATCCATTTGGTGCAGGTCACATGGGTATCACTGCTGAGAACCTAGCAGAGAAGTGGGATATCAGCCGTGAAGATCAAGATGAACTAGCTGCTGAATCTCAACGTCGTGCGGCTGTTGCGATTGAAGAAGGTCGCTTTAAGTCTCAGATCGTACCTATCGTGCAGAAAACACGTAAAGGCGAAGTTGTATTCGATACTGACGAGCACGGTAAGCCAGGCACAACTGCTGAGAAACTGGCAGGTATGCGCCCAGCATTTAAGAAAGACGGTACAGTAACGGCGGGTAACGCATCGGGTATTAACGATGGTGCAGCGTTCTTCGTATTGGCGTCTGCCGAAGCCGCTGAAGCTGCGGGCCAAAAGCCAATCGCTAAGATTAAGTCTTACGCCGTTGCGGGTGTATCCAATGAAATCATGGGTGAAGGTCCAATTCCGGCAACTAAGATCGCTTTGGAAAAAGCGGGCTTAAGCATAGATGATATGGATGTGATCGAGTCTAACGAAGCCTTCGCAGCTCAAGCGATTGCGGTAGCTAAAGGCCTTGGTTTGGATATGCAGAAAACCAACCCGAACGGTGGTGCGATTGCATTAGGTCACCCAGTAGGTTGTTCTGGTGCATTCATAGCGACTAAAGCTGTCTACGAGCTTGAACGAATTGAAGGTAAGTATGCACTGGTAACTATGTGTATCGGTGGCGGTCAGGGTATCGCGGTAATCTTTGAGCGCGTTTAATCATCCTTGATTAGATAGCCTATACCTTACATCCGGTTTAGTTATCGGATGTAAGGTTTTTTATCACTGCTTCACGCCATTCATTTCCTCCTAATATCTCTTTCGTTCTTCATTCTCTGTTCTCACTCTTTCTAATGCTTTTGTTGCGCTTTATCGACTTTAAATAGCATCCAGATCGCTATAGGGTTTGGGCATCGCTGTAATAAGTAAAGGAGAGTCGCGTGAAGTGTTTGGTAGTATTGACCCACCCGTTGAAGGATAGTTTGTGTCATCATTTTTGTGATGAAACGGTTAAGCACTTAACTGCAAAGGGTTATGAAATCACGTTACTCAATCTTTACGAATCGGATTTTGAGCCCGCGCTTCAAGAGGATGAGCGTCAGAGTTACTACGCTGATCAGTTTGATGACTCTCGATTAAAAGCGCAAATACAGCAATTGAAAGAAGCTGAATCCCTCGTACTGATCTTTCCAACTTGGTGGTTTGGTTTTCCGGCGATGTTAAAAGGCTGGTTTGATCGGGTTTGGGCACCGGGTTTCGCTTACGACCATGCCAAAGATCTTGGGGCTATTCAGCCGCGTTTAGATAATCTTAAAGAGGTGAAAGTGGTGACTACTCTGGGTTCGCCATGGTGGGTCGATCTGTTCATCTTGCGTCAACCGGTTAAGAAGGTTCTTAAAATAGCTTTGTTAGGTGCGTGTACCAAAGGCTGTAAATTCCAGATGCTGTCGTTTTATAAAAGCGAAAAAGCTTCCAAAACTCGTGTAGAAGCCTTTGTTAATAAGCTTAAAGCTAAGTTTTAGCTGATTTTCTAATATGTAAACCGTTTGGTGGTAAGTGCTATATGGAGCATATCGATACGATTCTGTGGCTAATATTCGGTTTAGCGGGGGCTGGACTCTTAATTAAGTTCGCACAAGGTAGAGAAGAGCAAGAGCAGATTAATATATTTGGTATAGCGCTAGTCGTTGCTGCGCTAATTTATATAGGTTTTGCTGTGTTCTATGGTACGAGTACGACTTGGTTATTTATCGAAGCCGTTGGCGTGTTGGTATATGGCAGTTTCTACCTATTGGCTAAACGCTTTGGGCTTCATTTTTTAGCGCTGGGTTGGTTACTGCATCCCGTTTGGGATGGTGGATTACATCTAGTTGGAGCAGGTGGACACTTTGCACCTGAGTGGTATGCCGTTATGTGTATTTCGTTTGATTTAGTTGTGGCGGCGTATCTGTTCCGAAAAAGCGCCTTGTTTAAAGGCGCTGGTCAAAATTAGGTGTAAATATTTCGAAAAAACTCTAAGCCACAGCTGTTGTATAGGTTTCGGTTATGGATTGCGCAAGTTCGACAGCTCTAAGTTGCGCCGCTTCTAATGATGCCTTATGACGCTGATCCGAGAACTCCTGATATTCACTGCTGATCTCATGGAACTTTTCAGCGCCAAGATAAGGACTGAGCTGCTCAATATGCGGTGATAAATGGTTTAGGTGGGCTCGTTCCTTACCTTTTGAAAAATCAAATTCGCCCCAGGATGTGCATAGGATTAGCTGCTTACCACTGAGGATAGGTTCAAGTGGGTAATCACCTCTAGCTAGATCGAATGAGAAAGTTTTATTTATGCGTATGATTTGATCAAACCATGCCTTTAATACCGCGGGCATGCCGTAGTTATACATAGGTGATGAGAGCACAATGATATCTGCTTGTTGTATCTCAGCTATATATTGGTCGGATTGAGCAAGGGCTTTGTTCTGCTCGTCTGTAGGTGATTCGGAGAAGCATGCTGCAATCCACTGCTCGTTGATGAATTCGGGTGGTTTCTTGGCTAAGTCCCGATAAATAACCTCACAATTAGGGATCATTTTTTTAAAGGTGGTTACTGAAATGTGGGCTATATGGCGTGAAATAGATTGATGTTTTTCGCCGTTGGGTTGCCAGCCACGTGCGCTGGCATCTATATGTAGGATGGTTGGCATCGGGAACTCCGTGAATATTTTATTTAGGCTGATTTTCTCGCTCCGGTCGCTAGATTGACAAACGAATAGTTGCTGCTTATAAGTAAGTTTTATTCATCTATGGGTTTGGGTATAGATCATGTTAGGTCAGCTGCCACCATTAAATGCGATCAAAACCTTTGCCATTGCTGCGCAATATTTGAGCTTTAAACAAGCGGCTAAGGTGCTTAATGTCACGCCCACTGCAGTGTCGCATCAGATTCGAAGTTTAGAAACACAGTTAAATGTGACGTTGTTTGAACGTAAGGTACGGAGCATTGAGCTCACGCCTGAAGGGGCGAAGTTAGCTGAGACCTCTCTCTCTGTACTCAATCAATTGCATATGTGTTTAGAGGAGATTAAAACACCGAGTAACAGGGTGACGATCTCTTGCTGTACCTCATTTGCGAGTTTATGGCTGGCGCCACGCCTGACTGAATTCAATCTAAGATATCCTGATATCGAGATCGAAATCTGTGCGAGCAATACGTTGGTGGAGCTGGAGCATGATCGTAGAATTGATATAGCGATACGCTATGGCATGGAGAGTGATGATCCGCAGGAGCGACTGTTAGCTCAAGAGCAGTTAGCCTGCTATGCCAGACAGGATTTCCTCAATCAGCTTACAGATAAGCCCAATCTATTTGTCACTGAGTGGGAAGATGATTTTCTTGCTAATATCGAATGGCGGCCCTATTTCGATGAATTAACCTATACTGCTCGTAGCTTTAATCAGGAGCAGTTTGCATTACAAGCAGCGCTAGCTGGACAGGGGTATGCACTGATCAGTGATGTGCTGGCTGAAAGTACCTGTCAGCAAGGTTGGTTGGTTGAAGATAAAGGAATGCCACGGCTTACGGGTTATAATTATTCTTATCGGCTCTCGCCTTATACTGGAGATGCCCACCAGGTGCGAATTTTCGCTAAGTGGTTGGAAGAACAGTTTTGACTAATAAAGTTAGATGTTTACTTAGATCAATAACCCGGCTTATTCAGCGGTGTTGTTAGTATTTCTTATATACAGCCAAGGCTGTTTCCTTTATGTTTGTCAGCCAAATTTAGTTCTGTGTGATATCTCTTATGAAAGATAGTGGTTTACTCGGGTTTAGGTATAAAGAAGACTGTTTGCCAGTGTTGATTATCTTGAGCCTTACTGTAGTTGATTTTGTACTTTACTTTACAGTGAGTGACCCTGTTGTACTGATGTTCTATTATCTATTGATGATCATTCCCAAAGGGGTGATCTGTGCGTGGAATCACCACCATCAGCATCTTTTCACTTTTAGAAATAACTTTCTAAATCGTCTATTAGAATTTGTTTATGCTTTGCACACTGGGGTAACGACGCATTTATGGCGTTTGCACCATGTTTTAGGCCATCACCTTAACTTTCTTGATCAAGAGAAAGATGAAAGTCGTTGGAAGCGAAAAGATGGCAAGCAGATGGGCGCTATTGAGTACACCTTAAATGTCGCTATAACGGCCTATAGTCGTGGTTACCAAGTTGGCAAAAAGCATCCTAAGCAGTTATCCACCTTTGTAACTTATACAGCGATTACCTTCGCTATTGTTGCAGCATTGGTTTGGTATAACCCAGTTGCGGGTTTGTTGTTGTTTGTATTACCGATGATTACCAGCTTATTGTTCACTTCCTATGTAACATACGAACATCATTCTGGTTTGGATACAGATAATGAGTTTGAAGCGTCATACAATAATCTGAACCCACTTTTTAACCGCCTGACAGGTAACCTTGGTTACCACACTGCGCATCATCATAAGCAGGGTGTGCATTGGTCAAGACTGCCGGAACTGCATGCGAAGATTGAGCATCAAATCCCAGACAGCCTCTATCGGAAATCGATCTTAACTCGCGTACTTTTAAGAGGCTAAGGCTAGCTCGCAGTTTTATCTCTGCAACTATCGCTTTTATTAGGCTGTAACCTCGGCTAAGGGAACCGAGGTTACCGCATTGTTAGCACTGGGTTATGAGCATGAGCCACAGCACACACCTGGCTGACCATGCTTGCCTTTCTTCTCGGTTGCTTCTTTGTTCACAGCATCAGATTTTGAATTTTTTTCTACAGCGGATACCTCTTGTGTTGCTGCTGTTTCAGCAACGCTTTTATCTTTCTTAAATAGGCTTTTTAGTAGAGATGACATAGGAATACCTTTATATAATATTAAATGTATTTTTTTTACATGTTATGATTCCATAGTATTCTAGTCAACTATCAAGATGAAGATGAATGGTGATACCTAGTCTGAATCAGATATTAAGGGGGGGATTATGGAATTTGAACAGATTGATTCGGTAGAAAAGCTTAGAGAGTTATATGGTCTGCCGATGGAGTTAGTGATTAAAAAGCAAAAGACTCATCTCGATAAATTTAGTCAACAATTCATTGAGTTATCGCCTTTTATGTTGCTAGCTACTTCGGACACTGAAGGTAATATGGATTGTTCACCGAGAGGTGACCATGCGGGTTTTATCCACATTTTGGATGACAGTACAATTATACTTCCAGATCGTCCTGGGAACAATCGATTAGACAGCTTAAGCAATATTATTGAGAACCCACATGTTGGACTTTTGGTGTTAGTGCCTGGGTTCAGTGAATGTCTTCGTGTTAATGGCACTGCCAAAATTGTTACGAATGCTTCTGTATTAGAGCGCTGTGAGCATCAAGGTAAGTTGCCGAAATCCGCCATCGTTATCTCTATCAAAGAGATCTACTTTCACTGTGCTAAAGCGATTACGCGTTCAAAATTATGGGAGGCTGAATCGAGAGCTGATCGGAATCTCATGCCAAGCTTGGGTAAGATTCTAATGGCACAGATTGATCCGTCTAAATCAGCCGAAGAGGTAAAAAAAGTAGAGGAGATCATCGAAGATAGGGTTAAAAATACCTTATATTAAACTAGATAAAACCTCCATGGATGCAGGATTTTACTTCTCCGTTCAAACCCTACTATCTCGAAGCGCGTTTAACATGACTACGCTTTGATTCAGCCTAATCGTCAGATCTGATATATTACCAGCTCGGTAAATATCTTGATGTTATGTAGGTTGATTTTTTATGAAGTTCTCTGCTTTTAAAACGTTATTTAGTTCTTTGTTAGTTGCTGTGATGTTCACAACAAGTGGGTATGTAAGTGCAGGTAACCCGCTCACTTTAAAACAGACCATGAAAGAGATGCGTCTGCAGTATAAAGAAGCGATGGTGAGTAGCTCGGCAGAGGGCTTTAACCAACGAATGAATATCTTCAAAGATCATCTAAAAAATGCGCAGGTTTATGACTTTTCACCTGAACGAAAAGTTATCTCTCTTGAAGGTCTGAAAAAAGTAGAACAACTGGTAAATGGGATTCCAGTTGCGACGGCGGATAACCTAAAGCAGGTTCAGAAGCAGCTTGAAGCAGTGGATGATCTGCGTAAGGAATATCACAAGAAGGCGAAACCAAGTAAGTGGGAGTTGTTCCTTAGCATCTTCGACTAAGGCTGATTTACTCCCCAATTTAATCTGACAGTCGCTCAATCCTATGTGCGCTGTCAGATTAAGTTATTTTTCAATCTAAGCTATCTTGAGCTTAGATAACATCGTAGAACTCAGATCCACCATCGATGCCCCAAATGTAATGTTGGCTGCTGAGCCATCAATCGCTTTTTGTGCATCGCCTATCACCGCTTCAAATTGTTGAGAGATCTCTTGGAAGTTTTTTAGCTCTTCAGAGGTACGCTCATTGATTGCTTGAATATGGCTGAATAACGTATCGATTTTAGATAGCGTTTCATCGGTTAAAGAAGACATGCCATTCTCGCTACCTTTACTCACAGTGCTTAGTGAGTTGTTCACTGTGCGCTCGATCAGTTCTAGTTGAGTTTTAAGACGGATTTCATGTTGTTTCAGGTTTTCTAGATTCTGATCGATATTCTGTGCATTTTCACGCGAATGTTGTGCAAGTGCTTTTACTTCATCAGCCACTACCGCAAAGCCTTTACCTGCTTCTCCTGCTCGGGCTGCTTCAATAGCGGCATTCAGCGCAAGCAGGTTAGTTTGCTCTGATGTGGTTGTAATTGCAGAGGCTAGCGAGGATATACCTTCAAATGATGCTAAAAATTGCGCGATCTCATGTTTTAGTGATTGTGAGGCATCAGAGAATTGATGAATTTCGTTACCGAGTAGGGAGGTTTGATCCATCAGTTTTCCGAAATTAGATTGAATTCCCCCAAGATCACTTTCACTCCCTTCTAGTGTTTGACCTATACCGTTCAACTCTTTTATAGAGGAATTAATGCTGGTGGAGAGCGTCTGTAAAAATGCGAGTCGCTCAGTGGAGGCTTTATTTACCTTGGTAGCGTTGCTTAGCACTTTTTGGGCAAAGTCGGTTAATGAGTTCAGCTCATTCCCAACTAAGCGTTGATGGTTTATTTCCTCTGGGTAAGGTTTGGGTTCTGGCCGACTACGGATGATTAACCAGCTGCTAAAGAGCGATACAGAGAAGGGAACACAGTAGGTCAGGCTAACTTTGAGCCAATTAACATTGTATCCAGCAAAAAACTGATCGCCCTGATTAATTAGGTTGAGTAGCGTGCCTACAAAAATGGCAATGATGGAAGATCTAATAAGGGTCGGTTTAACCCAATCGTCGTTGTTCAAAACTCTATCCTCGTCGTTTAAGAGATGTTCTTTCCGTAGATGAATTTGTTCCTTTTTCGTGTTTTTAATGAAGTTGGCCTTGTTAGTGCTCTTTGTGAATAAAAAAACAATCTGTTTAACTTTATGATTTGAAAGGAATTTATCTTTTGTTTTTGTGTAATGTCTAAAATTTATAAGATGTATTGTATTTACATCTTATTTATCCGTCTATAAGATGTATTAAAAATACATTTAAAAAGACGGCAAAGAGGTATTAGTTGTGAACCCAACATCAATAGCCATCGTGAAATCAACTGTTCCGCTTATTCAGGAAGTAGGTACTGATCTGACCAAACACTTTTATGGTCTGTTATTTGAAGAAAACCCAGAGCTTAAAAATGTCTTCAACATGGTGAGCCAAGCCAATGGTCGCCAACAATCAACGCTCGCTTCTTCGATTCTGTCTTATGCCGCGCATATTGATAAATTGGAAGCCATCGGGCCGGAAGTTCACCGTATTGCAGCTAAACACTTCAGTTTAGATGTGCAGCCAGAACATTATCCGATTGTAGGTCGAAACCTATTAAAGGCGATTCGTGAAGTATTAGGTGAAGATATTGCCACTGATGAAGTGATCGACGCTTGGGCTGAGGCTTATGAGTTATTAGCTAGCATCTTAATCGGAGCAGAAGCTAATCTTTATGACAACTCGCAAGAGGATCAAGGCTGGTTAGGTTTTAAAGACTTCAGTGTAGTGAAGAAGGTAAAAGAGAGTAGCGAAATCACCTCTTTCTATTTAGCGCCTTTAGACGACAAACCGTTACCTAAATATAAAGCGGGTCAGTTTATCAGTGTGAAAATAAAGGACCCCGATCTAGAATTTACCGAGATCCGTCAGTACAGCTTATCTGATGCTTACAGTGAAGATGTCTATCGCATTTCTGTAAAAGCGGAAACCAGTGGTGATGCAAATACGCCGGATGGTTTGGTGTCTAATTATCTACATAGCAAGGTTGAAGAGGGGGATATTGTTCCCGTTCACATGCCTGGTGGCGAATTCTTCGTAAAAGATAATGACAGACCTGTTGTACTGATTAGTGGCGGTGTAGGTATAACGCCTGTATTGGGCATGCTTAATGAGCTTATTTTAAAACGAGATTCTCGAAAAATCAGCTGGTTGCACGGTACCCGTTCCAAAGATGCACATGCATTTGGTGGGCACATCAATATGCTGAAAAATGATCTATCTAATCTATCTACAGCTACTTTTTATGAAGATATCTACGGTGCCGAGAAGGGTAAAGATTATGACCACCATGGTTATATTACCGTTGATAAGATCAAGCAATATTGCTCATTAGATGCTGATTTCTTCTTCTGTGGACCGCTGCCATTTATGCATGCCATCCATCAACAGCTAACGGGCTTAAATGTTCCTGAAGAGCAGCTTCATTACGAGGTGTTTGGGCCCAGCTCAACTCTTTAATCGATAGAAGTTCTGCTCGCCAGGGTTTTGCTGCCAGTCGGTCGTGTTGATGATGTCACATCTCTTCTTTGCGTCAGTGCGATCGGTTAAAACTGAAACTCGCTCTATCTCCCTCAAGTAGAGCGGGTTAACTGGCGGGTATTTTTATTCATCCCCACCTCAGGCTAAGGTTCTGCTTAGCGTGTTTCGGGAGATCGCTGTGATCTCCCTTTTTTATATCTCTCATCCACCAAAGCTGTATAAACCTGCCTCAAGTAATCCTAGGGTGATCGAATTTTCGGCTCATTACGTAGATTTACCAAAGCATTGAGCTAATTCCTGATCAGCTTTGTCCGTAATTTGGGATCTATTTTATATGTCTATAAGTTTCATGCTGACAAACACACATCGATGGTTTGGCTACGCTGGATTAACCCCTTTTATCGGATTAGCTATTCTATCCAAGGTAAAGGGGGCTCCATTTGATGATTGGTTATTAAGCTACGCCGCACTGATCTATTCATTTCTTGGAGGCGTTATCTGGTTTGCCTCTTTGGCTACTGGAGCTGCCAAACATCAAGCATGGGTATCTATCATTGTTATGCTGTGGGCATGGTGTTGGTTAATTTACCCGTTTTCTCATCTTCTTGTTCTGGCAGGAATCTCTTTCTTTGTTCTTTGGCTTTATGAGATGCATCGTTTGAAAAATATTTATCCTGAAGCTTTTTGGAAGCTTAGATCTCATCTCTCTGTTGTTGCAGGCTCTACGTTAATCATTAGTGGTCTTGTTTCATAGGTTAATTTTTCGTGCTTCTCTGAAGAGGGCTGCTTAGTCGTAATTTTGTAGTTTCTTCATAGCATTTTTTTGCATCTGTCTAACTCTCTCTACGCTGACATTAAGCTGATAGGATATCTCTTCTAATGTGTGTTCTCGTCTGCTGTCGATGCCAAAACGGAGTTTAAGTACAAGATATTCTCTATCGGTTAGTTTTTTACAGATACGATCTAGGAGTTTCCGTTTCAGTTGTTGCTCAGATAGAACATCAGCCTCTTTTGTCTTATCTGCAATGATCTCCTCCAGAAGGGTGCTGTCATCTTCGACGCCAATACCATGGTTGAGGGAAAGGGGTTCAGAAGGGAAGGTATTTATCTTCTCTAAGGTTGCTAGAGGGATGCCGCTTAAAGACGCGAGTTCTTTTGTGGTGGGTTGCCTTTCATGTTTACTGACAAATTTAGCCCTAGCCCTTTTAATAAGGCTGAGTTTCTCTTGCAGGTAACTGGGTCGTGAAATGGTGTGATAACGCTTTTGCAGCGCAGTTTTTAGCACATTCTGAATGCACCAGAATGCGTAGGTTGAGAACCGAAAACCTTTATTAAAATTAAATCGATCAGCGGCTTTCAGTAGGCCTACATTACCTTCCTGAATCAAGTCATCATAACTGACACCGCTGCTGTTAAATCGGCCAGCAACGGTATAAACAAGCCGTAGGTTCTTTTCTATAAGCTCACTTCTTAGCTTTAAGTAATTTTGAATAAACCCCTTCAACTGCTCCCGTTGATCTTGTAACTGTTCGGCTATTTCTATGATTTGCTGCCGACCAAGCGATAGGCTTTGTAAAAGGGCGATTAAGTTGTTTTGGATATGTGATCTCTGTTTGGATTCTTCATCTAAAAAAAGTATCACTTCAAGCGTATCGATTAATGTCGAAGCTAGATTGGCGATGTAGTTGGGTTCGGGGTCATATTTCCAGCGTTTAGTGGCTGTACCATCAGCGCTTTGGTAGATCTGCAGGTAGTTTTCTACAACCTGTGAAAGTTGTTCGAGGCCTTGTGGGGTACTGCATATTTCGGAAATGATTTTAGCCATCTCTGTATTGATCTTTTTACCTAGTGCCCTTTCACCCTCAACCGATAGCAGATCAAACTGTGCAAGCTGTTGGCTGTATATATCCAATGCAGTTGCTTCAGATATATTGTTAATACTTGGCTGTAGCTTAAATTTAGTAAAATCATTCATAGGCCACCTCGTTATATTGTCTTGCTTACGCTTGGGCAGGAGAGGTAGATCTCTTTTGAATTGATCTATCTTGTTGATAAAGTGGTAAAAGATATAAGTTTTTTTAAAAGTGAGGCGTTTAGGTGAAGAGTGTTGTGGCTGAATGCCCCTTATGCAAACGAACCATGTCGTTAACTTTCCATCATCTGATTCCTAAGAAAATGCATAGACGATCTTACTTCTCTAAGCGTTACGGTCGTGAGGAATTAAATCGAGGCATCAATATTTGTCGCTTTTGTCATGATGCGGTTCATAGAGCATTTGATGAGATGACCTTGGCGAAGGAATTTAATTCTCTCGAACATTTGCTGAGTTCGCCAAAAATACAACGCCATATAGAATGGGCCTCAAAACAGAGGGTAGGCTAGGTGTTTATGAGTTAATCTATTTCGATCAGTTAAGGCTATTGTGATGTTGATAGATATTCTCTATTTTTGCCAAAAATGATCGACTACTCGCAGGGTTACATAGCTTGGTTTGATAATCACCTCGCAACGTAAAATTTAACTTCACGTTGGCATCGAACAAGGTCAGGGTGCAGGTTTCAAAGTTATGGATCGCTTCTAGCCCCAAATAACTGTAATGGTTGTCGCTTAACTTTTGGCCTTTCAGCAAAATGTAATTAAAAACATTTTTAGCTTTAGCTAAATCGATTAGGCATTCTTTTTCTATTAAATGAAGCATTTTTTAACCCTTTAAAAAACTGAGCCTGGCTTGCGCCAGACTCAAATTGGGGTGACCGTTAGGTATATCCCAAAGGTACTTGTTGCCATTGCCAGTAACCTAAAGAAGTATCGATTGGCTACTTCCACATCGCCGTGAGGTGAATGTTGAGTAATACAGGTAATTAGCCGGGAGCGATTGGCATTTGCCTATTCACTACTCAGTTACCAGCAACGCTATCATCAACAATCAAACCGGTTTACGACGGTTATCCCGAAATGGATCAATCTGTAATTGAGCGAATAGGCGGGCCTATAGAGGTTATATAAGGCTTTTGCTAATAAGGAAACGCTGATAAATTTAGAGAAACTGAACGTCTGTATTTACGATAGTTTTAAGGATAAAAAGAAATGGAACTTATACATTGTATCTACTGCAGTGCCGCGACTGATTCTGATCTTACTAAAGAAGCCTTGGATGAGATCTTAGAGCAGAGTCGTACCAACAATCAGAAGTCTGATATCACTGGTATTTTGCTATTTGAATCGGGTGCCTTCTTTCAAGTACTAGAAGGTGATCGTGATGCAATTGAAAAGGCTTACCTGAAAATTTCCCGCGACCCACGCCATGAAAGAGTGACCAAACTGATATCCGAACCGATCGAAGAGCGAGCGTTTGGAGAATGGTCGATGGGTTACCCTCGTGTTACCAAAAAAGAGTTGGAAGAGATCTCTGGCTTAAATGATTTTTTTGCTCGAGGTAACTCTTTTATGGAGCTTGAAGAAGGCCGCGCAAAAGTCTTGTTACAGGCCTTTAAACAAGGGCAATGGCATCTTTAAAAGATTGCATAGGTGTAAGGCTTCCCCGCTATGCACCTATCATCTTTAGCAACTTTATTGTTGCTAATCTTTGGCTGTTTCTCTCCTACCTTTATTCAAACCGACGAAGGTTGAAAAACTAAAATACGGTGAAGTATTTTTCAAAACTGAAACAACGGACAGAACCCCAAGTTTTTATTAGCCTTATTTAATAAATTAATAGATTGGAAAACATACTCCTGTCCAAGAATGGATAGGGTATTATCCCAGCTTTATAGAAGATAACACCGTAAAGGATTTATTATGCGTAACGTGTTTAACCGCCTGCTTATTTTAATGACAAGCGCACTAATGGCTATGCAAGTGCAGGCCGCTGGGGTATCGGAAGTAATCTATTTTATTCAAGAAAACGGCGAAGACTATATTAGCTATACCACCACGCGAACACGTTACAGTAGCTACAATTTGTGGTTAAAGAAGCAAGAGGGTGATGATGGTACAGAGGAAACGGCATTAGCTGATTACATGTATATTTTCCCTAAAGAGTACCGTTGGAATACTAATAAAAAACCTTCTCATAACATTATCACCTTCAGCGGTGGTGATTATGCGCTCATGAAAATGGGTAATTTCCGCGATGAAAAGCAGTTAAGTATGGATGCTGATGGAACTTTTCAAATCAGTAATTGGGATGGTAAAACAAAGAACAAAAAAGACCGTTTTGGTAAATGGACTACAGGTGGCTTTGATAAGGTCGCAATGGTGTTTGTGATGCCGCAGAACTTGGAAGTTGTGAGCCACAAAGCAAACCGTGAGGGGCAGTGGGTACAACGAAATAACAGCCTCGCCTTCTACGCCGACTCTGTAAATGATCTTGTATTTGACCTGCAATATCGTCACAAAAGCCAAAAATCGTTCACTAACTTGAAGCAAGAGCTTGAAGGCGTAGAGGTTGCTCAAACGACTGCTGGGGTTAAGCTGACTTTGGGTTCTCAAGTTCTATTTGCATCAGGCAGTAGCGAACTTTCCAAGGAAGGTATCACATTAATAGAAAAATTGGCCGCAGCAATTAAACAAGATCAAAACAAAATTGTTGTAGCCGGTCATACTGATAATGTTCAGGTGAAAGGGGCGCTAACGGCTAAGTATCCAACCAACTGGGAACTTTCTTCTGCAAGAGCATTGAGTGTATTGCATAAGCTTGTAGAACTTGGAGTTGCTCAAGAGCGCCTACAGGCTAGAGCGTTTGCGGATCAACAGCCTGTTGCAGATAACAACACTGTTGAGGGACGCGCTAAAAACCGCCGTATTGAAGTGCTACTGGTTGAATAAACCTAGTTAAGTTTTTAAGGGCGCATTGCGCATTTTTGACTATGAAAAACACAGTCTTAAAATTTATGTTTTTAGGTGGTTTAGGCTACCTACTGCTTTGCGCCTTTCTCTACTTTAATCAAGATAACCTCCTGTATTTTCCACAAGAACGTAAAGAAACAAGGGAAGAGCATACTCTGTTGATTCCTACAGAAGTGGGCAATTCAGTGGTAACTATTCAAACTAGGAATACTGGTAAAGCTCTGATCTATTTTGGTGGCAATGCTGAAGATGTATCGCAGCGTTTGGCTAAGTTTACGCAAATCTTCCCGCAGTACTCATTATACCTAATGCACTATCGAGGCTATGGTAGTGATGGAACTCCACGTGAAGAAACCATCTATCAAGATGCACTGGCTTTGTACCAACAAGTCGCAAAAAATAATGCTGATATTGTTTTGATGGGGCGAAGTTTAGGTACCGGTATTGCGACACGATTAGCATCTGAAAAGCCCACGAATCAACTTATTTTGATAACGCCTTACAGTAGTATTGAGGATGTGGCGAGTGAGCGCTACTGGGGTATTCCTGTGCCCTTGTTATTGAAAGATAAGTATTTGTCTTGGCAATATGCACCCAAGGTCACAGCAAAGACATCGATATTTTTAGCGACTGATGACAGTGTTATCTTGCCTGCCAATACAATGAAACTTCTTGGTTATTTTAAGACGGGCCTAGCAACGGTGTACCATTTTGAAAATGAAGGACATAACAGTATTTCATCCACAAAGATGTATTCAGAATTATTGCATGAGCTAACCGCCGTTGAGCTGTGATTTATTCATCTGCTGCTAGATTGGGTTTGTAACCGACTAAGTAGGTGCGTAGGATCTTGTCGTAGGTTCCGTTCTCTTTAATGATTTTCAAGCCTTCATTAAAGTCATCTCGTACTTGTTTTTGCCAAAAGGCGTTGTGAAAACCAAATTTTTCGCCAAATATCTTTGAAACCTTATAGGCTTTTAACTCATCCTCCCCGAATTGTAAGTTCTTGTAATAGATAAATATTTCATAGGCTAGGACAATCACATCTACCCGTTCTTTGAAGAGCATCATTACCTGTTTATCTTGGCTTTTAGTTTCCTTGTAGGTTGTGGTTTTCTTATTGAGTCTGGTAATGCCGTTATATTCTGATCCGTAAAATAAGTGTGCACGCTGGTGTGCAATAATCGATCTATTCTTCAAATCTTTTACCGTGTTGAGCTCAATATTCCTATCCGCTAGGTGTACAGCAACGGTTTGGTATTCTGGCAATACGATTTCGGAGTAGAAAACATTGAATCCTTGGAACTCTTTCAGGGTCACAATCGTGCCATCGATTTTTTTATCGCGAAAAGCGCTTGGGAGCCTACCGTAGGGATAACTTACAAAAGTTGGTTGATAGCCCATGGCTGATAAACTTTGTTTGATAATTTCAACTTCGGCTCCGGTAATCTTGCCTTTGTCCACAATGCTATAGGGTGGGAAGTTAGCAACGCCAATAGATACAGGCTTATCGCTTGCGCTGATAGTCAGTGAGGTTGTGAAAAAAAATGCGAAAATTAAAGCGCAATATTTTATGCCCATAGAACCTTGTATTTATCGCTGTGTTTAAGTCAATGTTTCTCTCTCAAAGGTTTTACCTATTACTCTGTAATTGGTGCTTGCTTAAAATACTGGTCATAAAGTTTTTGTGTATATCCCTCTTGTTTAAGCTGATCTAATGCTTGGTAAAACTGATAAGCGACTGAGTCTTGGTCCACAATGGTGTAAAAATTCTCAATGCTTATATCGTCGTCAGGGGAAAAGTTTGGGTTTGGATATTCAGAGAATAATTTGGACTTGCGAGAGAATCCCATGTTCATTGGGATAAAAGCTTGGTTGATCGCATTGTGATGGATTTTTATCCCAACTTCTTCATAGCTCTCTAAGTCATTGAGTTTCTGATAGTGGTCTACTATCTCGATATCTGCAACGTAAAAGTCGCCTCTACCTGTTTTGAGTGCTTCTATAACCTTCTCCATTGAAAGCTTACCCATCTGAGAGATGGTTAACTTTGGGTGGATTTGATCCCATTCAAGTTTACTGCTTGAAAGTTCAACTATCAGTCGCCCTTCGACTTCCTCCATGGAATTGATTTCGGGCCAATAATCTAGAGATATGAGTACTTCTTTGGTTTGCAGGCCGTTTGGCAGGTAGAAGATATACCCAGTTCTCTTTTGGGAAAAAGAGGAGCCGGGGTAGAAATCGACCGTACCTCTAGCAAGCTCAAAGTGAAGCCGTTTTTTCGGGATTCTAACCACAAGGAGTTCATAGCCAATCCGTTCAGCTGCTTTCGTAAACAGATCTAAATAGAGCCCAGAGTCATCGCCGTGCCCACCGATTAACGGTGGTTTAGCGATTGCTTTATAGCCCATGATAATTGTTTTATCGCTGGCGTTAGTGAAGGGGGAAAGCGTAAATAACAGAACCAATAAGGATAGAAAATACTTCATAGTTTTCTCTTAGCAGAATCTGCAAATCTAAGAATCCGTAACTAAAATACTATTTCCAGTATAGCCAAGCTTATCGAGAGAAGAAGAAATGGAGCATGTGAACTACTAGGTTTTATACCCTTTTATTTTGTCCGTTAATAATTGCGCCAAATTGGTGCAGTATACTAACGTTATTCTGTGTAATTTCTTGTAGTTAATGACCGAAAAGGCAAACTTTGAAATGAGCAAGACAGCGTTATTTAGCGGTATGAGTATTAGTAAAAAGCTGAGAATCAATTTTTTGTTGATTGGTTTGATCCCATTTGCCGTACTGGCTTTGATTGCTATCTATAAAGCGAGTAGCTCTTTGTCCGAGCAAAGTTACCAACAGTTAGACGCTGTACGCGGTATCAAAACGAAACAAATAGAAAATTTCTTTGAAGTGAGTAAGCGCGATGTATTGGGACTCTCCAATGTTGTGGCTACGTTCATCAAAACCGACACATTGTCCGATGTCCTGTTGGAGGTCAATGTAGAGGGGAAAAACCTATTTTCAAAGTATTTAGATAGCTATGGTTACTATGATCTGTTCCTGATTGAGCCGGATGGCTTTATCTCCTATACAGTGGCTTTAGAAGCTGACTATCAAACTAATTTAATAGACGGAGAGTATAAAGATTCCAACTTAGGCGATCTGTTTCGCAAGGTCGTTGAAACAGAGTCTTACGCGATTGTAGATTTTGAACCTTATGCACCGAGTAATGGTGCTCCTGCAGGCTTTATCGGGGCGCCAGTATTTAATGATGCTGGTGAGTTACTACAAGTTGTTGTTCTGCAGATTCCTCTTGATCCAATCAATAAGATCATGGGGATCCGTGAAGGGATGGGGGAGAGCGGAGAGTCCTATCTGGTGGGATCGGACTACCTCATGCGTTCCGATTCTTATCTTGATCCAGTAAATCATTCTGTTGAAGCTTCATTTGCAAACCCTAAAAAAGGTAGCGTTAAGACTGAAGCAGTGAAGGCTGCATTAGGTGGCCAAACTGGAAGTCGATTGATCATAGATTACAATGGTAACCCTGTATTGTCTTCATTTACGCGTTTGGATCTTGATGGGGTTAATTGGGCACTTTTAGTTGAGATTGATGAAGCCGAAGCCTTTGCAGCAGTATCAACTCTAAAGTTGGTGATTGCGATTATCGGTGTTCTAGGTGCTGCCACAATTATCTTCCTTGCTTGGAAAATCTCTGAAGGTATCACGAGACCAATCGAACTATTATCGAAAATCATTTCGGATGTTGAAGAAAAAGGCGACTTTTCAGCACGTCTTCCTGTGAATTCACAAGATGAAATTGGTCAGGCAAGTCTTGCTGTAAATAATCTATTGGAAATGACTCAACAAGCGTTAGCCGATACTAAGCAAGTTATGAGTCAGATGGCTGAGGGTAACTTTTCGACTCGGGTTAAGCGTAATTTGAAAGGTGATCTTGCCGATTTGAAAACAGCGATTAACCAGAGTGCCGATCAAACTGAAGCAAGTATGCACGCGATTGGTCAGTTGATGGAGCAACTCTCTGCAGGTGAGTTTGATAGCCAGATTGATACAGAGCTACCAGGTCAGTATCAGGTGATGTTGACGACAACTCAGGATGCGATGGCAAATATAGGTAGTGCGATTGCAAGTGTGAATTGCATCATGGCTGCGATGGCTCAAGGCGACTTTGATGGGCGAATTAACGATGTTCTGCCAGGTCAGTTGAACTCGCTGAAGGAAAACCTGAATGAGTCCTTAGAAACCATCAGTGCTGCAACAGCTGAGGTTGTAAGGGTATCTACTCTTCAAGCGGAAGGTAACTTAGTTGCGAGAGTAGAAGGTAACTACTCTGGGCGTTTTGAAGAGTTGCAGGCATCGATCAACTATGGTCAACAAAGTATGGGGTCGCTGGTTAAAGATGTTAGGAATGCCACACGAGATGTTGCTGGCGCGACCAAAGAGATCTCTTTAGGGAATCATGATCTATCAGGGCGTACTCAACAGCAGGCTGCTTCTCTAGAAGAAATTAATGCCAGTATGGAGAAAATCAGCACCGCAGGACGAACCACGGCTGATGATGCACTACAAGCAAATCGAGTGACTGATCAAGCGCAGCAATTGTCACAAAAAGGCACCGAGGTTATGTCGCGTGCTATAGGGGCGATGACGGAGATAAAAGATTCCAGTAAGCGCATCAATGAGATAACAGGTTTAATCGACAGTATTGCCTTTCAAACCAATTTATTAGCACTCAATGCTGCTGTGGAAGCGGCTAGAGCGGGTGAGCAAGGCCGAGGTTTCGCTGTAGTCGCAAGCGAAGTTCGCCAGCTATCACAGAGATCTGCGCAAGCGGCTAACGATATTAAAAAACTGATCTCTGATACCGAAGATCGCATTGAAGAGGGATCGGATCAGGTTCTGCTTTCTTCAGAATCTCTTCAAGGTATCACAGAGAGCGTTCAGCAGATGTCGCAATTGGTTGGTCAGATATCTGCGACGAGTAAAAATCAGGCGGATAGCATTGATCTTGTGAGTGGTTCCATTGTTTCTATTGATGATTCGACCCAGCAAAATGCAGCATTAGTGGAGGAGGTTTCAGCAGCTGCTGAATCAATGCATGAACAAGCCAATCGTTTAAATGAGCTGATGACGCGATTTACTACGGAAGATTAAGGCTGTTTTTAGAAAAATCAGGCAAACTTAGCGGGCGCAAATTTATTTAAGGATGAAAATGAAAAAACTATTGGTGGTTGCTGTTCTGTTAGGTTTGTCTGGTTGTAGTGATGAGCAAGAGGTCGGGGATGTTTCCCTTGGTGTTTTGACTACAAAAGATATCAAAATCAGTGTATTGGTTGACCCTATAGTCACAGGTGTTACTTGTCATGTAGCAAGTATTGAAGCGAATCTCGATTTTGCTGATCCAAGTGATTCGTCAATTGCCTGTCGTCGCACAGGAGTTATCAATAAAGCGATGCTTGAGAAAATCGACAAATCTAAATCCGGTGAAGTGGTCTTTAAACAGTCGAAAAGTATCTTCTTTAAATCGATGAAAATCCGCCGAATCTACGATCCTAAATCACAAACCTTGATGTATGTGTCTTACTCAACCAAAGAAACCTCGGGTAGTTACAAACATAGCTTGTCTACTGTGCCTCTTTGGGGAACAGAGGCGTATCAGAAAACCAATTGATTTAGCTGTTTTGGTAGCCTGTAAACCAATGTTCTAAGTCGCCTATCGGCATTGGCTTAGCGATGTAATAGCCTTGTTGGAAGTCACAACCAGCTTCGATAAGCAGGTTGTGCTGTTCCTCTGTTTCGACCCCTTCTGCAACGACTGTAATATCTTGGAAGTGACATAGGTCTACTAAGGCTTTTGCCAGCGTTTGTTTCTCGGGTAGGGTGATTCGATTAACGAGTTCTCGGTCAAATTTGATGATATCTACTGGATAATCAACCATCTGCATCAGACTGGTATAGCCCGTACCGAAATCATCGATGGCGATTTGAAAACCTAAACTTTGTAATTCACTCAGCCAGCCTAAAGCGTTTTGCTCTTGGCTTAAGGCGAAAGTTTCTGTGATCTCTAAAATGATTTTATTCAGCGGAATCTGAGTATTCGTGCTTAGTTTTTTAAGCGTTTTTATAAATCGTTCTGACCCGATTTCCGCAGAAGATATATTGATAGAGAGTTCAAAGTGCTCGCCGAACAGATCACCTAATTCGGGGAGATCATTTAGAGCTTTGCAAGCTACCCAGAGGTCGATTTTCTCAAAAATTCCAGTGCTTTCTGCAATTGGGATAAATAGATCAGGTGGGACAAAACCGAGCTCTTTAGAGTGCCAACGTAAAAGCGCTTCACAGCCTTTGATCGAACCATCTTGGTTGATGATCGGCATATAGTTGAGTGTAAACTCTTTGTCGGGATTTAAGTTCTTTAATTTAGTTTCAATCTCTTTTCTTTGACGGTCTCGTTTAGCCAGCTCTTTTGAATAGACTGCTTGTTTATTTTTACCGGATTTCTTGGCTTGATACATAGCCAAATCAGCATTGGAAATGAGCTGGGACAGTGTATGGCCGTCTTGTGGGTAAGTCGCTAAACCTATACTGGCTGTGACAGGGAAGTGGCCCAGTTCAAAGTGATAACCGTCTGCAAACAGGTGTAGGATCTTCTCGCACAGTTTCAGAGCTTGTTCGGTTGATACATTCGGTAACAAAACAATAAATTCATCGCCAGATAGACGGAATGCTTGAGGAAGCTCCGCGTCGAACTTTTTGGCGGTAATGTTGATAATGTTATTTAAACGTAGGGCGACGGCTTGTAGCAATTTATCCCCCACCTCGTGGCCGTACTTATCATTTACAAACTTAAAATTATCTAAGTCGAGGTAGATCAAACTTATCAGACTTTCGGTTTTCTCGGCTTCTGCTATTTGATGGGATGCAGTTTCGTAAAAAGCTGCGCGGTTGGGTAGTTGTGTCAGCGCGTCAGTTCGGGATTGCTGGTGGCTTTTTTGATAGGACTGATGCAGCTGTTCATAGAGATTGTGAAACTTACGACCAAGTCGACCAATTTCATCATCTGATTGTGGGGCATCGATATTTTGCCTTTCATGCGTTGTTATCTCAGTGAGCTGTTGATCCAGTTGAGAAATAGGCGCAGTGATAAATTTGCGGATCAACAGTTGCAAAAAAGTGAAGGTTATTAACGATCCTAATACAACAATAAATAGTAAGCGTTGTTTAAGGTTGGCGAGTAGATTACCCAAATAAGAAGGTGAGGGTGTGATACCCAAATAGTAGTCCGACTTAAGTTGAATATTTGCGTAAAGCTTATTGGCTTGAGGGCGATTGTATTTATCAGTAAATACAACGATCGCTTGAAACTCTTCTTGTACTTCTTGTAATAGGGCATCAAAGGCTTTGGGTTTTGCTGCAATGATGACTTTAAATGTATCTTCCAGTTGCACAATTAACGGGGTGGTGAGGGTACGCGAGTCGATAGCAATACCCTGCTGCATGATGGAGCCTTGGTTTTGAAAGTGGTGCTCCCAAATATTTAGTTTCTTTTTTTCTCGAATATTTTCGGCTAAACGAAGTTGCTCATCTCGAATAGTGGAAAAGGGATCGGTACTGTTTTCTATGTAAAACAACACATCATCAGTTTCATTTAAAACGGCTAAGGAGACAAACTCAGTTAGGTTGTTGAAATAGCGTTCTATAGCCGATTCTAGATTGCTAGTTAGCATCCGATCTCGGTAGATGTTTCCTTTATCTCGAATAAAGTTGGCGAGAGTTTCGCCTTCCAATAATGAAACTAAGTAAGCATCAAGGAAGCGATCATAGGTGGAAAATTCAGAATGTAGAGCGCTTAAACGTAGATTGAGTTTGTGTTGCTCAAGTTTCTGAATCGATTGACTTTGTTGTTCGTACGCAACTAGTGCGGCCAGCGTGTAGCTCATAAAAATTATGGGAAGTATGAGGAAGCTAGCGCGTTTGTTTAGATTCATGAATATTAACTATAGCATTCGTGATTCGTAGGCGTTGTTTTATGTTCTCGTTGCTAAGCTTTTCATATAAGTCGCTTTTTTCTTGAACGGCTTTAGTTGGAAATACTTCAGGGTCATTTTTAAATGTTTCGGATAGATGCTTTAAGGCTGCGTTATTCGGGGTAGCGTAGTGCAGCTTTTCAGCATTGATGGCTGAAACTTGTGGTTGATTTAAATATTCTAAGAATTCTAGAGCGGCCCTTTTGTTTTCTGAATGCACTGAAATTGCTAAACAATCAACCCAAAGCACAGTGCCCTCTTGGGGGGTGGTGTATTTCCACAAACCCTGTTGACCAATTTTTTCATTGATAGCAACTTGATCGCCGCCATAAGCGACGGCCATATGGAGTTCAGTGGCTTGGGGGGAGCTTTCTAAAAAGGTAACGGGGTACTCGTAGGTAAGTACATAATTCGTTTGTTTTTTTAAAGTGCTGAACACTCTTTTCAGAACATCAGTGTTATCGGTGTTAAGGGGTTCACCTTGTAAGAATAAAACAGGTGCAAGCAGGTCGGTGTGGTCGTTCATCATACCGATGTGCCCTTTTAGCTCATCTGATGGTTCAATGAGTGCTTTCCAAGACGTGGGCGGTGTTTTTACTTTGTCTGAACGATAAATAATGCCGAGCGTTCCCCAAAGGTAGGGAGCTGCGTGTTTTCCACAGCGATCACGCCAAAATTCCCCCATGTATTTGAGGCTAGGAAGGTTTTGCTCATTTAATTCTAAAAAACGGCCGCTTTTGCCGAATCGCTCAGCAACAATTTCATCGACCACCGCTATATCGATTTTGTTTTTATCTGCGTTAACTAAGAGCGCATCGCGTTTTTCATCGCTATCAAATTTGATGATATCTATACGGTGACCTGACTGTTTTTCCCACAGTTGTTTTACTTGGGGATCTAGGTAGGCGTCCCAGTTGAGTAATTGAATCGTGTCAGCGTTGAGCTGAACAGGAAAGAGTAATAGTAAAAAATACCAAAAACATCGCATACCAGACTCTCATTATTATTATTTTTGATCGGGCTCAATTAGCATTCCCTTTTTTATAGCAGCCTTCGAGCGCTAATGATAGGGGGCAATTCCTGAGCTTCTTAATCTTAAGGGCAGGTATGGATTCAGAGGAAAGGGGATAGATATCGAATAGTGGTAATGGCCTCGAGCCATTACCACTAGGGGATAATTACACTTGGAAATGCTGTACCTGTTGGCGAAGCTCTCTTGCCAAAGATGCCAGTTGTTCACTGTTATTTGCTGTAAGTGTCGCGCCACCTTGAGTTTGCTCAGCAATCATAGAGATGTTGTTAAGATTATTACTCATCTCTTCTGCTACTTGGCTTTGTTGTTGCACCACTTCGGCTACAGCGCTGTTCATCTCCATGATCTGCTGCACATTGAGTACAATATCATTGAGGTGTTCGCCAGCAGAGGCTGCACGATCAATACAGTTTTGTGCTTCTGAATGGCTGTTACTCATCATGCTGACCGCCCCTTGGCAGGCGTTTTTCAGACGGTCATTCAGGGATTGAATCTGATCCGTCGATTCAGAAGTACGTTTTGCTAGTACGCGAACTTCATCAGCGACAACTGCAAATCCTCGGCCTTGCTCTCCTGCACGTGCTGCTTCAATTGCAGCATTTAGCGCCAGCAAGTTGGTCTGATCAGAGATATCTCTAATCACACTCAGAATGCTTTCCACTTGTAACGTGTCTTGCTCAAGCTTTGTGATTACATCGGCTTGAGATTGAACTTGTGCAGCTAAATCATTAATGGCAGAAATGGTCGTTTTTACTATTTCATCTCCCAAACGCGCAGTGCTTTCTGCTTGAACAGTAATTTCAGCAGTTTGTTGAGCATTGTTAGCAACATCTTGAGCAGTGGCTGACATCTCTTGCATAGCGGTGGCTAACAACTGAGTTTCCCCATGTTGTTGTTTAACACCTGCAGAGGTTTGTTCTGTTGTTGAAGCCATCTGTTCAGCTGAACTTAAAATGTGGTGGCTTGAGTTTGTAAGCTTTTGGATCAACTGTTGTTGGATATCAAGGGTATGGTTAATTGCTTTACTGACATCTCCTAACTCGTCTTGGTTGTTAATATCAATTCGAGCCATCAGTTTGCCTTTTGCGACTTTCTCCATAACCTCAGTCATGTGGCTTAGTGGCTGAGTAATCGAGCGGGAAATGATACTAGAAAGAAAAACTACGAATGGGATAACAATAGCAAGGAACACTAAAGCTTCTGTTAGTCTTGAATAGAAACTTGCATCTAAATCATCAACATAGACGCCTGTGCCGATCACCCAGCCCCAAGGTTCGAAAAGCTTAAAGTAGGAGATTTTTTCTACTGCGATACTTTTACCTGGACGAGGCCAAAGATAGTTTTCATAGCCTTCATTCTTTTGACGGGCCGTATTAGCGATGTTTGTGAACAAAGCTTTACCTTGGCCATCTTTAAAGCTACTCATATCTTTACCATCAAGTTCAGACTTGATGGGATGCATGATCATGCGAGCGTCAAGGTCATTGATCCATACATAATTATCATTGTCATAGCGCATTGCTTGAAGGGCTGAAAGCGCACGTTTTTGAGCAGAGGCTTGATTCAGAACACCCGCCGCTTGTTGCTGCTGGTAATGATCAATAATGCTATATGCCATTGAAACAGCATGATTTGATTGGAGTTTTCGTTCTTTTAATAAATCTGATCTGTATTCCCAGAGGTCGTATGCTTTCATAGCGATACTAACGCTGAGTAACAACAGGATGATTGCTGTTAACTTGTGAGTAACAGACATCTTAGTGACAACCATCGTACTTAGACCCTTTAGTAATTAGGTTATATCGAATTTCCGCTCTTTAGTGATTGTTCGATATTCACCTTATATTAGGTATCTTATAAGTAATCGAAGGTATTGTTTTTATGGTGCTTTCTGGGGGACTTTGAGGTGTAAATAACCTTTTTATTAAAAGGTTAATTTGTAGGTTTGTAAACAATTGTTTGAATTGGTGTGGAGCAGGCCAATAAATACGGAATGAATCTGCTCCACATGCGTTTATTTAATCTATTAAGCAATAAATTCGGGTAAGTAGTTCTGAAGGTGGTGTTTTCTTAGGGTCGTTTAGATACTCCTCGAATGGCGGGAAGTTCGCTGCTTCCATACCGCTTTGAGGTAGCCACTCTCCAAAGAACCAATCGTAAGGTTTCTCCAACTCTGAATATGGACCTTTAAATACAACCGTTGCACATCTACCAGCGGGTATTTCTAGATATTCTGGTTGCTCTTCAATAGTGTCAGTTATCGGGGCTTCAACGGTCAGACAGGCGTGTGAGCGGAGTTCTGATTTGTCCACGCTCCCTGGGTCGTTGTAGTAAATACCAAATGAGCGCGTCTTTTCTGTAACAAGATCATGGGTTCCGGCAAACATAAACAGTTTTTCAAATGCTTGTCCTATCTCCATGTAGTCGCCCTGATGTTCATATCCGATCAGACCTTGTTTTGCTATATCAATAAATTCGACATCAAACATATTCCTTTGCTCCTGAGCTATGTGAGGGATATCAGCCTTAAAACTTTCTTCGGGTACTGATGGCTGTTTATAGCGAGCTCGATATTTACTAGGCGCTTCTTCGTACCGCTTATGAAAAGCGCGACTGAATGCTTCTAAGCTGGTATAGGAAACTGACTTTGCAATGGTAAGTAACGAGTGATCAGTCCGAATCAGTTCTGAGGCTGCTTTTTGCAGGCGAAGGCGGCGTACCGTAGCGTTTATGGTTTCATCAGCTACTTTTCGATAGATCCGGTGGAAGTGGTAGGGCGACATAGCTGCCATATCGGCTAGCTTATTTACATCCAAATCCTTATCTAGATTATTGTAGATATGGTCGATCACTTTGCATAAGCGTCGTCTGTAGTCGTTTCCGGTACTTTGTTTCATAGCGTCTCCTCCTATCTCCATGCTAAAGGAGCTCGATCTGATAATGTTTGCGTAATTTAGAGTAATACTGTTTGGGGTAGTAGTTAATAATTTAACTTGTTGAAATGTTTGATTTTTTTTGCGGATCAATAACTGATAATCCTATGATTGGTAAGGATATTGTGTTACCAATGCATCTAACTAAATTCCAATTGTTCTTTGAGAGCTATAGTGAATAGACTGAAGCGTATTAGTTTCTGTAGTGAATTTAGAATCAAATTGTAGTTGTGAAGTTATAGTCTATTTGGAGTGGATTATGTTTCATCAGGCCTTAAAGTTCTTCCTTGTTTCCTTCTCTTCTTTCTTACTTGTGCTGGGTATTTCTGGCTGCACTGAGAAAGAGGAAAAAATTTATACGTGGCAGTTGCAGTCACAGGCGACAGAAACCAGTATCGATTTTAAAGAGCTCAAGCGCTTTGCTGATAATGTTAAAGCGATGAGTGGTGGACGGTTTATTATTAAGCCTCATCCCGGTGGTGTGATTACCGGTGGTCCTGATATCTACAATGCAGTTAAAGAGCGTCGTGTTGAAATGGGTAATGGTTGGCCGAACTGGTGGTCGGGTCAGCATCCAGCTTGGGCCCTAATGAATGCAGGCCCTTTTGATTTTATGAACCTTGATGGCTCGATGATGTTCTTTTATGCAGGAGAAGGTCAACGACTAGCCAATGAACTTTCAAGCCCCGATGGTTTAATGTGGCGCCCTGCGTGGTGGGCTGGGATGGAGTTTGGCTTACTGTCGAAAACCGAGATTACAGGTTTGGATGATCTTCATGCGAAAAAGATTCGAATCGGACCAGGCTTACCTGGTGAAGTGTTAGCGGCAGCTGCAGGTGCTTATACACTGCCAACTGTACCTCAAGAGATACGTCCTGCACTGGAAAATGGAGATCTAGATGCCGTGGAGTGGACCACCGCAGGTGGTGCTTGGAACCTTGGATTACATGATATTAGTAAGCATGCCATTGTCCCAGCTATCTGGCAGCCATCTGTCCTGGCCGATTTTTTAATTAACAAAGAAGCGTTTGATGAGTTACCACCGGATCTTCAGGCAATTCTCGAAACTGCGATTAAATCCTATACTTTAACCACCACGTTGAAGGCTAAAACGGAAGATTTTGAAGCCTTTAACCTTTTCTTAGCGAATGATTTTAATATAAACACATGGAGTCCCGAGGATATTGAGCGTTGGAGAATTGTGTCTGAGAGTATCTTAGCTGACTACGGTTCTCGGGATCCATTGAGTAAGAAGATCATTGAGAAAAAACAAGAGTTCAAGGAAGCTTACAACAACTATTATCAGTGGTTCGGACCTTACGATAAATAATGTTTAGTAGACTGACCGTTCGTCTCCTTGTCATTCTGAGTTTAATCACTTTCTTAGTAATGACTGTATTTGTGATCGTGCGATTTAGCGTTGCTTCAGAATTGATGCAGAGCAATCTGCAAGAGCGAGGCCACTCTGTTGCTGAGCGAGTCGCTAACTCGGTTAGACCCACCATTTGGAATGTTTATAAAAAGGCCTATGATCGTACCTATTCGGTAGAGCTTGCCTCTGCCATTCTGGATTCTGAAATGGGGTCTCCTTTTGTGGAGGGCATTAAGGTCTACGGCAATTTCGGTCATCTTTATATGGGCCGAATTAAGATTGATGGAGAGATTCGTCAATTTGAGGAAAAAAAACACGCTTCAGTCTGGACTGGTTTTGACAATCGCATCCGCTACCCGATCAAAAGTGGTGAGGTTAGTATTGGTAATGTTGAGGTTAGTTACAGTGATAAATCATTAACTGAAAGCCTCTACCAAAATCTTATCGTGGAGATCACTCAGGTCGCGGTGGTAAGTCTGCTCTTTGTTGGTTCTCTCTATATCATTCTGCGTTTTGCTCTTGTCTCACCTATGCGCTCGCTCCAAGTCGCGCAGCAAGCATTAGATGCTTTAGATGAGGCTGTGTTTGTAACTAATGAACACGGCCGCTTAGTTGATATTAATCCTGCTTACAGCAACATCACTTTTTTCGTAGAAAGTGAAATTCTCGGTTTGCTTCCTGATATTCAACCTTTCGATGAAAAAGGCGTGGATTTCAGAGCGATGATCGATGAAAAGTTTCTGGCTGATGGGAGTTGGTCAGGGGAAGTGATTGGCCGGAAAAAAGATGGCAGCACATTTCCTGGGTGGCTCAATCTTAATAGGGTTGAGAGGCAAGATGATAAAGTCACCTATGTAGGTGTGTTATCAGATATTGCGGATAAAAAAGAAGCGGAAGCAAAGCTACACGCTTTGGCGTATTACGACTCTCTTACCGATATGCCTAACCGTCACTCTTTCTTGATGCGTTTAGATGAAGAGATAAAACGTGCGCGCCGAGAGAAAACTAAAGTTGGTTTGCTCTATTTAGATCTAGATAATTTCAAATGGGCCAATGACCAATTCGGCCACGCGGTTGGCGATAAACTGCTGATAAGCGCCGCTGAAAAGTTTAAAAAACGTCTGCGTGATTCGGATATTTTATATCGCATTGGTGGTGATGAGTTCACGGTCATCGTTACTCACTTTGATGATGCAACTGATCTTATTGGGCTTGCTGAAGATCTTGTCGCACAGGCTGGTGAAAACTTTGTGATTGATGGTCATGTGATGAAGCCGGGCGCCAGCGTTGGGATTTCTACTTTTCCAAATGATTCTGACAACGGTAAAGATTTGATTATTCAAGCTGATACAGCGATGTATCAGGCGAAAGAGGCTGGCCGAGGGCAAGTTCGGTTTTTCTCCTCAGATTTGGAGCTACAGCGACAAGCTCAGCAGCGGATTGAGCAGGAATTAAAGCAAGCACTGAGCAAAAATGAACTGCAGCTGTTCTACCAGCCTAAAGTCCGGATACAAGATGGCGAGTATGTATACAACAGCGCCGAAGCGCTGATTCGTTGGCTGGATGACGGCGAGGTTGTGTATCACCCTGATCAATTCATCGAGATAGCAGAAAAAAGTGATCTGATCTGCGATCTTGGTTATTGGGTTATTTTTCAGGTTTGTAAGCAGTTAGCTAAATGGAAAGAGGAGGGTATTGTCGGGCATAAAATTGCGATTAACCTTTCTCCTCGACAGCTTAAAGACGCCAACCTATTTGATTACCTATTAGAGCGAATGACGCGCTTTGATATAGATCCAGGTCAGCTTGAATTAGAGATTACTGAATACGCAGTCATCGAGAATATTGAACATTCAGTGAGTACTTTGAAGAAACTAAAAACCTTAGGTGTGTCCATTGCGATGGATGACTTTGGTACTGGGTATTCTTCTTTGAGTTATCTAAAACAGTTGCCTGTCGATGTTTTGAAAATCGATCGATCTTTTATTCATACGTTGCCGTTTGAACAAGGTGATATAGCCATTGTAAATGCAATTTTCTCTATGGCCGCAGCGTTGCATATTGAAGTGGTTGCAGAAGGGGTAGAAACAGCCGACCAATTAGGTTTCTTAATTAGGCATCGCTGCCATATGGCACAGGGGTACTACTTCTCACCTCCGATATCACCAGAGAAATATGCCGCTTGGCTATCAGAGCGCTCAAAGCCTAATGAGACGGATGTATAGATGGCATTAACGATAGAGCTCTTCTTCAGAATAACAACGTTCTAATTGAAGGCGTTCTGTTTTCTTTAGACTTTTCACCACCAAGCCATAAGATCGATCAATAAGGCGCTCGATCTCTCTTTCCGGCATGGAATCTTTTAAAACAACGCTGATCCAGTGTTTCTTCGACATGTGGTAAGCGCTACGCACTTCAGGGAAAACATCCCTCAGCATTATCGCTTCTTCAGGGTCGCATTTCAGATTAAGGAAGTGGTAATTCGCAAAATCAGGCCCTAGCTCTTTGCCAGTCGTTCCACACTGGCCTAACAAGGCAAACATTTTTCCCTTGACCTTAAATACCGGTACATCAGGCATAAAGGGGAAATCCAGTTGTGATTCTGGACGGGATAGACAGTATTCCTGAGCGTTTTTCGCATCCATGTGTTTTGCCAATTATCTGAATGGTTATAAAAATAAAACCCTGCTTCAAACATAATGCCTGATTAAAGCAGGGCTTAGTATATTGCTATACCAGACAGATTACTTCATCGATTGCTCTGTCAGGATATGCTCATAGGAGAATAGATGATGGCTGTCTTTATAAGGTGCATGACAAGCGGCACAAGCGGTTAGATCTTTGTTCGCGCGTTTGCCATCAGGCTTAAAGGCGGCAAAATCCCAGTCATCATTGCCCATGCCTTTGGGGTATTCAGCTGCAGCGCCTTCACGGCGTTCCATTACCGCAACCAGTGCGAATTTATCTTTTAGGCGCTGACCAAGTTTAGAGGTAAGTACATTACCTTCGGCGTCTTTTTTCGCTTTATATACCTCTGCCACAATGACAGAACCGTATGGTAATTGACCATTTTCCTGCGTACCGCTCAGACCTTTATCGTTGATATATAAACGAATGTATTGGTCGTGATTTTGAGTACGGTTAAGGGATAAATAAGGGGTGAAATTGGTTTTGTAGTCTGCAGGGAAATCAACCTGATCGCCTGGGCCTGCCCAGCATAGAGTCGTCGTTAACAGCCCAGCTGCCATAGTGGATAGGAGTTTCATTTTACATCCTCACTGTATTTATTTTTGTTGTAGAAAAACTCTTGATAAATGTATTTATAATCCATGTTTATTGTTTGATCAATAGCTCCTTAGTAGGTGGTTAAAAGGTAGTTTGTGCACCCGAACTTTCAAGGAGGTTAATCCTATCTATACTTAAAAAATGCCTGTGATCCTAATGTTGTATGGCATTTTATAAATTCCTTTTATTACTTAGGGTTACTTTGTTACAGCGGCTAAACCTTATCTGAAGAGTAATGCTTTGGTTTGGTTTTGTTGCTGCTTAAGTATCGTTTTTGCTTTAGGCGGTTGTTCACATGGGGCTGGAGTCGCTTTAATGCGATAAAGAGCAGATTATTCTGTAAAGTTTTGTAGTAATACGTTGCTTTAGCACTCCTATACTTCATAAGAAAAATAAAAGTGCTTTTGTCACAAAAGGTGGAAGTAGCATGTCTTGGTTTGGTCGTAGTAAATCCTCTAAAAAATCAGTTGTTGATAACGATGTTATTAAGGTTCAGTCGTTAAGTAGCAGAGAAATTTCAGCCGAAAATCTCGAGTCGCTGAAATTTGAAGGGGCGTCTACTGCGCTGGTTTTGGCATTTATATCGCCTCACTTAGATTTTGAAGGCACAGTACGACAGTTAAAATCGGCCATGCCGGATGTCTCGAAAGTTGTCGGTATTATGACCGCAGGGGAATTAAGCTCTTGTGGCGCGAGTCTATATCACGAAGCTGATAGTCATTGGGATCACATTGTAGTTCAAAGCTACAGCCAAGCTGTGTTTGCGGATGTGCATATCAGTTCTATCCCTCTGCATTGTGAAGATATCCGATCTGGCAATGTCACCATGACACGTAAAGAGCGTGTTAATAAGCTTGCCGCTGAGTTTAGTCGCGTTAACGTGCCTTTCGATATTAACTATCAAGATACGCTTGCGCTGACCTTCTTTGATGGCTTATCCGCGAGTGAAAACTTTTTCATGCAAGGTTTGTATGAAAGTGGTGAATTCCCATGTTATTTCGTCGGCGGATCGGCTGGTGGTAAGCTAGATTTCCAACAAGCATTGGTTTATGACGGTGATCGTGTCGCACATAACCAGGCTGTAGTGATCTTTGTTAAGTTGGCTGAAAACACTCGTTATGGTGTATTTAAGTCGCATAACTTTGAAAAAACACAGACTTCCTTTGTTATTGCAGAATCAGATGTACATTCTCGTACAGTTAAATCTGTTATTAAGGACGGCAATTACCAATTAACTAGCATCGTCGATCTGCTATGTGACCACTTTAAATGCCCAGCGTCAGGTTTGGGTGATGCTCTGAATGGTTACTCGTTTGCGGTAGAGATCGGTGGTGAGCTTTTCGTTCGTTCTATCGCTGGCATCAATGAAGCCGATGGCAGTATCGCGTTCTTCTGTGACTTAGATTTTGGTGATCGCCTATTCTTGGTTAAGGCGAAAGACTTTGCGCAAAGCACAAGTCAATCTTTCCGCAACTTTATGCATGGAAAACCAGGTAAGCCTGTAGCTATGTTGGCAAATGATTGTGTTTTACGTCGTTTAAACAACGCGATGAACTTGTCTCAAGTTCATGACTTTGACGACATCAAAGTAGCGGGTTTTTCTACCTTTGGTGAGCTGCTGGGCGTACATATGAACCAAACGCTAACGGCGTTGTTCTTCTTTAAAGTACAACCGGGTGAGCAGTTTAAAGATGAGTACGCGGATAAGTTTCCATTCCACTACAGTAACTTCCGTCAGTACTTCTTGAATTCAAGAATTAATAGTCTGGAACAGATTAATCAACTGCAAAGCAACCTAGTCGAGTGTATGGGTGAATACCGTCCGTTGCTGCGTAAGATGGTCGATAGCTTCGGTCAAGTTGCGGGTTATGCACAAAGCACTGGTAGTGTGTTGAATGATATCCAACGTAGATTCCTAGGTTTCTCCCAAGATATCGAAACTCAGAGTAGTGACCGTCAGGCATTGCACACTAAGGTTGAAGATTTAAAACAAAACTCTGAAGAAGTGCTATCCATTCTTAATGTTATTTCGGGTATTGCCGATCAAACAAACCTATTGGCTTTGAATGCTGCGATTGAGGCTGCTCGTGCAGGTGAAGCTGGACGAGGCTTTGCGGTGGTTGCGGATGAAGTGCGACAGTTATCTCACAATACGCAACACAGCCTAGATCAAACCGGTAAAACAGTAGATGCTGTGACAAGCTCTATCAACTCTATCCGAGAGACTATTACGGATACAGAATCATTTATGGTGCAAATCTCTGACAGCTCAAAGAACTTAAGCTCTGAGATGCAAAGTCTGGTTGAGTCCTCTACACAAGCTGATCAGCAGGTACGCGATAGTATTGATTATATCTCTGATGTTGAATCTGAGATGGACCACATCGACCGCGAAGTAGAGGCGATCGATCGCTTAAGGCAGCTAGATATTCAACGTTAAACCAATATTAGTAGATTTGAAATCTTTGGAAAGCCACGTTTATGAGCGTGGTTTTTTTGTTTATCAGTACTTAGAAAAAAACAATCAAGTTACTTTAGTTAAATACTTTACATATTAAGTTTGTCTATAGTAAATTGTACCTCCTAACATTAGAAGCTCTTGATTTAACGTGAGAGCTTTGAACTTAACAATAACGAAAATTATACAATTTCTGATCTAGGGATAGATGTGATGGAATGGATTCTGGCGTTGATTGCCGCCGTCATTGTGGGCCTGTATTTTAACAAGCTTCGCAAAACTAAACGTGAACTCAAGAGTAAGGCAGATAAGCGCTACAGAGCAGTATCTATTGAGTCTGGCTTGTACCCTTGTGCAGCCGTTGATCAATTAGATGATCGGCGTTTCTTTCCTGATAAAGCCCCTATGATTCCTCTGCCGGGGTGCAGTGCTTCAAAAAACTGTGAATGCCGCTATCGTCACCATGATGACCGCCGAGATCCCGAAAACGAAAGACGGATTGATAACATTATTACGGCGCAAAAGATTGGCGAACAGCTAGGCGGTAAATTTTCAGGCCGAGAACGACGTATATTTCATAAAGGTCGTCGTTGGCAAGAACGCCAAGCCACTCAAATCTGATAGCACTTTCTTATACCCACTTATTATCCAGCTTTGTTAAATAGAGCTATGAAAGGCTATGATATCTTTCATATTTGATAGAGGGTGAATGAGGTCGGATGAACAAGGTTTATATAAGCGCTCAACAATTACTGGAAGATTCTACCCAGATGGCGCTGCAAATTTTTGAAAGTGGTTTTCGCCCCGATTACATCGTTGGTGTTTGGCGAGGCGGAGCACCTGTTGGTATCTCAGTACAGGAAGTACTAGCGTGTCTTGGAGTACAGTCCGACCATATTGCGATACGAACCTCATCTTATTCAGGTATAGGTGAGCGCAGCCGACAGATCAAAGTACATGGCTTAACCTACCTTATCAAGCGATTAGAATCTGAAGATTCTCTGCTTATCGTGGATGATGTGCATGATTCAGGTCTAAGCATTGCGCAAACGGTAAAGCAGCTCAAAGCGGCGTGTAAGAAAAACACGCCAGAGATCAAAATCGCGACTCCCTACTACAAACCTGAAAATAACCAAACAGATTCAGAACCTGATTTTTACGTGCATAAAAGTCAGGATTGGTTAGTGTTCCCCCATGAACTCGAAGGTTTGACTCAAACTGAAATTTTACAGAATAAGCCCGAATTTTCGGCTATCGCCTCCAAGATGGCTGAGTTAGGACGTTTTTAAGAGTCTGAATGCTATTAACGATTAACATGGAACCCTTATGAAAGTATCGGAAAGAGATGGTAAGAAGCGTTGCTTTGGCAATAAGCCTGGGCAAGAGTTTTATGCCGATTATCATGATAATGAATGGGGTATTCCAGAATATGATGATCAAAAACTCTTTGAAATGTTGATCCTCGAAGGTGCTCAGGCGGGTCTAAGTTGGGAAACGGTCTTGCGTAAAAGGGAAGGCTACCGTAAAGCCTTTTATAACTTTGATGTCGAAAAAGTTATGTGCATGACTGACGCGGAGTTAGAAGCGCTTCGTGAAAACCCAGAGATTATCCGTAATAAACTTAAGATCTATTCAGCGCGTAAGAACGCATTAGCTTTCCGTGCAATACAAAAAGAGTTTGGCTCGTTCTCCAGCTATCTATGGGCTTATGTCGATAACGTGCAGATTGTTAATCACTGGCAGAAGTTCGAAGAGGTGCCTGTGGCCACTAAGGTCAGTGATGCACTTTCCAAAGATCTTAAAAAACGCGGTATGTCGTTTGTAGGCTCTACAATCATCTATGCTTACATGCAAGCTGCCGGTTTAGTTGACGATCATTTGGCTGATTGTTGGTGTCGAACGGATCGATAATAATTTAGCTCATAGACAAGTGAAGAGGTACAATGCTGCGCTTCACTGCTTATGGACGTTTAAATGTCGGATCTTATTTCCCTGTTAAAGCATGCTGACTTAGCTCGTACTGAATTGTTATCTGCTTTGCATGCTGAAAATACCAACTGTTACCGCCTTTTTCATGGTACTAATGAGGGTGCATCCGGTTTAACTATTGATCGTTACGGTCCGCAGCTTCTAATTCAAACTTTTCATGAAAATTTATCTACAGAGCAAGTAGATATGATCAGCGATCATTACGCGTCTCAATTTGAAATAGAAGAGCTGGTGTATAACGATCGCAGCGCACGTAACTCGCGCCGTGAAGATGAGCATAACAAGCGCGGATTAGAACTCGTTGGCCAGGAACTGGGTATTAACTACCGCGTTAGGGGCAAGCATGCGGGGCAAGATCCGCTGCTGTTTCTAGATATGCGTGTAGGTCGTCGTTACGTTCAAGAACATGCCCAAGATAAATCAGTTCTGAACTTATTCTCCTATACCTGCGGTGTCGGCGTTTGTGCGGCGGCAGCGGGCGCATCTAACGTGGTGAATGTCGATTTCGCCGAGCGAAATCTAGATGTAGGTAGAGAGAATGCCGAGCTTAATCAGCTCTCTGAAGATCGTATTGAGTTTATTCAAAGTGATTTCTTTACCGCAGCGAAACAGTTTGCAGGCATGCCAATCAAGCAGCGTGTAAAGAGAGGACAGAAGCCTCGTCAATACCTTAAGCTGGATGAGCAACAATTTGATCTGGTTTACTTAGATCCACCACGTTGGGCGAAAAGCCCTTTCGGTACGGTAGATCTGATTCGTGATTATCAAAGCGTTTTAAAACCATCCATTCTATCCACGAAACCTGGTGGAACCTTGGTGTGCACTAACAACGTTGCTAAAGTAGAGATGGATGAGTGGCTCGATCTGGTTAAGCGCTGTGCTAATAAAGCGGGGCAGCCTGTGGTGGATTACGAACTGCTCAAACCTGAAATTGATTTCCCTTCCGTTGATGGCCAGCATCCACTAAAAATAGCGGTACTGCATTTTTAAGGTTGCCAGCGAAAATCCTTCAGCCTGATCTTACCGTTGATCAGGCTAATCCCTTCACTTTTTAATCGTTCTGTTTGACGACAGTATGCTTCACTATCTTGCGGGAAAGATATTTTACCTTGCGCATTAATCACTCGATGCCAAGGTAACTGCGTATCTTTAGGCAATTGACTTAGTGTTCTACCCACCGCACGAGCCATATTTGTTAACCCCGCCAGCTCTGCAACCTGACCATAGGTAGCTACTTTTCCTTCTGGAATCATGGCAACGATCTGCCAGATCTTCTCTTGATAACTTGGGTTGTTTGAGGTGTCATTCATAGTGGTGAAAATAACCTTATAATCGAGGGGATGATAGTACCTGAGTAAAATGCTAGGGTAATGAAAAGTCTACACCAAGAGTTAAGGGATACTATCATCATGGCTTCGCTTGAAAACCTCAACTTTGATAACAGCTACTTGCGGTTGCCGAATCTGTTTTATCAACAGATAGAGCCAACTCCCTTACGTGATCCCTTTTTAATTTCATTTAACCCTGATATTGCGACGTTGCTGGATTTAGATACTAGTAGTATCAAGCCCGCTGATCTGGCTAAATATTTCAGTGGTCAAGCGCTATTACCAGGCAGTCAGCCCCTCGCCATGAAATATACGGGACATCAGTTTGGAGTTTATAACCCTGAATTGGGTGATGGCCGTGGTCTACTATTGGGGGAAGTTGTAAACAGTAGAAACGAGCGCTGGAATCTTCATCTTAAAGGCTCAGGTAAAACGGCATTTTCTCGTTTTGGTGACGGCCGAGCTGTTCTGCGTTCCAGCGTCCGTGAGTATTTGATGAGTGAAGCTATGTCTGGTCTTGGCATTCCAACCACTCGCGCGTTTGCGTTGGTCGGCAGTGAAGAGCAAGCGATGCGTGATGGCATGATGGAACCCTGTGCAGCTCTTTTGCGTATAACACAATGTCATGTGCGATTTGGCCACTTTGAATATCTCTATTACTCCCGGCAGCATGATGAACTAAAAGTCCTAGCTGATTACTGTTTAGATCGATTCTACCCACAGTTTAAAGAGGCCGATAAGCCTTATCAGGCGATGTATGAAGAGGTGATGCAACGTAGCGCTGAATTAGTCGCAAAATGGCAAGCTTATGGTTTTGTTCACGCTGTCTTGAATACTGACAATATGTCAATGTTAGGTGAAACTTTCGATTATGGGCCGTTTAGCTTCTTGGATACCTATAAACCGAAGCTCGTGAGCAATCATAATGATCACAAAGGCCGCTACGCTTTTGAGCGTCAGCCAGAAATTGTGCAGTGGAATTTGTCCTGCCTAGGTCAGGCCTTATTAACATTGATTGATAAGGATGAAGTGATCGCGTTATTAGATAGCTATCCCGAGCGATATAAAAAAGCAGAGCTTACTGAATTTAGACGTCGTTTAGGTTTACAGACAGAGGAGCAGGGTGACGTTGAACTTGTGCGAGAATTGTTGCAGCTATTTGTGCAACAAAATGTCGATATGAATCGATTCTTCCGCACCCTCTCTAATTTTGATGGTAGTGATGAAAAGATTGCTGATTTGATGAAGCTGATCAGCTATCCATCAGCTTTAACTCCTTGGCTATTGAAGTACGAGCAGCGTTTAGAAAATGAGCCTGCGAGCCAACCGATACGGAAAGCGCAAATGCGCTCGGTTAATCCTCAATTTATTCTACGAAACTATATGGCCGAAGAGGCGATTCGATCTGCGACTGAGGGGGACTTTTCTTTGGTAAATGATCTGATGGCCTTACTAAAAAATCCGATGCAGGATAATGTAGCTTTTGAGCGTTATGCTGAAGCACCACCAGAATGGGCGGGTGGAATCTGCCTAACTTGTTCCTCTTAAAATTATTTTTAAATAGAGGTTGATTATCATGCATATGCATATATAATTAATCTCATGGATACTCAAGACAACATAAAGCCGCTAGAACAGCTCCCGTGCATTAACTTCAGTTTACGGAAGGCTGTCAGGGTTCTAAACCGAATCTATGATCAGTATTTAGCTGAAGCTGGTTTAACGGGTGGGCAGTTTAGTATCTTATTTGTTGTTCATGAACTAGATGTAGCTACAAATAAAAAGCTACAGAGTATTTTGGTTTTGGACCAGACAACCTTAACGAGAAATTTAAAACCATTGCTCAGAGAGGGTTACCTCTCATCTGTACCTAGTGTGACGGATAGACGTCAGAAAAACCTGAGTCTAACGCCCGAGGGAAAAGCTAAATTCCTTGAGGCAAGAGAGCAATGGTTTAAAGCACAACAGAAAATCTATAAGGAATTAGGGCCAGAGTTAAGCGAGCAGCTCATTTCTTTAAGTGATACCGTTGTGAAATTGGATTAATTTTTACGTATAAATACATGCATATGCATGGTGATTATTATGGAGCTTTTTACTTACCCTTTAACTTGTAACGCAATCAAGGTCAGCTTAATTTTGGCCGAATTACAGATTGAACCTGAGCTAAAACTGATCACTTTGAATAAAGGTGAGCAAAAGAGGCCGGAGTTTTTAAGTTTAAACCCGAATGGCACGATTCCCGTCTTAAAAGATCAGGGCACAGTGCTGTGGGAATCTAACGCGATTTTGTTTTATTTGGCTAAGGCATATAACTCGTCCTTGTCGGCGAGAAATTTCAAGCAGGAGGTTGAAGTGATGCGCTGGCTGAATTGGCAAGCGTCTGAATGGAGTGCTGCGAGTAACGGTTTTGCACATCATCGTGTGATGCTGCCTTTTTGGGGCTTAGCGTCAGATGAAGAGAGCTTGGTTGCACTGGATAGCACTTTTAAGAGATATGCAGAAATTTTAGATCAGCAGTTGTCTTGGCAGGATTTTCTAATTTCAGATGATATTAGCATCGCTGACATTTCTGTAGCCTCTACATTGATGTTCTGGAGAGAGGCCGAGATCCCTGTCGAAGGTTTCAGCAATCTACATGAGTGGCTGCAGCGTCTAGAAAATCAGCATTGGTGGCAGAAGACAAAACAAAACTTAAGTGATTTTTTGAGTTAAAAACATGTATATGCATTTATATTAATCAAACCCAAAGTAAAGAAAGGTGAGTTATGAAAACGTTAAATAAAAGTATGTTATTGGCTGTACTTCTAATTCCTGCAACACAGGTTTTTGCAGATCAACAAGAGGAGATGATCAATTATCTTCATAGTCCTGCAATGCGTACTGCTGATGTTCAGCATCAGGCTAATGCGGAAGGAAGTTTGGTAGCTGATCAATCTAAAGTAATGATCGCTGATTTAAATACACCGTATCTAAAAAGTGATGGAGCAAAAGCAGATAAAACTACCTTTGAGAGCAAACAGAAAAGAGAGGTGAACGATGCACAATTCACCATGATCCAGAGCTTGTTAACAACCCGTCTTTAAGAATTAGTGCAGCAACCCTAATTTACCCCTCTTCGCTAGGCAAAGAGGGGTAAAAACGACCTAAATATTACGATTCATTCATCTCTGTGCAATAAGATTGAAATGATTGAATTTAAGGGAAAAAATTCGTTGACCTTCCCATAGAAAGCTATATAGAATGAAGATCGCTTGAAAGTAAGCCGTATATTTATGTACACCATTTCGAAGTTCTATCAGTACCTCGTCCTGTTTTTCATAAGTAATCGCAGCACTTCCAGCACAATCCGCCTGTAAAAAGGCAAAAATTACTCTGAAAGATATAGGACTATAGATATGTCTACTACTGGTACAGTTAAATGGTTTAACGAAGAAAAAGGTTTTGGTTTCATCGAGCAGGAAAACGGCCCAGACGTTTTCGCTCACTTCTCTGCGATCCAAGGCGACGGTTTCAAAACTTTGACTGAAGGTCAGAAAGTTGAGTTCACTGTAACTCAAGGCCAGAAAGGTCCACAAGCTGAGAACATCACTAAGGTTTAATCCTTAACTGATATTCAGTTTGTAAAGAAGCAAGGCTAAGGCCTTGCTTTTTTTATGCCTGAAATTTACTCAGTTTGAATTATTACCGCTCGTTATGGTCCAATTTAAGCGGTAAATCGTATATTTATGAAAGCGCTCAGGAAAAGAAGTTGGTAGGTCTTCCTGCAATCTTCCTTGAGCTTGCCATATAAGAGCAGCAAATGCCCTTGGATGTAATGGAATAGGAGAAGGATCGCAGTCGATATTACAAGCGCTTAATTAGCGCCGGAGTATTGATTATGAAACTTATACTCGGAACCACTCTAGCATTTTCTTTGTTAATCCCCAGTCTCGCCTCAGCCCACACTCAGCAAGATGCCATGATTCATAATTTGCTTAATCCACAAGCAAGAACGCTTTTATGGGCTTATGTACTGCCTGAGAGAGATATAAATGCAGTTGCTCAAAGTGAAGTCTTTATCAGTGATTTGCTTAACCAATCTGGAAGCTCTACTCCAAAAATGATGACAGATATGGATTCCATAAATAGGCAGTTTGAAATGAACCCAACTGCTGCGGGAGAAATGATGTCAGATGAGGCAGAATCGACCTATATGATAGAGACGTTATACAACCCTACTTTATAAAGGTATGTATTCAAAAGCCCTAGCATATATGGATGTTATTACTAGGGCTTTGGCGCTGGTCGAGGTTACTGCATTCGATGGGGATCAAGCTGAAAGTCCGTGATCGCCTTGCCTAAAATTACGACTCTTCCGCTATAACGCTCTTCACCTGTTGAAGAAAACTCGAAATTGTATGAACGCCAGATACGGATCTGCCCCTTAGCATCGCGTTTAAGCCAAAAGCCTCTCAAGTTAATATTGTCATCAAGAAGTTGTAACTCAAGTTCCTTACACTGCCTGCGGGTATATTTAAGTGCGACCTCTTTAATCTTTTGCGATTGCCACCAGTGATACATCGCAAAGATGATTAAGGTTATCCAGAAGAGGGCTTCAATATCTATATACATCGATTTCTTGTTTCCAAGGATTTATGGGTTCCTTTGATTGTGACTTGTTTTACAATGAGTTGTTTCAGATTGCACGATTAATTTTCTACTCAGGATCGAATAGATGTCATCTATCTCCCAGTTTGTAATGGATAACTGGCTTAATCTTCTGGCACTTATATGGTTTTTGATCTGCTTCAAAGGCTATATGTATTACGCGCGTAAACGCAGTTATGAAACGCCTTGCCTTGCCAGTGTATTACATATGTATCGAAAAGAGTGGATGACACGCATGCTCACCCGAGATGTGCGAATCGCTGATACAACAGCGATTGCTAATCTAGAGCGCAGCGTATCCTTTTTTGCATCCACTACCATGCTGATACTTGCAGGTTTGATGACCATACTGGGTTCTACTCAACAAGCGATTGATGTTGTCGCGGATATCCCGTTTACCTTCCACGCGACCCGTGCTGAGTGGGAATTGAAGATCCTACTTTTGATCACGTTATTTGTTTACGCTTTCTTTAAATTTACCTGGAGTCTGCGTCAGTACGGATTTGTCTCCATAATGATTGGCGGTGCGCCGGGGCCTGAAGAACATATTTCTCAGCAGCAAGCGGATGCGCACTCTAATCGTATCGCTAAAATGACATCAATGGCCGCAAACAGTTTTAACCTTGGTCTGCGTACCTACTATTTCTGTTTGGCGATCTTGGGCTGGTTTATCAACCCATGGATCTTTATGGCGCTGACTGCAGGGGTTGTTGTGATTCTGTATCGACGTGAATTTAAATCGTCTACCCTCAAAACTTTGATGATGAGTGCAGGAGAATAAAAGTTAAAAACCTCCACCTTTACGCTTGAAAAGGTTTAGCACGTCCCAATATTCCAGTTAGTGGCGGAGAGCTTGCTCAGATTTAGCGAGTTCTCCACTACAGCTTTGTTGCATTAGGCCATTGCTGTAGTTTTAGAAATAACAGACATATTGGATAAGTGTTGATGACTACTGAAACGCGTACAGAAACTCACGGTTTCCAGACTGAAGTGAAGCAGCTGCTTCATTTGATGATTCACTCCTTGTATTCAAATAAAGATATTTTTCTGCGTGAGCTAATCTCTAACGCATCTGACGCTGCAGAAAAATTGCGTTTCGAAGCGCTTTCAAATGGCGCGCTTTATGAAAACGATGGTGATCTAAAGATCAACATCAGCTTTGATAAAGAAGCTAAGACCCTAACTATCGCGGACAATGGTATTGGTATGAGCCGCGATGATGTGATCGAACACCTAGGTACGATCGCTAAATCGGGTACTGCACAATTCCTATCTCAGTTAACGGGCGATCAGAACAAAGATAGCCAGTTGATCGGTCAGTTCGGTGTTGGTTTCTACTCCTCTTTCATCGTTGCTGACAAAGTAGAAGTTTTCACTCGTAAAGCTGGCTTGCCTACAGAGCAGGGTGTTCACTGGGTCTCTGAAGGTGAAGGCGAATTCACTATTGGTGAAGTCGAAAAAGCGGGCCGTGGTACTAGCATCGTACTTCATCTGAAAGAAGGCGAGGAAAGCTTTGCAGATGGTTTTGCACTTCGCGGTTTAGTACGTAAGTACTCTGACCATATCTCTATCCCTGTAATCATGCAGAAAGAGGCGATGCCTAACTTCGGTGAAGAGGGTGAAGAGCAAGAAGCTGCTGCTGAAGAGCCAGAAGATGAAACAGTAAACAGCGCAACAGCGCTGTGGACACGCAACAAATCAGAGATCTCTGAAGAAGAGTATCAAGAGTTCTACAAGCACATCTCTCACGACTTTGGCAATCCATTAACTTGGGCGCACAACCGCGTTGAAGGAAACATGGAATACACCAGCCTATTGTTCGTGCCAGAGCGTGCACCATACGATCTATGGAACCGTGAAGCGCCAAAAGGCCTTAAGCTATACGTGCAACGTGTATTTATCATGGATCAGGCAGATGAGTTCTTGCCTCTATACCTGCGATTCATGAAAGGTGTGGTCGACACTAAAGACCTATCCCTAAACGTATCTCGTGAGATTCTTCAGAAAGATGCCAATGTGGATAAGCTACGCAGTGCACTAACTAAACGTGTACTGGATATGCTAATCAAACTGGGCAAGAACAATGAAGAAAAATACGCAGCGTTCTGGAAAGAGTTTGGTCAGGTTCTAAAAGAAGGTCCAGCGGAAGACTACGGTAACCGTGAGAAGATCCTTAAGCTGATGCGCTTCTCTTCTACTCATGCTGACAGTGAAGAGCAGAATGTATCTCTGGATCAATATATCGAGCGTATGCAGGAAGGTCAGGACAAGATCTACTACGTTGTTGCTGATAACTACAACACGGCGAAAAACAGCCCGCACTTGGAGATCTTCCGTAAGAAAGGTATCGAAGTGCTGCTGATGACTGATCGTATCGATGACTGGATGATGAGCCAGCTTCAAAACTACGATGAGAAAGCCTTCCAAGACGTCACTAAAGGTCAGCTAGATCTAGAAGAGACAGCAACAGAAGAAGAGAAGAAAGAGCAGGAAGAAGCGGCTAAAGAACTAGAAGGCCTAGTTGATCGTTTGAAAACTAGCTTAGGTGAAAAAGTTGCCGATGTTCGCATCACCAACCGTCTAACTGATTCTCCAGCATGTCTTGTTCTAGGTGAGCAGGATATGGGTCTTCAGATGCGCCAGATTATGGAAGCAGCAGGTCAGGCAGTGCCAGATACTAAGCCTACCTTTGAGGTAAACCCTGAGCATCCACTGATCGAAAAATTGGATAAAGAAGCAGACGAAGATCGCTTTGGTGATCTGGCTTCTGTTCTCTTCGATCAAGCAGGCCTAGCCGCTGGTGCACAACTAGATGACCCAGCAAGCTACGTTGCGCGTTTGAACAAACTACTACTTGAGCTAAGTGCTTAATCAAGTAGTTCGGTTGTAAAAAAGCGGCTCTATATGAGCCGCTTTTTTGTGGGTGTTAGTTTGTCCCGAGTTAGATTTACGATTATGGACTGATCAAAAGCTCAAGTATGTCATGGACATCCATATCGTGAAGTTGGGCAATTTCATGTAGTGATTGCTCAGGTTTCAACTCAGTTACCCCGATAGTTTTTAGTCTGACTAAAAATTCTTCTTGGCTCATATCGAGTATAGGAAGAAGGGTAGAGATCTCTATATTGGTTAGAAGCTTGAAGGATGCTTCTGCTGCATACAGATCATTAAAAGAAACAGCATAGAGTGAGATCCCGCTTAAAACTGAAACTAGGATAATGAGCAGAGGCGTACTGGTAAAATACTTTATAAAAGGCCGCTTATTGGCATAAATATGTAATGAGCTAGCGACTACGAAGAAAAGACTCATCCATTCGTGAGTGGCGCGAATACCGCCCGAGGAAAGCTCGAAAAATATAAGTACGCCAGTGATTGATGCAATAAAGAATGAGCCGATTGTCAAAGGCGTGTGGATTTGTCTGGAATGCATAGCCTAAGACTCGGCTTCATTGATGTGAACAATGTAACCAAAAATATCGTTTATTTGTTCTACTGTCAGAGCCCCTCTAAATGCCGGCATAACCCCGTCTTGGCTTATATCTCCATCCAAAACTGAATTAATTAATTCAGCTTTAAAACTGAATGGGTCAGTCAATTCCTGATAGATATTATCGGGCTTGATAGCTATCGCTTTCGACATGATTCCATCCCCCAGCCCCTTTTCACCATGGCACGCAGCGCAATTCATATTGAAGGCTAGCTCGCCTTTAGAGATGTTCGGTGGGCCATATAAAGAATCGCTGAAATCTTTCATGTAATAGAATTCAGCAAAAGCTAGGCCTGTAAGTCCTATTAGCATTAACAGCTCTTTTTTTGTCATGAGTTTCAACGCCCTGAAAGAAATAGTTCTATGTTTGGATGACGCCATATACTGGCAATGAGGGTATGGTAAATAATGAAACTTAGGAGAGACTTAGGGCGTTAAATATAAGTGAAATAGCTTATATTCTTTTGCTGCTGGGCAGGATTAGGCGGCTAGGTAGCCTAAGATAAAGGCTGCTGATAACGGAATCGCATACCGCCTTGATCAAGGTTTTCCAGAAATAAGCTTCCTCTGTTTTTTCGCGAAATTTCTTCGCAGATTGCCAGGCCTAGACCGTTACTTTTATTGGCATGGGACCGACCGCGATGGAATGGCTCAAAAACATGTTTCATGGTTTCGGAATCAATACCTGGACCATTATCCTCAACAATAAATACAAGCTGGTTATCTTCTTTAAACAATGAAACATTGATTGTTTTCCCTTCTGGAGAATACTCTATGGCATTGCTTATGGCGTTTTGAAAAATATGCCATAAGTGGTTATCCCTATTTGTAATCTGTATAGCTTCTATTCTTTCTACCCCAAGATCCTGCTCTTTTCGATCAGCTATGGGGTGCAAGCTGATAACGACATCTTGCAGTAACTCGTTCGCTGAAATGACCTCTTCTCGTGTTGGTGTATCAGCTTGTAATCGGGCTAAGTTCAGCAATTGCTCGACCAGAGACTGTAAGCGGTTTAATCCAGAACGTAAGTTAGAGACATCGGCTTGTTTATTATTTTGTAAATTTTCAGCTTGAATGCTTAACCCAGTGACAGGTGTTCTCAATTCATGCGCAGCATCAGCAATAAAGCGTTGTTGGCGTTTGATCCCTTGTTCAACTCTCACCATTAAGCGGTTAATAGCATGAATAAAGGGTGTTATTTCTTCTGGCACATTATCTATATGTAAACGGGTGAGATCATCACTGTCCCGTTTGTTCACATCTGCGGCTAACTGATTAATTGGCCGTAACAGTCGTTTTATGATGATTTGAAGGCCAATTAACAAAGATAGAGATAACAATAACATGGGTAGAGCAGAGGCGAGGGCGCTGCTTAACGCCAGTTTTTCACGGATATCTGTCTCTTGGGCAATCGCGTACAGCTGATCTTTATGTTGCACGACTAAAATGCGCCATGTGGCCTCATTGATATCTACATAGCCAAGGCCTGTTTCTAGATCGGTTGGAAATCGTAATGGCTGGGTAACAGATAAGGATTGAACGACGATAGACTCATCATCTAAATCATATCTTAGTGATTTTGTGTTAATTGAATTACCCGCTTGTAGCCAAGTGGCGATTTGCTCCAATAGGTCATCTTGGAGCTCTTTGGCTTGGATATATGCGGCAGCAAAAGATATTAAAGAGCCGACGACACAAAAGGTGGCGACTAAAATTAGTAACCATTTTCTAAGGTCTCGTTGTAAGGATGCGTGTTCTAAGGCTGAATGTTTCAAGGCTGCACCATCCAACCAAGTCCTCGAATATTCTTAATGCTATCTTTGCCCAGTTTTTTACGCAGACCATGAATGATGAACTCAATTGCGTTGCTAGCGATATCATCATTCAAACCATAAACTTTTGATTCCAATTGTTCGCGGTTAAACGTTTGTCCTGCTCGCATCATTAACGTTTCTAGCAAAGCGAATTCTCGGGCAGACAGTTGGTGTGTTTTGCTTTCAACGATGACGGTAGCGTTCTTCACATCTAACTTCATGCTTGAGGTTTCAAGTTCTGGAGTACCAGCTCCTTGGTTTCGGCGGCTAATCGCTCGCAAACGTGCTTGTAATTCAGCTATAGAGAAGGGCTTGATCAGATAATCGTCTGCACCTAGGTCCAGTCCATTAATTCTATCGTCGACCCCATCTCGGGCAGTAATGACAATAACTGGGATACCTAAACCCGCTTGACGGATTTGGCGTAAAATTTCGAAACCACCTATATCAGGTAATCCTAGGTCAAGTAGCAAGGCGTCATAGTCACCAGATTTGAGTAAGTCCAAAGCGCCCGCACCTTGTTGAATCCATTCAATATTTTGATTGGACTCTGACATGGCTTGGGAAACACCATGTCCAATCAGCGGGTCATCTTCAATCAGCAGTAATTTCATCTGTTAACCATTTCGTCTCTTTAATCTAGAGCTATGCTTCCTTACTTATTTTAGAAAGCATTGATCTCAGGATAACTGGATATGTCTTAAACCAACAAACTTATTGCTTATTAAAGCTTAATTACCTAAAACCACCGCGCATTAGGCGGTGGTGCTATTTAGATTATCTCTGTAATGCTAGCTACGCATCTTTATCTGCTTCACGCTGGTTGGACATGAAAGCATCAAATTCTTGTTGATCTTCACGGCGCTTTGCATCTGCTTTAAATGCTCGGAAAGCATCTTCGCGTCTATTTATCTTTTCTTTCATTCTTCTAATGCTTTCATATTGGGTTTGTTGGAATTCATTGAATACACAGTTGTTAGTGTCTTTGTTTTCAATCGTCGAACGAAAGCTTAAAAGGTGCTGCCATTTCTTACGAGTCCAACTAGGCAACTCCTGAATAGGATTACCTAATATTGTCCATAGCAAAATTGCTAGCCCTAAGATGGGAAAGACAATAAACCCGAGAACCATGGCTGTTATATTTGCCCAACTCCAGTGACCTTTGCCTTCATCTAGTTTTATATTGGTCTCGACATGAGGTTCAGAAGCACCCTCTGCAGCGGAATAATTTGTCGATGACATGACATTTTCCTCTCTATGTTCAATTAGAATTTTTATGCTTGGGGCCAAGCTCTGAACATAGAGTAATAAATGAAACTTAGTTAAAACTTAGCAGGGATGAGTTAGCTGATTTGTAATCATTACTGTGGGTTATCGGGAATTTTAGATTTGTAGAGATGTATCTCGTTTACATATGGCGTTGATCGTTGGATTACTTGAGCTGCTTCTGCGCGTAATTCCGTAGAGGTCATCAGTTACCTCAGTAATTTCAGCAATACACTCAACGCCATATTGGCGGCAGACTTCTTCAGCTATGACTGTTGGAGCAGCAAAGACTCCATGCCCTTTAGACCCGAAAACTTTTATTAACGCACTGTCATCAATTTGAGCTTTTACATAAGGTCTTATTTGGTGTTCTTCAAACCACTGTATCAGTTGGGCAAACCAGGGGGCATTAATTGCATTGGATAAGAAGGTTTCTTTATCCATACTGATGGGGAAGTTCTTGCGTAGCTCGGCTGCTTTTTTAGGCTCTGCAAACAATGATACGGTCGATGAATCGAGCTTATAGATGAACAGATTGGAATCGGAATTGTATTCTGGGAGTTCGTCAGTCAGCAACAGATCGATTTTCTTCTGGCTTAACAGTATTAGCAGTTGAGAGGGGATTCCGGTTGTACTATTCAGCGTCACTTCCTGATCAATCTCAAAAACAGGTTCGATCAGGTGATAGGCGATGAGTTTATGGATCGAAGATGAGATGCCAACGTTTAAGTTTGTAGGGCGGTTTTGTGGCTTTTCTTCCAGAAAACGGTCTAGCTCCTCTGCAATGCTAAACATTTGATCGGCGTATCGAGCTACTTGCTTGCCTAAAGGTGTAATCAGTAAGTTTCGGCCCTTACGCGTGAACAACAGACCGCCAATGGACTCTTCGAGAGAAGAAATCTGGCTGCTGATCGTTTGCGGCGTTAAATCTGCAATCTCACTGGCTTTGGCAATCGAGCCTTCCTTAGCGACCAGCCAAAAGAAATAAAGATGACGAAGGTTATACTTACTCATAAATTGGTTTCACCTTTTGTAGTGAACTCAGAGATGATAAGTAAGTATAACCCTCATCAAAAGGGGAAGTGCTTAAGAGGCAATTGAATGCTGAACTGTATTTAGCACAGTCGGTTTATGCCGAGATTCAGTTACCTTGTCTTCTTCTACCATGAACAGGTGATAAGCCTCTGGACCAAAAGAATCCAGAGCGGTAAACAGATAAGAGAACTGATCATTGACCGGCTCGCCTGTTCTTTTTACTTTGAAATTAAAACGTTGTGAAGGAATGGAGCTGAGCAGTGGTTCTTCGACCCATAAGCAAAGTGCTTGATCCGAAATTACATACTCAAATCGAACAGGTCTAAAGCCTTCTCTTAGGGTCAGAGTTTGGGTTTTGTCAGAGAGTTCTAATGGGTATTTCAAAATGGCTTTCATGACTACACTCCAATGTTCTGATTTTGTTTGGAGTATATTTGCTTAGAATAAATCTGTTTTGAACAGTTTTTATAGGTGTTTTACTTCGAATTATTCGATGAAAGTGGCCTTGATTTGGTTTAAATGCATTGTTTTTTAGTTGTTGGGAGCAAGGTTTAAGGCATTAAGAAAGAGAGGAAAGCAAATAATATTAAGGCGAAGCCGTCCTCCAGCGATGAGTCCTTAAAGCGAAACTGATCTCTAGCCACGATGCGGCATTCTAGCTTTTCACTCAGAAACAGTGCCTACCACTTTTAGGTGCTCCTCACTCTCTGTTACTTGTTGCTTAGTTAACTCAATATAGTGAATAAGCTCATTAGCTGGCATCGCTCTGTTGTAGTGCCAGCCTTGGTGAATCTCGACGCCAAGTATATCTAAGTGGGCGACTTGCTGCGGTGTCTCAACGCCTTCTGCGATGGTGATGAGGTTGAGCTTTTTTGATAAACCAACAATCATCTCTAATACATGGCTGTTGATTGAATCTGTACCTATGGATGCGATAAAGCACTTATCTGCTTTAAGGTATTTAACCGGTAGTTGGCCGAGGTAATGTAGGCCACAGTATCCAGTACCAAAATCATCTATGGCGATATCGATACCCGCTGCCGTAAGTTTAATAAAGGCTTTTTGAATTCGATCGTCGTTTCCATCCACCAATACGTCTTCTGTCACTTCTAACACTAAATTTGGAATAAGGCCTTTGTAGTGAATCAGTTCGCGTACCGACTTAGCGTCTAATAAATGGTTAGAAGAGATATTGATAGTGACGATGAAATCCGGGTTTTGTATTAGGATAGGGCGTAGTTCGTCGTAACAGTTTTTAAGCTGCTGCGATGTCATTTTGTTTATAAAGCCTTTTTCTTCAGCTTCGGGGATAAAGGTGATTGGGTTCTTTAAACCTTCGGCTGGGTGCTGCCAGCGCATCAATACCTCTGCGCCCATGATTTGTTTATCTGACGCATTGATCAGTGGCTGATAGAGATTGAAAAACTCTCCATGCTTGATCGCTTTTTTTAGTAGGTGGGCACTGTCCGACAATTAGATGATGAGATATTGGAAAAGCAGGGTAAGAAGTAGCCATACGCTTAAACATAGCGCTGTACCTTGGATACTAAAATTACTGTGGTCACCAAAGATTATCTTTTTTTCATCACTGATAACTACGCTCAATTCAGGGAAGGTGATAAGCGGACTATAGGCAGCAACTTGATCTAGGCCATTATCGAATTCACCTTCTACCACTCTAGACTGATCTATAGGTAGCGCTAAGCCTGATTTAGGGCTGGCGTAAGGGCCATTCATAATAATCGGTTGTCCAGTATCGCTATGAATCAGGCCGGTAAAGCCTAGTTCGCTGGAGCGGTTTTGTAATTGGTTTTTCAGCCAGCTAATTCTTACGAGTGCGTTAACTTCACCGCCTTGCTTGAGGCTTCTTGCCAGTACAAAAGCAGGTTGTTGCATATATTCGACATTAACCGGGCCTAAAAAGCGTAAACCGGGTTCAGCGGGCGGCGGTGTGACATAGATAGGAGTGTCATGTTTTTTCCAGCTGGTACACACCAACTGTCCATTTGCATCAACTATACCTATCTCTACTACTGGGGCGACGTTAAACATAATGCTGCGCATATCGAAGAGGAGATCTTCGCTGCATTGTTTGCTGAGTTGCTCCATATCAATCAGCACATTGTTGATGATGCTGTAGTTGATATCGAGCCATTCGGAGAGTTGTTGAGCTTTGATTTTGAGGTCGCGTTGTTGAAGTTGCTTGTGCTGCTCTACTTGCTCGTAGCTTACGAATAGAGCGATCAACAACGTAATGACCGCGCTCATTAACGCAGGTGCGAGGTACTGCCTGTTCCATAAGCGAAGTGTTGGCGTTTTCACAATTAACTCACCTAATCCCTGTAGTGGCTAAACGCTACCATAAATTGTTGTATCACCAAAACTCACCTACAGGATGAATGTTATTAAAAAATTGAACAGACCTTTTAGTCTTTATGCGCTGGATCAAGGCTTTTTAAGCGATTTTGCAGTTGAATAACTATTAAAAAATTCGGTGAGGTGAATTTATGGGTAAGTTAGTTCAAGGTATCGCTTGTGGCTTGTTGGTAGCCGTTTCGTTTGGCGCGCAGGCTGATGGTCAAGCTGTATACGATAAGCATTGCAAAGGTTGCCATGTTGCAGGTGTAGGTAATGCACCAAAGCCAGGTGATAAAGCTGAGTGGGATAAGCGCAGCGCTGCAGGTATTGATGCGATGGTTCAAACAGTAATTCAAGGTAAAGGTGCTATGCCTAAAGGCGGCACTTGTACCGACTGTGATGAGGCGACTATTAAAGAAGCGGTTGAAGTGCTTCTAGCTCAATAATTCATTTGGGCTTTCTCTATCGGGATATGGCAGAGCCCTCTGCTGTATTTCGATAGTTATCACGTAATTTCCTCTTTCCTCTTTCCTCTTTCCTCTTTCCTTCCCTAGCTCTGTTCAGAGTTGTTCACGCTTAGTGATAATTCAGTCTTTTTTATATGATTTATTTATGCCACGCTGTACTGAACTTACAATGTAAATAGTGTTCGTATCTTTGTTGAAGCCTTAAGCTGTGTATTAGGTGTATTGCAGCGAAGTTCGTATGAGGCGTATATGGCCAATTTTATTGATGAAACCCAAGTCGAAACTTTACTGAAGCAGCTGAATAAGTTGCGTGATGAACTGGGGGAAGAGGCCTCTGCGCTTAAGCATACGGCTGAACCGGTGAATCTCGATCAGCAAGCATTTGGACGAGTTTCCCGAGGGGATGCCTTACAACAGCAAAGCATGGCGAAAGCGAATCTACGTCAATGTCAGGAACGTATTCAACTGATTGAAGATGCATTACAAAAAATTGATAACGAAGAATATGGGTTCTGTGAAGGTTGTGGTGAACTGATCTCATTTGCGAGATTAAGTGCGCGGCCTGAATCCTTGTATTGCCTTAAATGCCAGCAGGAACAGGAATCCTAAAGGTAGAGCCTTTTTCAAGGTAAAGAGTGTTTTGAGTTAAAGAGCCACTATGTCAGATAAGAATAACAATGCGCCGCAGCTTGATCCGGGTGTCGATGATGCTTGGGTGAGTGTTATCCGGAAAATGGATGAGGCGTATGCTGATCTTGTGCATTCTCAAGTCGAAGTAGAAGAGAAGAATGCCGAACTGCAGGAGAATAAGCAGTTTCTGGATAGTGTTCAGAGCTCTATGAGTGACGTATTGATTGTCTGCGATCACTTAGGTCAGATTCAGCAGGTTAACCGTGCCTTAGAGATGTTAACCGGTAAGTTGGGCGATCAACTTGTCGGTAGCCACTTTACTGATCTCGTAGATCACAGATTTTTACAAAAGGTTAATGGCTTGATTAATCAGGTACGGGTCCAGCCTGTACGTGATTGTGAGATTGAACTTCAAGGTGTGGATGGTTCTGTACCGCTTTCGATGAACTGTTCACCGCGTAAAAATCATCGTGGTCGATTAGTGGGAATGGTGTTAATCGGTCGGCCTTTAGGTGAACTGCAAAAAGCCTATATCGAACTCAATAGTGCCCATGCTGAGCTTAAGTTGGCGCAAGAGCGTTTGGTGCAATCAGAAAAAATGGCCTCTCTTGGTCGATTGGTGGCTGGCGTAGCCCATGAGCTGAATAACCCGATCAGTTTTGTATATGGCAACATGCACGCTTTGCAGCGCTATACCGATCGATTAAGTCAGTACTTCGATGCGATCAATGAGGGGCAGCCTCGTGACAAACTTAAAGAGATGCGCGAAGAGTTACGTTTAGATAAGTTAATCCGCGACCTTAACTCGCTGGTGGCTGGCACTATGGAGGGAGCGGATCGAGTTAAAGAGATCGTGAATGATCTTAAACAGTTTTCTTCTACTCAAGAATCTGAGAAAACTGTGTTCGATCTAACCCATGTGATCAGAACGGCGCTGCACTGGATCATTAAAGAGAGTAAACAGCCGGTTGAGGTTGTTGATCGAATCCCTTCAGACTTAAAAGCGGTTGGGCATTCTGGCCAAATCCACCAAGTAGTTGTGAACCTCGTGCAAAACGCTGTTGATGCTATGCACGGTTGTGAGCAGCAATGTTTAACCTTAGAGGCGGAGTCATTTAATGACACAGTCGAATTTAAGGTCAGTGATACAGGGCCAGGCGTTTGTGAGGCAGACCTATCTCGCCTGTTTGATCCATTCTTTACCACTAAGCCTGTCGGTCAGGGTACTGGTTTAGGATTATCGATAAGTTATGGCATTGTATCTGAGCACGGTGGTGAACTCCGTATCTTAAACTGTGATGAGGGTGGGGCGATGGCTATCTTAGTGTTACCGATAGAGGAGGTTAGCGATGTTTAATCTTCTCTGGCTTCAGTCAGCCGGTTGTGGTGGCTGTTCGATGTCTCTGTTGAACGCAGAATCACCTGATCTAATCTCCACCTTCAAAGCCGCCAATATCAATCTCTTGTGGCACCCTTCACTCAGTGAAGAAACAGGCTCTGAAGTAACGGAGCTTTTAGACAAAATCCTTGCAGATGAACTCAAGCTAGATGCGTTATGTATCGAAGGAGCTGTGCCCAGAGGCCCTGAAGGCACTGGTCGATTCCATATGTTAGGTGGTACCAATACACCGATGATGACATGGGTCCAGCAGTTAGCGCAGAAAGCTAAATATACCATCGCGATTGGTTCTTGCGCAGCCTATGGCGGCATATCTGCAGCTGGCGAGAATATTACAGATGCGGCTGGTTTACAGTTTGAAGGGGAGGTACCCGGCGGTATCTTAGGGGCTGAATATCGATCGGCCTCTGGTTTTAACACGGTCAATATATCCGGCTGTCCTGTCCATCCCAATTGGGTAACAGAAACCTTGATTAGCTTAGCGTTGGGCGAACATTCCGAAGAGGCAGTAGATCAATTTGGTCGGCCGCGTATGTATGCTGATCACCTCGTACATCATGGTTGCAGCCGTAATGAATTTTATGAATACAAAGCCAGTGCGGAAAATCCTGGGGACCTTGGTTGCATGATGGAAAATATGGGTTGCCTTGGTACCCAAGCGCATGCGGATTGTAATACTCGCCCCTGGAACGGTGAGGGCTCATGTACCAAAGGTGGCTATGCCTGCATTAATTGCACTGCGCCAGAGTTTGAGGAGCCTATGCATAGCTTTATGCAAACCCCAAAAGTTGCGGGCATTCCGGTAGGTTTACCTACAGATATGCCTAAAGCTTGGTTTGTCGCTTTAGCTTCCCTTTCTAAAGCGGCCACACCGGAGCGTTTGCGCAAAAATGCGACCTCAGAAACACTGATCTATCCACCCACAGTCCACAAGAGAAAAAGTTAGATATGAGCCGAATTGTCGTGGGTCCTTTCAATCGTGTGGAAGGGGATCTGGAAGTTAGCTTAGATATTGCTGATGGGCAGGTGAATGAGGCGCGGGTGAACTCTCCTATGTTTAGAGGGTTTGAACGGATTATGCATGGGCAAAACCCAATGGATGCGCTGGTGTATACCCCACGTATCTGCGGTATCTGCTCGGTCAGTCAATCAGTCGCTTGTGCCAGAGCGCTAGCGGATATGATGCAGCTCGAAATGCCTGAAAATGGCGAGCTAGCGACCAACCTCGTGTTAGCTAACGAAAATATGACGGACCTGCTGACCCACTTTTACCTGTTCTTTATGCCTGATTTTAGTCGCGATATTTATGCCGGTAAGGATTGGTTTACGGCTGTGAGTAAGCGCTTTAAAGCTAAAGCGGGTACAGCAACACGCGCGATGCTTCCGGCTCGAGCTGAGTTTCTACATCTGATGGGTTTGATGGCGGGTAAGTGGCCACATACCTTGAGCCTTCAGCCAGGTGGGACAACGAAACCAATCGAATCCCAAGAAAGGATTAGGCTCTTAACCATTTTGTCTGCGTTTAGAGGATTTCTTGAAGAACAGCTTTTTGGCGCTGACCTAGAAGAAATAGGTGAGTTAGATTCTCTATCAGCGCTGGAACAATGGTATTCAAAAGAGCATTGGAGTCAGAGCGATTTCCGAACATTCTTGCACTTAGGCTCCGACTTAGAGCTGAAAAAATTAGGGCGAAGTACTAACCAGTTTTTAAGTTATGGAAATTACCCACTGCAGGGCGAGCCGATGTTTAAATCGGGGGCGAATTTTCATGGAGAGACAGGCGTATTAGTGACAGGTTCTATCACTGAAGACCTAGCATACTCTTGGATGGAATCCGAGCCCGAACCTTTACCGCCTCAAGAAGGTAAAACTAATCCGTCGCTTGCTAATGAAGACGCTTACACTTGGTGTAAAGCACCAAGATTTAATCGCCAAGTCATGGAGGTAGGGGCGCTGTCTCGGCAGCTAATTAATGCTCATCCACTCATCATCGACCTTGTAAGCCGTTCCGGTGGGAATGTTGAAAACCGTATTATTGCCAGATTGCTGGAGCTAGCACTAGTGATCCCTCAAATGCAGAAATGGGCAACACAACTTAATCCACAGGCTGATTTCTGCCACCATGGGCAAATGCCTAAAGAGGGTTCAGGCGTCGGTATGATTGAGGCGGCAAGGGGAAGCTTGGGTCACTGGATCAATGTTGAAAAAGGCAAGATAAGTAATTATCAAATCATTGCGCCTACGACATGGAATTTCTCACCGAGAGATGAGCAATCTGTACCGGGAGCTTTAGAACAAGCTTTAGTCGGAGCACCTGTTCAGGAAGGAGAAAAAGAACCGGTGTCTGTACAGCATATAGTTCGTTCTTTCGATCCTTGTATGGTCTGCACGGTCCATTAAAGCTTTTTCATTGTGACTAGAGCATAGTGTTTTGCGGAATAATATCGAAGTAAGGAATGCTTAATTTATGAAAGATCAGTCTATTTCGTTAGTTCTGGGTAGCGGTGGGGCTAGGGGGCTAGCACATATAGGTATTATTAATGAACTGGAGCAAGCTGGGTATAAGATTGAATCGATCTCCGGCTGTTCTATTGGTGCCTTAATTGGTGGGGTATACGCAGCAGGCAAATTAGCGGAATTTGAGGCTTGGGTTCGGGCGATTGATAAGACTGACATTCTAAGTTTACTAGATCTTACTTGGCGATCTGATGGCCTTGTGAAGGGCGATAAGATAATGGATACCCTAGTTCAATTGGTTGGTGATTGGAAAATTGAAGATCTTCCTATTCGATTTACCGCGATCGCTGCTGATATCGATGATGAAAAAGAGGTTTGGATGAGCTCTGGGTCACTTTTTGATGCGATCAGGGCGTCTATTTCATTACCGATGTTCTTCTCTCCCGTTCCGTATCGTGATTCTTTTCTAGTGGACGGCGGGATTCTAAATCCAGTTCCTATTGCTCCTTGTTTTAATGATCAAACCGATCAAATTTTTGCAGTAAATTTAGGCGGCGCAGTTGAGCATGGTCTCTTTATTGAGGAGAGACATGAAGAGGAGACTGATCTTAGTTTCAAAGAGCGTGTTCATAGCTTTGTAGACAAATTATATAAGTCAGACGAAGAGGAAGGTCGCTCATTAAGTATGTACGATGTTGCACATCAAGCCTTCGATACCATGCAGGGTACCATTGCTCGGCAGAAGTTAGCAGCGTATCCGCCTGATGGCGTAATCGAGATACCTCGAAATGCCTGCGGTATCTTGGAATTCCATAAAGCAGAACCACTTATCGAGCTTGGTAAGCAGCGAGCGCGCGCTTTTATTACGACGCTGGATTAGATTGTTTCTGTCGTTTAATAAAAATGGACAGATCTATTTCGTAAGATTTTCCTAACCACATAACGTAATCACGGTGGTCTTTAAGATCATTCCCTGTCACAGGGTGAATAAGGACATCTAGAGTGCCCCTATGGTAATTCAGCCATTGGACTACTTCTGCAAATTGGTTACCACTAAAACTTAGTTGGCAACTCCCTGTTGGATGAGGGCCTACAGGTTTTTGATGGAGCCTACCTGCTTTCACTTCCAACGCTTTACTTGCTTTGAACACAAGTTTTTCGGCATCGGCGTATTTGTTTGCATCGAAATAGATATGGGCGTGATAGGCGTTAAACAGTTGCATAGTTTTTCCCTATAAACAAAAAAGCGCCCTAATTATAGGGCGCTTTAAAGATCTGAGTCAGAGATATTAAATTTTGAACTGACTAACCTTTCCATTCAGATCGACAGATAGACGAGATAATTGCTCGCTGGCTGCTGATATCTGAGTTGCACCGTCTGCGGATTCTTGCGAAGCGTCATTGATCGCAACTAGAGATCGATTGATCTCTTCGGCTACGCTAGTTTGCTCCTCACTGGCAGAGGCGATATGAGTATTCATATCGGTAATCATACCTACTGCCTCAGAGATGCCTTGTAGTGCATCACCTGCTTCCGATGCTTTGCTACCTGCTTGTTCTGCTTCACGCTGACTCTGTTCCATCGCTGATACAGCAGTGCGTGTGCCGGATTGTAGGCGCTCAATGGCGTTTTCAATCTCGGTAGTGGATTGCTGAGTACGCTGAGCCAGTGTACGAACCTCATCAGCTACTACGGCGAAGCCTCGACCTTGATCACCAGCTCGGGCAGCCTCAATCGCTGCGTTAAGTGCCAGTAAGTTGGTTTGTTCGGCGATGTCGTTGATTACACCAATAATAGAACCAATGCTTTCACTATCGTTCTCAACTGCTGTAATACGTTCAGATACTTGAGCTACATTACCTACCAAGGAATTAGTAGAAGAAACAGCCGCAGATACGATTTCGTTACCTTGTGACGCTTGATCAAGCATCGTGCGTGCTTGGCTATCAGCATGCTCAGCATTCGTGGCTACGTCTTGAGAGGTGGATACCATCTCATTCATAGCGCTCGCCACTTGTTCAATTTCAAGGCGTTGGTTATTGATGCTTTGGTTAGCTTGTGAGCTAATCGAAGACATCTGTTCTGCTGCCGAAGCGAGTTGATGAGTAGCGCTACCAATGTCACCAATCAATTTACGCTGGTGGCCTAACATCTTGTTAAAGTTTGAGCTGATCTCGGTTAGCTCATCGTTACCCTGTACAGGCACGTCAGCTGTTAGGTCGGATTGACTAGCCACTTTATCCATCGATTGACTCAATGCATCCAGCGGAGTGCGGATCGAATGATAAACAAGCTTACTAAGGATAGTTAAGAGGGCTACGACAATCACACCTAGACCGATAATGATGATAATTGCGTTATCGTAAGCAGTGCTAATGGTCTCACGTTCTTCAGAGGCTACACGTAACTGCAGGCTAATAAGTTCAGCAATCTTTTCACTTATCGGATCAATAGTGTCGTATAACGGACCATCAAAGTCCTGTAATTGACCTGAAATATAACCGCTATCCATTGAACTCATCGCATTTTCAAGGCGATCCAACGATTGGTTGGCAGCTACGAATAAGGTTTCAGCTTCTTTAGCGAGTTGAGCTTCTTCAGCTGTAAGTGTGGTGGCCATATATTTCTGCCACTTTTCGGAAATTTCAGCACGCGCGTCTTTAACACCTTTTAAAGCATCTTGACCGGTCATAATCCCGGCATTTGCTTTGTTTACGGCATCAATTACAAAGACTGCATAATCATCTGCAATGAGTTTTAGATCTTCAAGAGGTACTACACGGTCTTCATAGATGCGTGCAACGCCATCGTCAGCCTGCTTAAGTTCGTTTAGAGAGGTGGCGATAATTATGGCTACAGCAATAACCGGGAGTATGGAAGTAAGAACGAGCTTAGTACGAATGCTCAAACCGCTTAATAACATTATGTGTCCCCACGACTTTCGGAGAAAAAATCAATAATGCCATGAACAACTAAGTTCAGATCCCTGGCTGGTCCCCCACAGACCAAACAGTAATCTAGGTACTGCTTACATCCATTGTTATTATAGTTATAGCTGCTAGATCTTTTATTACAACAATTAATTAACTTTAGCCGATGATATTTAACATATTGATCATTTTTTGTATTAATTCTTGTAGAAAGTGTTTGTTTTTCATACAGTTAGTTAGCATTCAATAAAAAATATAGGTTTTTATAGTGGGTAAGAATCGTTATAAAACTTTAATCGAATATTGATGAAAAAATTACTAAGAAATTAAACTTCCTAAGTTTTATTTGCTTTTCTCTGTTCTACACTAGAACAAGCGCATTACTGTTGTATAAGGAATACTCAATGGGCATTTTTGTTCGAGTGATCTTATTTTACTTTGTCGTTACCTCTGTACACGCCCAAGAACAAATAAGTTTGCAGTTGTTATGGAAGCATCAATTTCAATTCGCTGGCTATTACATGGCAATTGAAAAAGGTTTTTATGCAGAAGAAGGTCTAGATGTTTCACTAAAAGAGTTTGATTTCAGTGTTGATTTAGTTGGAGAGGTTACCTCGGGGAATAGTCAGTTTGGCGTAGGGCGTACCTCGTTGTTGATCGATAAAAACGCGGGTGCCGATGTAGTTGCTATGTTTGCAGCCTACCAGCAGTCACCGTTGATGCTTTTAAGCCGGAAAGATTCAGGCATCTTGCTGTCCTCCGATCTTAAAGATCGGAAGATTATGATTACCAATGATGCCAAAAAAGTCGGCGAAATTATTGCCATGCTGCTGCAAGCAGGTATCACAATTTCAGACTTTGAGCAGCAGCAACATAGTTACAATGTGCAGGATCTGATAGACGGAAAAACAGATGCCATGGCGTCTTATATCTCTAATGAACCTTATCTAATGGATCAGCAAGGGGTTGAGTACAACATCATTCACCCTAAGGATTACGGTTTTGATATGTACTCGGATATTTTGTTTACCTCACGAGAGTACATTGAGAAAAATCCTGAAATTGTCGATAAGTTTTATCGTGCGTCTATGAAAGGCTGGATGTATGCCTTTGATAATATTTCTGAAACTGCTCAAGTGATCTTTGATAGTTATAACTCCCAAGGAAAAAGCCTTGATGCGTTAGTGTTTGAAGGGCAAGAGCTGAAGAAAGTCGCCTTTGATAATGATGGTAATTTCGGCACGTTGTCGGTGAATAAATTCAATGAGATGGCTCAGGTCTATCTGATTACTGGCAGTATCTTTCTTGGTTATGATTTTTCGGATTTTGTCTATCGACCCCCAGTAATGTCTTTCGTCTCAGTCAGGCTGAATTAGCTTATATTCAAAACAGAGGTAAGGTTAAGGTCTGTGTTAATCCAAATTGGTATCCCTATGAGTCATTCCAGAATGGTGGGCATGTAGGGATGGTGGCTGATTATCTTAGATTAATCTTTGGTAACTTAAATATTCCTTTCGAAGTAATACCCACCAAAACATGGAGTGATACTATTCAGTTTGCCAAAACAGGTAAGTGTGAAGTGATTGCTGGGGCGATGCAGACGATTGATCGCAGCAGCTATCTAGAGTTTTCTCACCCTTACTTAAGTGTACCGGCTGTGGTGGCTATGAAGACTGAGAGAGATTCGCAGTCACTGCAGAGTATGACGATCGGTGTGGTCGATAAATCGGCCTTTCATGATATTTTGCGTGACCGTTATCCGGGTATGACAATCGTGCCTGTTCGAGAAAATCGAGAGGGTATTCGCATGTTGCTCTCTGGTGAGATCGATGGTTTTGTCGGTGCGCATACAAGTATTACTCACGTGCTGCGTTCCCAGCAGATAGAGGATGTGATATTGAGTGATCAGTTGCGAGATAACTGGGATCTCAGTGTGGCTGTTGGGCAGGATAGTTCACCCTATCTAATGAATGCGATTACTAAGTCTATAGCGTCGATTTCGTCAGAAGAGCATAAGAATATTTATCGGCGTTGGGCATTAGTTGAGCACAAGCATTCGGTTGATTATCGTCTGTTATGGGGAATTCTTGCTTGTGTTGCTGTATTAGCAGGGATTGGCCTCTATCGCTATCTGCACATGCTTTCTTACAACAGGATGCTGCAGACCATTGCTGAGAAAGATGCTTTAACGGGAATTTTAAGCCGTGGAAAACTCCGCACTGAACTAGAAGAGTTCACTGCATTGGCTGAACGCCACAATTGGAAGCTTTCGCTGATCTTTTTTGATATCGATAACTTTAAAGGGATCAATGACACCTACGGTCATGTTAAAGGCGATAAAGTCTTAATAGAACTCACTGAGTTGGTAGGGGGGATGTCGCGTAAGACCGATCGTTTTGGCCGTTGGGGCGGAGAAGAATTCCTGTTTTTGATGTTGGAAACGGATCTAAAAGACGCAGGTGTGATTGCTGAGAAGTTTAGAAAGGCCATCGAGCGATATGATTTTGGCTTGCCAGAAGCTGTGACCAGCAGTTTTGGTGTCTCTCAGTATTCTAAGGGGGAGAGTATAGAGTGTTGGGTTGGGCGGGCTGACAGTGCTTTATATCGTGCCAAAGGCGAAGGTAAAAATTGCGTGCGCTTGAACTCAAACGAAAAAGGCCGCTTTAATTAAAGCGGCCTTTGTAGGCTCGGTGAGGTACCAAGATCAATCGATCAATTGGTACTCATCGCGCAGAATCTCAATAATCTCCGCTTTTGGATTATCAGATTGCTGTAGCTTTTTACCGATAATCTTCTCAGCGATACCTACATATGTATCAGAAACTTTCTGGATCAAAGCGGCTGGAAGCTCGTTGTCGCGAGCAAGGGCATAGCGCTCTTCCATGCGGTCTTTATTTACTAGAATATCTGAATCAGGGAAGTGGTTTAGAAGCTCCTGACGGAAAACTTCTTTTGAGTTTTCAATCACTTCGCCTTCACGATAAGCGGGTCCATCCCAGATTCGAGAGGAATCTGGCGTGCCGACTTCATCCATGTAGATAAGCTTTTCATTGCCTTTGGCATCAGTGACATAACCAAACTCAAATTTGGTATCTACAAAGATCTGATCAAGCTTGCTTAGCTCACTACTAATTACTTCAAAGCCTTCTTTCAAAAGCTTTTCATATTGTTCAACATCATCTGCTTGTAGGAACTTGAATGCTTCGAAGTTATTGACGATATCATCACGAGTAATATTGACATCATCTACCTCCGGCACACCCGGAACATCTTTTAGAATACCTTTGGTGGATGGTGTGATAAGCAGTTCAGGTAGCTTTTGATCTCTTTCTAGATCTTCAGCAATTTGAATGCCGCAGAATTCACGTTCGCCTTTTGCGTAAGCGCGCCACATGGAGCCTGTGATGTATTGGCGGCAGATGGCTTCGATCATAATAGGTTTTGCTTTCTGGACGATCCAAACCAGCGGGTGAGGAATATCTAGAATATGGCTGTCAGCCAGTCCGTTTTCTCGGAACAGTTTAAACCAGTGGTTAGAGATTGCATTTAGCGCAGCACCTTTACCTGGCACGCCTTGCATGCCGCCTTCACCTGTCCAGATGCATTCAAAGGCGGAAATTCGATCACTAATCACCATGACAGCAAGTTCGGCACCTTCGTGAACGTTGTAGCCTTTCTCTTTGATTAGACGTTGGCTGTCTTCTTTTGTCAGCCAGTAAACAGAGCGAACTTTGCCGCTATGAACTGGTAGGTCAGTACGGATGGGAAGATCGTTATTAACAGCCAATACTTTATCAGCAAGACCCATGGAAAATGTCCTGTATCTAGAAATAAATCGTGTAAATGCTTTATACGCGATAAAGCGTGAAAATCGTTTTGCTACAAACTATCACGTTACGTTCATTAGATGCCATTTTAGGAATAGCGTTTGGCATCGCGTAGCAGTGAACTTAAATCTAAACCTTGTATATCTGCGAGTGCTTCCAAGTCGTTGGAGTTTCGCGGGGGTAGTTTTTTAAGTCGCTCTCGTTCAGCTTTCTTTTGTTCTACTTTCTGTAACAGCTTGTTATGAATGGCGTCCAATTGCTCTGATGAAAGTGCAGCGAGCCGACTGAATAACTCATCTTCAGTCATGTGGGAATTGATCACTCCGAAACAGCAAAAAAATCGAATGACAGTATAGCAGAACTGGATGTTATACGACCAATAACTTATGTGAAATCCGCTGATTGGAAGGTTGGTTTTCGATTTTTTTTGTTATTGGAAGAGTTTGTTTCATTCGGTTTTGGGGTTTTGTTTACCTGCTTGCTTGAGAGTGAGATGTCACGGGCGTTTTGCTGATAGTTCATGACTTGGCACATTCTTTGTAAATTGATTCTGTAATAACAAAAATAATTTCAAGACAGAGTCGGGTGTGCTGTAAATGATAGAAGATACGCTCTATCAAGAAAAAAATGTGCTTATCCTCGGAATAGGCAATATCCTCTGGGCGGATGAAGGATTTGGTGTACGTTGTGTTGAAACGCTAAATCAAAACTACCGTTTTTCAAATAAAACCAAGTTAATGGATGGTGGAACACAAGGAATCTACCTAGTGCAACATGTTCAAGCCGCTGATGTGCTTGTCGTGTTTGATGCCATCGATTATGGCTTGGAACCGGGTACGTTGAAAGTCATCCATAACGATGACGTGCCTAAGTTTATGGGGGCTAAACAGATGAGCCTTCATCAAACCGGTTTTCAAGAAGTGTTGGCCATGGCTGAGTTTACTGGAAACTATCCAAAACACTTACTCCTCATCGGTTGTCAGCCTGTTGAATTAGAAGACTTTGGCGGCAGCCTACGAGAATCTGTTCGAGCCCAAATTGAACCTGCCATTCAGATCGCTTTGGCTTACCTTAAAAAATTAGGTGTTGAGCCAATTGGCGATAACTGCACTCCTGAAGAATTAGCCCCGGGTGAGTTAGGATTAAATTCATACGAAGGTGGTCGACCATCTGAACATGATGCTTTTCGACAGGGTGATCCACGATTTATTAAGTCGACCGAAGGTACCAGTTAATGTGCCTTGGCATACCAATGAGAATTGTATGCTGTGATGGATTATCGGCGGAGTGTGAAAATGGAGATCAGATTGAACGTATCGATTTGTCTCTGTTAGGCAATCAGCCTGTAGGTACCTGGGTTCTCGTCTTTCTGGGTGCTGCTCGTGAAGTGTTAACCGAGCATAGGGCTACTGAAATTCGCAATGCGCTCACTGCTGTTCAAGCCATCATGCAAGGGGATACCGCTGATGTTGATCGATTGTTTTCCGATTTGATCGAGCAAACGCCTCAACTGCCGCCCCATCTACAGAATAATAATTAAAGAGAGCTTGGATATGACTTCTCCACTGATAGAACAGTTGATTGTTGAAAGGGGCTATCCGCTCCTTAATGAAGAGAGCTTTGATAGTTTCATTAAAGATCAAGCATTCACAGTTTTGTTCTGCACAGAACAGGCCCATCGTTTCCCTGAAAGTAATGATGTTGCAGTGATTCTTCCAGAGTTGATAAAACGTTTTCCTGAACTAACGCCTGCGATAGTCGCGCCTGACTATGAAAAGAAGGTGCAGGGTCGTTACAACTTTACGGTGTGGCCCTCATTAGTGTTTTTGAAAGAGGGGCGTTACTTAGGGGTGATTAGTAAGGTTCAAGATTGGGATATCTATCTTGCCGAAATTCCAAGCATTCTTGCCCTAGAACCCCGTCGTGATCCAGGTATAGGAATACCTGTGGTGGTTAACCCCGTTCAATCCGCTTGTGGTCAGTAAAAGGTGAGTAATATGGAAAACAATGGAATCCCTCTAGTTAATGTTCCAATGGGGCCGGGTAGCCAAGATGAAGGCGATATGGTTTTAGACTATATGAAAATGCCTTCGGAAATGGATAGTTATGATATTCCAATCCTACCTGAACCAGAGCAGGCCTCTGACTGCCCTCAAGCGCTGGCTGTATTGGAGCAATTGCAACATCACCTGCAAACCTATCGTGTAGGTGATGAGCCTCCCATCATGTTGCTATCAGCGCTCGCAGAGCCCGATTTAGATCTAATAAACCAAATTCTGGGTGAAGGTGAAGTAAGTTTGACCTTAACGGGAGAGACCGAAGTTAAAGCGCAAGAAACCGTTTTAGCGGGTGTGTGGCGTTTAAGAGAGTTTGATACCAACGGCGATGTTGTAAGTGAATCTATTGAAGTGGCTGATGTGCCAAGTGTCAGTCGTCAGCAAGCTTTTCAATCATGTCAGCCTTTGAATGCTGAGCAGTTGCAGATTCCGGAAGGTGTGTTGAATGCTCCGTCTGTACTGATTGAGATCGGTGAAGCTTCAACGATCTACAGTATGCAAACCGAAAAGCCTGAAGCGCCACATGTTATCAATCTATCGCTTCTGCCGTTCTCACCACAAGATCATAGCTATCTGGATCAAGTTGTAGGGCAAGGCTCAGTGACAATCCTATCGCGTGGTTATGGTAACTGCCGTATCACTTCAACCTGTGTTGATGGTTTATGGAGAGTTCAGTATTTCAACAGTACCGATCAACTGATTCTAGATACCTTAGAAATCACGGATATTCCTCTAGTTGCTTGCGCTGCACCAGAAGATCTAAGTGACTCGTATGAACGCTTGATTGAGATCCGTGAGGTTCTGGTATGACAAGCTATCAAGGATTCGAAGGCAGTTACTTAGGAGACAGTGATCGTATCGCTGATGAGGCGCGCCTAGAGTGTAAAATTTGTTGGCATGTCTATGACCCAGCAGCAGGGGATGATATTTGGCAGATCGCTGCTGGCACGCCTTTTAGTCAACTGCCAGACCATTGGCGTTGTCCTGAGTGCGATGGCGAAAAAGACCAATTTATGGTTATGGACGATTAGCTGTGGATCTCTTTCAACAGCTGAAAGCCAGTTATCAAGAGGTGGCTCTCACTATGGCTGAGTTGGAGTTTTATAACCCCGCTTTGCAAGTAGAAGTTGTTGAAGGCTCTGCTCTTGAAGGGAGCTGTTTAGCTGTATTGATTACCCCTTGGTGTATGAATCTGATTCTAATCCCTGATGAAAAGGCAGAATATGCTCTGGCCCAAGTGGGGAGCAAAAAGATTGTGTCGCTGCCTTCTGGAAGTTATGAATTTTTGTATGCTGGAAGTGAGGCGTTAGGGGCGTACGGAAGTTGTTCGCTGTTTTCCCCCATGCTTGAATTTGCTGATCAAGAAGCTGCGGTTCTCACGGCGGAAGAAGTGCTGAAAGCGGTATTAGATAATGAAAATTGTGGTAAGACAGATCTGCAATTAGCTAAAGAAACGCAAAAAAGAGAGCAGGAAGAGCGAGCTGAAAAGAAGAGTGTTGTTAACTCCAAAACTAAAGAAGGCTTAAGTCGGCGTAAATTTATGACCGCTGCCTTTGCCGATCAGCCTTAGGTAAGCCTATGAACGGTAGCTTTAATTTTGCAGGTAAGATCAATGTTGGAGTGGACTATCTCGACGGATGTATCCGTAAGGTACATGTTCAATCCTCGCGTCCAACTGAACTAACGCGTTTATTAGAAGGTAAAAGTCCAAACGAAGTAGTACAGCGAGTTCCTTTACTGTTCAGCCTCTGCAGTTGTGCTCAAACTATTGCAGCATTAACGGCGATTGAATCGGCACAAGGGAGAATATGTGATACCGCTGTATTACATGCTCGAAAATTGTTACTGCTTGCGGAAACTACAAAAGAGCTAGGCCTGCGTTTAGGGCGTGATTGGTTGGGCAGCGAAAAGCTATTAAATCTACCTGAACTTTTAAATTGGTTTGCTGACTTTCGAACGCGACTGTCTTGGTGTTTGCGGTTAAATCCTTGTATGCCGGAAAAGCGTTTCCCGCTACCACGTTTTATTAGTGAGCTCGAGGAGATGTTGAAAAGCTTTACAGGGCCAAATGAACTGCAGTTTAAAGAAGCTGTATACGCGCAAAGCCAGACACACCCGATCGGAAAAGCGGTCGCAGATCTGAGTGATAAATACGATGGCATTAGCCTAGGACCGTCTTGTCCAGAAATGGACTTGTCGAGCGACTACTTGGATTGGCAACTAAACCTGAGAGGCCAAAGCTTCTGCGCCTTACCTAAGGGTGAAGGTGGTTGTTTTGAAACAAGTATCTGGACACGTAATTGTAAGCGTTCGATGATTAAAGAATCGGGGCTACTTACGATCAATCCCATTGCTCAGAGATTTTTGGCATTGTTGTTAGAGTTAAAGGCTATGCCTCATCGGCTTTTGCAGGTCGATGATGAACTGTTGATTAGATCCGATAAGCCGGGTTTTGCTTGGGTTGAGGCGGCAAGAGGCGCTTTAATCCATCGAGTAAGTATTAGTTGCCAGCTTGGTGATGAGCGGATTGATCAGTATCGGATTATTGCACCAACCGAGTGGAATTTTCATCCACAAGGAACACTGGTCAGTATGTTAGAGGGGGTCAAGGTCCCCGAAGATAAAGCAGCGGATTTGGTAGGTAAACTAATATTATCAGTAGATCCTTGTGTCGCTTATGAAGTTGAGGTCAATTAATCGTGCATGAGATGTCGATTGCAGAAGGCATTGTTCAAGTGCTGGAAGATCAAGCCAAAGAACAACAATACGATAGAGTAAAAACTGTTTGGCTAGAGCTTGGCCCTTTATCAATGATAGAAACAGAGGCGTTAACGTTTTGTTTTGAAGCGGTAACGCGCAGTTCCCTCGCTGAGGGTGCTGAACTAAAAATAATAAATATACCTGGTGAGGCATTCTGTATGCAGTGCTTGAAAAACGTTCCGATTAGCCAACGCTACGATAGTTGCCCTGAGTGCGGTAGCTACCAACTTCAGGTCGTCCAAGGGGACGAGATGCGAATTAAAGAGTTGGAGGTGGAATAATGTGTACTGTCTGCGGTTGCGGTGAAGGCAATGTAAAGATCGATGGTCAGCATACACATGCGCATTCTCATCATGAGGGTGCTCATCATGATCATTCTCATAGCGAACATAAGCATCATTATGGTCTTGACGATAATGCGATCGAGAAACAAGGCGAGGATCTGCATTTTGGCAAAGGCCCAGCTCATGCTCATGTGGCGGGAATGAGTCAAAGCCGTATGGTGCAGATTGAACAGGATATTTTAGGTAAGAACGACCGCTATGCGCAGATCAACCGGGCGCGTTTCGAAGCGCAAAGCTTATTTGTTCTCAACCTAGTTTCTAGTCCGGGTTCGGGTAAAACAACGCTGCTGACAGAAACTATCAATCGCTTAAAAGAATCGCGCAAAGTAGCGGTGATTGAAGGTGATCAGCAAACCGCTAATGATGCTGACCGCATTCGAGAAACCGGTGTGCCCGCAGTACAGGTTAATACGGGGAAGGGCTGTCATCTAGATGCGCACATGGTAGGTCATGCTTTAGATAATTTAGATGATCTACAAGGTGGTTTCCTCTTCATTGAAAATGTTGGCAACCTTGTTTGCCCAGCTGCTTTCGATCTTGGTGAGGCACATAAAATCGCTATTTTGTCTGTGACCGAGGGTGAAGATAAACCGCTCAAGTATCCAGATATGTTCCATGCTGCGGATCTTATGATTCTGAATAAGACTGATCTGCTGCCGCATTTAGATTTTGATGTGGATAAATGCATTGAGTTTGCGCACCAAGTAAATCCAGAAATTAAAGTACTAAAACTGTCTGCAAAGTCAGGTGAGGGAATGCAGGAGTGGCAGGAATGGTTAGAGCAAAATCGAAAAGGGATGATTCAAACAAGGATTGATCAGCTGAAGTCTGAAATCCATCAGTTTGAGGCCCTTCTCTAATGCCTACTCGAAAACGACCTTTAGTACTTTGTGTAGACGATGAGGTGCGATCTTTAGAAACCCTAGAGCGTACCTTGGATGAAGAGTTTGATGTGCTAACCGCCACCGATGCAGATCAAGCGCTTAACTTGTTAGACCAGCATACCTTTCACGCGATTCTCTGTGACCAGCGTATGCCGGGCAAAACCGGGGTAGAGTTTTTAACCCAAGTGCGAGAACGTTGGCCACAAACGGCACGACTTATTTTATCGGGTTATACCGATTCTGAGGATATTATTAAAGGCTTAAACGAGGCCGGAATCTTACAGTACATCACTAAACCGTGGCATCCCGATAATCTTCTGTTGATTCTGCGTGGTGCATGTCGTCTGTATGAACTGCAAAATGAGAATGAGCTGCTGGCGATGGAAATGCGTCATACCGCTTCTCAGGCAGAGCAAAACGTCAAACAGAAAAAACAGCACCTGCAACAGGCCTATCAATTAGATGAGATCCGTAGACATGCTAAGAGCCCTCTTAATGATCTATGCGAACAAGCTGCGAAAATTGCCCCTTATGATGTGTCGGTTTTAGTGACTGGGCCTTCCGGTGCTGGTAAAGAACTGTTCGCTAGAGCGCTTCACTACAATAGCCTCAGAGCAGAAAGCCCCTTTGTAGTTGAAAACTGCGGTGCTATGCCTGATGAGTTGTTAGCTTCAGAGTTATTTGGTCATAAGAAGGGCTCGTTTACGGGGGCAATTACAGATCATGTCGGTCTATTTGAGCGTGCAGATGGTGGCACGATCTTTCTAGATGAGATCGGCGAAATTAGCCCTGCGTTTCAGGTTAAATTGCTACGCGTTTTGCAAGAACGCGAAGTGCGTCGCTTAGGTGAACACCAGCGTAGAAAGGTAAATGTACGCGTGGTGGCCTCTACCAACCGGGATCTAGAAGAGGAGGTCAGGGCAGGCCGATTCCGTCAAGACCTATACTTCCGATTGGCCGAAGTCACTCTTGAACTGCCAGCATTAGAACGTCGTGCTATGGATATTCCCGTATTAGCTGAAGATTTCTTGGCTAAATCGGTTCAAGAGTTTGATAAGCCCGCAAAAGGTTTTACCGATGAAGCTTTAGATTGCATGCGTCGTTATTGCTGGCCGGGTAACGTTAGGGAACTTCAGAACGAAATTCGCCGTATGTTGGTGTTAGCGGAAGACGAGTGGTTATCCGCGGATCTGTTGAGTCCTCGTGTGCTGCGTGCAGCTCCAGTTGAAGAGACCGCCGAGACGGAAGTACTGGCTTGCTTGGATGGCACATTAAAAGAGCGCATAGAAACCTTGGAAAAGCGTATTTTAAGGGAAACACTTATTCGCCATCGTTGGAATAAAAGCCAAGCATCTCGTGAGCTTGGGTTATCCAGAGTTGGACTTCGCTCCAAACTGGAACGATATGGTCTGAATAAAGATTTTCATTAAAAGATCAGAGCATGAGTATGGCAGTTTCAGCGTTGCAGATAGAAGTTCGAGGTCAAGTACAGGGGGTTGGTTTCCGTCCCTTTGTGTATAACCTCGCGCAACGTTTTGGGGTGATCGGATCTGTGGCGAATGGTCCTACAGGGGTGAGAATCTTTGCTCAAGCCGATAAACCTCAACTTGATCAGTTTGTTGCTCAGTTAGCGTCTGAGCAACCTTCCATGTCAGAGATTGAGTCACTAGATGTTACCTCTATCGCAGTAGAACCAGACCTCTCTCGGTTTGAAATTATTCAGAGTGAGCAGGGAGATCTCGATCTTTCTGTTACACCGGATGCTGCGGTATGTCAGGATTGTTTAAGCGAATTGTTCGATCCAGATAATCGTCGCTATCTATACCCGTTGATCAATTGTACTCACTGCGGCCCCCGCTACAGTCTAATCACGGCTTTGCCTTACGATCGTCCGAATACCACTATGGCGAAATTTCAGCTTTGCAAATGTTGTGATTTTGAATATACCGATCCTCAGGATAGACGATTTCATGCTCAGCCTACTGCGTGCGGTGAATGTGGCCCGCAACTCAGTTTTTGTACTGAAGATGGGCAGCAAATGGAGTGTGATGATCCAATTGCACAAACGATTGAATTGATCCAACAGGGCAATATTGTTGCTATAAAAGGCGTGGGAGGTTTCCATCTAGCTTGTGATGCTCGAAACCCACGAGCAATTAGACGGTTACGAGATCGCAAGCATCGCGATGAAAAGCCTTTAGCAGTGATGGCGGCTAATCCAGAATCCTTGCAGCCCTATGTCGAGCTAACGGATCAAAGGGTACAAAGGCTTAAAGCGATGGATGCACCTATCTGCCTTGTACCTAAACACGAAAACTCCGCTTTAGTTTCTAAAGAGCCATTACCTGAAGAGTTAGCACCTGATCAAGCGTGGCTAGGTGTGATGTTACCTCATTCGCCTCTACATTATTTGCTGTATCACAAAGACGCAGGTAGCCCAGACGGAATCCAGTGGCTCGAGGAAAAGCAGGATTTACTCTTGGTGATGACCAGCGCAAACCGTAGTGGAAATCCTCAAGTAATCGACAACGCTGAAGCGCTAACTCAACTGCAGGGGATAGCTGATGGCTATCTGATGCATGACCGAGATATTCATACCCGTTGCGATGATTCTGTAGTGTCGATGGTTTCTGAACAAGGTGGTGAACTGATCAGGCGTGGCCGCGGATTATCGCCGCAAACTATTAAGTTACCTTTTGCAGCCGATGCGCAGTTACCTTCTGTTTTGGCGGTTGGAGCATACTTTAAAAATACGGTTTGCCTAACCAAAGGTAATCGTGCGTACGTATCGCAGTATATAGGTGATCTTGATAACCCTGAGTGTTGCCGTCAGCTCAATCATACTGTCGAGCAATTAAGCGCTATGTTGGATATCAAACCTGACCTTGTGGTTGCCGACCTGCATTCTGAGTTTTACAGCACTAAATTTGCACAACGGTTTAGCCAAGAGCATCAGATTCCAATGTTACAGGTTCAGCATCATCATGCTCATATTGCTGCAGTTATTGCAGAGCGTGGTGTCCAAGAGCCCGTGCTTGGCTTAGCCCTTGATGGCTTAGGCTTGGGGGATGATGGCACGCTTTGGGGCGGAGAGCTGTTCAAGGTGAACAAGGGCTATTTTCAGCGTCTATCCAGTTTAAACCCAATCCCTCTACCCGGAGGAGACAGTGCAGCAAAAGAGTCATGGCGGGTAGCTTCAGGTGTATTGTTCCAATTAGATCGAGCAGAGCAGATTGAAGCTCGCTTTGGTGATCACACAGCAGCCCCTATGATCAGCCAGCTGTTACAGAAAAATATCAATACACCGATGACGAGCAGTGCAGGGCGGGTATTTGATGCGACGGCTGCCTTATTAGGGCTGAAAGAGATAAATGCTTATGAGGCGCAAGCGGCTATGGCGCTTGAATCAGCAGCTTATCGCTACCTTAAATTACACCCATGGCCGAACGAATCATTACTGATTGAAACGAAGCAGTCCCCTTTAAATCTAGAGCCATTATTTGCACGTCTGCTTGATTGTGAGGATCAAGGGTATGGTGCAGCCTTGTTTCATCAACAGCTAATCACGTCGTTATCGCGTTGGGTCGCCGATAGAGCAGTAAAAGAAGGGATCAATAAAGTGGTATTAGCGGGAGGCTGTTTTTTAAATCAGCTTCTGCTTCAAGGGATTACCGAGCAGCTAGAGGCGCAAAATTTGAAAGTAGTTACGGCACGAAAACTGCCATGTAATGACGGCTCTATATCGCTAGGGCAGGCGCAGATCGCCTTAGAAAGAGCTGATTTGGCTCGTCAAAACAAGAATAAGAACGACAATGACAAGAACAATGAGAGAGAGTCGCTATGTGTTTAGCCATCCCTGTTCGTATTGAAGAGATTATTGATACCGAGTCTGCGATTGCAGATATAGGTGGGGTGAGAAAAGAGATCAATATAGCGCTGATTGCCGATCTGAACGTAGGAGATTACGTCATCATGCACGTAGGCTATGCGCTGAACAAGATTGATCCAGAGGAAGCTGCTCGAACCTTAGCGTTGTTTGCAGAGTTAGACGAACTTGAGCAGCAACAAGCGATAGAGGCATCACAATGAAGTATGTTGATGAATATCGCGATGGCGCATTAGCTCAAGAGATTGCAGCCAAGATTGGTAAAGAGGTCGATCCTGATCGAGATTATCACTTCATGGAATTTTGTGGCGGCCATACCCATGCGATCTTTCGCTATGGGATCCCTGATCTGCTACCTAGCAATCTGAAAATGATCCACGGCCCTGGTTGCCCTGTGTGTGTACTGCCGATTAATCGTTTGGATTCGGCCATCGAGTTGGCGGTTACTCATAAAGTTATTCTTTGTTCTTACGGCGATATGTTGCGTGTGCCGGGTTCGCGTAAACGTAGTTTACTAAAAGCTAAAGCGGAAGGTGCGGATGTCCGGATGGTGTATTCCTGTTTGGATGCTCTTCGCATTGCGCAAGATAATCCAGACAGAGAGGTGGTATTTTTTGCCATAGGTTTTGAAACTACAACACCGCCTACAGCGCTAGTGATTCGACAGGCACAAAAGCTAGGTTTGAAGAACTTTACCGTCTTTTGTAATCACGTTCTGACTCCCGCAGCGATCAGTAATATTTTGGAGTCCCCAGAGGTGAGAGAGCTGGGTATTCTGCGCTTAGATGGTTTTGTAGGTCCAGCTCATGTAAGTACCGTGATTGGATCCCAGCCTTATTACTATTTCGCTGAAGAATATCAAAAGCCTGTGGTCATCGCGGGGTTTGAGCCGCTGGATGTGTTGCAGGCGATCTTAATGTTAGTGCGGCAGGTTAACGATGGTCGTGCGGAGATTGAGAATGAGTTTTCCCGTGCGGTTACATACGAAGGCAATGTTCAAGCGAAATCTATCGTAGCAGATACCTTTGAGCTACGCCGTTCATTTGAATGGCGTGGCTTAGGTGTTGTGCCCTATAGCGCTTTGCGTATTAAAGATACCTTTGCCGAATTTGATGCCGAAAAGCGTTTTACAGTTGAATATCGTAGCACACGGGAAAATAAAGCTTGTGAGTGCGGAGCCATCTTACGCGGCGTTAAATCTCCACGGGATTGCACTTTGTTTGGCGATCCTTGCACACCTGAGAACCCTTTAGGGTCTTGTATGGTATCCAGTGAAGGTGCTTGTGCGGCTTACTACAGCTATGGTCGCTACCAAGAAAATACCTTCGCATCTGATAAAACCCATCCGCCCGCCTGATTTAGAGAGTTTTTCATGAGTACACAAACGATTTATACATCAGAGCTCGATCTGGTTAAGGGCAAAGTAGAAATGGCCCATGGTAGCGGTGGTAAGGCGATGGCCCAGTTGATCGATCAGCTGTTCCTGAAAGCGTTTTCAAACCCTTGGTTAGAGCAGATGAATGATCAGGCGAGTTTTAGCTTACCTGCCGGTAAAGTGGTTATGGCGACGGATAGCCATGTGATCTCACCTCTGTTTTTCCCTGGAGGTGATATCGGCTCCTTATCGGTGCATGGCACGGTTAACGATGTCGCTATGTCCGGCGCTACGCCTAAATATCTTTCAGCTGGTTTTATCTTGGAAGAGGGCTTCCCTCTGGCGGATCTGAAAACCATTGTAGATTCTATGGCGAAGGCGGCTGAAGAGGTTGGAGTTGCCATCGTGACTGGCGATACCAAGGTGGTCGAGCGGGGCAAAGGTGACGGCTGCTTTATCAATACGACTGGTGTTGGCGTAATAGAAGGCGGATTGGATTTTGGCGCGAATCAAGTTAAACCGGGAGATAAAATATTAGTGTCCGGTACCTTGGGAGATCATGGCGTCGCCATTATGTCTTTGCGTGAAAACCTAACGTTTGAGACGACCATAGAATCGGATTCTCAAGCGCTGCATGACCTTGTTGCTGATATGGTTGAGGCTGTGCCAGAGATTCATTGCCTTCGAGATCCTACGCGAGGAGGTTTATCTGCCACGCTGAACGAGATCGCTCAGCAGGCCCGAGTCGGTATGCAGATCTACGAAGCGCAGCTGCCGGTGAAATCACAAGTTCAAGCAGCCTGTGAATTCCTTGGGCTAGACCCGTTGTTTGTTGCGAATGAGGGTAAGCTGGTGGCTTTCTGTTCTGCAGAAAAGGCGCAGCAGTTATTAGCGGTGATGAAGGCGCATCCTAAAGGGCAAGAGGCCGCGATTGTTGGTGAAGTGACCGATGATCCATTGAGCTTTGTGCAGATGCAGACAGCCTTTGGTGGTAACCGTATGGTTGATTGGATCAACGGTGAACAGCTACCGAGGATCTGTTAATGCGTATTTTATTTGTAACCCACAGTTTTAATAGCCTGACTCAACGTTTGTTTGTTGAGTTACGTAGAGACGGTCACGATGTCTCTATTGAATTTGATATTAACGATGCAGTAGCAGAACAGGCTGTGGAGTTGTTTAAGCCTGAGCTCATTATTGCACCGTTTTTGAAACGAGCGATTCCTGAATCTATTTGGTCTCAGCATCGTTGTATTGTTGTTCATCCAGGTATCAAGGGGGATCGAGGCCCCTCGTCTGTTGATTGGGCCATATTGAATCAAGAAGCCTCTTGGGGCGTGACGTGCTTAGAAGCTAATGCAGAGATGGATGCAGGCGATATCTGGGCGTCAGTCGAGTTTCCAATGCGAGAGGCGAGCAAAAGCAGCCTCTATCGTAATGAGATCAGTGACGCTGCAGTGGCTGCAGTAAAGCAAACGTTAAAACGTATTCTATCGGGTGATTTTGAGCCGCAAAAACTGGATTATGATCAGCCGGATATCCTAGGTCAGTGGAACTGTTTGATGGCACAAAGCGATCGGAAGATCGACTGGAAAAATGATTCCACTCAAGAGGTCTTAACAAAGATCAGAGCAGCGGATTCAGCGCCCGGTGTGCAGGATCGAATCGGTGGACAGGATTACTATCTATATAACGCTTTTGCAGAGCAAGCTTTAGGACAAGAACAGGCTGATGCAGGTTCTATCCTTGCTACTAGAGACGGTGCGATCTGTCTTAAAACCCGCGATGCTGCAGTGTGGGTGACCCATCTAAAACGCGTTAACCCGGAAGAAAGTGAATTTAACTTTAAACTGCCAGCGACTCACTTTTTAGCGAAGCAGCTTACTTCGGCGCCTCAAGAACAACGTGTGCCAGAAATGCCTTTATCACCAGAAATTCAGCCGGATACGGTCACTTGGCAGGAGATTCGTTACCGCGAAGAAGGCGATGTAGGCTATCTCTATTTTGATTTCTACAATGGCGCCATGGATAGCGGTCAATGTCAGCGCTTACAACAAGCGGTGGCCTACGCAAAAGCCCAGCCAACCAAAGTGTTGGCACTCATGGGAGGAGAGGAGTTCTGGTCGAATGGAATTCATTTGAACCAGATTGAAGCGGCTGAGAGCCCTGCAGAAGAGTCGTGGCGCAATATCAATGCGATGAACGATCTCTGTTTAGAGATCATTAATTCTCCTAATCAACTAACCATGGTAGCTATGCAAGGTAATGCAGGCGCAGGTGGCGTCTTCTTAGCTTTAGCTGCTGATCAAGTGGTGGCCCGCAGCAATATTGTGCTCAACCCTCATTACAAATCCATGGGTAATCTTTACGGCTCGGAATATTGGTCCTATCTCTTACCTAAACGGGTTGGTGATGAACAAGCACAGCAATTGATGCAAAATCGATTACCGGTATCGGCTACAGAAGCTGAACAGAGTGGGTTAATCGATGCTTGTATCAATGAGAGCCGGGAAGGCTTTATTAATCGAATCAAGGCCGATGCTAAGCATCTGGCTACATCCGTTGAATATGCGCAGCGTCTGGCGCTAAAGAATTTGCAGCGTCAGCAAGATGAGCTACAAAAGCCATTACAGCAATACCGTGACGAAGAACTGAATCAGATGAAGCTGAACTTCTTTGGTTTTGATCCGAGTTACCATGTCGCTCGATACCATTTTGTGGAAAAACTACCCAAGGCTCGCACGCCAGCTTATCTTGCGAGCCATCGGGTGGTTAGTGGTTAAAAGCCAGCTTATTGGGATTCGAGCCGCGATTAGTCACAACACAATCTGAGCAATGGCAGTTTTTTGTGCAGAGTGTGGCTAATTCTTCGAGTTCATTAAGGAGCTTCTCAACTTGAGTTTGAACCTGTAATGGCACACAGTGTTTAACGCGGTATTGGTGCGTAAAATCATGGACCTCATCAAACCGAAATGTCACTGGCTGGGTTTTGAGTTTACAGGTACGCAAAGCAAAGCTAACTTTGTTGTCGCTGATCAATACCTTAGCTTCAACTGCTGGAAGACCGCAAAAGCTGAATCCCTTTCGGTCTAGGGTATTAAGAACCGCTTGAGTGATAGGGGCGCAGATTTCATTATCTGTCGCACCTAAACTGGTAACGAAAATACTCATATCAGACATCCTGTCTTAAGAGGAAGGAGTCGCTTGCATAGTAATTGAAACACTTTGTCTGGAGCGTTTCACTCACCATGTTTATTTTAGTCCAGTATTAGAGGGCCCTAAACTACGATATCTATTAGTTTAGGCTTTCTTTGATATGTCTTTGATCTGGGTACTTAAGATGTAGCCACTTTTTGGCTTTCAATCGCCCAAGTAATCGCTTCTGATTGAGCTTGCAGTAATGTGTGTTCATCTACATGCCCAGATAGGTTGCTCCACTCGTAACGGGTGAAGTTAATCACATCATTAAGCATAAGACCGAGATTGCCTTTCCGATCGACCAAAGCCATTTTGGCTTCTTCAGTTAACGGAATATGCTCAGGCAATGTTTCCATTGGAATAGAGAACAGGGCATCTGCACCAGAAAGAATACCAATCAAGAAGGCTAGGCCGGGTTCCGCATTGTATTGAGGTGCGATGTGTTCACACATCTTAGAGCGAATTAACAGTTCTCGACATAGCTCATCAGGGACATCTAAGGTGCCTGACAGAGAAACAATAATAGCCCAACGTTTTAGTTCATTTAGGCCGAGCATTACAACGGCTTCACTGATAGTGGAGATGGATCGTTGTAGTGAGAAGGTAGCGGAATTAACAATCTTTAGTAGTTTTACAGCAAGGCGCGGGTCTTTCGCAATGATTGCTTCTAGATCTTCAGGTGTGGCATCGCTATCGTTGAGTTTCGCTAGTAACTCTATCATGGTGAGTTCGTTGCCACTGATGCGTTTCCCTTCAATATGTTCAGGAAAGGCAAAGAAGTAGCCTTGAAAGAGTTGGAAACCTAACTTCTTAAATCGATGGAATTCATTTAGTGATTCCACTTTCTCTGCAAGCAGTGTCAGATTATAAGGCTCTAAATGTTCCATAGTGTGGAAAAGGTCCTTGCCTTTTGTTTCCAGCACGTCAATCTTTACTATGTCCACTATATCCATTAGCGGTTTAAAGTCGTCACTCCAAGTGAAATCATCCAGCGCAATCTTGAAGCCTTTTTCGGATAAGCCTCGAATTTGTTCGATGGTTTTATCATTGATCGGAACGTCTTCAATAATTTCTAAAACAACATTATCTGCAGCGAAACTGGGCAATTCTTGATAAAGAAGCTCCTCATTCATATTCATAAAAGCAGGGAGAATACGTTGAGCTCCTCGCTGAATAATTCCGGTATAAGCGTTGAGAAGGACTTCACAGGTAGCGGCGGTGCCATCAAACAGTTCGCCAGGGGGGCAACCATTTGGATCTCTATAAAGAAGTTCATAGCCAACCGTCTCACAATTGGCATTGAGGATTGGTTGTCTTGCTAACAGAGTTTGCTCTAACACCTAGGCACCTCATACAACAATCATTTAGATAGTAGTTTCAAACTAACTAACTGACATAGTAGCGGAATTACAAAGTATAACTAGTGGTTTTGGGTCTGAGAGGCAAAAAAAAACCGGGCATAAGCCCGGTTTTTTTTAGAAGGTTATCACTTACTTAGTGATCGCCTGAAGTTCAGCCAATGCAGCTTCGCGAGTTTCGTTTGCAATTGCAGTGAAAGCTTCGCCTTGACCTTTTAGAAGTTCGAATAGAGCTTTGTTAGCTTCCATGTTGAACTTGATTAGTTCTTCAGGAGTTTTAAGTTCTTTCGCTTTTTCAGCTTCGCCCTGGAAGAAAGAAGTTAGTTCTTCACCAGATTTTTTCTGCTGTTCGATAGATTTAGTGATCGCAGCAGCCTGAAGGTTCATCAGAGACTGAACGGCATCGAAAGATTTCTGGAAATCAACAGTATTAGTCATGATAGTTCTCTCTAAAAAATTAATTTGTTGCACTGCACAATATGAGGCTCATTTTAGCTTGATTTCTGACCAAGTCAATAGTTTTTTTGTGCAGTGCACAAAAAGTTTCTGAAGCTCGCATTTACCAAACATAGAGAGACGTTATGACAGAATGATGTCTGGACGTTAAGGGGACGAATTGGTCTAATTGGCGCTTTGAATTTTCTGGCTATAACGAGCACCCCCATGGCAGGCATAGAAACAATACTTACGCTATTTTTGCTGATCGGTTTAGGTTACATCGGTAAACGTACTGTTTTGGCAGAGCAATCCTTAGCTCCGCTTAACGCCTTTGTGTACTACTTTGCTGTGCCAGCATTGCTGTTTAATTCCGTTTACAAATTATCTTTGGACAGTTTGTTTCAGCCGCTTTATCTATTTGCTTTTCTAGTCGCTGTTGTTGCAACTGCGCTCACGGCGGCATTGGGGTGCGCAATGTTCTTCTCCGAGCGTAATAAAGAAGTGCTTATCATTCGTGCTTTGAATGGTACCTTCTCCAATTATGCGTACATGGGCATTCCGATGGTGTTTGGCTTGCTCGGCGAAGCTGCTTATGGCGCGATGATCAGTATTATCTTGTTGGGGAACGTGTTCCAGATTGGTGGTACGCAATTTTTAATGGAAAGTCAGCGTCAAGAAGGAACAGGATTAAAGCAGTTCCTGGCTATTTTAGATAAGTCATTGCTGCGTAGTCCGATCTTTTTATCCACATTCTTTGGCGTATTAGTCTCAGCATTTGCAATAGAGCTACCTAATGTATTGGCATCTACCTTGGATCTGCTAGCGCCTGCTACAGTGCCTGTTGCTCTGTTTTGTTTAGGTGCGAGCCTTGAGTTTAAAACCCTTAAGCAAAGTAAAGTCGAGCTATTCTGGCTGGTAATAGTTAAGCTGTTTATTCATCCATTGCTCACGTTAGGCATTTTCAAACTAGCGGGCGTTGAGGATCAAAACTGGTTGTTAGCTGCTGTGATTCTGGCTGCGTTGCCAACAGGGGCCTTAGCCCACGTTATGGCAATTCGCTATGACGTAAAAGAGAAAGAAACCTCCTTAACGGTCGTGTTATCAACCATGGCTGCACTTGTTAGCGTATCCTGTTGGGTAAGTTTTTTGATGTAATTCATTTGGCTCAGATTATGCGGCTTGCTGTACATCATGAATAAATAACATGATCTCTTCAGGCTGCTGAGGCTGGTTAATTATCTCAACCACATGCTCTTTTCGATCTTTCTTCAGATCGATGACCTCGACTGCTAAGCAGTCGCCATCCAATTTGAAATCTTTCATGGCGTAACCTTGTTCAGCAAGCAAATCCATTAGTTTTAGTAGCACAAGGCTTCTGTTTCTATATGAAATTCCGAACAAAAATCCGTTGATGATCATCTGACTATCCTCATATCCGACTGCTATTTGGAGCAGTTCAATTGCTTTATCTGCTGTCTATTTTCTGCTGATGCCGAGATGCTGTCTGTATAGGAATATGCATACAAATTTTCATACAATGGCTTTTTTCGAGCTTAAAGAACCGATTTTTGGCTAAACTCAATGAGTGATGTTTGGGTCTCTACTAAATTTGATAGGAGGGATAACTCCAATGGCATTTACGTTTTATGCACAACGTATTTTTGTTACTCGTTTCAGTGCCGCGGTAGGCTTTTATTCCCAAGCCTTGGCTTTAGAACCCGAGTTCATCGATGACGATATGGGGTGGGCTGAATTTGAGTTGGGTGCAGCCAAAATAGCCATAGAGTTGGTTGATGCTGATACTGAAGAGGCTAACGATTTAGTGGGGCGTTTTGTGGGTGTAACACTTCAAGTTGAGGATATTCAATCGGTGTATGAAGATATGACCCAAAGAGGGATTGAATTTGTTGCCCCACCAGAAAAACAACCTTGGGGTGGTACGCTAGGACACTTTAAGGATCTTGAAGGAAATATCCTTTCGATTTTCAGTATGTAGTGTTTCGTATTTCAGCGTTGTATGAAGCTACAAAACACTACATCAGATAGCAGATTAATCTTCCTGCTCTAACGCCTCGCGAAGTTGATTGATCACCTTACTCGGCAGACGATTGATAATTATTCGGCCATTATCTTCGTCAAATTCGATATCTTTACTGCCATTTAGATCGCCAAGGCTGCGCTTATTGAAATCTAAACTCCAGTTATCTGCTTTCACTTTGAGTTTTGCAAAGCGATTAATCGTACTGGTATGAGGTTGAAATTCCTGACTTACATTGTAAGGGCCTTTATTGGCAAATGTGCCAAAGGTGCCCGCTGCTGTTTCTGCTTGTTCGGGTGGAATATAAGCATCAAACAGGTTTTCAATGTCGTTTAGATTAGCGGATTCTTTTTCTGTGCGTTGCTTGGATAGGTAGCTAACTACATCCTCAACTACTTCCTCTTTACGATCACTCATATTGTTTTGGTTACAGAAATCCCGTGCTGCACGAATCAACTCACCCGTTGATTTGCGCGAAGGGGTGACATCGGTACAACCAAACGCAGTAGAGAAGTAGTGGGTGATTTCCCCTTTCTCTTTGCTGCCAATAAAACTGAGGTAGCTGTCCTGCTTTTTTCTATAAGTGGTTAGGTTGATCCGCGCACCTTGATGCAATTGATCAAGATTTATCTCCATCACCTCTGTTGGATGAAGATCATTGTCAAAACCAATACCTGCTTTATCTCGAACGAGTGCGATCAACATATATTCGTAACGATCGCTGGCATACATCGCAAACAGTACATATCCACCGTATGCGGTATGAGCTGAAGGATTGTTAATCGCAACCGCTAACTGAGACATACTTTTTTCTGTTAACTCAACAAAGCTCTGCTCGTTACATTCTGCATTCACAAAGCTTTCGAAAGCTGAGATAAAAGGGTAACCCTCTTCATTCTCATGATTGAACGATCCATGAGTCAGACTAGAGCGACGGCTGAATGCAGAATTCAGTGTTTCGAATAGCTGGTTAGCGATCGGTTCAGTTGTTGGAATAACACCACCACGATCTGTAATACGCGCAGGCGCATCTTCAGATTCTTTAACTAGTTCTCGAATAGCTAGATGTTTTAATTCCATGAATGACCTCAGCAGCGTTGTCAAAAAAGCAGAGCAAGGATTGTATTTAAAACTCAGAGGAGATGCAGTATAAAGATGCCCCTAATCCAACGAATAAGGCTGAGCTCATGGCGCTTAAACCAACTATCCACAAAATTTCTCTTAATTTAGTGGATATGAATCGGGATATTTATACGAGCGAAAAGCTGACCGTTGCTCTGCACCCATCAGAAACGGTTACCCGAATGATGGTGCGTATCCTTGCTTACGCGCTGAACTATGATCAAGACCTTGATTTCACCAAAGGCTTATCAACAGCTGATGAACCTGATCTTTGGATTGTGCGTCCTGATAACTCCGTGAGCTGTTGGATCGAAGTTGGACAAGCTTCTCCTGAAAGAATGCGTAAGGGCGTAAGCCGAGCAGAACAGGTAATCCTGTATGCCTACGGCAGCGAAGTAGATATCTGGTGGGCTAAAAACGGTGATGGCCTACAAGCTTTGCCAAAGACACAGGTATTTCGATTTGATGCCGAGCAAGTTGGTCAGCTCGAAGCGTTGTGTGATCGTACGATGGAATTAACGATTACACTGAGCGAAAACCAGATTTTCGTAGCTGCAGGTGATAACCAAATTGAGGTAGAGGTTAGTCAGCTTTCTTAAAAGACTATAGCCGCTAGTGGCTAGGATTTTCGCTTGAGCTAAATCGAAATCCCCATCTCTGATGACCAAGCTAGTTTCTGATGTTCCATATTTGTTTGGTTTGAAGGGAAACCCTCATCGAGAACATGAACAAATCGAAGAAGCGTAAAAGCTCTAATAATCCACTTTCCTTCGATTCTTTTTGATCTGCCCACGCTGAGTTTTCTTATCAACGCGTTTACGTTGTGAGCTTCGTGTGGGCTTGGTCGCTCTTCTTGTTTTTTCTACAACGGTTGCTGCTTGTATAAGCTCCAACAGTCGTTGTTTAGCATCCTCCTTATTCCGCTCCTGATCGCGGGAGTTTTGCGCCTTAATCACAATTATACCTTCTTTGGTGATACGTTGGTCACGATAGGCAAGTAGTCGCTCTTTGTAGAATTCAGGCAGGGAGGAGCTTTTGATATCAAATCGAAGATGGATCGCACTTGAGACTTTATTTACGTTCTGGCCGCCGCTGCCTTGGGCGCGGATAGCATTGAACTCTAACTCGTGCGGATAGATAAAAACGCGGTTGGTTATCTTTAACATGAATCTATTGTATCAATAGCATCAAGAGGAATGAAAAAAAGATAGAAAAAAGTGCTGACAGAGTTTGAATAACCGCCATACCTGAACCATTCTTGATATATCACTCAACTTAACAGGGGGCGGGGGACATGGATTCCAAATGCAACCACTGCAGGCAGTTAATTGAATCTTCAATTATCAGTGAACCCCATCAGCATCTGAAAGTACAAAGACGATCAATGAGCAGCAGCATCTATCGCTGTCAGTTGTGTAATACGATGTTTGAATTCACGGAACATGAGATTTACTTATTGGATATTGTACAGCCAGAGGCTGAAACGGTAGGGCAAAAGCCGTCTGCCTGCGCTTAAGATCACAGGTAGATGCAGGTCAGTACTTAATCAATCTCAACTTCTTACCTAATTAATCTTTCCAGTCATCTTCGTCGAATATCTCGCGTAGATCCTTTTGTAATTCTTTCTCCTCACGCATAGCCTCTAAGCGGCGGCGCTTAGCTGGATTGATGCTTTCTTTCTTGTAAATGGTTGATAGCTCTTCAGACGCTATTAACTCGTCTTCAAGTAAGGATTCATCAGACAGATTCTGTTGATTAGATTCGCTATTTATGGGGCCTTGGTGACTCATGGCTTTGCCTCAGGGATAAACAAATCGATCTCTATATAGCCTGAGTATGGTACAGATTTGGAAATTGGAAAGAGATTTATGCTGAATATGTTAGCTAAAGGCTAAAAGGTGAAAAAAGTCGGGTAAAAATTACCCGACAAGGCACTTTGGGTGTGGTGAAGCAAAGAAAAGTGCTGGCAATTAATTTAATAACTATTGCCAGCGAACAACGAAATAGCAGAAGTAGGCGGCTATCTCGTTATAACAGTTGGTCAAGCGACCAGAAACATAGCACCGAACAGTGCGATGCCTGTTCCAGCCCAAGTATTTAATTGTGGAATCGTACGGTTGATCTGATCAGCTAGCGTCTTGCCTGCCCAAAACAGCAGAGCGGTACTTAACATAAAGCCTGATGCAAAAGCTGCAATACCTGCAGAACCTAACTCGGTCCCATGAGCAGAACCGTGATAGATCGAGAACACTGCAATCAGTGGCAAGGCTAGAGTGCTTTTTAGATTAATCACTTTAGAAACCATGAGGCCCAACACTAATACCGATACTGCAATGCCTGTTTCAATTGCAGGGAACATAAGGCCGTTAAGTGCTAAGAAGAAGCCAGCTAATAGCATGCTAAAAAGCGCGAAAGGCACTAAGCGATTATCCTTAAGATACTGCTGCCCGGCCCAGAAACCGACAGCTAATAATGCCAGCAGGTGATCGATCCCTGTTAATGGATGGAGCAAGCCAGAGATCAAACTGGATTCCATTAATAGGTTGCTGTGAGCAAATGCTGATGGGGCAATCAGTGAACCGGCGATTAGCGCTAGACTGGATTTACATAGGGTGGAAATTGTCCTCATTAGACTATCCTTTTTATTTTTATGGGTTAGGAGAGGCTGTGGATACTTACTCTCGTTCCTAAGGTAAAAGCAATGGAAGTGCCAAGTTTTAGAAATCAGGAGGATTAAGCCAATAGCCCATAACTAGTCCTATTGAGGGCTGCCCAAGGATCTGTTGAAATGGGTGACGGCTTTTTACAAGCCATTTTCGATAGCAAAAACGTTTAAAGCTGGAAACTTAGTAACCAGTCAGCTATCACTACAAAAATTGATCTTACTCATAAGTAGTGAAAAAGCTGTTTTTTATAAGACCTTGGTCTATATTTTTTGTTTTGCTGCAGTGCAAAAAGGAGTACACTGCAAGCTATCCGTTTACGAGGGATTACTGGCGTGTCTACAAAATATCTTAAACGCTTTTTTAAACCAGCATCTATCACTGTATTTGGTGCATCTGCCCGCGAAAATAGTATGGGCGGTGTGGTTATTCAAAACTTACAAGAAAGCGGTTTTAAGGGATCCTTATACGCGGTTAACTCCCAAGGGTATGACACAGTTCATGGCATTAAATGCTATAGCCAACTAAATCAACTACCCGAAATGCCCGAGCTAGCCATAATTTGCTCTCCGCCAGAAACCGTCGCAGATATCATTCGCGCACTGGGTGCGAGTATGGTTAAAGCTGCCATGATCTTAACTGGTGGTCTATCCATTGAAGGTGAAAATCACCAAACCCTTCGTGATCAGGTAAGAGAAGCAGCTAAGCCCTACGGCATCAGAATATTAGGGCCCGATTGTATGGGTATGTTGGTGCCCGGTCATAACATGAACGCCAGTTATTCCCATGTGAATATCCTAAAAGGTAAGGTCGCTTATGTGGGTCAGTCCGGTATTTTAGGGACGGCCATGATTGATTGGGCCACCGGTCAGGAAATAGGCTTTTCTCATTTCCTTACCTTAGGTGGTGGCGCCGATGTTGATCTGCCCTCGGTGATCGATTATCTCGCTCAAGATCCTTATACCCATGCGATTTTATTGCAGCTGAACAGAGTAGATGGGTCTGCTAGGGACTTCTTATCAGCTGTTCGCTCTGCATCACGAAACAAATTAGTACTGGTACTCAAGAACGATACGTTTAGTGGCGAAAAATCAGGTACAGAACTCGCTCCTGGTATCTACGATGATGATCAGGTGTACGATGCTGCACTGCGACGCGCAGGTGTTGTACGTGTTGAAACCTCTGATGAGCTATTCAACGCGTTAGAAACCCTAACCCACATGAAACGTATGCGCGGTGAGCGATTGGCGATTGTGTCTAATGGCACGGGACCAAACGCACTCGCGACAGAGCACCTTCTTAATAAAAATGGTCAGTTGGCGCATCTGACCGAGGAAACAGTCGAAGCATTAGCTGAAATTCTTCCGCCTCATTGGGATCGATCTAATCCGGTAGATCTGAACGCCGATGCTGACCCTGCGCGTTTTGCCGAGGCTGTACGCCTACTCACCAAAGATAAAAATGTTGATGTGGTGTTGATGGTACACGCACCGACACGCCTGGCCCCTGGTGTTGAAACCGCAGAGCAGGTTATTCAAGTTGCTAAGAAAACTCCGCGTAATGTCTTAACCTGCTTTATGGGCCGAGCAACAGCGATAGAAGCACGTAACCGTTGTAACGCAGCAGGTCTTTCGACCTTCTTAACGCCGGAAGAGTCTATCGATGCCTTTATGTATATGGTTGAATTTCGCCGTAACCAAGAGGTGATGCGTCAAACTCCACCTCCTTACATCGAGCAAAATACGCCGAACCATATTAAGGCTAGAGATCTGATCCAAAACGCTTTGGCGGAAAATAGAGACTATCTTCTGCATAAAGAAGCCTGTTCGTTATTAGATCTCTACGATATCCCAGTTTCGAATACGTACTACAGCGATAATATTAATGATGTAGTGAAACTGGCGAGAAACATTGAAAACTCCGTTCGAGTTAAAGCACTTCACACCGATAACGTTTACCCATTTAGTTATGATGAGCAGGGTAGTCAGCGCTGGAAAGATATCGCCCAAGACCTCTATTCAGCTTCAGAAATTGAACATGCAACTACCCAGCTTTCCTATCGCGTAGGTGAGAGTTATGGCCCAGAGCAACAGATGGGTTTCTGTATTCAGCAAATGAAACGTGGTTTCCAATCCCTACAGATCAATGTCGGCATCACACGAGACCCTACCTTTGGCCCGGTGATTGTCTTTGGTGCGGGTGGGCATACGGTTGATGTCCTTTCGGATCGTCATGTGATGTTGCCACCGTTGAATATGGCCTTAGCGCATCAGCTTATTCGTCAGTCGCGTATTTGCAAAATTCTCAAAGAGAACAGCTATCGTCCTGAGCAAGATATGAAGCAGTTGAGTAAATTACTGCTGAACTTGTCAGAGATGGTTGTCGATCTGCCACACTTAAAATGCCTAGAGATCAATCCGCTACTGGTTAATAAAGCTGGTCTGTTGGCGACTGATGTTTCGGTATCAATTTCTGCAGTTGAGGGTGATCTATCGATCTCACCCTATCCTGAACATCTCACTGAAGAGATCACGCTTAAACGCTCTGGCCGTAAGGCGATTATGCGCGCGATTCGTGGTGAAGACGAACCTAATCATCTAGAGTTCTATAACAAACTTAGCCCGCAATCGATCCGCCTACGTTACTTCTACAGTCGTGGTGTACCGACCCATCAGGAACTGGCGAATTGGACTCAGATTGATTACGACCGTGAAATGGCATTTATCATCTCGGTTCCACGTGATGGTTCTAAAGAGATGGAAACTTTGGGTGTCGTAAGAGCGGTGACCGACGCCGATAACGTTAGAGCCGAATTTAGCGTCGTGATTCGCGATGACCTACAAGGCGAAGGCCTTGGTGTCGCCTTAATGAGCAAAATTGTTGATTACTGCCGCAGTCGAGGAACACTGCAGATTATTGGATCGACATTGCCGAACAATAAAGGCATGCAAAACTTGGCTAAAAAATTAGGTTTTGAAAACAGCTTCAATATCGAAGAAGACGTAGTCGATATGAAAATGATGCTGAATACGCCAAAAGAAGATTGGCAACGTATGCGACTTCAGTTGCCTCATTAATGAGATGCTAGGGCTTACCAAGTAAGAAGAGCATGAATTTCTGATAGGGTTCAGAAAAGTATTTATGCTAGATGCGTAGCATAAATAGTCAGAGCGCCTAGAAAGATGGCGCCAAGCATTGCCGGTGCTGTTCGGATTGATAAGGATCTGTCGCCGGCAAATATCACAATCAGCATCTTAACTAAGCTATTCACCGTAGCCGCTATAAATATTCCTGCTAAAGCAATTTCTACTTCTATCAAGTCAGGTGTTTGCCTACCTAGTGTCAGAGTAATTAGATCAACATCGGTTAAACCTGCGATAGCTGATAAAAGCAGTGTTCCTGTATCTCCAAACCATTCTGTTAGTGCTTGTGATAGCAACATTACCAGCATCAATATAAAACCGAAGAAGACAGCAGAGCTTAGCGCTAGTGGGTTACGTTGAGTTTTGACGCTGTTCGTTTCTCCATCACAGTATCTAAACCATATCCAGAGTGCAGGGAGATAGAAGCCAAGCATCATTATGAGCATCGGGGGCCATAGCTGATATGTCAGTGGTGCATTGATGACCAGCAATACCATCAGAATTCGAGGAAACATTGTTCCACAACTAAATAGGATTCCGCTTGCTAGTAGAGGGCAAAGTGAATGTTGTTCCCTTGAGAGACTAGAGAACTGGATCGTTAATGCAGTTGAAGAACTTAACCCCGCAAAAACGGACGTGAACATAATGCCGCGTCGTGTGCCACCAATACGGATGGCAAAATAGCCGAGAAAAGAAATGCTGGCGATCAGTACGACTAGCCACCAGATCTCATAAGGATTAATTGCTTGCCATGGGCCGTAACCTTTATCAGGTAGGATCGGCAGCAAAACTATTGAGATTAATAACAGCCTCAAGCCAGCATCAAGTTCATATTCTTCAAGCTTATGAAGTGCTGAATGCAGCTCGGGCTTACCATCAAGGATCAACGCTACGATAACGGCTGCTGCAGAAGCAATAACAGGCTCCCCAGACACGGCAAGTGCTCCAAGCATATAGGTAATCAATAGGCCAACATTGCCCGTGATACTAACGGTGTTGCTCTCCTTATGACGGATACTGAAGGCAACGGCGAGAATAATAATTAGCGGAATTAAGCCGAATCCAAGTAGCCAGCTTGAAAAGTCCTTAGCAAGTGCAGCGCATAATCCGCCGTATAGCCCAGTTAAAGCAAAGGTACGAATTCCTGCAATACGGCTTCCTTCAGAGCGATGTCGTTGAGACCATCCTCGTTCAATGCCTATGATCAAGCCTAGAGCCAAGGCAATAAGGAGGGACCAGAAGAGATTGATTGGTGTAGATAAAAACGAAACATCCATAATTTAATATTGAGACAGTTTCGTGGTTATCGCCAGTTAGCAGGGCATCGAGAAAGAAAAGGGGATAAGCTATTAACCAATAGCGGATTTATAAGCGTAGGTTCAAATGAAAAGTTTTTTGTTAATTTCTCTATTTCTATTCCCTCTTCAAGTAATTGCTCAAGATAATTGGTCATCAATAGAAGGTAGTTATGCGCTTACTGGTTCAGAAGTTATCGACCCTGACTCTAGTAAACCTCAGAATACGCACCTGCGTTTTAGTCTGACGGGTCAGGTAGCTCAGGATCTCTATCAAGCGATGGATGTTGATACGGTGATTGATGAATGCACAGGGCTACCGAGTAAATCGGTGAAGGATATGCGCTGCTATTTTGAAAAGTCGGATGACAGCTATATGTGTGATTTTTCGATTGATATCGCTAAGCAAGAGATAGGTTATGGTTTAAGTTGTTAATCTCGGAGCTTTTCAAATCTTGCCCAAGGTTACTGGAGTTTTATAAATGTCCAAAGCTTATAACATTGTGAATATTGTCAAAATTTACGATAAGAAAAAGTTCTATGAGTATGTGGTAGGCCATGTTCCAACATTGGAAAAATTCGGCGGTAAGTTTCTAGTCAAAGGTGATTTCGGTGAGGTGTTGGAAGGTAACTGGGATAGCAATCTGATTGTTGTTCAAGAATTCCCATCTGTGGAGTTGTTTAAAGCTTGGTACGACTCTGATGAATATCGCCCTTGGCGCGAGCTAAGACAGTCTTGTGCTGAGGTGAATGTTATCTTGACTCAAGGTTGCTCCGATTAGGTTCTTGGCCTTTGTTGCTGCAGAAAGGACTTGATCTAATCAGTTGGGGGCTGACTAGACCAAGCTGTTTTCTTACACAATAAATTTAGAGACGTCCTCGCGCATCTGGTGAGCTTGGGTTTCTAAACACTCGCAGTTCTTACAGCTCTCGCATGAGTCGGACAGTAGTTGTTCAGCAGAAGAGGAGATCCGCTGTGTTGCATCCTCTACGCCTTTGACTGTGTACATCTGCTCCTCGGTAGCGCCGGCAATTTGAATCACCATTTCACGAATCTCATCCATGGCATCTTTGTTGGATTGCATCGTTGAATTAGCTGCGCCAATGGAGTTGTTCATCGTTTCGCTAAGCTTCAAGCTGCTTTGCATGGCTACTTCAGATTCTGTGACATGCTGTTGCAGTGTTTCGATCATCGATTCAATCTCTACAGTGCTGCTTTGAGTGCGTTGCGCCAGTGTTCTCACTTCATCGGCAACGACTGCAAATCCTCGGCCTTTATCGCCTGCTCGGGCAGCTTCAATTGCGGCGTTTAGAGCGAGCAAGTTAGTTTGCTCAGTGATATCTCTGATTACGCTTATTACATTGCCGATCTTAGTACTAGATTGACTAAGGGAGTGCATTAGGTCGCTGCTGCGGCTGATATTGTTGGTAAGCTTTTCCATCTGCTGGTGGGTTTCAGCCATGATCTGGCTACCTTCATTCATCTGTTGATCAGCACTGCTAACACTGTCTTGAACTTGGGTACTGCTGGATGCAATTAGCTCAACTGCAGTAACGAGTTCTTGCACGGCTTGGTTTACCGCCAGCGTATTGTTACGCTGCTCTTCAATGGCTGTTTGGGAGCGTTTACTTAGCTCAACGGAATGATGTGCGCTGCTTTCTACCGTCTCGCCTTTCTCTTTTATCTCGCGTACCAGCCCGGCCGTGGTATCAATAAAATCATTTACCGAATGAGCAAGTTCGGTCACTTCATCTTGACCTGGTAGGTCTAAGTGCTGGGTGAGATCACCGCCACCATGACTGATGTTCGACATTTTAGAATTAGCCGTTTGTAAGCGATTAAGGACGCGGAAGGTTTGCCATAAGAGCAAGCCAGCGATTATGGCTGTGAGGGCTGTTGCCATGCCGACACCTTGCATTCGTGAGGTATGCAAAGCGTTAGAAATAGCACCTTCAAGGTCGGTGTAGATGCCCCCAAATATTGATTCTACTTCATGAATACTGCTTCGTAGCTCACCGCGTAATCCTGAATTTTGGTCTAAGCCACGTTGTTGTAGTGCTTCGGCTAGAGCATGGGCTGTGTCTTCAAATATTTTTACACTGTCTGCGGCGGGTAAATTCACTTGCTGCATGTAGTTGTGGGTATTTTTGAGGCTTTCTTGTAACAGTGTCTTCGAGTTGAGGTCGTAGCTATTTTGGAAGTCATTTTCTAACAAGATCAGGTGCAATATCTTAGAGATTGCCTGACTATCACCGGTGTTGGCTACTTTTTGATGGAGTGTTCTTTCCGCCTGATTAAAGGCGCCACGTAAGCCACTGTCTTTATCAAGGCCAATTTTCTTATCGAGCTCTACCAGTGCGATCAGTTTTTGTTGGTAAATATCGAGTTGATGTTGTGCTGCGCCTAAGTCTTTTTGAACTTCTGGAGCGTAGGTTAATTGCGATGAAAGTGAGTCGATATTATTACGCATAAGGGCAATACGTTTTTCAAACTTATCTACGTATTTGAGTTGTTTACGTAAGAGAAAGTCTTTCTCATGTCGACGTAGCATCAACATGTCGTTGGTGAGGCCCTTAGCTACAGCATATTGCTGACCCAAACCAGAAATGTGGCTGCTAGTTTGCCAGAGCATCCAAGTCATCGCTGCCATAGCAACAATGACCAATAGGGAAACAAGAATAAAAGCGCGGCGGATAGACATAACTACCTCCTTGTCGTGGGCTTACTTCCATGTCACAAAACTGTAATGAAATTGAATATAGACAGAGAATTGCGAAGTTGCCAAAAATTGTAGGAGGTTTTTTTTCGAGTGTATGTTTTAAACAAGAAAAGTGAAACAGGAGGGCGCTTTTAAAGCTTAGGGATTGAGTTGTGTGAGGAGCGAACGGGCTAGCTTTTCCATCTTATCTAGACTGATGTCAGCTTTTTTCAAAAAAACAGGATCATAGTGATCGGGATTAGACCAGTGTTTACCATTTATTTGGCAGCGTTTAGCTAACTTATCAATCCCGAGGTCTTCGAGGGTAAAGCCAAGTTTTGTCCATAACAGGGATAGGTGGCGCTCTGTTTTATGGTCCCGTTTGCCGCAATCATCTAACTGACGCATATAGACCGCAGTCTCACGCGCTGCGGTGATAACACTTCTAAGAGCAGCGATCGATTCTTGCTTGCGTGCTTCGTTGGCGCGGTAGAGGTTAGTAAGCCACTTAGTTGCGTGGCTAAAAAGATCTGAGAGGGCTTTTCCCGGCAGTAAGTCCATAAGCGCTAAAGCATTTTCAATCCGTTGGCTGGAAAGTCTAGGTTGACTTGAGGCGTGATAAAAAGCAAGCAAATACTGTTGTGATTAGTGTATTGGAGAGGCATAAAAAAAGGCCGCTAAGCGGCCTTTATTTTAAAGAGAAGCACAGAACATCTCATGCAAGGTATGAATGATCCGTTTCGCAGTGTCCCCTTGTAGGGAATAGTAGATGGTTTGCGATTCCCGACGGGTTTTCACTAGTCCATCTTTCCTTAGTACTGCCAGGTGCTGAGATAAAGCAGACTGGCTTAAATCTAGGCAATTATTCAGTTCAGTAACTGAAAGCTCCTTCCCATCCAGGTAGCATAGGATGAGTAGTCGACTTTCATTGCCTAGCGCTTTCATCAATTTTGCAGCCTTGCCGGCATTGGTTCTCATAAGTTCCAATGTTTCCGGATCTAAGGTCGCGTTGTTGGTCTCGTTCAAGTTAACACTCCGAAGCGCTGTATTGTTTTTATCTATGGGCTCACAACGGATTAGTCTACGAACTCTTTGGTTCATTTGTTTGACTTAATCCAGACTTCATCCCCAATTTGCAGCTTCTGTCGATTTTTTAATCAACTTATAGTTATGAATAGTGCATTTTTTATAACGGAGTGAATCATACCCTGATCACCTTATATTCGCAATTTGACTATTATTTCTTTTATATATTAGTATGATCTAATATTAATAGTTTTTGGTCGAATTGAGAGGAAAAATGAGGAGAATAATTAGCTGGTTGGTCTTACCAATGCAGAAACCTAAGTTTGTTTTTGGCTTGATCTTAATGCTTGTTTTTACAGCAATTTTGCCAATTTCAAACATTAAAATTGATACAGACCCAGAAAACATGCTGCCTCACGACCAGATTGACCGTGTGTTCCATGATCAGGTTAAACAGCGTTTTGGCATATACGACATGATTGTGGTTGGGATTGTGAACTCCCTACAGGAAAAGGGGGTATATAACCCTGAAACACTATCTATGCTGTATGATATTTCAACAGCAGTTGATTCGATGGAGGGGGTTATTCGCCAAGATCTAATGGCTTTAAACACGGTTGATAACATCAGCCAGTCATTTGAGCAGGATGGCGCGATCTTGTTTGAATGGATGATGAAAACTCCCCCTTCAACTCAACTTGAAGCTGACAAAATTCAAGCCGCAGTTGAGCGCCTACCTCTGTTAAAAAATACCTTGGTTTCAGCAGATGCTAAAGCAGCTGCGATATATATTCCGATCGTAAACAAGTCAGAAAGCTATCGCTTAGCGAATGAAATTCAAGCGGTTATTGATGGGCTAAAACTGAAGTATCCCGAATCAGGTAATGAATTTCACATTGCAGGTTTACCTGTTGCCGAAGATACCTTTGGTGTTGAGATGTTTATCCAGATGGCCATTTCTGCACCCTTAGCCGGTTTAATGATTTTTGTGTTGATGTGGTTTTTCTTCCGCTCCATCCTGCTGATTACTGCACCTATGCTGGTCGCTATGGCTACGGTTATTGTCACTATGGGCACATTGATTGGGCAGGGTCATACGGTACATATTATGAGCTCGATGATCCCTATCTTTTTGATGCCTATCGCTGTCGTAGATTCGGTGCACTTACTCTCTGAATTTTCTGATAGATATAAACCGGGGGAAGATCCTAAGCAGGCGTTACAAGAGGTACTAGGTCATCTCTTCACACCGATGCTATACACATCGATTACATCCGCAGTGGGTTTTGCCTCTCTGGCGTTAACCCCGATCCCCCCTGTGCAAATTTTTGGTCTGCATGTTGCGTTTGGCATTATGTTGGCCTTTGTTCTGACCGTTTTTCTAGTGCCTGCATTTATTGTGAGTCTATCACCACAGCGTTTACAGGCGCTTAAAGATCATTCGATTAGAGAAGATTCATCGCAAAAACTAAGTTGGTTACTGAGCGCAGCGGGACGTTTCTCTATCAACCGCTCTAAAGGCATCATAATTGTTTTTGCGCTTATATCAGCACTATCTATTTATGGTGTGAGTACCATTCAAATTAACGATAACCCTGTGCGTTGGTTTAAAGAGGATCACCGCCTGCGCTTGGCGGATCGGGTTATGAACGCTCATTTTGCCGGGACTTATAATGCATACCTTGTGTTTGAGAAGCCGTCTGAACAATTAGGTGAATCTTTTTGGAAGGAGCTAACAAGCCAACCGTTGTCAGAAAAAGTAATGCAGGAAATAACTCAGCTGCGAGCAGAGACGCATGCGTATTCACCGGGTAAACGTTTACAGGCGCTCGCCCTTGCATTCGATGATCTGTCGTTTGATGATCCTGCTAACGAAACTTTATGGCTGAGCATGCTAGATAAGGTTGAAGCTGCTCAGGTAAAGGCCAAGTACTTTCTTTCACCTGAAGGCTTAGCGTATCTAGATCAGCTACAGAGTTACTTAGATCAATCTGAACTGGTGGGTAAAACTAACTCTCTAGGTACCTTACTTAAAACGGTGAACCGTGAATTAAGAGGCGGGGACGGAGATCAGTTTATATTGCCTTCTGATGCTTCTGCAGCCGCTCAAACGGTACTGAGCTTTCAATCATCACACCGTCCTGATGACCTTTGGCACATGGTTACGCCTGAGTACGATGCCACTTTACTCTGGCTGCAGCTAAGAAGCGGTGATAACCAAGATATGAGCCAAGTAATTGAGCTGGTCAATCGCTTTGTGTCTGAAAACCCGCTAGCGCAGGGTGTTGAGATGAACTGGGCGGGTCTGACTTACATTAACGTCGTGTGGCAAGAGCAGATGGTAAACGGCATGTTGAATAGCTTGATTAGCGCTTTCTTCATGGTGTTGCTGATGATGGTTGTTCTGTTCCGGTCGATCAAAATCGGTTTGCTCGCCATGTTACCGCTCACGGTTACCATCCTATTTATCTATGGTCTGATCGGTTTTATCGGCAAGGACTATGACATGCCGATTGCCGTTCTTTCAGCGTTGACCTTAGGTTTGTCTGTCGATTTTGCTATCCATTTTTTGGAGCGCTGCCGTGCTATCTATCGACGTACGGGCAGCTGGACGAAGACAGTTAATGAAGTTTATCAGGGGCCTGCTAGAGCGATTAGTCGTAATGCCGTCGTGGTTGCGGTTGGTTTTACCCCCTTACTTCTTACGCCGTTAGTGCCTTACATCACAGTTGGATTTTTCTTGGCCTTGATCATGAGTATCTCTGCGATCGTCACTGTGATTTTACTGCCAGCCGTTATCCATTTTATTAGCAACAAAACCTCACTTTTTGGTGAACCACAAAGCAGCGTCTCAACTGAGGAAAAGCAAAATGTATAAATCCAACTTGTTAAAAACAACGCTCTTTGGGGCTTTACTATGTGTGTTGGTTACTAATGCTACCCACACCTTAGCTACAGATTTATTGGATGCGAACGAGATTGTTGCAAAGGCGAATTTAACAGCATATTACGCCGGGGATGACGGTCGCTCTGAAGCACGAATGTTAATTAAAGACAGCCAAGGGCGCGTACAAAAACGTCAGTTTACGATCTTAAGGCGAGATCGAGAGGATGGTGGTAAGCAGGATTTTCTGGTTGTCTTTAGTCGTCCATCAGATGTAAGAAATACAGCGTTCTTAGTTGCTAAAACGCCAGGTAAGGATGATGACCGTTGGTTATATCTTCCCGGTTTAGATCTGGTTAAACGTATTTCAGCTGGTGATAAACGAACTAGCTTTGTTGGCTCACATTTCTTTTATGAGGATGTATCTGGACGTGGTATCGAAGAAGATACCCATCAATTGATCGAAACAGGTGAAAACTACTATCAAATTAAAAGTACGCCTATAAAAGCTGCAGAGGTTGAGTTTAGTAGTTATTCCACATGGATTAATAAACAAAATTATCTGCCGGAAAAAATTGACTATCTCGACGATAACGGCCAGCTCTATCGCCGGATTGAGGTAATCAAAAGCGACGTGATTCAAGGTAATATCACTGTAATCCAATCTAAGGCGATGGATCTGCGTAGTGGCGCAGAAACGATCATGGAGTTCCGTTATCAAACGTATGATTTAGGTATGGAGCAAGCTGTATTTTCAGAACGTTCATTGCGTAAGCCGCCTCGCCAGTGGCTTCGGAGGCAGTAATGTTTCGAGCAAGCTTATATTTATTGGGCCTGATGGTCATTAGCTTAACTGCTTCAGCTGATGATTGGGAGCAAAGCGATTGGGACGAAGAGGCTAGTCAAACTCTTCAGTGGCACGGATTTATCGAAATGGGTGCAGGTGGGCGATTAAACAATGATCCTGTTTTAGATGAAGATAAAACCCTTGCTGAACTTCGAGGACGGGTAGAAACAGAATACTTCTCGAACGATAGCCGTTATAGCTTAAAAGCTGATCTCTACACCGACGGGGTGGAAGGAGCGACTCAATTTAATCTAAGGGAAGCATTAGCTGATCTACAACTTAGTGATTCGTTGGATCTGCGTTTAGGACATCAGGTATTAACCTGGGGAACGGGTGATCTATTGTTCCTGAATGATCTATTTGCAAAGGATTGGCAGTCATTCTTTTCTGGGCGCGATGATGAGTACTTAAAAGCGCCATCGACCAGCATCAAACTTGCTTACTATGGCAATACCGCGAATTTAGATCTGGTGTGGACGCCTGTTTTTACTAACGATCAATTTATTAACGGTGAGCGTTTTTCCTATTTCTCACCTTTGGCAGGTCAGCAAGTAGCATCACCGGAAAATATGTTGGTTCCGGATTATCCCCAAGAGAGCTTTTCAAACGGTGAATTCGCGGCGCGCTTCTATGGGAATGCGCCATGGGGAGCGAGTAACACCGAATGGGCTTTTTATACCTATAGAGGTTTTTGGAAACAACCGAATGCACTTAATGTCTTAGGCCATGTTTATTTCTCGCCATTAAAAGCTGTTGGTGCAAGCTTAAGAACCAATATTGTAAAGGGAATAGGGTACAGTGAAATTGCTTGGTATAAGGGTGGAGATGGTCAAGGATCCAATCCATTGCTACCCAATAACCAAGTGCGTTTTCTAGTCGGATATGAACAGGAGTTATTACCGAAATTTACAGCAGGGCTGCAGTATTATCTTGAACACACACAAGATTATGCAGAGCTGATCGCTAATGATGGTAACTCACCTTATCGATCTGATCAGAACCGAGAACTATGGACCCTACGCCTAAGCTATCGGGCTTTACAGGATAATCTAACACTGAGTTGGTTTAGTTTTTATTCACCGACAGACGATGACTACTATCATCGACCTTCGGCAAAATATCGTTTCAGTGATGAGTTACAACTGACCGTTGGCGCGAATCTTTTCGGTGGCCAAGAAGCACATACATTCTTCGGGCAGTTTGAGGATGCATCTAATCTTTATGCGAGGATTAGGTGGGGTTATTAATGTTAAATCAGTTATGATCATCTTTCCTTGAAGCTATGGTTCTTTTGACAAGCCAAATGAAAAAATCAGATAAAAAACTAGAAAAAACGCTCCGTGAAACGCTGACTGATGTTTGCGATATTGCACTAGAGTCCGTACCTGGCTTCTGTTGGATCACTCATAAAGTGGACTTTTCTCGTTACCCTGAATCGCTAAAGATTGTCACTGTCTTTGAGGATGAATCACTTCTAGCACTTGCTAGAAATGCCCATGAGGATCAGTTTTTAAAAAGTTTAATTACCGAGAAACTGGCACAAGCGGGTGTAAAGCTTAATAAACCCACTCAACAGATAATTTTCGATTCCGAAGAAGCCTGCGAAGAGGTTTGTGGCGGAGATTGGAGCTTAAGGCTCGGTCGCTTATAAGGCTCCTCCGACCAATATAAAAAGCTCTAATTTATTGTTTCTTACGTAGAAAGCTCAGTTTTATTTGAGGAGGTCTTTGTGTCAGTACGCGAATGTGTTTGTTTTGTTTTAACGATGGATGACCAAGTTTTATTTGAACATCGCTGGGCTGATGATAAAACTGGAGCTGCTGCTATCAATATTCCGGGCGGGCATATCAAGCCAGAAGAGTCCCACATACAAGCGTTGAAGAGGGAAGTAGAGGAAGAGTTGTCAGTTATACCGTTATCTTATCGGTTTTTGGGTTCACATCCATTTTCGTCGTCGCCAGATCAGTTGCTGCATTACTATCTAGTTGATAAATGGGCGGGAGAAGTCATGGCTCTGGAGGCGCAAGATATAGAGTGGGTTACGCCTAGTCACAATCTAAGTATCAGCGAAGCGGATAAAAAAGCGTTAGTAGCAGCTGGCTTAATGTAGAAGAAATCTAGGGAAGGATGATTTTTCGAGCAGGCTGATGATTTCAGCCTGCTGCCATAGATCTAATGAATAAAAAGAAATTAGGCGCGTTTAACAAACTTAGCAGTAACCATCATATCGCCTGCACCATCAACCTTGCAGTCAAGCTCGTGATCTTTACCTTCAACGATACGCTTTATTACCGCCTTTGTGCCGATCTTCAACACTATCGAGCTGCCCTTAACTTTAAGGTCTTTAATTAAAGTCACTTTATCGCCATCAGCTAGCTGTGTGCCATTGGAATCTTTAACAACAAAGACGTCCTCTTCAGCATCCGCTTCAGCAGGGTTCCATTCATGAGCGCATTCAGGGCAGATCAAAAGCTCTTGATCTTGGTAAACAAATTCAGAATTACACTCAGGGCAAGGTGGTAAAGACATACTTTCTACTTCTTTAAATTAGTTGAGTGTGAATGGTAATAGTTATAAGAAAACTAAGCGAGTGATTTACACCGCTGGGATTACGATAGTGGCTAGTTAATTGAGATTGATCTCGTTTTTAGCTGAATTTTTCAGGATATAGGTTCTGACAATAAGTGGCTAAACCATTAAGTCTGGCTTTAACCTTCGAACCAAAATACCAACGTAAAAAATTGTCAGTTATCCAAGGTAGCGCCCACTTTTTTGACTTTAACGAATACGTAAATGTGACTCGGGTTGTGTCATCAGATCATGATTTTAACAGCCAGCTACCGGCGAAATTGCGAAGAATAATGGGGCCTTCAATCATTCTAATAGCGGCAACATAGGGTGGTTTGATCTGTACAAACTCAACCACCATCTCCAAACCGCTTTTCGCAATAACCTTCACTTGGGTACCTATCGCTATTTCAGTAGCGCCATTTATCATTTCAATATGCTCAGGAAACGGATCCCATTCATAACGTACATCGTAGTCCTGCGTTATCGCGTATACCTCATCAATGGGTTTAGCTATGTCGATGGAGTAGGTAATTGAGGGCATGGCTCTGGCTTAGAGAGAAAAATTAAGTGGTGCTACATGGTTACATACATTGATAGGATTGAGAATGGCGACACCTTGTACAGATATTCGGTGTCGCTCTGGGGAGTCTTTAAGCTAGTTAGAAAAGTAAGCTCAAATAACTTAGTCGTGGTTTGGTTTCCGCAAAGGATAGTTTAACTGAGCAATAATGGCGTCCAACGAGCGCTCTCCTTGACCTTCAAGTTCCAGATCTAACCAAGTCAGAATTGCGGTTTCATGCTCGACCATGGACAGGAGAGTTTTATTATCTTGATCAGGCCCCAGCTCTGCTATCTCTTTAAATCTTTCAAGGTATTGCATGACGATAGGTTTAAAGGTGGCGATGAACTGCTCCCAGTTGCTTTGTAGATACAGTTCGACGAAACCTTGTATTTGGGCTTCGTCAATTTCTTCGTACAGATCGATATGATAACGGTACAAAATAGGTCTGAGACGAGCCTTAGTTTCTGTTTCTAGTTGTAATAAAGTGCCAAATTTATATTTCTCTTCGGGGTTTTTAGCTACTTCATATAGAGCTAGCGATGCAGCTTCACCGAAAACTTCGCTGTCTAATAATTCCCTCAGACACTGCGGATATAGGTTGGTATTCATTGCATGCTCCTTAATCATTGAACGTTTAATTTATTCACACGTGGCTATTAATTTGTGGTTATGTGGTCGGGCTTTGAGCTTTCGACCTTGACGTTTTTCGACGATAAGCGGGACACAGAGATTGTCGTTTTCGTAGATAACGACGCAATCTAAGCACTGGAAGCACTCGTCGTAGTCGATCTGACCCGTTTGTTCGATCGATCTGTATTCGCAGCGCTGCTTGCATAGTTGGCAAGGGCTGCCGCATTCATCACGTCTGGGTAGCCAATTGAGTAAACGTAGTTTTCCAAGCACCGCCATAGCGGCACCTAAAGGGCAGACATAACGGCAGTAGCCTTTATAGACAAACACACTGAGCACGACTAAGAGCACAGCCCAAATGACAAAGGGCCAGGAACGAGCAAAGAAAAAGGTAATGCTGGTTTTAAACGGTTCTATTTCTACTAGACGGTCTGTCCAGATCGGAGAGGTAAAAGCGCAGGTAAGTATCAGAAGCAGTACGACATACTTCAGTTTTTTTAAGTGCTTATCCCATTGATTTGATGGTTCAAATTGTCTGATGTTTAAAGACGTCAGTACTTTTGTTGATAATTCTTGAAGTGCACCGAAGGGGCACAACCATCCGCAAAATGTACCGCGCCCCCAAATAAAGAATGTAATAAAGACACAGCCCCAAAGGAGGGTTGTCATTGGGTCGTAAAGGAAGAAGTTTAAGTTCCCGCCTGCCATCAATGCTTGAATGGCTCCCGTTATGTTTACAATTGATAGTTGCCCTTGTGCATACCAGCCGATAAAAAAAAGGGTGAATAGCAGATAACAAATTCGGAAATAGGTGAAGAATTTTTTATGTTTAGTGACCCATGCCTGCTTAATCAAGACGATAAATAGGGCAACTAAACCCAGTGATAGGATGATGATCTCTTCAAATCGATCCTCCCAAATCGGTTGCCATGTTTTACCGTTGATATCGGGTTCATAAAAGTAATCATCAGGTACGCTGTATTTGAATTTAAACTCTTTAGTTGTGCTCGGAAGGTAGGAAATTGATTGTCCTCGGATGACACTTAAATCGAACTCTAAGGGTAAGGAAATATCGATTCCTGATGTATCGATAACTCTATATACCATCCAGTCTGCTTGGCTTAGAGGCTCAGGTAATTTGATTTTATAATCGGGTTGAATCAGATCTAGGCGGTCGTCCAAATCAAGATCACGCATCTCTATTGGCAAGCCTTGTTGTCTTAAAAGTAACCGATCAGAAATCCCTGCACGTAGAGTATTCTCGTGCATGAATGAATAGCGTCCATTACTGACTATCAATAAAGCATGGTCGCCAGCCTCTAAGTTTTCTTGTAAAAACTCCCAAGATTCTGGGGTTAATAGGTTTCTTCCTAAGGTTGGGATAGCGAGATCCATTACATAAAGCTCGACGAAATTGTCTTTCGGTTGCTTAAGAGCAATCGAGTCTCGTCCTTCTCCTTGCGTGCCTGCAAAAAGGGCTTCGGCTTCAGCGTTGGTATATAGGATTTTTTTTATCAGGCCGCTATCGAGTAGCTCATTCCAGCCCATTTCTTCAAAAATATCGTGGTCTATTTTGGCAATCAGGTCTGGATCCTTACTGCCACCAAAACCTAATTTGGCTCTTGCTATTTTGATTGCTGAAGAAAGAAGGGTTTGATTTAAAATTCGAATAGATGCGGTAGCGCCAGTCACGCCATCAAGATAAATATTTTTACTGTCGTTTGGCTTCTTTTGTCCTTGTTTATCGCTGAATTTAATATTCTGCATCAGAGATAACCCTTCATATTGATCAACAAAATCAAACATGGGTTGTTCACCAATACCGGCTACGAACATCGGCTCACGATGGAAGAGTACGCGTACATCGACAAAAGAGCCCTCAGTGTCGAGGACAACGAGTAAGTTATAAGGCACACCCATAAAACCAGGGATAGAAGAGAAGTCTATCGATTCGTAAATATAACCAACTTGATTCAGCCCTGTGACTTCCTCTTTAAAGAGTGGCCAGACATCAATAGAGTTGTCTTTCTCTCCAACAACAAACGGGGAAGGGTAGAGCTTACGCAATTTCTCCTGCGTCATGATGCTCTCCACCTTGATGGGAGTATTGCTGACAGAGCTAGCGCTAAATCCTAATGAAGGAACGATGAGTAGTAAGAACGAGAGCAGCCATGAATAACTATTTAGCTTCCACATACATAAACCTTTTCAAGCAATAAGGCATGTAGGTTCAGTTGTAAAAGCTGATCAGTGCTAGTAATCACTGATGAGGTTTTAAGTGGAAACTATAGCCTTCGATTTATCGCGCTGACGATGAAGTCAGCGCAATTTTTTACAGGCTATTTAAGATTTTTAAGTGGAGTAAAGTGTCAGATTTTTAAAAGAAATTTAAAAAAATAATGAAAAATCAATAAATTAGAACGAGTCTTTAGGAAAGCGATACCCTTGGCCATGTACGGTTTCGATGACTGGTTTATATTGACGCTTAGGATCTAGTTTCTTTCTGAGAGTCACAATATGTTGTTCTAGGGATCGGCTGCTCGGTACAAAATCACGTCCCCATCCTGCGTTATAAAGCTTGTCTTTGCTCACTACTTCATCTGGATGTTGGAACAAGCAAGTCAGTAGCTTTAAATCTCTTACAGAAATCTGTTCGCTATAATTGCCACGGGTAATGCTCATGCGCCGTGGGTCGATTCTCATATCACCCATCTCGAAAATATCATTCGTGTCATGACCGGTAGAAGTGCTCTCTTTATTTTTTCTTTGGAAGAAGATATAGGCGGTGCTACCCAATAAGATGGTTAGCAAAATTAAAATAAGGCTATAAAAGTAACTGTCATTTTGGGAAGCTACTAAATGTTTGTTTTCTGCTAGTAACCCGGTAACTAATTGATCTTTTGGGATGCTTAGAGCAGTTGAAAGCTCTGCAGCCTTAAGCAATACACAGACTGAAAGCCCTTCGTTTTGACAAAAGAATAAAGCATCCGCGTTGATGTCATATGCTTCCCAAGCAGTTGGAGTAGCTGTCAGCAATAAAGCTTCTAAGCGGGAATAGTTGTTAGTCACTATGTAATCGTTAAGGTGAGCACTGGATTGGGTATCTGGAAAAATTAGATCGTGATTAGCATCCCACACAGCAATGGTTTCTATTAGGGGAGTCGAAGCTTGTTTAATTCGCAGACCCGTTTGATTGTTCTCGTTTATATAGTCTCTTATCCAAGTAAGCTCATTATTTAGGAACAATTCTGTTTGTTGTCGGGTATCGTTTGGCTGCGTTATAGCAAAAGAAGCGAAGCTGACAAGTAAAGTTGTAACGGCCAAAGCCGCGGATAAAGTGAGCTGATGAAATTTCATAATAGGGTTTAAAGTGATAGTGACTCTATGTATGTCGTTAATAGTAAAGAATATTTGTAGAGCAATACATCTGTATTTTGGTCGTTACTCTTTGAGCAAGGGGCAATGGCTTGCCGAAAAGCGGCAGGCTTTGCGCTTAAATTCCAAGTTTTTCACTGTAGAGCATAAGTGTAGAATTAAGTTGATCTAGGCTACAGCACTGATTCTAAGTGCCTATAGTGGGAAAAGCTTAAGATGTTTATTGGTTGGCATGCTGGTTGCATTGATGTTTTTAGTATACATTTTAAATGGGTAAGGGAATCATCATGCAAGTAAACCAAACTTCTCAAGCAGCTCAGGTTTATCAAACTCACAGTAAAGGATCTGTTCATACCTCCCATGGCACCGGAAATAATGTTCAAGCTACGAATGGTGATGTACAGCTGAGCAAAGAAGCGCGTAATGCGCAAAGCGCTTTGAATGGTATTGCAAACAGATATGATGTCACCAATTTGTCTACGCGTGAACGTGGCGCTATGGTGAATGATCTGCAAGAGAGGGGACTTATCTCCAATGAGGACGCTATGAGAATGGCTGCCCCTTTTAGCATGAATGAGAACATCGACATTAAAAGGGATTGGCTGCAAATCAGTCAAGACGCTTTAGCCTTCGCAGAGCAAAATGGTCAGTCGCCAAAAGAGCTAGAGTCTATAAAAAGAAATGTATCGATCTTAGAGCAGCTTTTTGAACTGAGAGATAAATAGCGATTATTTATCTGAAGTGACAAAGGAGAGCTAGACTCTCCTTTATCAGATTAATCCCCGCCGCTACCACCGGAGTCACCGCCACAACTCCCTCCATCTGATCCTGACGAGGAAAAATCAAAATCGATGCCCCAGCCGTTATCACCGTCATTATTACGTGAGGATCGATTACGATTAAAGGTGGCTAAAAACACGCCAACAGCAAGGCAGAACAAAACTTCAGGGGTAAAGCTATTGTGATAACCATATGCCACTGAGGCAGCAATTATGATGACGCTTAGACTTCGTAAGCAGAAAAATAGCTTGCCTGCGAGGAGTCCCCCGATGAAAAAAACAACACATCCTAAAACGATACCGTTTGTGTAAAGTGCGTATAAACCAACGGCTGCTAGTAGATATCCAATCAAGTTCATATAGGTAATGTCCTTATTATCCGTTGCGGAGGACCTTAACGGGTATAGTCTTCTATCTCTTCGTATGCATCTGCAGATGTACGTTTGCCTAACGTTCGCATTTTCTGCATCTGTTCTGGGTTTTCATTGCCCCAAAAATTCTTCCAGGATTCAAGGGAGTCCCACTTGGCTATGGTGATCACTTCATCTTCATTTTCAACGGACTTCAGCATAAAGCTGCCAAGGGCACCGTTAACAGTTTCATGAATATGATTGGTTGTATCGGTCCAGATCGCTTTAAACTCCTCAAAGTTCTCAGCCGGAACTTGCCATCGATAAACAACTCTTACCATTTCAATCTCCGATATCTTTTTTCCTGACTACGACTTCAAGGGCTAAAAAGTATCTTCATGCCCTTCTAACTCTGGATCATCGTAAATATAAAGTTCGTAGTGCTCGTCTAGTTTCGAAATGACTTTCTGTACCAAAAGGCCGTTAATATTATCGGACTTAATTTGAAAGCGCATACTGGTAAAGGTATCTAGAGCGACTTTTTCCTCACCCTCATAGATCCAAATCCAAGCATCACCTTGTACGCCAGACTCAACATTTGAGAATGCCTGTTGCACCAGTTGAAGCAGCTTGGGATAGATATCGTAGTAGCTAACATCGGATGCTATTTCTGCAAAGATCATAGCTACTTCTACCTAGAACAATATATTTGAAGCGAACGATTCATGAAATTTAATAGCCGCTGCACTTAATATGACAGCAACAACGGCGAGTTTGATTGCATTCCACGTCGTAGTGCCAAGGATTGCTCCGAGGGTTATGCCAAACATGATTAGAGCCGCAATAAACCCCAGAAAGCCGCCACCCACAGCACTAAAAACGAATAACGCTAGCCAAGGGCCAAGTATCGCAGCAATGAAGCAGAGAAAAAAATTAGTTCGCGAAGCATCAAACCATGAGGCCGCGATTTTCAACGGTAAAACAATTGTTGCACTGATAACGGCTAAAAAGTGTAGAGTGAGAGCTGGTACTTCCATGTGAAAATCCTTTTAAATGCAATCCGTTTTTTAATTTGAACCGTACTAGCGATTCTAATTACTCACCAGCATACAGTTGTATGGCTGATTCAGCTATGGAACTTGTAATAAAGTAGGTGAGTAAGAATACTAAGATAGGAAATGCCAAAGCAAAAACAGCTTTAAACTCAATAAACTGATGATTAACTGCTTTGGTGAATTCGCCATCATATAACTTCACCTCTTCATTGCCTTGTGATTGCTTAAGCTCATCTTTAAATCGTTTGTAATTGCTAAAGCACTCACGAAACATATGAATACCCATAGGTATCGCAATCAAAAGACCAAGAGCTAGTCCAACTATCTGAGGTAAGCTTTCTATCATCCTTCACTCCTTTTAAAGAAGGCTCCTTGTCGTAATTCCTTTTGTATCGTATGTGAGAAGGACGTTATCTATTGTTCAGCAGATTCATCATATTTTTGGCGAGCAGTGCGGATTTCATCGTGATGGTCATCTGCCCAAGATACCAACTTCCATACGGATGAGGCTAATCCCTTCCCAAGCTCAGTGAGCTCATATTCTACTTTTACAGGTACCTGAGCGTAGACGGTACGCAGCACAAAACCATCTCGTTCTAGATCTCGGAGGGTTTGTGTCAGCATACGCTGTGAGATCCCTTCAATCCTTGAGCGTAGAGCATTAAAGCGATCGGGCCCATCCACGAGTGCGAACAGAATTAGGATTGACCACTTATCACCGATTTGAGCGACTACATTCCGTACAGGACAGTCTGGATCGTTCTTAAAAAGACGTCTTGGGTTTTCCGGTGTTTCTGAAGTCATGAGTCATGCCATAGGTTATCAAAAGGTAACTTGAGTACTAAATAGTGCCTAATTGTTATTTAGTATTCAATGTTTATACTGGTATACAAAAGTAACTAATGTGTTTTTTCAACGCAAAATATGAAGGTAGAGGCCTCCTGATGACTCAAGCTCTTTTGAATAAAGCCCTAACTCAGTTCGCATCAGTCAAGCCTGAGGTACAAGATGACCCTTTTGCTCCGCAGTTTGTTGTTGTGGGCAAATTTAAGATCCGTTATTTGAGAAGGGAAAAGTCAAATGCGCCAACCTTACTTTTATTAAATGGTTTGCCACAGAGCATTCGGATGTGGGAATCCTCTATCGATAGCTTTAGCGAGAAGTTTGATCTACTCGCTATCGACCTTCCTGGATTTGGTTTATCTCAAGCTGCAGAGGCTGATATGTCTCCAAGTTTACTCAGCGAAGTTGTGATAGAGGTGATGGACTATTTCAATATTCAGCAAGCCCATTTAGTGGGGCCGGATGTTGGGGTACCGATTGCGTTGACCGCTGTAATTAATCATGAAGATCGATTCTTGAGCTTAAATATCTTTGATGGGCCGGGCAATTACCCACCGAAGCTTTCACCGATTCTGACAGCGGTGATTAAATCATCATTCGTACGTTGGTTAGCTAAAGGAATTATTAAAAAATCGGTGATGAAAACTAACTTTTTGACCGCTGTTAAGGATGGTTATCACTATTACAAACCGAGTAAAGAAGCGGTTAAAGAGTATTACGATATTGCTTTCAATGAGCAGTCACATCAGTGTGCTGTCAGCTTTTTCTCGACGTATTCTAAAGAGCTGCCTTGGATCGAACAGAGGCTAAAAGAGATTAGTCTTCCAACATTAATTACTTGGGGAAAACTAGATCCGTTTGTATTGGTTGAGAATGCAGAAGTACTAGCTAAACAGATCCCCAATAGCGAGTTGGTCATCTTTGAAAATGCATCACACTTTTCAGCGGAAGATGCGGGAACAGAGTATGTGAGCCAACTGATCAATTGGATTGAGAGTTTGTCTGAGCAGCGTTTGGCTGGGTAAAACTGAACCTATGGGTAAGGAGGTTATTGAAACCTCCTTAGTATCGCCTCTTAAGCATAATCCTTGCGATGCCCGCGTTTTTGAGTCTTAGGCTGTGGTTTGTAATGCACAGCGGTAGAGCAGTTTCGGCCATTACGTTTTGATTCGTATAGGGCTTCGTCTGATTTCTTCATAACGGCCATCGGATCTGGGATTTCAGGTGTTTTTTCACAGAAGCCTATGCTGATGGTGACACTGACAATTTCAGTTTCTGGGGCATGTTTCCGCATTTTTTCGCCCTGTTCGTTATCGTCGGGTCGGTCATTATTACGGATATGCATAGGATAATTGGCGATGGTTTCACGCAGTTGTTCTATGTACGGCAGGGCTTCTGCTTCGCTCTTACCAGGGAACACTAGAGTGAATTCCTCACCACCATAACGGTAGGCTTTACCGCCACCGCTGACCTGGTTCAGTTTGGCTGCAACCATCTTCAAAACTTGGTCGCCGACATCATGGCCGTAGGTATCGTTAAACTTTTTAAAGTGATCGATATCACACATAGCCAAGGTGTATTTTTTACCTAGCGTGGAGAACTTATCAAGCAATGCTCGACGGGCAGGGATACAAGTAAGTTCATCAATAAATGCCATTTGATAAGAGTTTTGAACTACAGAGATTGCCAGTGCGATCATGCTGGCAGAAATAAATAGCGCAGAAATCATAGGTTGGTGGAACCAACTCAGCATAATCAGGGCAGATAATAAACTCGCTAACAAAGCGGCATCTGTATAGGTCTTCCTAAAGACAAACGAGAGCATAATTGGTACGAGACCAAGGCCAAATGCCAGAGCAGCTGCTTGGCTTAGGTAATACTCGTGCAACAGCATTTCTAACATCATCATTGGCAGATTGGCTAGGTAGAGCCCTAAGGAACCATTGGACCAAATTAGATATAAAACCCCGTAACTAATCAGGATGACAGACAGTCGGATGATGCCAACAGGGGTAAATAAACCTCGCTCTTTGTACAGCGCAATACAGCCTAGATGAAAAGGGAGCAGTATTGATATGCAGCTGAACAGAACAAAAGCATCTGGCTGGTTTAAGCTTGTTTGTAGTCCATTCTGGATCAACCAGTAAGCACCACAGAGGTTAACCGCGGCAAAGAGAATACGACTGCGGTTAAATCCATAACCGAGAAGCGCAACAATGATCGCCAGAGGATAGGGAGTCAGAGTGAGAATATGTTGGTATTCCTCACTCAATTGAGCAGTAATAGGCAATAACAGGCCTGCCGCACACAGCAGAATAAAAGAGGGCAGTATTAAACCGGCAGATCGCAATAGCATGTCTATCTATAAAATTCTGAAGCTAAATAGATTGGTTATTGTATCTACATCACAAGTAAAAATATTGTTTTTAGACAACAAAATGAAGGAAGTTAAACAAGCCGGATATATTCCGGCTTGTTTTTGTGGCCTAGCACAAGGAGTGGGGAAGCTAGGCCGAACGGAACTAGATGTAATTAGCTTGCTTGAGTACTTTTAAAACCTAAAAGTTTCGCAACCATCATAGCTGGGCACCAGCCAGTGAGTGCCGATTGGGTCAAACTCACACCTACGATAGCCGTTACGATTAATAACGCTTGTGGTGCTTGTAAGAACAATACGGGTGCTACTGTTAGCATCACCACACATCCAGCAATAATATGCAGGCCTTGGTTGATAGTCATGCCCTCACAATTGCAGCTTTCTGCTTTTAACCCCAACTTCTGAAAAATAAACACGGCAGGGCACCAGCCGGTAAAAGCCGATTGGAATAGGTTAAGGCCAACAAAGCCGGTGAGGTAGTACCAGTTGGCATTTACGTAAGTACCTAAAACTAAGCTAGCTAATATAACACTGCCAGCCATCAGACGAAGCGCGGCGTTAAGAGACATGATGATTCCTTCAAGTAGAGAGTCGTTGGATAAATATTATATATAAGTTATATCTAATATAAAGGTCGGGCTTAGTTCAAGTTTTTATAATTAAATGTAGTGAAAGCATGCTTTGTTATAAGGAGGAAGATAAACGAACTGGAAAACCTTCAATTTAGGATCCAGACTGGAAGTATAGAGAGAGGAATATCAACCACTTGTTGGTGAGGAAGAGATGGATAGGTTACTGGTTAATATCGATTTTAAACACGATAACTCCAGCCTTATAGAGAAAGCAGTAAACCTAGCGGAACAACATTCTGCTTTTCTAGAACTGTTTAGTTGTTGTTACAATCGCTCGCTCAAACATAGTCACATGTTTGATGCCAAACAAGAATTAAAAGCCGAACATGCCTACGTTAAACAGACTGAAGCCAAGCTTGAAGAGCTCTGTTTAAATATCGAAGCCCTAGGTATAAAAACGGGATTTGATGCTAGTTGGAATCGTCATACCGGTGAGGGGATTGTTCGTAAGGTTCTGCGTTTTCAACCAGATTTAGTCCTTCATTCAATTCAGCCGCATACTCGATTGGGCCATTACCTATTTGCCCCGGTCGATTGGCAGCTTGCTCGTAAATGTCCGGTCCCCGTTCTGTTTGTGAAACAACGACCTTGGGGCGATCATACCCGTGTTGTCACTTGTATCGATCCTTTACATAAAGGTGATGAGAAAGGTGCATTAGATCGGGAACTGATACAGCGAACCCGTGAAATGATGGATGATGGCTATAGCGAGTTAAGGATTTTGCATTGCTATAACACCTTACCCCAAGAAGTGATCTTTGATGAGCATGTAGTCACAGACTACGAGGCTCTGCAGGAGCGAGTCGAGCGAAGTCACTTTAGCTCCTGCGATGAACTGCTTCAAGAATACGGTTTGAGCATCGAATCCGATATGGTCGACATCATCAAAGGCGAAGCGGATCTAACTATTAGTAACTATGCAAAACACAATAAAATCGATGTGGTTGTGATGGGTGGTGTGGCCCGTACCATTTTGGATCGTTTATTAGTCGGCAGCACAACGGAACATGTAGTCGATCATGTAGATTGCGATGTGCTGATCGTTAAACATCCTGATTTTGTTTGCCCTGTACCAGAATCATGAGGATATTTATCGGTGTTATCTTGCCTTCAGCGTTTCAGGCTTTGGTGATTTTTATCATCGCATCAATGAACCAAGGCAATGGTTCTTGGGCCGGTTTGGCTGCTTTTTTGATAGGTATGTTTGCCATCCCTATTACCTTGTTAATTAACGGGCTCTATGTGTGGAAGAACCCGCAACATAATTTACTTCAGGTGATGGGTAAATGTTTTACTTTAGCGGTGATAGCGCCATTTTTATGTATCTTAACCCTATTTTTATAGATCTTTAGCTTATTGCTCTAGCACTTCTAGTAAGCGCTTTAAGCTTTTATCCATCTGAATTTTCTCCTCTTCAGAGAAGGCGCTCATCATTCGATCAAGGTTATCAACGTGGGCGCTTACTGCTTCGTTAATCAGTTCTAAACCCTCATCGGTTAATTTAACCAACATGCTGCGGGCATCTTCGGGATTGTTGCAGCGGCTGATTAAACCTCTTTTTTCCAATCCTTTCAGGCGATGGGTCATAGTGCCAGAGGTCACCATCAGGGTAGAAAATAATGCGGTCGGCGCTAAGCAATAGGGCGCACCCGATCGACAAAGCGTCGCCAGAACATCGAATTCCCAATAGTTAAGTCCATATTCTAAAAAGGTTTTTTCAAGCCTTTGTTGAACCAACGCTGAGCTTCGCTTGATGCGCCCCGTTACGGACATCAGCTCAGAATTAAGCTCTGGTCTTTCTGATTTCCACTGTGAAATTATCTTATCTACAGCATCTGCTGATTTATCTGTCATCTGTTACACCTGAAAATTTATCTTGATATCAAGATAGTTTGCTGTCATTGTTTAATTATATCTTGAATTCAAGATAAATTCTTCATCGATACAAAATAACCAAGGTGACGAGAATGATCGGTAATCTACCTAACAGCATGCGTATTGTTGTAACGGCATTAGCGCCCATTATTTGGGGCTCGACTTATATCGTTACGACTGAGCTTTTACCTGCTGATCGTCCTTATACCGCTGCATTGATTCGTGTGCTTCCTGCGGGCTTCTTGCTGTTATTGATGAGTTTTTATCTGCCTAAGCGCAAAGAGTGGGGAAGGTTAATCATTCTCTCCGCGCTAAATATTGGACTGTTCCAAGGGCTATTGTTTGTAGCGGCATATCGTTTACCCGGCGGGATTGCAGCTGTGGTAGGTGCGATACAGCCGTTGTTGCTGATGTTGTTAATCTGGCTGGTGGATAGCAAAGCACCACGTGTAGTTTCAGTGATTGCAGCAGTATTTGGTGTTATTGGTATGGCTGCATTGCTTCTGTCGCCGAATACTGAGTGGGATCTATGGGGAATTATTGCGGCATTTCTTGGTGCGTGTTCTATGGGGGCTGGAACCTACTTAGCTAAACGCTGGCAGAGTTCTCTTCCTGTATTGGCTTTTACCGGCTGGCAGTTATTGCTGGGTGGATTGATGTTGCTGCCCGCTGCCTACGTTCTAGATCCAGCGCTGCCTGTATTAAACAGTACAGAAATACTAAGTTACGCCTACCTGTCCATATTCGGAGCGTTAATCGCTTATCTACTGTGGTTTAAAGGTATCGCGACACTGCCACCGGTCGCAGTGTCATCTTTAGGACTACTAAGCCCCGTTACCGCAGTGGTGTTGGGCTGGTGGCTGCTCGATCAAAGCTTACAGGGCTTTGCATTACTTGGGCTGATCACAGTGTTGGTCAGCATTTTAGTCGTGCAAATCTCTACATCCCCTAAATCTATTTCACGTTCTAAACAGCCTGTTGTTGCTGAAGCTAAAGAGTAAGGAGTTGTTATGAAAGATATGATTACCCAACTGATTGAAACCCGTGCCTCAGTCGCACGTTACGATGCAGACAAGCAGCTATCAGATGCACAGCTTAAAGAGCTATTGCGATTAGCGACGCTATCGCCTTCGGTTTATAACATGCAGAACTGGAAGTTTATTGTTGTCTCTAGCAAAGAAGCCAAACAGAAACTGCATCCAATCGCGTTTAACCAGCCACAAATTTTAGATGCCTCAGCCACCGTGATTATCTGCGGCACGCTGAAGGGCTATCAGCAGTTGCCGAAACAGCTAAGCCCAGTGGTAGAAGCCAATATCATGTCGCAAGAGGTAGCTGATGGTTGGGTTGAGATGGCAACGAACTCACATGAAGACAATTACACCCTTCAGAGAGATGAAGCACTACGTTCGGGTTCATTAGCGGGTATGACTATGATGTTAGCTGCTCATGGCCTGGGCATCGCATCAGGTGCAATGACTGGGTTCGATTCAGGTCAATTACACGCTGAGTTTGAGCTTGAAGAGACCGATATTCCAGTAATGCTAGTAACGCTTGGCTACCCAGCAAAACAGAGCTGGCCGCAGAAACCACGCCAGTCTGTTGAGGATGTGATTGCGTTTGTTTAACGATCAACAGAAAACAGACTAGCGTGTTGAAGTGATGAGATGCGAGATGAGAAGTTAAGCTAAATAAGTTTGGCGTAGCTCGTTCAATACCGGCAATACCGAAACCACCAATAAAAGTGCCATCGAGATATTAAATACTCGTTGGTACTTTGCCTCTTTTAGGAAATGCTTCAGCCACGATCCACAGACTAGCCATACGCCCACACATGGAAAACTTACCACAAAGAATGACAGGCTAATCACCATAACTTGTAGCAACATCGTTGTATCTTGCGAGGTATAGGCCGCAATTGCGCCGGTAGCCAACACCCAGGCTTTTGGGTTTACCCATTGAAAAAGCGCTGCCTGCATAAAGGTCAGCGGATTAGATTTCTTATCACCTTCCATCGATGTAGGGGCAGAAGAAGCGACTAACCAAGCAAGGTAAAGCAGATAAGTCACGCCGAGTACTTTGATGATTTCGTGAACAATCGGAAACTTCTCAAATACCGCGCTAAAACCCAAACCTACAGCCACAACCATCAATGGGAAGCCCAAGCAGATGCCTAGCAGGTGAGGCATGCTGCGCTTAACCCCAAAGTTAAGCCCTGAGGTCATAATCATAATATTGTTGGGGCCAGGGGTTACCGTGGATGAGATAGCAAACACTAAAATCGCTAAGTAGATTTCCATAAAAAGAGTTCCGTAACAGACAACTAAATACAAAAGTGGAAATGTTCGTAAGCTATATAGTGTCGTATAAGCAAAGTTCTAGGTGCAGAGGCAGAAAAGAGATAATTAACCGTCACAGATGTAACACAGTTGTACTGTATTGCTCTTAAAAAGGGTACAGATAGGCCCTAGCGTTTGATGAAAAGCCCTTAGCGTTTACTGGATAGCCCCTTGCGTTTCATGGACAGACTCTAGTGTTCGATGGATAGGATCAGATAGATTATGATTAATCTTTTAGAGAGCTATGGCTGAATCTTTGTGAATCGACTTAATCTGAACCTGCTGCGTGCATTAGTTATTATGCTGGAAGAACGCAATGTAACCCGTGCTGCTGATCGGTTACACCTTACGCAATCAGCCATGAGCCGACAGTTAAGTCAGCTACGCGATCATTTTGCCGACCCACTGCTTATTCGCGAAGGTAATGACTACCTGTTAAGTGCCAAAGCCAAAGAGTTACTGCCTAAAGTGCAGGCCATTCTGGCTGAGGTGGATGAGCTAGGGGAGGGTGACAGCTTTAACCCCGCCGAGTGTGTCCGTCGCTTTAGTTTCGCCTGCACCGATCATGTGGCGCAGTTTATCTTTCCCGATATTTTGCAAAAGCTTCGCCAAGAAGCACCGGGGATCGATATCAGCTACGAGATGTGGCGACCAGAACTGTTAACACGTTTAGGCCAGCTTCCCCTCGATCTCGCTTCAACGACGACCAACAGTTTGCCAGAAAATGTACTGAGCATTCATATCGGCCAAGATAGCCCAGTGTGTTTGATGGCGAAAGACCATCCGCTAGCGGGTGAAAGCCTTACTATAGAAAAGATGCTGGAATACTCATTTCTGCGTTTAAACAGCGGTGGTGATAAAGACTCCTTCTTTGATCGTGCGCTGGAAGCCCAAGGCTTACAACGTCGCATTCAGTTTGAAGTACCGTTCTTCTCTGCGGCGTTTCAAGTGTTATCTAGCGAACCTATGCTGATGATCTTGCCGCAGCATATTGCTAGCAATGCTTTAGCGCACTTTCCTTTGAGTTACGCTGAACTACCGTTAGATGAAGTGCCGCAGAACAACTATCACCTCTGCTGGCATGCACTTCACGATCAAGATCCAGCCCACCGTTGGTTACGCAATTTGATTGCGGATCTGCTCCGTGACGAGATGCATATCGACACTCATGCAACTGAATAGCACTTATCATACTAGGTATGATTTTAAATCATAGCCGGTATTTGATATTTGCATTTTTTTAATTCCTTTCAGCTAACTACAATGCCTCCATCTACTGATCGAGGTGACTCCCATGACACTGGCCATCTGGCTTTCATTCGTTGTTGTATGTCTATTAGGCACTATGTCTCCAGGCCCAAGCTTGGCGGTAGTATTGCGTCAGACATTAGGAAATGGCCGTAAACATGGGGTGATCACCGCAGTGAGTCACTCAACCGGTGTAGCGGTTTGGGCGATCTTAACCCTATGGGGATTGGGCGTTGTAGTATCAGAACACCCAATGCTTTACCAAGTAATAACTTATGTTGGTGCGCTTTATCTAGCATGGCTTGGTTTAAAAGCGATCCGCTCTAAAGGTAATGCCAACTTCGGTAAAGACAAAGCTGTAGGCCCATACTCAGAAGCGGTGCGCGATGGGGTGATGATCTCTGTCTTAAATCCGAAACTGGCGCTGTTCTTTATCGCACTGTTCTCGCAGTTTGTATCAGCGGATCAATCGGTGACCGAAAAGCTGATCTATATGGGCACAGTGGTATGTATCGATATGCTCTGGCTATGCAGCGTGGCGGTGGTGCTATCGAAAGAGAAAGTGATCAAAGCGCTACAGAAAAAGGCCAAAGAGATTGATCAAGTGAGTGGTTTAGTTATGATTGGTTTAGCACTACGGATCGCTTTATAAGTGATCCGCTTCTAGGAGAAAACTTACTTTATCTGAACAATTCCTGTTTTTAGAACAGGCGCTTTATATATTAAGTTTCTATTGTTTTTTATAGTCAGTAGGACTGTATCTGCTTGAATTCACTTCTTTTTATAGATTGACACTTAATTTATTCAAAGTAGGATTGCTTCTACGGAACATAGTTGTTCCAGATATATTCGTTGGCTCGTAGTTCTTACGAGCCCACTTAAAGTTCGCAGCGGACGACGAACAAGGAATTAAAATGGTTAAAAAAATTATCGTTTTGGGTGCTACGGCCAGCATCCTGACAGGTTGTTTTCAAGCAAACACCGCACAGTCTCCACTCCCTTCTACTTACCCAATTTCACAACAGCAAAAGATGCAGGCAGCTCATCACTGGAATGTTCTAGCTGAGCATGAAGCTAAGCTAATTGCGGGTTCGGTAGGAAACAGTATGCCACTACACGTCAGTGGCGGCGATGCATCTCAAGTATTTTATCAAGGCTACGCAAATTTACTGACTAGTCAGCTAGTGCAAAACGGTGCGACAGTACTTACTACGGCTCATGGTGCTGCAAATGTGTCTTTTGAAGTAAATGTGGTGAAGCACACAGACAAAGATAGTGTTCGCGCTCCTGTAGGTACTTGGTCACTATTAACTGCCGGAGTAGCTGTAGCAGCTCACGCTATCGATAAATGGACCACACCGGCTAAGCTATTAATTCCTGCAGCAGTTGGTGCTGATGTAACCAGTGGTAACTGGGTTAAAGACTCAAATGTAGAAGTGATTATCACAACGACAGTTACTCAGCAGAATCGTATCCTGCATTCTTCATCAAATATCTATTACATCAATGGTGGTGATGCTTCCCATTATGCACCAAGTGCTATATCCACTAAATCAGTCACATTAACCGATCAGGAGTAATAAACAGTGAGAAAACTACTTAGCGCTCTATTGATTGGGGTAACACTGATTACAGCTGGTTGTGCAAGTGATAAGGCTGCTCGCAGTAAACCTACTGAACAAAAAGTTGATTTAGTTGGTGTTCTCTCGGACGCGCGGAATCCTTTATTCAATAAATTGCTTTCGCCTTTATCTAAAGACCAAGCAATTATGACAGCAAGCTTTGCCAATATTGATAATCTGTCTTCTTCATCTACTTTCGGCCGAATGGCTGCAGAAGTTATCTCTGCTGGCCTTACGAAGAGAGGCTATAAAGTCATTGAAGTGAAAATGCGTGATAGCTTGTTTATCAAGCAACGTGCAGGCGAGTTTATGTTGTCTCGCCAGCTTCAAAATATCTCTCAACAGCATGATGCTCAGGCTGTCCTTCTTGGTACATACGCTATAGGTGGTGAAAACCTTTATGTGAATGCTCGCCTAGTGAGAACGGTTGATAATATTGTGTTGAGTTCCCATGACTTCGTTTTACCTCTTAACAGAGATATAAAGAGGTTATTAGGAGGTAGATAATCTCTTAATGTTTCTAAGGCCGCTACCATAGCGGCCTTTTTTATGATCAATGCTTTATTCTAGGAAATAAAATACCGAATCAAGGGTATTAAGAAAAGGGAAGGCAGAACGGTTTATTCACTGAAATTACCAGTTTTTAAACTGTAACCCGTCGATCTCTTCCCACACAATCTCATCATTTAGACTGCGTACAATCACAATCGACTCGTTCAGATCAGCATGTTTAGTAAACGAACCTTTACGCTCATGCATCGGCACATCCACCAGAATCGAACCATCATCCTCAACCATAAACTGCAGCATCAGATTGTTCTCATCAATCAAACCGATAAAGTTATCCGGCTCTTTCAGCATACTTTGCATATGCTCGATCACATTCTCTAAGGTTTCAGATACAGCCTCATCCGAGCGTACATGCTTATCAGTAGAGTAGTCGGTATAGAAAAATTTAAATGACATGGGTAGAGCCTTAATGCTGACACGAAAAGTTATATTATAACTTATGTAAAGGTACCTTGACCCCAATTATTGGATATTCACAGTATCGCAAACTGCGCGCTTCCAATTGTAATCTGTACTCATGCTAAACCTAACGCCCAAAGCAGAGGCTCACGTTAGTGAATCCTGCCGGCTTTCCTTGTTAACTCACTGATATTTGAATTTTTCCATTCTTGTATTTGTTATATCATTGGGGATTGTTCTAACAATAAATGCTTCCAGATTATGAATTAACGATGGATCTACTTCATAAGCAGAAAAATAGAATGCCAAATCATGCAAATACACATTCGATTTCTTTATTTGCACAGGTTTTTCACTGGCCGGATAGAATATTCCTCGTGTAGGGTGCTCCGCCAAATATACATTTTGCGAAGCCCTATCGCGATTAAACGCATTTTTCATTTCCTTCCACAAACCTTGCGTTTCTGTTTTTCCTGCATATATAACTTTTCCTGCAGAGTTGTAGAAAAAGTATATCCCTTGGCTAGAGTTTAGCTTTTTTCGAATTTGATCATAGCGAGAATTACCATTTATCGTTGTTGGCAAAATCTCCCAGTATGCTCCACGCTTAGACTCAGCATGATCTATTTCAAAAAACTCGACTATAGGCTTTATCGAGTTTGAAATCGAAATCTCAGAATGTTTTTTCATTGAGTTAACGATCATGGATACAATTTGCTTTTCTTTTAGCTCTCGTTCTCCAGCAGCAACCTTTGTTAATGTCGCAAGCTTCAATCCAGTTAAGGCAGCCAGCTCATCCAGAGAATTGCTGCCTAACTCTTCCATTAAAGAGTTAATGATTTTTCTACTTTCCAAAACCCCCTCCTATAGGAGTTAACGCTTGCAGCATGGACGGAATTGAAGCACAGCGTAAATTACGTCCCAATGACTCCGCTTGTTAGGTTTTGAGTTCATGAGACTGAATAATTCCATTACATACATATAGACAGCTCCTGAATGTTTCTTCGGCCTTCTCAAAAAACTCATCATTCAAAATCAGCTCTTGGTGCCCGCCACTGTAATATTTGAGGACATAGCCATCATGGTGATCGTGTATTACCTCGCCATGAGCGAAGGCGTTTCTCCACAGCATAAGCTTATTCAGGTTTGCCTTTAACTTCTTAATACCATCAGGATCGAGCAGTTTGAACTGTTCAAGCATTCTGGTAAATGCCTTTCGTTTAAATGAGAAAGTGAAGTCTGATGTACCAATGACCTCATTTATAAAATAATCTCGCTTATCTTTGGATTCTTTGAACAAGTATTTGCTCATGGCCTCAATAATTCGATCTTCAATCGTAATCATTGCTGCAAGTATTTCAGATCGGTTTTTCTCGATAATGGGTAAATCTACTTCCGCTGAAGACGGAAAACCTCGAGCTTTATCCTCGCGATCCAAGTCTAGCCGGAGTGTAATCGCTTTGGGAAAGTTGAATTCTCGCATAGAAACCTAACAGCTAAATATCCGATAAGTAATTCGTGGAAAGGCGATATCTTGTCGTATATCACAAAATTAAAATTAATCAGGAATGGTCTTTAACCCATTGAAGCTAAATACTTAATTATGGATTTATGAAAATCGAGGGTTTGTAGAAAGGCGAAAAAATGTCGTGTTCCTATGTCAAAATTGAAAAATGGCTATTTATAAAAATCATTCACATTAATCCATTAAGGTGGGCTAACCTATCTCCTTAGTCAATCCAATACTGACAGAGATAGGGATGTTTGAGAAGTGTAGAAAATTGTGGCCTTTGCTTATGCCGATCTTAGCTGGTTTAGACTGTTTTTGGCCGTTGTTAAGAAGGAAACCAATGCCTAGTCCTATTAGCAAACGCTACCAGCGACAACATCACCGGTACTTCCACCAATACACCCACCACAGTCGCTAATGCTGCACCGGAATGTAGACCAAATAGCGAGATCGCCACGGCAACCGCTAACTCAAAGAAGTTAGAAGTACTGATCATGCAAGCAGGAGCTGCGATGTTATGCGGGAGCTTCATCCACTTCGCGGCAAAGTAGGCCAGTGCAAAAATGCCGTAGGTTTGGATCAACAGCGGGATAGCAATCAGTAGAATCGATTGCGGCTGGTTAACGATCTTCTCCGCTTGAAAGCCAAATAACAGAACCACAGTGGCTAGTAGGCCGAGGATCGACCAAGGCTTTAGCGTGGCTAAAAATGATTCTAGGCGCTGACCGTTATCTGCTTTTTCCAGTTTATGCCGTGTCCAGATGCCAGCAATTAGCGGCAATAATACGTACAGCACGACGGATAGCAGTAGGGTATCCCACGGCACACTGATATCACTCACACCTAGAAGAAAGGCGGTGATCGGTGCGAAGGCAAACACCATAATCACGTCATTCACCGATACCTGAACCAAGGTGTAATTAGGATCGCCTTTGGTAAGCTGACTCCAAACAAATACCATAGCCGTGCATGGAGCGACGCCCAGTAGGATCATACCTGCGATATATTCACTAGCACTTTCTGGATCGACCAGATCTGCAAATAGAATGCGGAAGAATAGCCAGCCTAATAGGGCCATAGAGAAGGGTTTAATCAGCCAGTTAACTACCAGCGTCAGCGCGATTCCTTTTGGCCGTTTACCAACATCACGTAGTGCAGTGAAGTCGATCTGTACCATCATTGGATAGATCATCACCCAGATAAACACTGCTACCACCAGATTTACATGAGCAAATTCTAGCGCTGCGATCTGTTCAAAGAAGGTTGGAATAAGATTTCCCAGTACGACACCCGCCAGAATACAGACACCTACCCAAAGGGTGAGGAAACGTTCGAATATACCCATAAAGCGAAAAACCTAATCTTGTTGGTAAGAAAGAGAACTTAGATTATATACGGAAAATCATATATGTGTAATTTCGTATATTTTATGCATGGAGTTTTACATGATTTTGTAGGGTGTAATAGCAGAGCGTATTACACCAATTTGGAGCCTGTTAAACGTGCAATACGCTTCGCTATTGCACCCTACGGTTATTTAATGCAGCCGAATTCTTAAACCTTTTGGGCGAGTACCTAAGTTTCATGGCATACATTATTAAATTAAGCCTACACTATGTGTGTGTATTGTTTTGGTGATAAGGATGTTTGTGATGACGAGAATTGAAGAGGGTTATCTAGATGATGGTGAGCTGGAAAAGCTATTCCCTAGGGCTTTTCTATCTAGGAACAGTTGCTTCACAAACCTATGGCAAATGCTGCATAAGTGCAAAATGAAGTCAGCGCTTTACCCCGATACACAAAACGAGCACCTTGATAGAGTGATTAAAACCCACACGAGTTTTAACTCTTGGAAAGAGATGTATGAGACGGCGCTTGAGCAGTATGCCGATGATTTGTGCTCGAAAGTGGATGATGATCTTTCAATGCACTGAGTTTTAAACCATATAGTCTCTCGGTTAGTAGGGCCGAACCTAGCCGATTCAGGCCCGAGGTCTACCGTCTTTATCTGACTTTTACCGCTTCCAAGGATTCACACTGCCTTTCTTTTCCGCGGCAGCAGCTTCACGTAGTTTGTCCTTCTTGCTCTTACGCTTGCCTTTAACCGGTGCTTTACCTTTATTAGCTAGCACTTCTTTTGGTACTTCTTTAGAGCGTTCGAAGCCTTCGACTTGCTCACGCGGTATCTTTTGCTGAGTACGTTTCTCGATCAGTTTAAAGTGCGCGTCGCCTTCGTGATCGACAAAGGAGATCGCTTCACCTATCTCCCCAGCACGGGCAGTACGACCAATACGGTGAACATAATCAGCAGGGGCGCGAGGAAGATCGTAGTTAAGCACGCAAGGTAGGTTCGGAATATCGATACCACGGGCTGCAAGGTCTGTCGCAATGAGGATTTTACATTCACCTGATTTAAACTCTTGTAGCGCTTGGTTACGTTCTTTCTGTGTTAGATCACCATGTAGGGTTTTAGCTTGAATACCTGAGCGGTAGAGCTTCATCTCGACATTGTTCGCAGCACGTTTGCTGGCAACAAAGATCAGAGCCTGCGCCCAGTGTTGCTGTTTAAGCAGGTGTTTTAAAAGCATCGTGCGGTTGTTATGGTCTACCTCAATCGCACGTTGTACTAACTGCTCTGGGATAGTGCTCTCTTGCTCTATCTTAATTTTGACTGGGTTATCCAGAAAATCGTCGGTAAGTTCCTGCACACCTTTTGGGAAAGTCGCGGAGAACAGCAGGTTTTGGCGTTGCTCTGGCAGTTCATCAAGGATGTCATCCAGCTCATCGGCAAAGCCTAGATCCAACATGCGATCGGCTTCATCGAGTACTAGGGTACTGACGTTACGTAGATCGACTGCATTACGCTCGAATAGATCAATCAAACGGCCAGGTGTCGCGACTACAATATCTGCGCCACCACGCATCGCCTGCATTTGAGCATTGATGGATACGCCGCCGTAAATCGCCAGAGATTTAAGCTTTCTTGGGAAGTTACGGCCGTACTGACGAATCGCTTCTTCCACCTGTACAGCCAATTCACGCGTAGGTACTAAAACCAGCGCGGCCACTAAGTTATTACGTGGCGGTAGGGCTGTCGCTAAACTTTGTAAAATCGGCAGTGTAAATGCTGCTGTTTTGCCTGAGCCTGTTTCTGCTGCAGCTAAGACATCTTTTCCCTCTAGTGTGACCGGGATAGATTGTTGCTGAATAGGCGTAGGTTGTTCGTAGCCTAAATCAGACAGTGCAGATAGCAGAAAATCAGATAGACCAAGCGCAGAAAACGACATATTGAAGTGATAACTCAAGGTGGAAGATAAAGTGATGGGCTATTCTAACAGAAGTCGCTATCAGAAGATTGCTCTTGAGCTCGTCTGATTTAGGGAGTCACAGTTTTCTGAGGTCATGATACTGAGGTGATGGATGCTGCATCAGTTTGTTTATATCAGCCATCAAGTTGATGAATTTACGTTGGAAGGTTTAAGGGAACTGATGATTCAGTCTCGGGCTAAAAATAAGCGTTTGGAACTAACAGGGTTGTTACTGTTTGACCCTCCGCTGTTCTTTCAGGTACTTGAAGGGCCGGAAGCCTCCATCCAGCAGATTGCCGCAGATATCAAAGCAGATAAGCGTCATCGAGATATGGATATTATCTACACCAATGATAATCTGTTTGAACGTGAGTTTTCCCGTTGGCGGATGGGCTTTAGGTTTTTAGGTACAGGGGATGAAAGCTCTTACCAGCATTTGGATGAGCGGGTGAAGCGCTTATTGAGAATGTCTAACCCTAATGGTCAGCTTGCCCATGATGCCTTGGTTGAGTTTAGCGAGATGGACACTAAGTATTTTGATCTGCCATAAACAGGGCTGCTTAAGTCAATCGCTTTAAGCTAGCCCAGTTAGTAATCTTATCTAAACCGTTAATTCTGCCCAGATTGGTGCGTGGTCAGATGGTTTCTCCATGCCGCGAATTTCGTAATCTACGCCTGAGTCAGTGCACTTTTCTAAAAGTGGCGCTGTCAGCAGAATACCGTCGATACGCAGGCCGCGCTTTGGCTCGGCATCAAAACCACGTGAGCGGTAATCAAACCAGCTGAATACTTGATCTTCCTCTGGATTCTGATGACGGAAGCAATCAGTTAAGCCCCAGCCCGTTAACTTGCCATACCATTCACGCTCTTCTGGTTGGAAGCTGGCTTTACCGGTTTTTAACCAACGCTTACGGTTTGGTTCACCAATACCAATATCTTTATCTTCAGGTGAGATGTTTAGATCGCCCATCACCACAATGTTCTGATCAGGTGTGTAGTTTGTTTCTAAGTGGTTCTGTAGATCGGCATAGTACTTACGTTTCGCTGGGAACTTCACTTCATGAGTGATGCTTTCACCTTGAGGGAAGTAGCCGTTCAATACTGTTACTACATTACCTTCGTCAGTTTCATAGTCACCCATGATCATACGGCGCTGAGCGTCTTCTTCATCGGTTAAAAAGCCTTTTTGTACATTGTTCAATGGCTTTTTCGAGATCAGACAAACACCGTAGTGACCTTTTTGGCCGTGGATTTCAACGTGATAACCCATCGCTTCGACATCCGCCATTGGGAAGGCTTCGTCGTGCACTTTGGTTTCTTGCAGGCCAATGACGTCTGGCTGATACTTATCGATAACCGCTTGTAGTTGGTGAAGGCGGGAACGTAGTCCGTTAACGTTAAAGCAAATCAGTTTCATAAGGCCGCAATCCTGAACAAAAATAAAAAATGGATTTTAGTGAACATTTAGCCGGATGGATACTCATAATGAATTAGTAAATTCTATCGGGGTGTTTAACTTTCTTTATTGGCCTTCATATTCAGGTTTCAGTACAGTGAGCACATTGAAGATTGACACAAGAAAAGGAGCCGATTGTGGCGGAATACGATTTTGATCTATTTGTAATTGGTGCGGGTTCAGGCGGTGTACGTGCGGCACGTATGGCAGCAGGCATGGGTGTTAAAGTTGCCATTGCAGAAGATCGCCACCTTGGCGGCACTTGTGTAAATGTAGGTTGTGTACCTAAAAAGCTGTTTGTATACGCATCTCACTACGCAGAAAGCTTTGAAGAAGCGGCAGGTTTTGGTCTAACTCACAAAGGTATGGAGTTTGATTGGCCAACCTTACGTGACAACAAAACCAAAGAGATTGAGCGTCTAAACGGTATCTACCAAAACCTATTGGTGAACTCGGGTTGTGAGCTGATTAACGGTCGCGCAACATTGGTCGATGCGCACACGGTTGCTGTAGGCGATAAACAATACACTGCTGAGCGCATTCTAGTTGCTGTAGGTGGCTGGCCGAATATCCCGGATATTCCAGGTAAAGAGCACATTATCAGCTCTAACGAAGTGTTCTACTTAGAAGAGTTTCCTAAACGCGCTTTGATCGTAGGTGGTGGTTATATCGCCGTTGAGTTTGCTGGCATCTTTGCAGGCCTAGGTGCGAAAACAACTTTGGCTTACCGCGGTGATCTGTTCCTACGTGGTTTCGATAACGAGATTCGTGAATTCACTGCCAAAGAAGTAGCGAAGAAAGGCGTAGATCTACAGTTTAACAACAATATTGAATCGATAGAGAAACAAGCCGATGGCTCTCTACTGGCGACCATGACTGATGGTTCTGTAATCGCAGCAGATCAGATTATGTACGCGACAGGCCGTAACCCTAAGGTTCAGGGCTTGGGTCTTGAAGAGCTAGGTATCGAACAAGGTAAAAACGGCGCTATCGTAGTTAACGATGAGTTCCAGACCAATGTGCCATCTGTTTACGCTGTAGGTGATGTAATTGACCGTGTTCAGCTAACACCAGTTGCGCTTGCAGAAGGTATGGCATTGGTACGTAACCTATATGCAGGTGCAAACCAGAAAGTAGATTACGATCTAATCCCAACTGCTGTGTTCTGTCAGCCTAATATCGGCACTGTCGGCTTAAGCGAAGAGCAAGCGCGGGAGCAGTACGACAATATCGAAGTGTACAAATCTGAATTCCGTGCGATGAAACACACCATCAGCGGCAGTGAAGAGCGTACCTTTATGAAGATGCTGGTGGATGCAGATAGCCGCAAGGTATTGGGCGTCCACATGGTTGGCCCAGATGCGGGTGAGATCATCCAAGGTATCGGTATCGCTCTTAAAGCAGGTGCAACGAAAGAGGTCTTCGATAGCACGATTGGTATCCACCCAACGGCTGCTGAAGAGTTTGTTACTATGCGTGAGCCAAGCTCAAACTAATTTTTCTCCTCTATGGAAAACCAAAAGCCGATGTAAAGGAATCTGCGAACAAGTCCTATACGACTTTGCTATGCCCCTTGGGTACAGGCTTACAGAGCAATTGAAGCACGAGGCAATGATTACAGGCATGCTGGTTGCCTGTCGAAAATCATTAACAAAGTGATTCGGTTGCTCTGTAAGCCCCGCAGGGTGGCTCTAAAACGACCATCTACATTGTCAGTCAGTTTGAAAAGGTCTAGACATTTCACTGCACTGACTTTCGCGTATCTGGTCGTTTTATAACCCACTGAGAAAGTATGAGACTTATTCGCAGGTTCCTTAAATACATCGGCTTTTTTTGTTGCTCGACTTTCTTCTCTTCGTCCCGATAGAATCGATTGATCAAAGCTCGTCTATACTTGTTTTATAGTCTGAGGGGCTTGCTATGAAACCTGTTTTTTTCGTTCTTTTTTATATAGTTATTGCTGCTCAACCAAGCTTCGCAAAAGATACTGTTCGTTACGCTACATCTACAAAATATGCTGATGCTAAACAGCAATATTTCCTCGATCTATTAGATCTAGCCTTAGAAAACACTCGCGATACCTACGGCGACTATAAAGTTCTGCCCGTGATTTTAGAGGTGCCGCAAAGTCGTACCTCAACGTTGATTGAATCGGATAGGGATATCGACGTGGCTTGGCGGATGACATCAGTTGAATTGGAGTATCGGCTAAGGGCGGTACCTGTGCCTCTGTTAAGAGGTTTGATGGGCTACCGCATTGGTATTATTCGTAAGGGCGATCAGAGTCAGTTTTCACCCGATATTTCCAAAGAGCAGTTACAACGTATTGTTATAGGGCAGGGGCATGATTGGCCGGATACGGTAATTTTGCGTGAAAACGGCATGAACGTGATGGCAGGTTTGACTCATACTCTGCACTCGATGCTGGTAAACAAACGTTTTGACCTGTTTTTAAGAGCCTTGCATGAGCCTTGGGTAGAGATCAGTGATAAACCGAATTTGGAAGTGGAACGATATATTCTGGTTCAATATCACGCTCCGATGTTCTTCTTTGTGAATAGAGAAAATGAAAGGCTCCATAGCAGACTTACTGAAGGTTTAAATAAAGCGATCGATAATGGAAGTTTCCAAGCGCTTTTTGATCAACACCCGATTACAGCCGATATTATTGCCAAAGCAAATCTAGAGCATCGGAAAGTTTTTAAACTCACGAATCCGTTGCTTTCGGATGAAACCAGAGCGTTGATAGGTGATAAACGCTTATGGCATTCGTTACAAGTAGACCGGCCTTAAAGTGAGCGTTTTTTTATTGCGCGATTAACAAGTTATTGAAGGTCATATGCATTCTTTAGAATACGTAAAATTTACCGAGATTGAGCCGCTAGAGTTTTTACCTGTGTTAAATAAGCCATCGACACGGGAGCATCTGGTAGATCATGACCTATTTAATCTTGAGATGGTGACTGATTGGATTCAGGAGAAAATAGAGGTTGATGCTGCTGAGGGTTGTAGGGTTAGAGCGATTAAAGTTAAGAACATGCTAGCAGGATGGTGTGGGATTCAGTTGGAAGAAGGAAAATATGAGATCGCTATTGTCATCGACGACAGCTATTGGGGTATAGGAAAACAGATATTTCGTGAAATCATGCGTTGGGCTAAAGAGTTGGGTCACAAAACGATCTTCATTCACTTCCTCCACACGCGACCTGAATATAACTTCTTAAAGAAGTTGTCGAAAAATGTATACGAGAGCGAGCTGATGGGAAGCAAGTTCATGACTTATGAACTAGAGATTGATCGCATTCAAGATAGCTAGAAACCTTTGACAGGTTTTATAGCGTCGGGGTGATTGAGCAATTATTTAAATAATCTTACCTGCCACATAGTTTAATAGTGTATGCCTTAGAATAAATAGGCATATTCTTATCTCTCAAGTGCATTTCATATTTGCAAATGTTTTCACATATTTGTGATTTCCTTTTGCATTTATCCATTGCAATTCAAATGACTAATCTAACTGTCCTCGCATTTAGTTATTGCCTATCTATTAATTATTTCTGAGCTCTCATTCATTAAACGGCAACCTTATTGTGGTTAGGAAGAGCTTGTTTGAATTTCTGCAACTATATTTTCTTAAACTAATAAGAAAAATCCCTTAGGGATGAGGAGGCATCATGAGTAACACTGTGATCGGAAGTCGAGGTGTAGATGTTGTCGATACGACTGAGAGCGCTGATGATGCAAAAGTCTTTACTGGTAAAGGGGACGATGTAGTAACTACCGGCTCAGGTGATGATCTCATTTTTTCAGGTAGCGGAGATGACATTATCGATTCGGGAGGGGGAGATGATGTTCTACTCGCAGGAAGAGGTGACGATACCATTGATGCTGGTAGTGGGGATGACCTAATTCTTGCAGGTGGTGGTGATGATTTAATTACCGGTGGTGAAGGCAACGACTATATCAATGGTGGTAGAGGTTTTGATACTGCTACCTACGAAGGCTTAGTTCAGGCTTATGTAGATGAAAATGGTTTATTGGTACTAAGAGATAGTTGGGGGAAGCACCTTATTTTTGAGGCTGGTTCCCTTGAGTTACCTGATGGAACAGTAATTGATGAAGGTACCGACATACTTCGAAGCATTGAAGCCATTCAGTTCTCAAACTACACATTCTATTTAGATGGTCGTAATAATGAAGCGTTAGCAGTTGATGATTCAGTTAGTACTACTGAGGATGATGTTCTAAACGTAAATGTTCTGGAAAATGATCTAGATCTTGATGGCGATTCTTTAGCTATTACCAGTCTGGATACCTCTAATTCGACAGGACTATTTACACTCAATCTAGACGGATCGATCCAATATAATCCCGCTGATGGATTTCAGTACTTAGCAGAAGGTGAAAGTGCTACTGACACCGTGCTTTACACCATTACAGACGGTAACGGTAGCGAATCTACAGGTAGGGTAACGGTAACGATTACGGGTGAAAATGATGCCCCGGAAGTGGGGGCTCCTTTAGCGATTTTCACCAATGAAGATGCTGACAGTTTCAGTATCAATCTGTTATCAGGTGCTAGTGATATAGATACCAGCGATTCCCTCAATATAACTAATCTTCAGTTACTGTCTGGTGATTCCAGTGGTATTACCCTCAATGGTAATGAGCTTAATGTTGTGCCGTCTGTATATGATGATTTGATTGGCGGTGAAAATTTAGAACTGACTTATAGCTACGATATCGTAGATGGTAATGGAGGTAGTGTTGCTCAAACAGCCTCCATAACTATTCAGGGACGTGATGATTATAGTGGCGGGGTTGGTGTCGATGGTTATATCGTTGGGGCAACAGTTTTCTCTGATGATGATAATGATGGTCAATTAACTGCTGGGGAGGCCTCTGATACAACGGATGGCACTGGTGGCTTTACCCTGACTAATGCTGGCTCAGGACATCTAGTATTGAGTGGCGGCATAGATATATCAACTAACTTAGCCTTTGAAGGTAGTCTGAAAGCTCCGAGTGGTGCTACAGCTATTACCGCGTTATCAACAATTGTGGCAGGGTTGTTAGATACAGGAATGTCTCAAGCCACAGCACTGGATTTGGTGAAATCCAGTTTTGGTATTGATACAAATGCTGATCTACTGAATATCGATCCTGTTGCTGAGACATTAGCGGGTAATGCTGATGGTGAATCAGTAATGGCGATGGCATCACAGGTACTCAATACTGTGACTCAGATTGCCAATCTACTTGAAGGGGCTGGAGCCTCTGATATCTCGCAAAATATCAATGTTGTGTTTACCGAAATCGTTAATGATCTAAACGCAGTGGATTATGACGGCAGCTATGATCTTACTTCTAGCGACAGCGCACAAATTGAAAGCCTGATTAACGATTCCGCGCAAACCTTAGGTATTACGATAACAAGTGAACTCGTTGAAGGGGCTGCGACAGTCATTACAGCTAGCAATGATGTGACTCAGGCTCTGTTGGATGGGGTTTCTTCTGGTGAGGCATTGCTTACATCCATCGCGCAGGTTACTCAGGTTGCTCAAAGCGAAGTTGCTAATTCTTTGGAGGGTGCTGCGGATGATGGATCTACTGAGGCGATCTCAGCTGTTGTTGATCTCTATACGGGACAGAATTTAACGGATGAAATTGATTCGGCTTCGGTTGGTGATATAGATGGTTTTGTTGTAACTCCTGAAGCAGTGCTCTTAAATTTTGAAAGTTTGGAATCAGATACTTATTCAGGTGTGATAGATGCTCCTTATGAAGGTTTTGTTTTCAGTAATTTATATACCCCTTCATCCGGAAACACTGATATCAGATTCTGGGAAACTGATGAAAATTCATCAATCTCTTTTTTCAATAACATGACGGATGCTGCTTCTGGTGATGTAACAATGTTATATGCTGCAGAAGGTATCGGGCTATCTATTCGCGAGGAAAGTGGTTCACTTTTTGACTTCAACTCGGGTGAGTTTTCTGTTAACGGGAGCTATACAACAACCCTAATTCTACGGGGGTATGACCAAAGTGGTGTCCTAATTTCATCCCATGAGCAGGTAATAGATGGCACTCAGTCTCACTTGGTTGAAGTGGTGGGGTTCGATCAAGTATCGAGGGTAGATGTACATACCAAAGCTCAAGAAGGCGTGGAAACTTGGGCCGACGGCAATAGACAAACAATCTTGTTCGATGATTTGGAAATTGTTCCTACAAATGTCATCCCTAACAGTGCTCCAATCACAGCAATCGATAGCAAATTTGTTGGAGAGGATGAAGTTTCCGTCGTATTCACGTTCTCTGATCTTTTAACAAATGATTTGGATCTGGATGGTGATGTTATATCCATAACCGGTTTCGATGATGGAGGTTTACCGCAAGGTGTTTCGTTATTCGTTGATTATGATAATGAAATAGTCACCGTTAATTTTGGGAACACGTATCAAGGACTGAGTACTGACGAAACGGCTCAGTTCAGTTTTAACTATACGGTTTTAGATGATGAAGGTGCGAGCTCTGAGGGACATGTAAAAGTAACCATCAATGGTGAAAATGATGCTCCAACGGTCTCAGAGGCAATTGTAGATACGCATACTGAGCAAGACCAACCATACAATATCGATCTATTACAGTTCGTTGAAGATATCGATACAAATTTAGATCTGTTAACTGTTTCTAATCTTCAGCTGATTAGTGGAGATGGTTCTGGTGTAGTTTTCGATGCAAGCACTAATAGTCTCCAGGTAAACCCAGATCAGTACGATGCTCTATCTTCAGGTCAAAGTGAAGTGATTAACTTCAGCTACTCCATTGAGGATGGTCAGGGTGGCAGTGTTTTACAAACGGCCACAATCACAATTACTGGTGCTACTGATGGCACAGAATTTAATGATTTATTAAGAGTAGGCAGCGATACCAATGACCATCTGGTAGGACATGGTGGTAACGATACACTTCAGGGAATTCGAGGCATTGATATTCTTGAAGGTGGTGAAGGTAATGATCTTTTTTATGTTTACGATCTGACTCCTGAGGATGTCATTGATGGTGGTGCAGGTATAGATAGCGCGATTATTACCAGCCTTTATTCTCCTATATCTGGCTTAACTTTATATGCTGATAGCGAAGGCAATCTAGCAGGTACAGCAGAGGATGGCAGAACTCTTAATCTCATCAGTATTGAAAAAATTTCCCAGTTCTACGGTGGTTCAGGAAATGATTCAGTAGATGCAAGTGGCCTGATTTGGCAAGAACAGATTTCATTAGATGGTGGTAGAGGTGTAGATCAACTAATCGGAACCGATGGTGATGATTATTTCTCTTTAGATGATTTAAGTGGTGCGGATTTATTAGATGGTGGTTTGGGTTTAGATACCGTAATACTTGGAGATACGAGTACATCTTTAGATATTATTTTGAATGGCGATGCTAATGGCCTTTTAGAGGGAAGTATTGGAGGTATAGCCCTTAATCTAAATAATATCGAATCACTTGAGTCATTCTATGGTGGGGCAGGGAATGATCAAGTTGATATTAGTGGTCTAACCCCTCTGGGTTACTCAGATTTATCTGGTGGTGATGGCAACGATCGCTTAACAGGAGCTGATGGCTCTGATTATTTAAATGGTGATGAGGGAACGGATACCCTGTATGGCGGTGCAGGGAATGATTACCTATACGGTGGTTCCGGTAATGACTTCCTCTATGGGAATACTGGGAATGATTATTTATCTGGCGGTTTTGGTAATGATCTCCTTCGTATTGAAGACTTTGATTCATCGGACACTGTTGATGGTGGTGATGGTAGTGATCGGGTTTACTTATCTGGGGTAAGCAGTGAGGCCTTTGTTCTATCTGCAGGAGTTGATGGGACTTTAAAAGGTACTTTGGGCGGTATAGCTCTTAATTTGATCAGTTTAGAGCGTTTATATGGATTCGATGGCGGTTCAGGCAATGATCAAGTTGATATAAGTGGGCTTGATGGTGCTGGCAGTCTACATGGCGGTTTTGGTGATGACTCTCTAATCGGCGGCTCAGATAATGATTTCTTATACGGTGATGAAGGTAATGATTTTTTAACCGGTAATGCTGGAATTGACGCATTACATGGCGGTGCAGGCAATGACTGGTTGTCTAGTGGTATAGGTAATGATTATTTATGGGGCAATGCTGGGGCTGACCAATTCGTCTTTATCTTAGGAGAAACGGGTACAGATCGGTTATACGATTTCAGTGAGGTAGAAGGAGATGTTATAGATTTTACCGGTCTGCTTAGTAACAGTTCGGGCCTATGGAATTCGGGTGAAAGCCTTTCCAGTATTATTAACATCACTTTTGATGGAACTTTATCATCTTTGTCAGTGGATGCTGATAGTGATGGTTTAATCGATCAAACGCTGGAATTTTGGCAGCACGACTTAACGCAATCTGGTGCTTTGGATACAGTTGGTATTCTGAATGATCTAATTAATACCGGCAGTCTAATTACAGGGTTGGATAACCCTCCTCAAATATCTTCACTTCCCGATGACGTACTCCTCGCTGGTAGATTCAACAATAGCGCCACTGGTGTCTTACTCAGTGATGGGGCTACGTTGGCCGGCACTGGTCAGGTTATCAATTTAAGTAAAACCCGCAGTATGGAAGCGGCAGATATTGATGGTGATGGCGACTTAGATGTCGTTACGGCTAATGATACTTCTAATAGTTTGATCTTCCTTAATGATGGTTCTGGGCAGTTTAGCTTGGGGCAAAATCTTAACGATACTAATAATGGCTGGGATGTTGCTTTAGCTGATTTTGATAGCGATGGCGATTTAGATATCTACAGCGCTTATTGGAGTGGATATGACAAGCTCTGGCTAAATAACGGCAGTGGCAATTTCACCAACAGCATCTTTGTAACTGCTAGCAGTGGTGCAAGCCGAGCAGTTGAGGCTGGAGATGTTAATGGTGATGGCCACCTAGATGTAGTTGTTGCTAACAGCAGCAATGGTGGAGGATTGGCCGCAGAGGTTTTACTCAATGACGGAACGGGCAGCTTTACACAATTCACCACATTCGGAACGGACCGAAGTTATGATTTGGACATGGCAGATCTGGATGGTGATGGTGACCTTGATGTAGTGATTGGCACGTACTTAGGCGATAACACTGTTTGGTTTAACAACGGTGATGGTACATACAATCAAAGTGCTCAGGTGCTTAATTCCACATCTGGAGCAACCAAGGTGCTTTCCTACGTAGAACTAGGTGATCTGAATTCGGATGGGAATATTGATGCTGTCGTTGCCAATTATGGCTCCAGCGACGAGATCTGGCTGAATAATGGTGATGGCAGTTTCACGTTGCAACAGACTGTTGGTACATCGACTGATGGAACCAATTCTCATGGCGCATTAGTGGATGTTGACCGTGATGGAGATCTTGATTATTACGCTAACAATGATTCAGGTGGCGATAAAGTTTGGTTTAATGAAGGTGATGGTACTTTCTTAATTAGCGAAACTATGACTGATAATCAGGGCTCAGCTTCAGCCGTTATTGCTGGTGATTTTGATGGCTCAAATAACCAAAGTTCGGGCGGAGATATAATATTAGGCTTTGATGATATTGATCACCCAAGTTCAAACACCGCGCCAGCCTATGTAGTGAATCAATTCGATGATAGTGCATCAGACGGTATAGATCAGGATGGTTACGAAGGCTTCTTGGTTACGAACTTTGGCGTAAGTGAGCTGGATGAGTTCAACCTGAGCGGTAATCTGAGTAATTATGGTGTGTATAACATGCAAGTTGCTTCGGGCACCTCTAATGCGCTCTCTTTAGGCTACAGTGGCAATACTTATGCTATTGAAAGTGCAGATGGCAGTGAATTTGATTTGGCAGGAATGCTAATGGCGTCTTATACATCTGCTGGGCAGGTGACTTTGACAGGCTACAAGGATGGCGTACAGGTTTCTAGCGAAGTGGTTAATGTAAGCCCTCAAGTGGTTGATGCTACCTTCAGCTCGATGACAGATGTAGATCGCGTAGAGTTTAACTCATCGGTCAGTAATGTATTTTTTGATGAAATCAGCTTAACGAGTGTTGATTGGCTCGTCTGAACAATTCACCTTTATGATCTAGACTTAAACACGGTTATACCCGTTGCTAATGAATGGATAACAAAAGGAGTTGCTTTGGACTCTACTTTGGTTTTTGCACGGAATACCGTTAAAAAAGGTATATGGGCGGCCTGCATCATAGGCTTCTTCATAAACCTTCTTATGCTAGTTACCCCTCTGTATATGTTGCAGATTTATGATCGGGTACTTACAAGTCAAAGTGTTGACACACTGTTGTTTCTTTCCATTTTTGCCTTAGGCGCGATAGCAGTTTGGGGCATTCTTGAAGCCATTCGAATGAGATTGCTAAAAAACTTAGGTGAGTGGCTTGCTGATAGTTTTTCGGGTCATGCGCTCAAGCAGTCTATTTTTGTTGGATTAAACTCGGGACAAACTTCTTCGATTCAGTCTAATAGGGATATAGATACACTAAAAAACTTTTTAGGCTCCCATTCTATTACATCTTTGATCGATAGCCCTTGGGCTTGTATCTATTTAGTCGCGATATTTTTTCTTCATCCAGTGTTGGGTTGGATCGCATTAACCGGCGGGGCTTTCCTTTTATTACTTGCTCTCATTAATGATCGCATTTTGACTATATCCCAACATGAATCGGGTCCATTAAAAATAGCAGCGATGAATCAAGCTGAGATGGCTATTAGAAATTCTGATCTGATTTCTGCTATGGGTTTGTCCGACAGAGTTGTTAATCGCTTTCAATCAGCAGCGTCGAAAGCAACTAACATTCAGTCCCCTGTGGATAATAATAGTGGGTTGATTGCTGCTATTTCCAAAACTAGTCGAATGAGCATTCAGGTATTAATTATGGGAGCTGGTGCCTGGTTAACAATTGGTGGGGAGTTGACGGCTGGTGGCATTATTGCAGCTTCTATTTTAGTCGGCCGCGCATTAGCACCTGTAGATCAGTCCATAACATCTTGGCGCATGGCAGCACAGGCAAAAGAGGCTTTACTTCGGTTAGAAGAGCATTTTTTGGGCTACGATCTTCAAGAAAAATCGATGTCCTTACCTGAACCAAAGGGAGATATTTGTGTTGAGCAAGTTGACTTTAATTACTCTGATCAAGAACAAGCTTGTATCAAAGGGGTTAGCTTTAGCTTAAATGCTGGAGAAAGTTTAGCCATCATTGGGCCTTCGGGAGCAGGTAAATCCACTTTAGCTCGATTGCTTCTTGGAAACCTCAAGCCCAACTCAGGCCATGTTCGATTAGATGGTTTAGATATTTCCGAATGGGGTGATGAAGAGAAATCCAAATTCATTGGATACTTACCGCAAGGCATTGAATTATTTACAGGGACGATCAAAGATAATATTGCCAAGCTTGTTCCAGGTAAGCCTGAAGATGTTATTGAGGCAGCAGAGTTAGCACATGCTCATGATCTTATAATGCACCAACCACAGGGGTATGAAACTCATATAGGCCCTAATGGAGCAAAGTTATCGTCTGGGCAGCGCCAAAGAATTGCATTAGCTAGGGCTTTGTATCAAAAACCTAGTGTTGTTGTGTTAGATGAACCGAATGCAAACCTTGATTCAGCGGGGGAGCAGGAATTGCTTCAAGCCCTGCTTGCGTTAAAGCAGGGCTCTATAACAACCATTGTAATATCGCATCACACAAATATTCTCAAACAAATGGATAAAATCTTGATTCTTCAAGATGGAGAATTAAAAGCTTTCGGAACGGAAGAAGAGTTAATGAAGCCTCACAAGCCTGTTAGAAAAGAGGCTAAGGGTTCAGTGATCTTATCTAAGCGAGAGGGGCGCAATAATGCCAGCATTTGATGAGATAAAGCCCCCCGGAATAGGTGTTCAAATCCGTCTGGCTTCTTATGTCATTTTTTTATCCTTTGGGCTGTTTTTTATTTGGGCGATTTACTCGCCATTAGAAAGCGCTGCCATTGCAGTAGGTAAGCTAAGTTCAGAAGGGAAACAAAAATCGATAGAGCATCTAGAAGGAGGATTAATTGAAAGTATCCAAATTGTTGAAGGGCAATTTGTAAGGGCAGGAGATGTTTTAATTAGCTTGGATAAGACTCAAGCTAAGGCCACTTTAAGTATTTTGGAGATGAGGCAGTTTGCTGAAATAGCACTATTGGATCGATTAGAGGCAGAAAAACAACAAGAAGAAGCAATCACATTCTCAAATCATTTAGTCTCAACCCAAAACCCTGATGTTAGAGATATTTTAGAGAGTCAGAGACGAATATTTGAAGAAAAGAAAACCGTGTTGAGTGAAAAAGAGGCGATGCTAAATAAGCAGGTAGCTCAATACGAAGCCGAAAAGTCGGGGCTTACCAGCGAAATCCACTATTTGAATAAAAGGATAGCTATTACACAGGAGGATATTGATAGCTATCTAATGCTAAAGAAAAAAGGCATAACTGAAGGGAAGATTCGTTTAAATGCGTTGCGTCGCCAGCTAGCTGAATTGATGGGTGAACGTAGTAAAAATCGAGCAGCTATATCTCGCAGTGAGCAAAAGATCTCGGAAACACATCTTCGCAAAAAGGCTTTGAGAGCCGATGCCGATAGTGAGGTCGTGCAGGAATTACGTGAAGTTCAATCAATTTTGTTTGATTTAGAGGAGAAAGTTCTAGCGGCTAAAGACATTCTTCAGCGAACTGATATTCGAGCGCCAGTGTCTGGATTAGTTGTGGGCCTTCAGGTACATACTGTCGGATCTGTGGTAAGCCCCGGTGAAGCGCTGATGGGAATAGTTCCAGATCAAAAGGAATTAGTCGTTGAAGCTAGAATAAGTCCAATGGATATAGATATTGTAAGAGTCGGTTTGCCGGCGAATGTGCGTTTAACTTCTTTATCCAGCCGTAATTTCCATCCTATAGAAGGAGAAGTAACAAAAGTTTCAGCTGATCGATTTGTAGATGAGCGAACTGCGGACGCTTATTATGAAGCAGAAGTGAAGATCACAGGTGATTTGTCAGAGTGGGAAGCGGGCCAGTTTTTGTATCCCGGTATGCCTGCTGAGGTTATGATTCTTACAGGTAAAAGAACACCGATTGAATATTTGTTAGATCCTTTGAGCGCGAGCTTCAATCGCGCTTTTAAAGAGAGTTAACATTTCTATTCTTAAGGTAATTACCTCGAACAAATCGCTGAGCTAGTTAGAAAAAAGCCCATCCAGCGATTGCAAACCCTGCTACAAGCGCCAAGATCGGCGGCTTAAATTTCTGTAGGGTAAAGAAGCCGATAATCACCAATGCCATATCTAATCCAGAGGTCACGCTGGTGATAAAGACTGGCTGGTACAGAGCAGATAGTAGCAAACCCACGACCGCTGCGTTAATCCCCCAAACGGCATCCGCAATTTTAGGTTGAGCCGCTAATGACTCCCAAGCACCTTGTAGACTCAATACCAGTAAAAAACCCGGTAGAAAAACAGCTAGCGTTGCTATGATGGCTCCCATTAAAGCCGCATTACTTTGCATATCCGCACCAAGGAAAGTTGCAAGGGTAAACATTGGGCCAGGGATGGCTTGGGCTGCTGCATAACCGACGACAAAACGGTCTGGATCTACAGCTTCGCCAAGGGTCTGTTGCAGAAGCGGAAGGACTACATGACCACCACCAAACACTAAACTACCCGCTTGGTAAAACGCGTTAAAGAGTGCTGCCCAGTCAGAAACAAGGGCGAATAATGGCATCAGAATAAACAGTAGGCCGAAGATGATTAACGGCAGTTTTGCCGGTTGTTCTTTTTTTGTAATTTCTTCTTCTGATTCTTTATCAGATGAAGTCGGTTCCGCTTTTTTAAGATAGATACCTACCGACGCTGCGATAAGCAGTACGGCCATTTGCGTCCACAAAGAAGGGGCAATTAGAAGAGCCACAGCGGTGAATATAGCAATGCTGAGTGATTGGTTATCTTTGCAGAAATTGCGTTGCATGCTCAGCGTTGCATCAGCAACGACGACAACGGCTAACAGCTTGAGTCCATGAACGGCACCCGTTAGAAAGCTACCGCTGTTTTGTGTATCAGTTGTGGCAAGTAGATAGAGAATGAGGAAAGAGGGTAGTGTAAAACCAAGGAATGCAGCAATACCGCCATAAAGGCCCGCTTGTCTTAGGCCCAATGCAAAACCCACTTGGCTTGAACCAGGTCCCGGTAGAAATTGACTAAGGGCAACTAGCCTTGCGTAGGAATCCTGATCGATCCATTTCTTCTCTTGTACAAAGGCTTTTTGAAAGTAACCGATATGTGCAGCAGGGCCGCCAAAACTGGTGCAGCCCAATAATAGGAATCGCCAAAAGACTTCCCAAACCTTGTCCATGTTCTGTCCTGTTCTCATCTAAAAAATTTTAGCAGAGTAAAGCAGTACTGTGACAGGTTTATGACTTTTCTTGATTTTCTAGTGTGCTTTCCAGCTTATTTTTAGCCGTGATCCATTGGGACATATATTGGGTGCTTTTAAGGCTGTGGTGATTCAGCATGGCTCCTGTGAAATTTTGTAGACGATGTTGCTCTAGGTTTTCCAGCAGCGCTTTGATACGGGAAATCAAAGCAGGCCCTGTTTGGTTACCATCGTATCTATTTTGTAGCAGTGCTTTATTATATTGCTGAGCGCGTTGCCATGCTTGCTGATCTAGATATAGCTCTACTGCAGCTTCGATAAAGGCTTCATCGTTATCAGCAATGGTTCCCGGCCATTGGATAGGATCAGAGAGCATTCCTTCGCTACCTATAGATGTAGTTATGCTTGGTGTACCGCAGACCATCGCATCCAGTAACTTACCTTTTATACCTGCGCCAAAGCGTAGTGGGGCAAGGCAAACGCGGGCTGATTTAAATGTATCGTAGGCATCTTCCGCCCAGCCTTTGATAAGAAAGCCTGTTTTAGGATTGTTTAGCGCCGTGGCTTTCGGTGGTGGATAAGATCCCCAGATATGTAGCTCTGCATCGGTTTCGCCGCGTTCTTTTAGGCGCTGGCGTATTTGCGGCCACAACCTTTGCATCTCCAGTACAGAATCCCAATTAGGCGCATGGCGGAAGTTACCGATCATCATAAAGTGAGCGCGCTTTTCAAAGCTTGGAACCTGGTCTGGCAGCTTATCCAGATCGAGCATAAAAGGCAGATGATGGAACTGTTGCTTTGGTACCGAAAACTGATTTTTCAAAAGCTCTGTTTCGTAATCGGAGATGATTAGCGAAAGGTCGGAACGATAGATCGCTGCGATCTCTCGTTTGGCTAGATCAGAGTATAGATCCGTCAGCGTCATATCGCGGTTTTGTTTTACGGCTTGATGACGGGCATTACGTAGACATTGAAGATCTTCGGTATCCAAAATGCGTAGGGCATTAGGGCAGTTCTTTTCTACTCGCCAGCCAAATTGTTCTTCCATCATAAAGCGGTCGAACATCACGATATCGGGATTAAGATCGCTAATGAACTGATCAAAGCAATCACTGTTAAGTTGAATGTTACAGTGAGCGATGCCTTCATCATCTAGGTTGATCATATGCTCTGTGGTTTGGGCAGGGCTGGCAAATGTAACCTCCCAACCTTGCTGCTTGTACAAGCGTAATAGTGACAGCATATGGCTACCAGCTGCAGAAGAGTTGGGTTCGGGCCAGACGTAGCCGATGACTAAAACGCTAAACATAGGGTTAACCTAGAAAGAAAAACCAGCATTCTACCTTTTATTTGTAAGGTTTCTATAAGTTGTCATCTTTTGCTGTTTAAATGGATGAATTCTAAGGAGGAACTATGACACTGAAAGACCAGTTTGAGCTGATGGCTCGTTATAACCAATGGATGAATGAAAGTATCTACGAAGCCGCAAGCGAGCTTGAAGAGGGAGAAGTTAGTAAAGATCAGGGAGCTTTTTTTGGGTCTATTTTAGCTACGCTCAACCATATTTTGGTGGGTGATATTATCTGGTTAAAACGTTTTGCCGATCATCCATCAACTTACAAAAGTTTAGAAGAAGTAAGAGTGATGGAGCGCCCAGCCAAGCTAAACACGTTAGTTTATTCCGATTTTGAAGAGCTACGCGATGCGCGTTATTTGATTGATCGTGCCATTGTTGAATTATGCGATGAGATCGAAGTTTACGATCTTAACCACTCCTTGGTTTACTGCAATATGCAGGGTAATAAGTTTGAAAAGCGTTTTGGCTATCTGCTGCAGCATTTCTTTAATCATCAAACCCATCACCGCGGGCAGGTGAGTACGATGCTGAGCCAAAAAGATATCGATCTGGCAGTGACTGATCTATTAGCGGTTATCCCAGAAGCCTAACGTTAGAGGTTAAAATCGCTTATGCTGTAAATCAGGTTGAGGTCACTGATTAATCATTCAAGGAGTAGAGAGTGAAGTTACATATCACAAATGGCGATTGCGCCGGGGATATGCTGCAGGAAGCAGACGGCATTGAAGGCGAAGTATTATGTTGGCGGGACTTGTTACATGATGGCCCAGTTTTAAGCCAACCTGCGTTAAATCGTGAAGCGCGGATCAACTTTGTGACGGATCTATTAGAGAGCAGTGATCTAGATATTGATGATCCTAAAACGCTAGTTGCCAAGGATTTTACCGAGCGTGATCAAGTGCTAGCACGCGCCGCAGAATTTGATGAAATCGTTCTCTGGTTTGAACATGACCTCTATGATCAGTTGCAGTTGTTAGATGTTTGTCAGCACCTTTATTCTCCGCTTAATCAATTACCGAAGCTTTCTATCATCTGTATTGATGATCATCCTGCTGTTCCTTTCTTTCATGGCTTCGGTAACCTCACCCCGGATATGTTGGTTGGCCTCTATCCAGGGCGAGAGCCACTCACTGCTGAACAACTCAAGTCAGCAACTGATATATGGTCAGCTTTAACCGCTGCCAGCCCTGAGCGATTAGCCGAATATGCAGCTGAACAGGTAAAAGGTTGGCCCTATATGCAAAAGGCATTAAGACGCTTTTGCTGTGAATTTCCGGCTTTAGAAACGGGTTTAACTTTAACCCAGACCTATCTTCTCCTTACCCTTTTAAAAGCGCCAGATGAGTTACCTGCATTGGAAGTACATCTAGCGCTGCTGGAGCAGCATGGCAGACTACCCGAAGGTGTGACTGCGCAAAGTCGTTATTACGAAATACTATCAGGCCCGGCAACTTTTCAGCGAATTTTCCATCATCTACAGCGATTAGAAGTGGATCCTTTTATGGGTGACTTATCGGTTAAACATGAGTTGGATCGCTTGATCGGGGCGGAAGAACCCTACGTGAGTGTGACCGAAGGTGAGTCGGAAGTTTATTCGCTCACCGCAGCAGGTGCAGAGGCACTTCAAGGTATCCGCCACTGGCAGCAAAGAAATCATTACGGGTTATGGCGAGGTGGTGTCGAGATTACGGACGATAACCTATGGTTGTGGGATCAACAGCATAAGAAGTTTTCGTTACACGCATAAGCTTATTAAGGCTTATGCGGCAATGGTATTCTCATCGCTGTATTGAGCGGCAATCTCTTTAAACTCGTTTTCTAAGTCTAAAAAGGCTTCGACGACTTCTGGATCAAAGTGATTGCCTTTACCTTCCACGATAATATCTCTAGCCTTGTCGTGACTGAACGCCGGTTTGTAGACGCGTTTGGAGATAAGGGCATCATAAACATCAGCTACGGCCATTAGACGACCTGATAGCGGGATCTCTTCGCCCTGTAGGCCTCTAGGGTAGCCTTTACCGTCCCACTTCTCGTGATGGGTTAAGCTGATTTCACGGGCAATTTTCAAGAATGAGTTACTACCCAGTTGGTTCTCTGCGACTTCTAAAGCATCAGCCCCAATCTGCGGGTGCTGCTTCATAATGTCGAACTCTTCATCTGTCAGCTTACCTGGTTTGAGCAGAATACTATCTGGAATACCGACTTTACCGACATCGTGAAGTGGTGCTGATTTATAAAGTAGTTCGATTGTTTCTGATGTTAGGTAATCGGCGTGCTTAGGATTCTGGCGTAACTTAATCGCTAAGGCGCGTACATAGTTTTGGGTACGTAAAATATGACCGCCGGTTTCGTTATCGCGGGTTTCCGCCAAACTAGCTAATCCTAAGATACTGGCATCACGAGTTACGTTTAACTCGCGTGTACGTTGCGCCAGTGAATTGATCATCTGGTTGGTATGCAGTGCCATCAAACCAAATTCATCATTGGTAGTAACCGGCACTTCTGTATTTAACTCGCCTAGGGACACCTGTTCGAGCGTGCTGTTTTCTGCCTGAATAAAGAACTTGAGGTTACGCGCATAGCCTAAAATAATAGTTAAAATATAAGCCATGACTACACCGACGACAAACACGATTTCCGTCAGGATATAGCGTTGAGAGGTTTCCAGTGGAATGCTGTCGCCAGTGTGAATCAGCCACTCCAAGTCTTTATTGATCACTAAGAACACAACACCTATCACTGAGATAGCGCAGATTGTTGCAAACCAAGTGAATTTCTTAGTAAGCGGGTAGGGAGAGCTATCTGGCTCTAAATGCTCTTTCTGCGCTTGTAAACATTGAGCTAGCTTATGTTCTTTGAACAGGGCTAGATCACAAGAGATTAGGTAACCCAGTACGCCCATACCAACTAACACTTTGCCTGCGCTTTCAAACGGGAATTCATAAACTAGCGTGTTGAATAGGCCAAGTAGAATTGAGCAACCAATAAACAAACCAAGATCGATTTTGAACTGGAAGCTAACTTTGGTTTTTAACGGTTGCTTTTGAATCTGTCCTTCAAGCAGGTATCTCAGGCTGCCCTGAATAATAAACGTCACTAATATGGGCAAGAGCAGTTGCGCGGTGGTGAGAGAATCTAAGAACGGACATACTTGAACGCCATAGATAGAGAACAGCGTCATCGCGATCAAGTAGTGGATTATGGTGCGTTTTGTTGTAGTCATCAGTCCATTAAACACGAAAATAAGAAGACAATAAAATTAACATTACTTCGCAATATTGAGTGATCGTTACAAATTAATCCGTCACAGTCCAGACCAATCTTCTTGGGTTACGCTAATACCTTTGATTTGAGCATATACTTTGTCTCCAACCTTGAGATTAAGTTCCGTTAACGCCCAACACGTTATATGTGACCATAGCTTGCAGCCTCCTATATTCAGAACTACCTCTATTTGATGCGACGATTCTTCATCTATCTGCATGATTGTAGCGGGTAATATGTTACGAATACTGGTTTGCTGAGGTTGCTCTTTAGATAAAGACACATCGTTTGCTTTAATTCGTACACGTAAAGCCGTACCTGGAGGCATATCTAAGGCCCGCATCCACAGTTTAGTGCTGTGGGATATGTTCAAACAGGACATTGCATGCCTAGGGTGATGATGATCTAAGGTGGCGTTGAAAAGAGAGCTACGGGTATCACCGGATAGCCAAGGGCGCATCTGTTCAGATGACCAAACCTCTTCCACGTTACCAAACTGCAAAATCTTTCCTTGTTCCAGCAAAACCAAGTAATCAGCCAGCTGGATGATCTCTTCTAGGCTATGAGTTACATACAGAATCGGTAACTCGACCTCTTTCGCGAGTTTTGCCAAGTAGGGTAAGAGCTCTTTCTTTCGCGGTAGATCAAGTGAGGCTAAAGGTTCATCCATCAGCAGTAAGCCAGGATCTGAAAGCAGAGCGCGCCCGATTGCCACCCGCTGTTTCTCACCGCCAGACAAGGTATTAGGCAAGCGTTGCAGCAGCGCTTGAATATCCAGCATCTCAACTACACTTTGAAATTTCTCATCTTCTGGAGTGTATTCCGAGCCGTACAGTAGATTGCCTTGAACACTGTAGTGCGGAAAAAGGAGGGCTTCTTGGAATACATAGCCGATACTGCGCTTCTCTGGTGGCAAAAAACGTTTGGTTTCGGTATTGGTAAGGTCACGCCCGTTTAAGGAAATACGGCCTTGATGAGGTTTAAGTAATCCCGATATATAGTTAATCAGACTGGTTTTCCCCGCGCCTGATCGTCCAAAAATGACGGTAACTCCACTGCGAGGCAGTTCAAAGTCACATTCCATTTTGAGATCACCTAATTGGGTGTCTAAGGCAACTTTAAGCATGTGATCCCCCGAGTTTCTGTTTCGCTTTTCGTGTTAGCCATTCAGAAGCTAAGAGGGATGCTAGGGCGATGAATATAGCGATGGCGCATAATCGAGCCGCTTGGACTTCCGCCCCTGGCGTTTCAATAAAGGAGTACATTGCCAGCGGGATCGTACGCGTAATTTCAGGGATATTGGATACAAACGTAATGGTGGCGCCAAATTCACCCAGCGAACGGGCAAAGCCCAGAATGATCCCCGTTAAAATGCCGGGCAGTGTTAACGGCAGAGTGATGGTGAAAAACACTTTGATGGGAGAGGAGCCTAAGGTTCTGGCTGCATATTCAAGCTTCGGATTAACTGCTTCAAAGCCTTGCCTTATCGCTCTTACCATCAGCGGGAATGCTACGATTGCGGCAGCCAATGCTGCACCTTGCCAACTGAAGCTGAAGCTAAGTCCTGTTAACTCATAAAGTGGTTTTCCGAACCAGCCTTGGCGGCCAAAACCAATTAATAAAAGATAACCAATAACGACAGGTGGAAGTACTAAAGGTAGATGAACAATGCCATCTAATAAGGTCTTACCTGGGAATTTTTTTCGTGCGAGTACCCAAGCTACGCCAATCGCAACGGGTAGGCTAAACAGAACAGATGTGAGTGATACTTTTAAACTCAGTAATAGGGCGGCCCACTCGTATTCTGTTATGAACATGGATTATTTTTCTTGCAGCGTTTTGAAACCATAACGTTTAAAAACTTTGCTTGCCTCTTCGCTAATTAGAAATTTATAAAATAATGAGATGCTAGCATTATCTTTACCCTCAATTTTAGCAATCTCATAGATGATTGGGCTGTGCATTACCTCTGGGATCTCACTTAGGATGTTTAGTTGAGGTTTATCTACAATGTCGGATCTGTAGTGAATACCCATCGGTGTCTCACCTCGCTCAGTCAGAGCCAATGCTGATCGTGCGCTGTTGGTGGGGGCAAAGTAGCTTTGCCACTCTTGCCAGAGGTTGGCAGATTGCAAAGCCTCTTTCGCATAGATGCCCACAGGAACGTGGTTAGTATCGCCAATAGCAATACGTGCATGCGGATCAATTATTTGATCAATTTTGATTGCTTCGGAAAATTGGAACGGAGCAATTACTTGAGCTTTGTTTCCAACGATAACCAGTCGGTTGCTGATTAGAGCCTGCCGTGTGTTAGGTCGGAGTGATCCTTGTTGTTCAACATAATCCATCCAGCGTTTGTTTGCTGCAATATACAGATGAGCTGGGGCGCCTTGAGTAATTTGTCGTGCCAATACCGAGGATGAGGCAAAAGTCAGGGCAGGCAGATGTTGGTATTTATTTCTAAAATTGACGGACAGCTCTTCTAGCGGTGCTGTTAAAGAGGTGGCTGCAAAAATGTGAATTCTGTCTTCTGCTTGAACTGTTGTGAAGTAAAAACAAGATAAGAAAAATAAAACCTTAGACTTCATTAAGGCGTATCCAAGACTAACCAAGCTTAGGAAGATGCGGAATATGCTATACAACTGCGGGGCTGAGATAAAGCAAAGGTATGAAATTATAAAGATTTAAAATGACTGAATTGTTGATATGGTTTTTTGTTTAATCTAAATCAACTAGGATGATGTAGAAAAGTAATATTGATATGTATTTCTCTAATAATGCATAAGGCTGAAATGCTTTTGAATTGTCATTGATTTTAGTTTTTAAAGCTGAATTATCGGATACATAGCTAAAACTTAGCGAATCAAAATACAGAATGAAGCATTGGTAGGTAATTGATGAACTGGGGGTTTCGGAGCTACAACGTAGCTCCTACTTTCCTTTTTTCCAGCGAATGAGGTGTACTCAAATCTTACGAGGAGATAACAACCTGGTTACGGCCGCCATCTTTAGCTTGGTAAAGGGCTTTATCGGTACGTTCAATCAATTGCTCAGATGTTTCGCCAACGGTAAGTTGGGAAACACCAAATGATGCGGTAATTGAGCTGATAATTTCACCAGATTTTTTCTGCTTAATTCGGATTGCTTGAATTTTTTGACGTACTTGCTCGGCAAGCTGTGCCGCTGTTTCTTTATCGGTTTGAGGCATTAAAACTGCAAATTCTTCACCGCCAAAGCGAACAGGCAGCATTGGCTCTGGGCAAACTTCTTTTAGTAGTTTACCAACATACTGCAACACTTTATCGCCCATCAGATGACCGTAAGTGTCGTTAAAGCGCTTAAAATGATCTATATCAACAAGAATAAACGAGAGCACTAAACTTGAATCATTCACGCCCACCAATTGACTGATCTCTGCATCAAATGCGCGGCGGTTGAACAGATTCGTAAGAGGGTCAACTCTTGCGTCTTGACGGGTCTTGTTTAGTTCTTCTTTAAGAGATTGAATTTCTGCCTGTGCTTCATTCATTCTTTCCTGAAATTTGCGAGCCGTTTCGCTGACCGATTTCGTGTGATCGGAAAGGGCATGAATGATAGATTCAATTGGCAGACTAGCTTCACCGTCTTCTTGCTGGTGAAGTGCTTCTAAGCTTTCTTCAAGAACATTACTGAATCCTTCTGTTTTCTCTGCAGCATTACCTGCATGTTCATGAAGGTCATTAATAAGGCTGATCAGATTGGCCTGTATATCCTCAGCACCATTAATCTCATCTCTGATCATATGCTCACGGAACAGCTGTTCGCTGAGCATGGTAGGACACGTTCCGTATGTCGTTAGGGTCTTATCAAGTTGCACATTAAGTTCAGGCACACGATCGCTTACGTAGGTATACCATAGAGCATAATTAAGAGGGTTAGGCGGTATATTATGCTTAACCATTAATGGCACTGCCTGACGAAGATACTCGGCAGCTTGATTGTTATTTTCAGCGAACTTCATACTTCCCCTATCGCTTTATCTGGTTGAACGAACGCTACTACATATGAATTGTAAATGATTATCAATACAATTCATATTTTGATCGGCAACTCAGTAACTTTAAAACAACTGTTTGAATTTGGGAACCGCTGAGGAAGAAAAAATCCCTTACTGAGGCCTAATTCCTTTGAAAGTAGTATCGGCAGAGGTTATTAAATCTTCAAGAAATTCTGCGGTAAATTTAAATTTATTTCTTTTGCCTATTGGAGGGGAATGCCTATGTACTCTGGTATTGTGTACTAAGTGGCTGATTTCTAAACATAGTTTTATGAGGTGGATGATAGGGTTAGATTCGTAACCTGAGCCGTTCTAGCAAATGGATTAAATTGGGGGCCACTCTTTCTAAGGATTTTGGCTTACCAGCGGGTATCAGCATCTTTGTAACGGGTTAAATGCTTAAACGAAGTCAGCTTTAACTTAAGCTGATCTAATGCGGTAGCACTGGCTTCCCCTTGAATATGAAGTTCTTCACTCCAGTTTCTATCGAGAATAATGATCTGATCTTGATTTAATAACTGCTCTATATCACCTACTAGGTGATGGGGGAGATATAGGTCGAATGGAAATAGCGGGATGCGTTCCTCAGTCGGTAAAACTTTAAGTGCTTCTTGGACTGCTTGGCTATAAGCCCTCACAAGTCCTCCGGCACCAAGTTTTATCCCGCCAAAATAGCGAGTTACCACGACGGTGATTTCACATAGGTCGCTATGTTCAAGTACGTTCAGCATTGGCTTGCCTGCTGTGCCTTTAGGTTCGCCATCGTCACTGCTGTTCCAACATTGTAGATAACTTCGTGTACCCGCAATATGTGCCCAGCAGTTATGGTTTGCTTTTGGGTGTTGCTGTTGAATCTCGGTAATAAAGTTTCGCGCACTCTCTAAATCGGCAGTGTGAGCGACATGAGTAATAAAGCGGCTGTGTTTAATCTCAATTTCATGGTTGAGGTAGGGCTTTTGAGGGTAAAACTCTGTCATTGCTTAATGCCGCCTGCTAGGTAAATTGTCCCAAGCCATGGAGTTGTAGTTTTAGCTAACTCCGTTTTAAGTCCCTCAACCAGAGAGGCCTCGTCGTGACCGTTTTGGCGAAGAAGTTGGAGTCGTTCAAGGCTTAATAGTATTTCTAAATCAATATGGCGGCCATAATAATAAAGAGAGAGTTGATATGGCACTGCTTCTTGGCAAATAGAAGTAAAAAAGTGATCTATCGATAAGGTGATTTCAGCCCTTGAAGGTAATGCCGTTTCCGGTGCAAGGGTATCGAGGTTTTCGTCATCATATGTATCGATGTGGAAGATAATATGCCCAATCTCCGGATTGTCCTGCAAACGCTGACAAGCTTTGTTTCCAATATAGTGCCCTTCAGAAGCGCTCAGGTGAGGCGCAACTTGAATATGCAGTTCCATAACATGCTTATTACCCATAGTACGGGTTTTGAAACTATGGACGTTTATGATGCCTTCAATCGATAGAATTTGTTCTTTATAACGGTCGATATCTTCTTTGGGAATGGATGTGCCTAGGAGCTGTTTTAGATTGCTCCAACTTAAATCCCAACCGATCTTCGCGACCATAACGGCGACAATCAGTGCAGCGACAGCATCTAACCAAATATAACCAGCCATAGCGCCTGCGACACCAATAAATACAACAATCGAGGAGAGGGCATCCGTGCGGCTGTGCCATGCATTAGCAATTAAGAGAGCTGAATCGATCTGTTCACCTATCTGCAGTGTGTAGCGATAAATCCACTCTTTGGCTGCAATGGATAATGCTGCGATTACTAGAACTGGCCATTCTGGCAGTAGCAGCTCAGACGCTTCGATCAGATTTAATGTGCTGTCGTAAGCCATAGCCCCTGCAACAGCAATTAGGATACTGCCAAGAATAATAGTTCCCAAGGCTTCAAAGTGTCCATGTCCCCATGGGTGATCTTCATCGGGACCTTTAGCCGATATTTTTAAAATCAGTACGACCATAACATCTGTAATCAGGTCGGAAAGGGAGTGGATACCATCTGCGATTAAGGCGGCTGAATGAAATAGCAACCCGAAAATGATCTTAAGTAAACCAAGTACGGCGTTTACTGCAGCGCCGATCCAGGTCACTCTGTTTGCTGCTTTGTTTTCCTGTTCAGTTCTTTGCATAACGTCCATAGAAATCAGGTTTAGATCACTCTTGTAAAGCCTAGCAGGTTAGAGATTAAAAAATTGATCTATCTTGGATAATCCAGATCTTGTTTAGGGGGATTTTTTACTGAGCTATTGATCTGGCTCAGTTCATATTTGGTGCAACTAGCTTGTTTGAATTTGGCTTGATGGTTACCGTTATTACTAGGCTGTAGCTGGTACTCTGTTTTATTACAGAAAAATGTTGTTCACTGTTGGGCAAATAAGCGCACTAAATGGGTGCGATAAACAATAATAAAATTTAAAATTGTTATGTTGACTTATATAAGATGTTGATTTTAAAGGATTAAAAATAAACTGGTTAAAAAATGATCAGTTTATTGGGTTGCCTTGATTTATGGGCGTTTCATGACGTTTTAAAGTCTTAATTCACAAAGTTATCCACAGCTAATGTGAGTAGCCTTTGCAAGGCCCTATATTTTAAGGGAGTTTTGTTTTTCCACATTAAAAGGCGCTTTTGAAAGCTAATTAATAGCTGTAGACCTTAGTCTAATTTGTTTGGTTGGGAGAGAAGTAAATGGGATCAAGTGGAATAGGCCAGATATTATTACCTGTTGCTCTATTTTCAATAATGTTTGGTGTAGGGATGTCGTTACATCTCAAAGCCTTTTCTCTACTCTGGCAGCGGCCTGTTATTGTTGGCGTTGCCGTTATCACTCAGCTGTTGTTTCTGCCTGCTTTAGCACTTTTGGTTGTGAGTCTGTTTCAAGTGCCTGCTGTATTGGCGGTAGGTATTTTGGTTTTGAGTTTTGCACCAGGCGGAGCCACTTCAAATATGATCACATATCTATGTAAGGGTGATACGGTTCTCTCTGTATGTATAACGGCAATATCGGGTTTAATTACGCCTTTTACTATGCCCGTTTTTACTATGTTAGCGATCAGTTATTGGTTAGGGGATTCTACAGCGGTGAGTCTACCGGTTATAGAGACCGTCGTTAAATTATTACTGATAGCAGTAGTACCGGTTTTTTTTGGGGCGTTAGTTCACTATAAATGGCCAGATATTTGTCGCAAGCTGGAAGTATTTACTAAAGCGTTGGCCTGTCTTTTCCTTATCATTGTTGTGATAGGCATTGTGAAGGCGAATTTGGGAACACTGCCAAGTTATCTTGTTCAGGTTGCGCCTGCAGTCTTGTGTTTAGTCACAGTGGCTATGCTAAGTGGATATTTGATTGCGAAATTCATGGGTTTAGCGTCAGAGCAAAAGCTGACCTATGCCATTGAAATCGGTATACAAAATGCAGCGGTTGCGCTAATTATTACCTCCGCCATTTTGCAAAATGATGAGATGTCTGCCAGCGCGCTGATTTACGGGGTTTTGATGAATATCCCAGCATTTATGCTGATTATTTGGCGGAACTGGCCTGTCTTAAGCCGTAAGGCTAGAACAGTGGTATAAAGGAGTGCTAGAGGGTTTAGTCTATGCCTAGCACTTTATGGTTCTGTAAGCTTAGCTTCCATTGTGGATGGGCTAAACAATAGTCGATCACTTCTTTTGTGTAGATTGAGCGTGCAGGGCCGTCCATCGGCTGTAGATAAAAGTGAGTAAAGCTAAGTGTTTCGAACTGGTTTGGTTGCGCTAAAGGTTGTGGGTAAACCAATTTAAGCTCATCGCCTTGGGTGATAATTACTTCGGCATCGGCTTTAGGGCTAACACAAATCCAATCGATATTGTCGGGTAGGGGCTTCGTACCATTTGTTTCGATGGCAATTTCAAAACCGTTCGTGTGGCATTCATCCACCAAGGTTTGGTCGAGTTGCAGCGCAGGTTCACCACCAGTGAATATGATGTAAGGCTTCTCGTTGTTCTGAGTTGGCCAGAAGCTTTTTAGAAACTGGCATAGCTCAGCTGCGGTCGAGAACTTGCCACCGTTCTGCCCATCTGTACCGACAAAGTCAGTATCGCAAAAATCGCAGATAGCTTTTTCACGGTCTTGCTCGCGTCCTGACCAGAGATTACAGCCAGAAAAACGACAAAAAATTGATGCGCGTCCACTTTGCGCACCTTCACCTTGCAAGCTATAGAAAATCTCTTTTACGGAATACATCAGATTGTGGTAGAAAGGGCCTTTAAAATCGAGGCGATAAGTCTACACTGGCAGATTTTGACTGCAAGTTAATTCGGTTCATATTACGCCTGTAATGTAATCTACAGGTTAACTAGTGTTATAGGGTACATTCGTGGAACTTAGAGAAATTGATAAAGTTGTTTATAAGCAAAAGCAGCGTAAGGTAGCTATCGTTTTTAGTTTGATTTTTGCGGTGATAGGTTTAGGTTTGAGTGCCGTATTACGTCATTACTATGGGAATGCCGAAGGCGAGAATATGATGGTGAACCTAATTGGGGTACTGATTGGTTTAGCTATCTCCATTATTATCTTTACCCAAGTGGCTAAAAAACCGTATTTTGATGAACTCCGTTACGGCTGGAACTTAAAAAAGCAGGCATTAAAGATTCAAAATCATCGCCATCGTTGGGAAGAGCGTCTGAAAGAAGGTGATGCTACGGCAGCGATTGTTCTAGCTTTCTATCATAAAGCTACGCTGCAACTGCAAAGCTTAGATGGTAACGAGTTTGGTTACAGCGATAGTAAAGAGCGTGAAAATAAGTTTTTGGTTGAATGTGAGAAGCTATCCTTAGATGCCGATGCGTCTAAATATTCGATCGATATGTTGTTGGATATGAAATAACACGCTATTTATTTCCGCGATAAATTGATATTACTAAGGAGCCTAAGGCTCCTTTTTTGTATCTGATTTATAAGGGTTGAGGTTTTACGATGTTTAGTCAATTTAAGCGGTCTATTCTGGTATGGATGATTTTCTTGTTTTCATCGCATCTCGCTGCTGAACAGAGTAGTAGGGTGATGATTACCCCTGAGCTTTTCTCATTTATGGTTGAGCATGAAGGGGAGACTGTTGAGATTAAGCGAAACCAAGAGCCGGATAATACTATCCATGAACTGTATCTCACGACCTCACGTGGCACACCGCAGGCCATGTTTCCATTTGAGCCATATGAAGTGGAGACTATTGGAGAAAGAGAATTTATTGAGTATCTGCAGCAAGCTCAAACAGATAGCTCTATTTTAATTGTTGATACTCGTACCGAGGGCTGGCATTACCGTTTGACTATACCGGGTAGTACCAATATTCCATATACACTTATCAAAGACCCTGAAACTATTTCGGAAACGTTGGAAGAGCTTGGGGCAATAAAAAATGATGGCGTTTGGGATTTTAGTCAGGCCAAAACACTTGCTGCGTTTTGTAACGGTTATTGGTGTGGACAGACGCCGACCTTTATCTGGGCATTGCTGGAGTTAGAATATCCTGAAGATAAGTTGAATTACTATCGAGGTGGTATGCAAGCATGGACAAGCTTAGGGCTGACTACGGTGGGGGATTATTATTCGGAATAGTAGGGAGTGTTATTGGTTCTCCCCACTATTTTTTAAAAAGCGCTTATTTAATTTGGTTTAGATAGTTCGTTAAGCGCTCTTTATTCATCACAAAAGTAGCACTTAGCTCAGCCGCATTGGTTTTTACTTCTTCTAGATTTGTTGGTTTTCCTGCTACCACAACGCCGACCATCGCCATCATTGCGTGTGGACGGCATTTGTATACGTACACACCTTCTTTATCGACTGTGAAAGAAACTTCTTTCATCATCTTGCCTTTCCAGCCTGTCGAACCCGCAGGGATTAGGTTACTAATTGATTCCGAGTTATGGCCTGGATCTGTTGGTTGGAATGTAACGGTATCACCTACTTCTACATTTAAAACGGCAGGTTCAAAAACCATGGAGCCGTCAGGACTTGAGTTTTTCATCATGACTGTATGATCAGCTGCGCTAGCCAAATTTGCGCAAACTGCTAGGGCTAGGCCCGCGCTTAAAGTTTTAATATTCATCGTTATGCTATTCCTTACTTTGATAATGCAAGTGATAATGATTATTAAATCAGTTTCTGGTGTTGGTAAATATGCTTATTTAGAACTATATAAACGCTAAATTTATAGGGGCTTAATGATTAGTGAAGGTATTGTTTTGAGTATGGGAGCAAAGCTCTGTGGAATCATGAGGGGCCTCTATTACAGGCATCTTATCTAACTGATTGGCTCCATATATTGCGATAAACAGGGGAGAAGTAATTACGAGCACGAGGAGGCCAGCCGTTAGCTGCCCTTTCATTCCTTTACGAATAGGTGTCGGTTTAAATACTTTGTAGCCCTTAGGTGGGAATTGGGCTTGTATTAACCCTTTGATCGCCATAGGGAGCATAGCGATGGCTAGGATTAGGAAGATCGAAATTGGCAGTCCAATCAGTAAAAGGTGCCAAAGATAATCAGCCCCGTTGAGGCCAAACAGGCTGTAACAGTGAGGCTGTTCTGCCAGGCGGGTGAGAGATGGGAATAGCCAAAGCTCGCCAGCGGCTATGAGAACTGCACCTAAACCCATAAAAAGGGCTATGAGCTTTATCTTCTCGCGCTTTGTGTATTCTGGTGCGTAATCCATTTAGTCTGCCCATATTAGCTATGAAAGCTTAATTTATAACCTTACCACTCGTTGTGTAGAGTTATAAATTAAGCTTGGACAGTTAGCCGACAATTAAGGGCGTTGTGCTTCGCCGCCAAAGGCTTCAATTAGGGCTGGGAATAGCTTGCTGAACTCTAGGCCCATTTGAACCATATCTGCATCGAATTGAGCGATCTCATCTTCAGCTGCTTCGTCGGCCATTTTTTCCTGTAGCTGTTCACTGAGCTTCAGGCGTTTAATGGACAGATCTTCCTGCAGAGTAATCTTGAGCTGTTCATCCCATTCTAGAGCCAGTTTTACGACGCGCTTGCCTGCTTCTAGGTGGGCGACAAACTCTTCGTCTTCCAGTTGTTGGCCTTTGATGCGAATGACGCCGCCTTCTAAGACGTTATCACGTAATTCACACTCATCTAATACTTCAAAGCCTTGTGGGATACTTTCATGTTGCTCTAACCAATGAGACATAACGGCAGACGGTGATTGGTTTACATCAGGCAGTGTGATTGGCAGGCTGCCTAAAGTACCGCGAAGGTGGCTTAGTAGCTCTTCCGCGCGTTTATGGCTAGAAGCATCAACAGCAATCCAACCTGAAGCTGGGTTGATCAGAGCGGTGGTCTGCTGGAATTTACTGAAGGCACGAGGTAATAGGTCAAGAATAACTTCATCTTTCAGTTGGTCGCGCTCTTTCTTATATACCTTGCGCGCTTGTTCATGCTCGATGACCGCAACTTTTTCGCCAACGGCTTCCTTAATAACGGCACCGGGCAGGATCTTTTCTTCCTTGCGTGCAGCCAGCATAAACATGCCGTGTACCTGATGCGCGTGAACATCA